>JBFWUM010000010.1:53686-83214 GCA_050247255.1 Vicinamibacterales bacterium | reverse complement strand
GCCGGTGCCGTGGCCGTGGATGATGCGGACCGAGTGTTGATCCGACACGGTGGCCGCGTCGATGAACTTTTCGAGCCGCGTCAGCGCCTCGTCGACGGTGCAGCCGATGACGTTCAGCTCCGACAACGGCCCCTCGCGCGGCTGCAGGTCGACATTCACGTGCACGGTGGCCTCCGGGACTGAAGTCCCGGAGCTCCGTACGGAAGTGCCGGAGCTCCGTACGGAAGTGCCGGTGCTCCGTACAGCGCTGAGGGCGCGCAGGTTGCCCAGCGGCGCGCGCAAACGCTTGCCCTTGACGTCGATCTCCGCCTGCTTCCCGTGGATCTCGACGATCGTGCCTTCCAGGCCGAGCCCACCGATGCTGACCCGGGCGCCCGGCTCGATCGCCCCGGCGGGCGGCGGCGGCGCGGGCGCGGCCGCCGGGGCGCCGCGCTTGACGCGCTCGACGATGTTTTCGACGACGGCGTCGAGCGCGGCGCGCGCGTCGGCCCGTGCGGCCCCGGTGTGGCCGGTGGACAGCGCGCGCTCGGACATCGCCGCGGCGCGCGCCTTCAGCCCTTCGATGACGGTGTCGATCTCGCGCCGCGCGTCGCGCAGCTGTTCGTCCAGCCGCGCGTTCAGGCGCTTGCTGAACGTCTCTTCGCGGTCCCGGATCGACTGCTCGCGCACCTTCAGCTGTCGCTCGGTGTCGGCAACGGCCGCGCGCTCGCGGTGCAGCGCGCGCCGTTCCTGCTCGAGCGCGCGCATCTCGCTGTCGACGCGCGCCAGGTGCTCGGCCAGCTGCTTCTCGCGATCGGTCAGGTTCTCGCGCGCTGCGGCGATGACGGCCGGCGGCATGCCGAGCCTGGCGGCAATCTCGATCGCCAGGCTGCGGCCGGGCGAGCCGTAGAGCAGGCGGTAGGTCGGCGCAAACGTGTCCGGATCGAACCCGAACGCCGCGCTCTGCACGCCTTCGGTCGTCGAGGCGTACGACTTCAGCGAGTCGTAGTGCGTCGTCGCGATCAGGTGCGCGCCGCGCCGGCGGAAGTGGTCGATGACGGCGATGCCGAGCGCGCCGCCTTCAACCGGGTCGGTGCCGGCGCCGATCTCGTCGAGCAGCACCAGCGCCGGCAGCGCCAGGCCGCGATCCATCGACACGAGGTTGGTGATGTGCGCCGAGAAGGTGCTGAGGCTCGCCGCAATCGACTGCTCGTCGCCGATGTCGGCAAACACGGCGCGGAAGATCGGCAGGCGCGAGCCCTTGTCGGCTGGGACGTGGAGCCCGGCCTGCGCCATCAGCGCCAGCAGCCCCGCCGTCTTCAGCGCCACCGTCTTGCCGCCGGTGTTCGGCCCGGTGATGAGCAGAATCCGCGTCGGCGGGACGAGCAGGATGTCGACCGGAATTACAGTTCCGTAAGGGGGTCGGGAGTCATTTCGCAGAATCAGCAACGGATGGCGCGCGCTCTTCAACACGAAGCTGCCATCGGGCGAAATCTCCGGCTCGACGCCGCCGACCTTCTCCGAAAACCGCGCGCGCGCCTGGATCACGTCCAGCTCGGTTGCCACCTCGAGCGTACGGGCGAGATCGTCCGGCCGCTCGCGGAACGAATCGGTGAGCGCCAGCAGGATCCGGCGGACCTCTTCGGCCTCCTGCTCCTCGAGCGCGACGACGTCGTTATTGATCTCAACCGTGCCGAGCGGCTCGAGGTAGAGGCTCTGCCCACTGGCAGAGGCGCCGTGCACGATGCCCGGGATCGCCTGCCGATGCTCGGCGCGGACGACGATGACGTAGCGGCCGTTGCGATCGGTGACGACCTGGTCCTGCAGGTACTTGGAGGTCTCGCGGCCTCGCAGGAACCCTTCAAGCGTGCTCCGCAGCTTTGCGCGCTGCTTGCGCAGCCGATCGCGAATGCCCGCCAGCGCCGGCGACGCGTTGTCGGCTACGTCGCCCGACGGATCGATCTTGCGACGGACATCTCCGATCTCCCCCTTGAAGGAGGCGACAGTGGCCACGAGCCCTTCGAGGATCGGCAATGTCGCGCCGGCATTCCGGATGGCGGCGCGCGACGCCTCGATCGACTCGAGGTAGTCGGCCAGCGCCAGCAGCCGCAGCGGCTCGAGCGCGCGTCCCTCGACGCCGAGGAGGTCGACGATCGCTTCGAGGTCCGACGGCGCGCGCAGCGGGAACCCTGGATGCGTCGCCAGGAACCGCGTGCCCTCGCTCGTCGCCTTCTGCGCGGCGCTGATGCGTGCCGGGTCGACGAGCGGCTGCAGCTGCTCGAGCCGCCGCGCGCCGGTCGGCGTCGCGGCGAGCGCGACGACGCGTTCGACGATCCGGTCGAATTCGAGCGCGCGCAGTGTCGCGGGACGCATTACAGGTGATTGATCTGGCTGGCCACGACCGCGGCCCCGAAGCCGTTGTCGATGTTGACCACGCTGACGCCGTTGGCGCAGCTGTTCAGCATGCCGAGCAGTGCCGCCACGCCGCCGAAGCTGGCGCCGTAGCCGATGCTGGTCGGCACGGCGATCACCGGCACCTTCACCAGCCCGGCGACGACGCTCGGCAGCGCGCCCTCCATGCCGGCGACGACGATCACGACGCGCGCGGCGTGCAGGCGGGTCTGCTCGCTCAAGAGGCGATGAATGCCGGCGACGCCGACGTCGTACAGCCGGTCGACGGTGTTGCCCATGATCTCGGCGGTGATCGCCGCTTCCTCGGCGACCGGCAGGTCCGATGTGCCGGCGCAGGCGATGAGCATGGTGCCGCGGCCGGGGGGAATCTGGCCACGGCGGCTCGTGATCATCCGCGCCTCGGGATGGAACACGGCATCGGCCACAACCTGTTTGACGGCGTCGAAGGCGTCGGCGGTCGCACGGGTGACCAGCAGCGCCTGGCCGTTCGCGGTCAGCCGCCCGGCGATGGCCGCAATTTGGGCAGGAGTCTTGCCTATTCCGAGGATGACCTCGGGGAACCCCTGGCGCCGCTCGCGATGGGTATCGACGCGGGCGAAGCCGAGATCCTCGAATGGCGCGGCGCGCAGGGCCCCGGAAATCCGGCCCGACGCATCGTCCAGGGCGAGGGTTCCGGCCTTCACGGCGGCCAGCAACTGCTGGAGCTCAGAGTCGGTCATGTCCTATAATCAGCCCTTGTGTTCCGCCGGTTTTTGACCGCATGACGCCTTCCGAGACGCTCATCCTCGCGACATATTTCTTCGTTCTTGTCATTCTCGCCGTATACGGCTGGCACAGGTACTACCTCGTGTACCTGTACATGAAGAACAAGGACAAGCAGCCGGTGCCGGCGGGGACCCTCGAGCGGCTGCCGCGGGTCACGATTCAGCTCCCGATCTTCAACGAGATGTACGTCGCCGACCGGCTCATCGATGCGGTCTGCCGGATCGATTATCCGCGCGAACTGCTCGAGATCCAGGTCCTCGACGATTCAACCGACGAAACGACGGTCGTGGCCGAGCGCGCCGTGCGGCGGCAGGCGGCGCAGGGGATCGACATCTCCTACCTGCATCGTACCGACCGCACCGGCTACAAGGCCGGGGCGCTCGAAGCGGGGCTGAAGGTCGCCAAGGGCGAGTTCATCGCCATCTTCGATGCCGACTTCATCCCGACCGAAGACTTCCTGCGGCGCACGGTGCCCTTCTTCGCCGACCCGAAGATTGCCCTGGTCCAGGCGCGGTGGGGCCACATCAACCAGGACTACTCGCTGCTGACGAAGGTCCAGGCGATCCTGCTCGACGCCCACTTCGTGCTCGAGCACGGCGCCCGCAACCGCTCGGGCCACTTCTTCAACTTCAACGGCACGGCGGGCATCTGGCGGCGCGAGGCGATCGGCGACGCGGGCGGCTGGCAGCATGACACGCTGACCGAGGACCTCGACCTGAGCTACCGCGCGCAGCTGCGCGGCTGGAACTTCATCTTCCTGCCCGACCTGGTGTCGCCGGCGGAAGTGCCGGTCGAGATGAACTCGTTCAAGTCGCAGCAGCATCGCTGGGCGAAGGGGTCGATCCAGACCTGCCGCAAGCTGCTGCCGCGCATCCTCCGCTCCAACCTGCCGCTCGGCGTCAAGGCGGAGGCGTTCTTCCACCTGTCGGCGAACTTCAACTACCCGCTGATGTGCGTGCTGTCGGTGCTGATGGCGCCGTCGATGGTCATCCGCTACAACATGGGGTGGTACGAGATGCTGCTGATCGACGTGCCGCTGTTCTTCGCGGCGACGGCGTCGGTGGCGAATTTCTACATGGTGTGCCAGCGGGAGCTGCACGCCGACTGGGTGACGCGGCTCAAGTACCTGCCGTTCCTCATGTCGATCGGCATCGGCCTCGCCGTCAACAACACCAAGGCGGTGTTCGAGGCGCTGCTGAACAAGCAGACCGAGTTCGCGCGCACGCCGAAGTACCGCATCGAAGGACAGGCCGACGAGTGGATCGGCAAGAAGTACCGCCAGAGCTTCGTCGTCCAGCCGATGATCGAGATGGCCCTCGGCCTCTATTTCACGGCCACGGTCTTCTATGCCCTCGCCAACGGCATCTACGGCACGCTGCCGTTCCTGGTGCTGTTCCAGGTCGGGTTCCTCTACATGGGACTGACGTCGATCGTCCAGCAGTACGCGGGCGACGAAGTGGTGCTGAGTCCGGCGACCGAGGAAGAAGTCTGACGTCGCCGGAATTCAAAATTCAAAATTCAGGATTCAAAATGGGCCGGCTCGCGCCGGCCTTTTGTCTGTACAATCCGCGCCACACCCATCAAAGGAGGGTCCATGAACTGGTCTCGAATCGTCGCGGCCGGCGTCGTCGCGTGGCTCGCGTCCATGGCGGTCGGATTCCTCGTCAACGATGTCCTGCTGGTCGATTTGGCAGCGCCGAACCTGGCGGTCATGCGGCCGGAGGCGGACATCATGACCAAGCTGCCCATCGGGTTTGCGGGCACGCTGGCGGCCTTCCTGGCGTTTGCCTACATGTACGCGCGCGGCTATGAGGGCGGGAGCGGGCTGCACGAAGGCATCCGCTTTGGATTTGTTGCCGGCGTGGTGGTCTGCGGGTTTGGCGTGGTCTGGTTCTACGTGGCGTACCCGATCACGGCGACCTACGGCGCGGCGATGGTGGTCGACTGGCTCGCCGAGTCGACAATCTACGGCGCCGTCGTCGGCTCCATTTACAGGCCGGCCGCGAAGCCGGCGGCCGTCGTCGCCGCGATATAAGATCGCGGGATGGCGGAAGCGGTCAAGGCGAAGGGGGGACTGGAGGATGTCGTCGCGACGTCCTCCGCGATCTGCTGGCTCGACGGCGACCGTGGCGTGCTCGCGTATTGCGGGTACGACATCCACGATCTCGCGCAATCGGCGACCTTCGAGGAAGTCTGCTACCTCCTGTGGCACCGCCGCCTGCCGACGCGCGCCGAGCTCGGCGACCTGCAGTCGCAGCTGGCGGCGGCGCGGGCGCTGCCGGAGCCGGTCATCCGCCTGATGCGCAGCCTGCCGCCGGTGGACGGCATGGACGCGCTCCGCACCGTCACCTCCGCGCTGGGACACTACGACCGCGACGCCCAGGACAGCTCGCCGCAGGCTCAGTACCGCAAGGCCGTCCGGCTGACGGCGCAGGTCGGGACGATTGTCGCCACCTGGGGCCGGCTGCAGAACGGCGGCGGGCCGATCGATCCCGACCCGGTGATGGGGCACGCCGCGAACTTCCTGTACATGCTCACCGGCGAGCGGCCGAACGCCGTGGCCATCCGGGCGATGGACGTGGCGCTGATCCTTCACGCCGACCACGAGCTCAACGCCTCGACGTTTGCCGGCCGTGTCGCCGCGGCGACGCTGACCGACATCTATTCGGCCGTGGTCGCGGCAATCGGCACGCTCAAGGGGCCCCTGCATGGCGGCGCCAATGCCGAAGTCATGAAGCTGCTGCTCGAGCTGGGACAGACCGCCAGCGGTGAGCGGGTGGACGAGGTGATTCGGGGCAAGCTGGCGCGCAAGGAGAAGATCCCCGGCTTCGGCCATCGCGTCTACACGACCGAGGACCCGCGGGCCACGCACCTGCGGCAGATGTCGCGTGACCTCGGCAAGCGCGCCGGCAACATGGCGTGGTTCGAGATGTCGCAGCGCATCGAGGCGCTGGTGAAGGCCGAGAAGAAACTCAACCCGAACGTCGACTTCTACTCGGCATCCACCTACTACACGCTCGGCATCGCCATCGATCTCTACACGCCGATCTTTGCCGTCAGCCGCATCTCGGGCTGGACGGCGCACATCCTCGAGCAGTACGCCAACAACCGCCTCATTCGCCCGCGCGCCGACTACACCGGCCCCGAGTACCCGCAGCGCTTCGTGCCGCTCGATCAGCGCTGACGCGCGCCGACCTGGTAGCCGGGGCGGTGGGTGACGTCGGCCCGCCCGCGCGCCAGGCGGACGCTCAGCGGGTGCCATCCCTCACGATCCACGCTGGTCGGGTAGTAGGTGAGGAGATACCGGGAGCGCATCTCGTTCAGCGCGTCGGTGAACAGATCCGATAACCGCTCCGGCTCCGACGCGGCCCACCGGCGGCCCCCTGCCGAGGCCACGAGGTCGCCGAGGAAGCGCGACGACGGCTCCGGCCTGGGGCCGCCGCCGAGCACGTCGCCCTCGCGGACGACGACGTCCTCTTCGACGAGTTCGACGGCGTGAATGACGACCCCGGCGCGGCGGACCGCGCCGAGCACGTCGCCGGACGTCAGCCAGCTCGCCGTGTCGCGGCCATCGGAAAAGATCAGGACGATCGGTCGTGATTTGTCCGCCGGCAGCAGCTGCAGCGCGCTGTAGGCCGCGTCACGCAGCGCCGTCTGGCCGCCGGGGGTGAGGGTATCGAGCGCGGCCGCCACCGCCGCGGCGTCGGTGGTCAGCGGCACGCGCACGGCCACGCGATCCGAGAAGGTGACGAGCGACACGCGGTCGCCGGGGCGGAGGGCGCCGACCAGGGCGCGGCTGGCGGTGACGAGGCTGGCCAGCTTCTCGCCGGCGACGCTGCCGCTCGTGTCGAGCACGAGGAACACGCTCAGCGGGAGGGTCTCGAGCGAGGCGGTGTCGACGCGCTGCGTGACGCCGCTGTCGGTGAGGATGAAGTCGCGAGCCGAAAGGCCGCGCACGGGCCGGCCGTTGCGGGTGACGGCGACGTCGAGGTTGACGCCGGCGACGTTGGCGCGGAACGTGGCGTCCTGCGCAGCCGGGCGGACCTGGAGGTCCGCAGCTACGAAGACGAGGGCCGCTACTACTGCCGCACGTAGTCGTGCAGCCATGCCAGCGTCTCCTCGTCCAACCCGCCGTTCTGGTAACTCCACCACGGATCCCCGGCGGCCGGCGCCGCAGCCGCGAGCGGCGCCAGCAGGCGGCGCGCCGCGGCCACATCGCCCAGGCTCTCGTCGAGATGGCTCAGCGCCAGGAGCGGTGTCTGCCGCCCCGGCGCCAGCGCCCGGGCTGCCTCGTACGACTGACGGGCGGTCGCGGCGTCGCGCCGGCGGACGGCGATCGCCCCGCGAAACAAGTGGGCCAGGTACTGCTGGCGCGGCGTACCGGAGCTGACGACCGGTTCCAGGTCGGCGATCGCCTCCTCGTCACGCTCGAGCAGCGACAGCACGCGGCCGCGGCGGAGCCGCGCCTCGGCCAGCGCCGGGTCGCGTTGCAGCGCCAGCTCGTACTCGCGCGCGGCCTGCCGAAGGCGCTCGGGCACCAGCGTGCGGCCGGCGCCGGCAGGGCAGCCCAGCCCGGCGCACTCGGGGTCGGCGCGGTGCGCGAACAGTTCCTCGACCATCCCCGAGGCCGTGCGGATCGGGGCGCTGAACTCGAACAGCTGCAGCCCGCGCTCGACCCAGGCCCGCGCGCCATCCACGTCGCCGTGGGCGAGGAACAGCGTGGCCACCACCGCGTAGTAGCGCTCAGCGAACCGCTCCTCCTCCGGGGGCAGCGATTGCACGAGCGCGGACGCGGTGTCGAGGTGCGCCGATCCGCGCGCCCAGTCTGACGCTGCGGTGTTGCTGGCGACGCGCAGGTGGAGCAGCGCTGCCGCCTCGGCAAAGCGCGGCCCGCGCCCGGCGGCCAGCGCCGGCGCGCGCGTCAGCTCCTCGCGCGGCCACGTCGCGGCTTCCTGCGCGGCGTCGGCCGCGCCGGCGCGATAGGCCTCGACGACTGCGCCGTAGCGCGCGGGCAGTCCATCCGCCTGCTGCGCAGCGGGCGGCGGCGCAGCAATCAGCAGTGTCACGAGCAGGAGCAGCACCGGGAGGCCCAACGGCTGAATGTTACAATTGTCTGCTCGTAACTCGATGGATCAGCGCTACATACGTAACTTTTCAATCATCGCGCACATCGACCATGGCAAGTCGACGCTGGCCGATCGGTTCCTGGAGGTCACCGGCGCCCTCCAGGCGCGCGAGATGGAGGCCCAGGTCCTCGACGCCATGGACCTCGAGCGCGAGCGCGGCATCACCATCAAGGCGCACCCGGTCCGCCTGAACTACACCGCCGCCAACGGCGACAAGTACGTCCTCAACCTGATCGACACGCCCGGGCACGTCGACTTCGGCTACGAGGTCACGCGATCGCTGGCCGCCTGCGAGGGCGCGCTGCTGCTGGTCGACGCGTCGCAGGGCGTCGAGGCGCAGACGCTGGCCAACGCCTACCTGGCGGTCGACAACAACCTCGAGATCATCCCGGTCATCAACAAGATCGACCTGCCGAGCGCGCAGCCCGACGAGTGCAAGCGGCAGATCGAGGACATCATCGGCCTCGACAGCTCGACCGCCATCCTCGCCAGCGCCAAGGAAGGCACCGGCGTGCACGAGATTCTCGAGGCCGTCGTGTCGCGGTTCCAGCCGCCGGCGGGCAGCCCCGACGCGCCACTCAAGGCGCTGATCTTCGACTCCTGGTTCGATCCGTACCGCGGCGTGGTCATCGTCGTCCGCGTCATCGACGGGGTGCTGCGGCCGAAGATGAAGATCCGGCTGATGGCGACGAAGCAGGACTACGAGGTGGACGGTCTCGGCGTCTTCTCGCCGAAAGCGACCCCGGTCGAGGAGCTCGGCGTCGGCGAGGTCGGGTTCGTCGTCGCCAACATCAAGGTGGTTGCCGACGCGAAGATCGGCGACACGGTCACCGAGCTGGCGCGGCCGACGACGGAGCCGTTCCCCGGCTTCAAGGAGCTGAAGCCGATGGTCTTCGCCGGGCTCTACCCGGTCGAAAGCCACCAGTACTCGGAGCTGCGGGAGGCGCTCGACAAGCTGCGGCTGAACGACGCGTCGTTCTTCTACGAGCCCGAAACGTCGGCGGCGCTCGGCTTCGGCTTCCGCTGCGGCTTCCTCGGCCTGCTGCACATGGAGATCGTCCAGGAGCGGCTCGAGCGCGAATACAACATGGACCTGGTGACGACGGCGCCGGGCGTGCTGTACCGCGTCACGACGACCGACGGCGTCGTCCATGAGATCGACAGCCCGGCCAAGCTGCCGGACGCCGGCCTGATCGCGAAGCTCGAAGAGCCGGTCATCACGGCGATGATCCTCACGCCGTCGGAGTTCGTCGGCCCCATCCTGCAGCTGTGCCAGGACAAGCGCGGCGTGCAGAAGAAGCTCGAGTACCTGAAGTCGGACCGCGTCCTGATCACCTACGAGCTGCCGTTCAACGAGGTGGTGATGGACTTCTACGACCGGCTGAAGACGATGTCGCGCGGGTACGCGTCGCTCGACTACCACGTGACCGGCTACTGGGAGTCGCCGCTCGTCAAGATGGACATCCTCGTCAACCAGGAACCGGTTGACGCGCTGTCGATCATCGTGCATCGTGATGCCGCCTACGATCGCGGCCGCGCCCTGGCGTCGAAGATGCGCGAGCTGATCCCGCGGCAGATGTTCGAGATCGCGATCCAGGCGTCGATCGGCAACCGGGTGATCGCCCGCGAAACGGTGAAGGCGCTGCGCAAGAACGTGCTGGCCAAGTGCTACGGCGGCGACATCACCCGCAAGCGCAAGCTGCTGGAGAAGCAGAAGGAAGGGAAGAAGCGGATGAAGCGGGTCGGCCGCGTCGAGATCCCGCAGGAGGCCTTCCTCGCCGTCCTGAAGGTGGGTACTGAATGAAGCCCTACGTGAAGTCGACGGCGCGCGAGTACTTCGAGTCGATCTGCGTCGCCGTCATCCTCGCCCTCTTCGTGCGCACCTTCGTCGTCCAGGCCTTCAAGATCCCGACCGGGTCGATGGAAAACAACCTGCTGATCGGCGACCACCTGCTGGTGAACAAGTTCGTCTTCGCCCCCACGCTCACGTCGCTCGAGCGGATCCTGCTGCCGATCGATCCGATCGAGCGGGGCGACATCGTCGTCTTCAAGTACCCGGAAGACCCGGAGCGCGATTTCATCAAGCGCGTCATCGGGCTGCCAGGCGACACCATCGAGCTGAAGCAGAAGCGGGTCTACATCAACGGGACGGTGCTGGACGAGCCGTACGTGCAGTACCTGTCGCCGCCGGAGGAGTCATCGCCCGATGACTACGACGTCCGCGTGCGCTACGGCCCGGTCATGGTGCCCGAGGACCATTACTTCATGATGGGCGACAACCGCGACAACTCCCAGGACAGCCGCTACTGGGGGTTCATGCCGCGGAGCTACGTGAAGGGCAAGGCGCTGTTCGTCTACTGGTCGTTCGACGACGGCTACACCTCGGTGAGGTGGGATCGGCTGCTGCACCAGATTCATTGAAGACCGTCATCAAGCTGCTGCTCGTCGCCGTGGTGCTGCACGCGGTCTACCAGGCCGGGCGGGTGGCCTGGCGCCACTACGAGCTGCAGGACGCGGCGCAGCAGGCGCTCCTGTTCGGCGGCGGAGCGACCACCAGCCAACTGCACGCGCAGATCATGGCGGAGGCCGCCGACCTTGGCGTGCCGCTGGCCGCCGAGGACCTCGAGGTCACGCGCACCGGCCAGCGGACGGCCGCAACCGCGCGCTACACGCAGCCGGTTGAGCTGTTCCCGAACTATCGATATCCCGTCGACCTGACGTTCGAAGTCGATACGATTGCGGCGGTCCCGTAACTACGTCCAGCGGACGATCTTGCCGTTGGCGATCTCCATGCGAACCGTTCCCGGTTCGTCCTCCTTCACGATCACCACGCTCAGCGGTCCGCCCACGGTCAGCACGCCGGCGGCGGGGAGCAGGACGCAGCCGGTCGCGTCGATCCGCATGGCGTTCCGCAGCCGGCGGACCTCGCGGCCCGCGTCTTCGACCGAGCCGATGTAGACGATGACCCCGTCGCGGGCGGCAATCACGCCGCGCGGGTGCTGGAGGATGAAGTCAGCCTCGACCAAGGCGGGTGGCCACGTCGGCGGCGGTCAGGCCGGCAATCGCGATGCGCTTCGACCGGCTGGTCTGGCCGCTGACGATGGTGATCGCGCTGCGGGGAAGCTCGAGGACATCGGCGAGCAGCTCGACGAGCGCGGCGTTGGCAGCGCCGTCCACGGGAGGGGCGTTCAGCCGCACCAGCCACGCGTTGTCGCGCGTGCCGGCGAGCTCGGATCGACGCGCGCGCGGAATCACGCGCACCTCGATCGTCACCTTTGACTTCTGACCTTCGCCCTTGGCCCTGCCTGAGCTCACGCCAGGCGGGCGGATTCGAGGCGCGGGCGGTGCGGCACGACGCGCTCCTCGCGCTCGCGCGCGTCCTGCTCGCGCACGAAGTCGAGCGTGTGGTGCAGCGTCGAGATCATCGCCTCGATGCCGGCCTCGACCTCGCGGCGGCGGAGGCGCAGCCCCTCGATCTCGCGCTGGATGTCCTCGACGCGCACCTGCGCCGTCTCCAGGATCAGCGCCGCCTCGCGCTGCGCGTTCTCGCGCATGTCGTCGGCGACCTTCTGGGCGCTGACGAGCGTGTTCTTCAGGCTGCCTTCGAGCTCGCGCGACTGGGCGAGGGCGCCTTCGGCGCGCGCCAGCTCCTGCCGCAGCCGCTCGTTCTCCCGGAGCGCCTGCTCGTAGCCGTCGGCAGTTTCGAGCAGGAAGGCGGAGACCTCGTTCTTGTCGAAGCCGCGCATGGCGGTGGCAAACTTCGCCTGCCGCAGGTCGAGCGGCGTCACGGTCATCGTTCCCCGGGGCTGCGGCGCGTCGTCAGGCTTGAACATGTCGGCTCCCGAAAATCGCGGTGCCAACCCGCACGATCGTGGCGCCTTCCTGGATGGCCACCTCGAAGTCGCCGCTCATCCCCATCGACAGCTCGCGGAGCATGGCGGGCGGGACCCCCGAAGCCAGCCACCCGTCGCGCAGGTCGCGAAGCCGTCGAAACCACGGCCGCGCATCCTCCGGCGCCTCGGGCACGGGCGGCAGCGTCATCAGCCCGGTGACCCTGGCGGCGCGGCACACAGCCGCGGCGTCGAGCAGCCGCGGCACCTCGCCAGGTGGGGCGCCGTGCTTGGTCGCCTCCCCGGCCAGGTCCACCTGGATCAGCAGATCCGGCGCCGCGCCGGCATCGGCGGCCGCCTGGTCCAGCTTGCGAAGAAGCTCGACGTTGTCGACCGACTGCACCATTGCGAACGCCGCCCCCGCCTTTCGGGCCTTGTTCGTCTGCAGGTGGCCGAGAAGATGCCACCTGATCTCCAAGTCGGATGATGCGCTGATCTTCTGTAGGGCTTCCTGGACGCGGTTTTCACCGAAATCGCGCTGGCCGGCCGCATAGGCCTCGCGCACGGCGTCGAGCGGGAATGTCTTGGAAACGGCGACGAGCCTGACGGAGGAGGGGTCTCGACCGGCTGACCGGGCCGCGGCGTCGATACGCGCGCGAATGCCGGCCAGCCGATCGGAGAGAGACACGAACTACGGGAGCTGCTTGAGCATCGCCTGGACTTCGGCCGCCTTGTCGCCGTTCGGAGCGTTCGTCAGGTAGCCCTGGAACGCTTCCTTGGCGGCGGGAATCTGGCCGAGGTTCAGGTTGGCCATGGCCAGCTGGTACCAGCCCATCGCCATCTTCGGGTCGGCCTTCACGGCCGCCTCGAACTGCGTCTTCGCTTCGGCGTACTTCTGGGCGTTCCACAGGGTGACGCCGGCGTTATAGAGCGCCTCGGCGCTGCCACCGCCGGCGGCGCCGGCGGCGCCGGCCAGTTCAGCCGCCTTGCTGCTGGCCGCCACCGCATCGTCGAAGCGGCGCTGCGCGTTGTAGATCTGCGCCAGGCCCGAGTAGGCCTCGGCGTGGTCCGCCTTGATCTCGATCGCCTTCTTGAAGGCGGTCTCGGCGTTTGCCCAGTCCTGCTTGCCGGCGTACGCCTGTCCCAGGTTGTAGAAGCAATCGCTGCAGGTCGGGACCTGCGCGGTCAGCGCCTGGAACCCGGCAATCGCTTCATCGTGCCGGCCGCCCTGCAGCGCCGCGAGTGCCGCTGCCGCCGCCGCCTGGATCTTGGCCGCGGCCTCATCGTCGGCAGGGGCTGCCGCGCCGCCAGGGCTGATGCGGAACGGCGTCAGGCGGTTCTCACCCTGACGCACGGGAATCTTGGTGGTCGCCGACCGATTGCCCGGCCCGGTGATGGTGACGACGAACGTCCCCGACGGCAGGCCGACCTGCAGGAAGTTGCCGTCGCCGTTGGTCTTGGTTTCGGCGCGGCGCGACGCGTTGCCCTCGAACTCGAATAGCACGGTCGCGTCGGGCACCGGCTTGCCGGTTTCGTCGACGACGCTGCCGCGCACGATGCTCTGGGCAAAGGCCGGGGCCGACAGGCCCAGGGCGACGACAATCGCCAGCACGCCGCGGAGCAGTTGGGTCCGCATAACTAGTCTCCTCTGTCGAATCTGTGCGAAATACGGCCCAGTTAACCGCAGGCCTCTGAGTAGTTTAACCGAAGAACCTGGTGACGTCGTCCAGATCATAGGTGACCGGCGCCGGCGGCAGTGATCCGAGGAAACGGCGGCCGTACCCCATGGTCCGCAACCGGGGATCCAGCACGGCGAGCACCCCCCGGTCACCGCGGTGCCGGAGCAGGCGCCCCAGCCCCTGCTGCAGGGCCACGATGGCCAGGGGCACCTGGTAGTCACTGAAGGCGTCCCGCCCCTGCGCCTTCAAGGCGTCGATGCGGGCGGCGGTGACCGGGTCGCCCGGCGAGGCAAACGGCAGCTTGTCGATGATCACGCAGCTGAGGGCCTCGCCGACCACGTCGACCCCCTGCCAGAAGCTGGAGGTCGCCAGCAGCACGGCGTTGGGGGTGGCCCGGAACTGCTCGATCAGCGTCGATCGCGGCGCCGTCCCCTGCACCAGGATCGGATACTCGAGCGCCATCTCGACGAACTGCTGGACGTCGCGCAGCACGGCGTAGCTGGTGAACAGGACGAAGGCCCGGCCGCGCGAACGCCTGAGGATCTCGATGACCTCGCGGGCGGCCGCTTCGCTGAAGTTCGGCGCCCTGGGCGGCGGCATGCGCCGCGGCAGGTACAGCAGCGCCTGCTGCCGGTAATCGAACTCCGACGGCACCCGGATCTCCTGGGCATCGCGGATGCCGAGCCGCTCGCGCACGTAGGAGAAGGAGCCGTCGACCGTGAGCGTCGCCGACGTGAGGATGACGGCGCGCATCCGCGAGAAGAGGGCCTGCTGCACGATGCGGGAGACGTCGATCGGCGACGCGCGCAGCAGCAGCCCGCGGCCGCGCGCCTCGAGGAAGTAGACGAAGTCGTCGTCATCGGCGCGCATCAGGAAGCGCAGGTCGGTGCGCAGCTCGCCGGCACGGCGCTGGACGGCTGCGTACGCCTCCCGCAGGTCCGCCGCGTCAGCGGTCGCCTCGCCGGCGTCATCGTCTTTGCGCTGGGCGGCAAGGGCGGCCGTGGCCTCGAGCCCCTCGAGCGCGCCGGCGAGCATCATGCCGGCCGCGAAGTGGTCGGCGAGCGAGTCCGGCGTATAGCGCGCGCGGGCATCGGCCACCTGCCCGGCCATCCGGGCCATCGCCAGCCCGCCGAAGAACGTGCGGGATCGATCCGCCACGCGCTCGACGGCGCGGTCCCAGTCTCCGTAGGGCACCCCTTTACGGGGTGCCGCGATCCGTGCCGCATCGCGGACCAGTTCCTCGATTCGAGAGCTGCTCACCGCCACGCCGAAGTACTGCGTCGCGACGTCTTCGAGCTGGTGCGCCTCGTCTATCACCACCGTGGACGTCGATGGAATGACCTCGCCGTAGTCGCCGTGCCGCACCGCCGCATCGGCGCACAGCAGGTGGTGGTTGACGATGACGACGTCCGATTCGGCGGCGCGCTGGCGCATCAGCGTGACGAAGCAGTCGCCGTAGCGCGGGCACTCGGCGCCCAGGCACGTCTCGGCGTCGGCGGCAATCTCCTTCCACGTGGGAAAGTCGTCGGGCAGGTCGCGCAGCTCGGCGCGGTCTCCGGTTTCCGTGCGCCTGGCCCACGAGCGAATCAGCTCCATCGGCACGAACGAGGTCAGCGCGTCCGGCGCCTGCGCCTGGAACAGCTCCCAGCGGTGCAGGCACAGGTAGTTGCTGCGCCCTTTCATCAGCGTCGCCGTGAAGGGCACACCGAGCGCCTCGCGCAGGGCCGGGAGGTCCTTGAAGAAGATCTGTTCCTGGAGGTTCTTCGTCCCGGTGGAGACCAGCACCCGCTGCCGGCTCAGGATCGCGGGGATCAGGTAGGCGAGCGTCTTGCCGGTGCCCGTCCCGGCTTCGGCGAGCAGCGTCCCGCCGTGCTCGATGGCATCGGCCACGGCAGCGGCCATCGCCCGCTGCCCCTCGCGCGCCTCGTAGCCGTCGACGGCACGGGCGAGCGCGCCGTCCGCGGCAAACGACGCCGCGACGAGCGGAGCTAGGCCTGCAGTTCCGGGTACAGCGGGAACTTGCGGCACAGCCGCTCGACCTCGTCCTTCACCATCGCGATCGCGCGGTCGTCATCGGGTGCGGCCAGCACGCGGCCAATCAACTCGCCGATGAGATCCATTTCGGCCCCCTGCATGCCGCGGGTCGTGACGGCCGGTGTGCCGACGCGGATGCCGCTGGCGGTCATCGGCGGGTTCCTGTCGAACGGGATGGCGTTCTTGTTGACGGTAATGCCCGCCTTGCCGAGCGCCGCCTCGGCGGCCTTGCCGGTGATCCCCTTCGAGAACACGTCGACCAGCATCAGGTGATTGTCGGTGCCGCCGCTCACCAGCCTGAAGCCGTGGGCGGCAATCGCCGCGGCGAGCCGCTGCGCGTTGGCGACGACCTGGCGCTGGTAATCCGCAAACACCGGCTCCATCGCTTCCTTGAAGCAGACGGCCTTGGCGGCGACGACGTGCATCAGCGGGCCGCCCTGCACACCGGGGAAGAGCGCGCGGTCGAGGTCCTTGGCGTACTTCTCGCGGCAGAGGATCAGCCCCGACCGCGGGCCGCGCAGCGTCTTGTGGGTCGTCGAGGTGACGAAATCGGCGTGCGGCACCGGGCTCGGGTGCACGCCGCCGGCGACGAGACCGGCAATGTGCGCCATGTCGACGACCATTGGCGCGTTGACCGCCTGGGCCACGCGGGCGATGCGCGGGAAGTCGATCACGCGCGGGTAGGCGCTGGCGCCGACCATGATCATCTGCGGCTTGTGCTCGTGCGCCAGCCGCTCGAGCTCGTCGTAGTCGATACGCTCGTCGTCTTCGCGGACGCCGTAGGGGACGATCGTGTAGAGCTTGCCGGAGAAATTGAGCGGGTGGCCGTGCGTGAGGTGGCCGCCGTGCGCCAGGTTCATGCCGAGGACGGTGTCGCCCGGCTTGAGCAGCGTCAGGTAGACCGTCATGTTCGCCTGCGCGCCGGAATGCGGCTGCACGTTGGCGTGCTCGGCGCCGAACAGCGCCTTGGCGCGGGAGATGGCCAGGGACTCGGCGATGTCGACGAACTCGCAGCCGCCGTAGTAGCGCTTGCCCGGATAGCCTTCGGCGTACTTGTTGGTCAGCACCGAGCCGACCGTCTCGAGAATGGCCTTGCTGACGAAGTTCTCGGACGCGATCAGCTCGAGCCCCTCGGCCTGGCGGTGCACCTCGCGGTTGATGGCCGATGCGATATCGGGGTCGGTGTCGGCGAGGGAGCGTTGCATGAGGGGAAGGGTTGCGTTGGCCATAGAGGAGAAATTGTACTATCAATGCCCAAGGCTCAATGCCCAATGCCCAATGGCAAAACGGCACGGAGCCCTTTGTCATTGAGCATTGAGCATTGAGCATTGGGCATTGAGCCTTTCGTTGTCGTCACCGCTCGAGGCGAGCAGCGCGTGCGCAGCGGGCACCCGTGGATCTATCGCGCGGATGTCGTTGACGTCCGCGCCGAGCCCGGCGCGATTGTTGCGGTGATCGGGCCGCGGCGTCGCACAATCGGCCACGCGTTCTTCAGCGATCGATCGCAGATTCCGCTCAGGATGCTGACGCGCGGCGACGCGCCCGCCGACGAGGCGCTCATCCGTCAGCGCCTCGAGCGCGCCATCGCCTACCGCGAGACGCTGCAGCTCGACGCGACCGCTTACCGGATCGTGCACGGCGAAGGCGACCTGCTGCCGTCGCTGGTCGTCGATCGGTATGCGGACCACGTGGTGGTCCAGGCGCTCTCCCAGGGCACCGATCGGCTGTTGCCCGCGATCACCCGGATGCTCGTCGAGATCCTGGCGCCGGCCGGCATCCTGGCCAGGAACGATCCGAAGGTGCGGGCCCTTGAAGGGCTCGACCAGACGGTCGCCGTGCTGCACGGCGAGATCCCCGACGCCGTCGTCGTGCGCGAAGGGCCGGTCACCTACGAGGTGGATCTGCGCAAGGGGCAGAAGACCGGGCTGTTCCTCGACCAGCGGGAGAACCGCGAGGCGGCAGCGCGCTACGCGCGCGGGCGGCTGCTCGACTGCTTCAGCTACAACGGCGGCTTCGCGCTGCGGCTGGCGCCCCAGTGCGAGAGCGCCGAGGCGCTCGATATTTCGGCCGACGCCGTGGAGCGCATCCGGATCAACGCCGCGCGCAACGGCATCCCGCACCTCGAAGCGCGCGAGGCCAACGTCTTCGACGAGCTCCGCCGGCTGGAGCGAGAGGGCGCGCGCTACGACACGATCGTGCTCGACCCGCCGGCGTTCGCGAAGAACAAGGCGTCCGTGCCCAACGCCCTCGCCGGCTACAAGGAGATCAACCTGCGCGCCATGCGGCTGCTGACGCCCGGCGGCGTGCTGGTCACCTGCAGCTGCTCGTACAACGTGAACGAGGAGATGTTCGCCGCCGCCCTGCACGACGCATCGATCGACAGCCACGTGCCGGTCACCCTGGTCGAGAAGCGGATGCAGGGGCGCGACCACCCGGTGCTGGTCGGGGTGCCGGAGACGTATTACTTGAAGTGCATGATTTTGCGAAGAGTGGAATAGGGTTCTCGGGTGCTTGGGTTCTCGGGTGCTCGGGTGCCGGTTCTTGGGTTCGGGTTCTTGGGTTCATGGGTGGTTCATGGGTTCGGAGGGCGGGCGGCGGCTCGGGCGGCCCTTGGGGTTCGCAGATAGCGAATGAGCCGCGTCGTCGCGGCGGACGAGCGCCTGGCGAGGGTGAGCAGCGGTTGAATGTCGTCGTCCGAGAAGTACCCTCGGTCCTTTCCATCCTGTAGGTGATTCGATGTCTCCATCAGGGAACCATTCGCGACGCGTAGATACTGGGCGAACTCGCCTGGCTGGAATCGGCCGAACCCTTCAGCGATGTTTCGGGGCGCTGACGCCGCGGCATTCCGCAGCTGATTACGGAACTCGGCATCGCGTTCGACTGCGGGTCGGCTGATCAGAAGGTAGACGCCAACTTTCAGGCCGTTGGCGAGCTTCCAGGCATCGAGTTGATCGAAAGAGCGGGCACCGGCCATGCTCAACCGGGTGCAAGAACCTCCCCCGAGGCAAATCCGGGCAAATTCGCGTGTGACGCTGCCGGGGGCGCGATTCGCGCCACGTTGACCGCCCCGGAGATTGGCAGAACCTGCGAACCTGCGAACCAGCGAACCGGCGAACCGGCGAACCGGCGAACCGGCGAACCGGCGAACCTGCGAACCACCCGTGAACCCTTGAACCCGAACCCATGAACCGGAACCCGAGCACCCGAGAACCCAAGCACCCGAGAACCTGCCTCGTGACCGGCTCCTCCTCCGGCATCGGCGAGGCGTTTGCCGAGGTCTTCGCGGCCGATGGCTACGACCTGGTGCTGGTCGCGCGGCGTCGCGATCGGCTCGAGGGGGTCGCGGCGCGGCTGCGGCAGGCGTACGGGCGCACGGTGCACGTGATCACGGCGGACCTGTCGCAGGCGGATGCGCCGCGGCGGCTGTGCGAGGAGCTCGAGGCGCGTGCCATCGCCATCGATGCGCTGGTGAACAACGCCGGCTACGGAGTGCCGGGCGCGTTCCTGAAGAGTCCGTGGCAGCGGCATGCCGACTTCCTCACCGTGATGGTGGTCGCGGTGGCCGAGCTCACGTATCGCCTGCTGCCGGCCATGGTCGCGCGCGGCCACGGCCGGATCCTCAACGTCGCGTCGCTGGCGGGGCTGGTGCCGGCGCCGGCCGGGCACACCTTGTACGGCGCGTCGAAGGCATTCGTGATCAAGTTCTCGGAGGCGCTCGCCCATGAAGTGCGCGGCCAGGGAGTGCTGGTGACGGCGGTGTGTCCGGGCTTCACCCTCAGCGAGTTCCACGATGTCACCGGTACGCGCGACTCGGTGAGCCGCCTGCCGACGCTGCTCTGGATGGACGCGGCGGACGTTGCGCGCGAAGGGTATGCGGCGAACGCTGGCGGGACGTCGATCTACGTGACCGGCGGTGTCAACCGGCTGCTGGCGTGGCTGGTCCGGACCATGCCGCAGGGGATCGTCTCAGCCGTAAACCGGCGCGCGGCGAGGTCGTACCGGCACACCTAGGCGCCCCGTAAAGGGGCGCCCTGCGGAACGCGACGTGCACGCGCCGCGGCGTGGAACCGCGCGCGCGCAGCTGGACCGAACTGCTCGAGCAGCTGTTCGAGGGCGACTGGAGCCCGGAGCTCCAGCGCTTCCGTTCCCCCTTCGCGTTCCGCGGCCTCTCGAGCACGCAGCACGACCTGTCAACGAGCCTGGTGCGGCTGGCCGGCGAGCATGGCGACATCAGACGGCTCGAGCTCGCGCTGCTGCGGAACTTCCGCAAGTACGCCCACGCGCAGAGCGCCCAGGGGGACGACTCGATCTGGCACTGGCTCGCCCTCGCGCAGCACCACGGCCTGCCGACGCGGCTGGTCGACTGGACCTACTCGCCGCTGATCGCGCTGCACTTCGCCACCGAAGTGCCGGCACACTTCGACGTGGACGGGGTCGTCTGGTGTGTCAATTTCGTCCAGGCGAACACGCGGCTGCCGAAGCGCCTGCGCGCCATGCTCGACGAGGAGCAGTCGCAGACGTTCACCATCGAGATGCTCGACCAGTTCGCCTCGCTGCGCGAATTCGACCTGCTGTCGCGCGATCCGTTTGTCGTCTTCATGGAGCCGCCGTCGCTCGACGCGCGGATCGTCAACCAGTTCGCCCTGTTCTCGCTGATGCCGGGGCCGACCGCATCCCTCGGTGACTGGCTCGACGAGCATCCCGACCTCTGCCGCAGGGTCGTCGTCCCGCGCGAGCTCAAGTGGGAGGTGCGCGACAAGCTCGACCAGGCAAACATCAACGAGCGCACCCTCTTTCCAGGCCTCGACGGCCTCAGCCGCTGGCTCGAGCGTTACTATCTGCCGAGGCCGAAGGTATCGACGTTGCAGTCCGATCGGGCATGAGCCTGCTCGGTCGACGTGTTTCCCCCATCGCGATCATCGTTGTGCTGTTCGTTGCCGCTGCCTGCAGCAGCGTCGACAACACCCGGCATGCACCTGCAGTCGAAGCGCTGGTCGCCGAAACGCCGGAGTGGATTGAACCCACCCGTCTCAACACGCAGCTCTGGGCCATCGAGCGCGAGTTCTATGCATCGCGCGGGTTCGTGCCGGCCTGGATCGACGGCGTCGAGCCGACGCAGGCGTTCGCCAGCCTGATCTCGGAACTCCGGTACTCGGTGAAGCACGGGCTGGATCCTGACGACTACGGCGTGGCGGAGTTCGAACGCCTGCGCGACGAATCGCAGCGCCGGTTCCGCGGCACGCAGTTCGACCCGGCTATCGTCCCGGAGCTGGATGCGAAGCTGACCTTTGCCTACCTGCATTACGCAGCCGACCTGCTCGCCTGGGGCGCGCGGGCGCGGCAGGTGTATGCAAACTGGCTGGTCGAGCCCAAGGAGGAAGACCTGGCCGCGCGGCTCGCCAGCGCGCTCGACTCGGGCGATATTCGCGAGTCGCTCGAGACCCTGGCGCCGGTCCACCCGCAGTATCGCGGACTGCAGGCGGCGCTCGTGCGGGAGTTCGAGAACCCGCAGGGCAACGCCGAGCGGCTGAAGATGAACCTGGAGCGGTGGCGGTGGGCGCCGCGCGACCTCGGCGACCGCTACGTGCTGATCAACGTGCCTGGCTACCAGATGCAGGTCGTCGAGGGTGAGAAGTCAACGCTGGCGATGCGGGTCATCGTCGGCGCGCCTGATACTCCGACGCCGCTCTTCAGCGACGAGATGACCTACGTGGTCTTCAGCCCGTACTGGAACATTCCGGAAAGCATCCTCATGGAAGAGACGCTGCCGCGGCTCGCCTCCGACCCTGACTACCTGCGCCGCAACAACCTCGAGGCGGTCGGCACGAACGGCGAGGTGGTCGACGCCGAGGGGATCGACTGGTCCGACGAAGGGTCCATCGAGGGGATCCGGCTGCGGCAGGCGCCCGGGCCCGAGAATGCGCTCGGCCTGGTGAAGTTCATCTTCCCGAACCATTTCAACGTCTACCTGCACGACACCCCGACCGACCGGCTGTTCGCCCGAGACGAACGGGCGCTGAGTCACGGCTGCATCCGCGTCGAGAACCCGGTCGCGCTCGCCGAATACGTGCTGCGCGACCGCCCGGAATGGACGCGCGGGAAGATCACGTCGGCGATGGGCGCCGAGCGGGAGCAGGCGATTACCCTGAAGGACCGGCTGCCGGTCCACATTGGCTACTGGACGGCGTGGGTGGATGCCGACGGCGGCGTCATTTATACGGACGATCCCTACGACATCGACGCGGCGCATGCGCGAATTCGGGCGGCACATTAAAATGCCCGCGTGATCCTCCGCCGCCTGTTCCTGGCGCTCGTCTGCCTCGCCGGCGCCGCCGCGCCGGTGGCCGCGCACCCGGCGCCGTTCTCCTATATCGACCTGGTCATCCGCGATCAGGTCATCGACGGCTCCGTGGTCGTGCATATCTACGACGTGGCGCACGACCTGAACGTGCCGCAGGAGCGCCTGCTCGAGCAGGGCTTTCTCGACGAGCAGCGCGTCGCCAT
Organism: Vicinamibacterales bacterium; assembly: GCA_050247255.1. Classification (GTDB taxonomy): domain Bacteria; phylum Acidobacteriota; class Vicinamibacteria; order Vicinamibacterales; family UBA2999; genus JBFWUM01. Next base: position 60,885 of record JBFWUM010000010.1, on the reverse strand, counting down.
CGGGGCGCTGCTCGGGCCGCGGTTCAACATCCGCGCCGACGGCCGGCTGATGGTTCCCGACTGGGGCACCGCCGAGCCGATGGCCCCGCAGCAGGCGATTCGCCTGCGCTTCCGCCTGGCGGCGGCGCGTCCCGGCAGCCTGACCCTGCAGCCGTCGCTGTTTCCGTACGACCCGCTCCACCAGTCGTTCGTCAACGTCTACGAGGACACGGCGCTGCGGCAGCAGTTCGTCTTCTCGCAGTCCTCGACGGCGCGGACCTACTTCGCCGGGACCACGCAGGGCGCGATGGCGGTGATGCGGACGTTCATCCCGTCGGGCATCGAGCACATCCTGATCGGCCCCGACCACATCCTGTTCCTTGTCGGCCTGCTGCTCCTCGGCGGCACCTGGACGGCCCTCGTCAGGATCGTCACCGCGTTCACGATCGGCCACAGCATCACGCTGTCGCTGGCGGCGCTCGAGATCGTGTCCCCGCCGGCGCGCCTCATCGAGCCGGCGATCGCGCTCAGCATTGTCTTCGTGGGCGCGGACAACCTGGTGCGCGGCCAGGGGCGAGACGTGCGCGCCTGGATCGCGCTGGTCTTCGGCCTCGTGCACGGGTTCGGCTTCGCCTACGTGCTGCGTGAGTTCGGCCTGCCGCGCGAGGCGCTCGGGTGGTCGCTCTTCTCCTTCAATGTCGGCGTCGAGATTGGCCAGCTTGGGATCGTGCTGGTGGTCGCGTCAGCGCTGGCGGCGACGCGGCGGTGGAACGTCGCGGTCGCGCAAAAGGTGGCGTATGCGGGTTCGGTGGTCGTGATCGGTGCCGGCGCGTACTGGTTCGTCCAGCGCGTGTTTTTCCCCGTTTAGAACCAGCGCTTCCAGAACACCACCGACACCGCCGCCGTGTGGCTGAAGCCGCGGACGCCGAAGCCTTCGCGGGCCCGATGGCTGACGCGGATCGTCACCTCCGGAAGCAGGCGGTAGCCGACGGTTTCCTCCACCCCCGTGAACTGCTGCCGGATGATGTCGTCCACCGGCGAGGCCGCGGGGGCATCCATGCGTTCAACGCGGCCGGCGACGAACCAGCGCGGCGCCAGCGTCTGCTGCGCCTGCACGTAGAAGCCGTCCGCGATCAACGCTCCGCCAGACCCGGTTTCCAGGCGAGCGCGGATCCACTCGGCGACGACCCGCGTGTAGCGATAGGAGAACTCACCCTCGACGGTCACGACCGTCGCGTCAGCTGCGCGCCCGCCGGCCAGGGTCTCGCCGGGCTTCATCCACCCGCCATGTGACAGCGACGCACCGATCCGGAGTCCCACCACCGGGGTCACGCCGCCGCCGATGACCACGGTGGCAAAGCGCGGCGGATTGGGCGGCGTATCGTCCGCAAACACACGGCGTGTGCGCACCGGCGACGTGTCGATCACCGCCGCCCGCGCGTCCCAGCGCAGCGTCGAGGCCGTCACCGACACGCCCACCGGGTACACGGGCCCAAGCAGCGTCGTCCGCGGCATCGGCAGGGCTACAGGCGGCAGCGGCGTGAAGAGCGACGACGGTTGCGAGATGGTCGGGTTGAGGTGCGGCCGCAGCGTCAGGTTGGCAAGGCCGATCGGCGACGGGATCAGTCCCGCGTCGACCCGCACGCCGAGGTCCCCAGGCCGCTCGTAGCGCAGGCCGGCAACCCAGACTTGCGCGTTCCAGTCGCCGTTCCCCTGCCGCTGCAGGAACGGCCGCACCATGACCTGCAGGGTGCCGGTGATCGCCACCGACGCCTGCGCATCGGCGCTCAGGCCCGTGGACGCGTTGCCGTCCTCGTCGATCGTGGTGTCCAGGGCGACGGCGGTGTCCAGCGCGACAGCCGATGCGCGCGTTGTCTGCGCCGCCGCGGGCCAGGCAAGGAGGAGGATCGCGCCGGCCAGCGCGACCAGCACGGTCACGGCTGCTCGGGTACGGGCAGCACGAAATCGGCAGCGGCGTCGCGCCCCGGCTCGACCCGCACCTGCAGCGTGGTGTCGCCGAGCCGTTCGTGCCATGCGGTGATCTGGCGTTCGCCGGGCGGCACCGCCGGCAGCGAGAACCGGCCATCGTCACCCGGCACGGCAAACCACGGGTGGTCGAACACCATCACCGTGGCCGACATGTGCGAGTGGATCTCGCAGAAGATCTTGACCACACCAGCCTTGTCGAATCGCACCTGGCGCGTCTGCCCTTGCGGATAGCGCCCCAGGTTGAAGCTGCGTGTGCGGGAGAGCGAGAACACGTTGTGGTAGATCGGGTCGTCGTTTGGAAATTCCACCGTCGAGCCGATCGGCACGGCGACGACGCGCGGCATGAAGGTCTCGTGTTCCTGGCGGATCGACGCGCGCACGGGGTTGACCGGGCGCGTCGGCGCATCGTTCAGGTAGACGACGACGTTGCGCAGTTCGGAGGCAGGTGCCAGGCGCCCGCCTGGCACCGATCTCGTGTAGAAATTGGCCGGGCGCCGCGTATTGACGGGGACACCGATCTCGACGCGGCCGGTGACCGCGGCGGCCGCTGCGCCCTGCGCGGACGGCCGGTCCGGCACGGCCGCGAGCGCCGCTGCCGCGACGAGCGGAAGCGCCGAACCCCAGCCTGAACGCATGCCTGATTCTAGCGCCACAACTTTGATATCGTGGCGGCGATGTTGACGCTGTTGCTCGGCGTTGCCCTGGCCGCGGCCGGGTCGGGCGCGCCCGACAAAGGGATCTCTGAGGCGCTCGCGCAGGAACGTGAGGCGGCATTCTCGCAGGTCCGCTACGAGCTGACGTTTGTGATTCCGCCGGAGCGGACGGCGCCGATCGCCGGCCGGGAAACGCTGCGCCTCAACCTGAACGCGCCACACCGCATCGTCCTCGACTTCGTGTCGCCTGCGCAGCGGGTGCACGCCGTACGGATCGGCGGGCGCCGCATCGAGCCGGCGCTGACCGACGATCACATCATCATCGACACAGCCGAGACGCGTGCCGGTGAGAACGTCGTCGAGATCGAGTTCACGGCTGGCGACGAGGCGCTCAATCGCAACGACGAGTTCCTCTACACGCTGTTCGTCCCGGCGCGCGCGCGCTACGCCTTCCCGACGTTCGATCAGCCAGGCATCAAGGCGCGCTACACGTTGACGCTCGAAGCGCCAGCCGACTGGGAGGTCGTCGCCAACGGCGCGCTGGTGCGTCAGGAGGTCGACAGCGGCCGCCGGCGTTCCACCTTTGCCGAGACCCAGCCGCTCCCGACGTACCTCTTCTCGTTTGCCGCCGGCAGGTTCCAGGTGGAGACGGCATCGCGCGCCGGGCGCCAGCTGCGCATGTTCCATCGCGAAACCGACGCCGCGAAGGTCGCGCGCAATCGCGAGGCGATCTTCGACCTGCACGGCGCCGCGCTCGAATGGCTCGAAGCCTATACCGGCATTGCCTACCCGTTCGGCAAGTTCGACTTCGTCCTCATCCCGTCGTTCCAGTTCGGCGGGATGGAGCACGCGGGCGCGGTGCTCTACAACGCGGCCAGCCTGATGCTGGAGGAGTCGGCGACGCAGAACCAGTTCCTGAACCGGGCGACGCTCATCTCCCACGAGACGGCGCACATGTGGTTCGGCGATCTGGTGACGATGGCGTGGTTCAACGATGTCTGGATGAAGGAGGTCTTCGCCAACTTCATGGCGGAGAAGATCGTGAACCCCTCGTTCCCGGCGCTGAACCACGAGCTGCGGTTCTTTCTCGGCAACTACCCGACGGCCTACGGCGTCGATCGCACCGCCGGCGCCAATCCCATCCGCCAGCCGCTGGCGAACCTCGAGGACGCCGGGCAGTTGTACGGCGCGATCATCTATCAGAAGGCGCCGATCGTGATGCGGCAGCTCGAGCTGATCGTCGGGGAGGAACGGTTCCGCGACGGGCTGCGCGAGTACCTCACCGCGCACGGCTTCGGGACGGCCACCTGGACGGACCTCGTGCAGATCCTGGATCGTCGCACGCCGCAGGATCTCGCCCGCTGGAGCCAGGCATGGGTCGCCGAGCGCGGGCGGCCCCAGGTCAGCGCCGAGACACGGTTCAACCGCTCGGGCCGTATTTCGCGGCTCACCGTGTCGATGCGCGATCCGCTCGACCGCGGGTTGGTGTGGCCGCAGCGGTTGCAGGTCACGCTCGGCTACACCGAGGGGGTGCGCTCGGTGCCGGTCGTCGCATCCGCGGCAACGACGCGCGTGCGCGGGGCAGAAGGACTGCCGCGTCCGCTCTACGTCCTGCCGGGGGGCGGCGGCCTCGGCTACGGGATGTTCGTGCTGGACGACGCGAGCCGCGACTACCTGCTCGCTCACCTCCACGAGATCCCGGACGCGCTGACGCGCGGCGTCGCCTGGGTCACGCTCTACGACAACCTGCTCGAAGGGCAGCTGGCGCCGGGGGATCTGCTCGACCTTGCGCTCATCGCGCTCCCCGCTGAGACCGACGAGCTCAATACGCAGCGTGTCCTCGCGTATGTCGCGCGCGTGTTCTGGCGTTACCTGCCGCACGAAGAGCGGCTGGCGCGCGCGCCGGCGCTGGAATCGGCGCTGCGCAACGGCATGACGCGCGCGGCCACGCAAAGCCAGAAGTCCGCCTGGTTCTCCGCGTTCCGGGACGTGGTGCTCACCGACGAGGGCGCGGCGTGGCTGACGCGCGTGTGGCGGCGCGAAGAACGCGTGCCGGGCCTGGTGTTTGCCGAGACCGACGAGATTGCGATGGCGCTGGAACTGGCGGTGCGCGACGCCGACGCCGACGCCGCGCGGGCGATCCTTCAGGCGCAGCTCGAACGGACCGAGAACCCCGATCGCAAGGCGCGGTTCGCGTTCGTCATGCCGGCGCTTTCACCCGATGCGGCCGAACGCGAGGCGGCGTTTGCCCGCTTCCGCGACGTCGCGAATCGGCGGCGTGAGCCGTGGGTGCTGGAGGCGCTCGCCTACCTCAATCATCCGTTGCGCGAGGCACATGCCCGGCGGTTCGTCCGCCCCGGGCTCGAACTGCTGCGCGAGGTGCGGGCGACGGGCGACATCTTCTTCCCGACCCGTTGGACCGATGCGCTGCTCGGCGGCCATCGATCGCCGGAGGTTGCCACGACGGTGCGCGACTTCCTTGCGCAGGAGCTGCAGTATCCACAGCGGTTGCGATGGACCGTGCTCGCCGCAGCGGACGAGCTATTCAGGGCCGCCGGGCCAGCCGCGTCTCCGTCGCCGTCACGATGAACGTCGCCAGCTGACCGTCGCTCATCCATGCCAGATCTTCGCCCGCCGGATTCAGATCGAACGCGGCGATGATGTTGAGCAGCCGCGGGCGATTGAGGGCCGTCAATTCCTGGCGCAGGATGTCGAGGCTGCGGCCGCCAACGTCGAACGGATCGAGCACCGCTTCAGGTCCCGCCACTACATGGGCGGGAGGCGTGGACCGCGGCGCCGGCGCATCGGAAAACGGCTCCGGGACGACCCGCACGCGCACCGCGAGCGGGTGCAGCGCCCTGGCAAGCGCGCCCTCCAGGAAGACGGAGGTCAGGCCCGTTGCCCAGTACACGAGGTGTTCGTACTCGGGCTGACGCGATTCGACCGCGCCAATGACCGGCTCGCCCTCGACCGGCACGAACTCCAACCATCCTTCCCACATGCCGTCGTCAGCCCGGCGGCCCACCGCCCTGGCACTGTAGGTGGTCCCGTCGACGGTCACCGGTCGATCGAACTCGACGAGCACTTCAGCCATACACGCACCTCACGCCAATCGTGAGCAAGACCCCTGCCTTTGCTGACGAAGAATTCAGGGGAACTTCAGGCACGGCCCCCCGGACTTCCGCTAGCATTCGCGCCGATGGAGTTGCTGCTGCGCCTGGAGGAGACCGCCCTGGGCACCTGGGTACGCGAGGCGCCGACGCTCTGGGCGTATCCGACCATCCTTTTCCTCCATACCGTCGGCCTGGGCTTCCTCGTCGGCATCAGCCTGGCGACCGACCTCCGGTTGCTCGGCGTCGCTCCCGATCTGCCGCTGCCGCCGATGCGCCGCCTGTATCCGGTGATGTGGGCCGGCTTCTGGATCAACGCGGCCTCTGGCGCCGCGCTCATCGTCGCGGACGCGTCCACGAAACTGACGAACCCCGTCTTCTACGTGAAGATGCTCTGCGTCGCGGCCGGCGTCCTGCTGCTCTTTGCCAAGCGGCGACACCTGGAGGCACCGCAGGCCCGCGCCCGGGTACTGGCGGTGGCGTCGGTGGTGGCCTGGATTGGCGCGACCACCGCCGGCCGGCTGATGGGATACCTCGGCCCTAAGAGCGGACTCGAATGAGCGACACGGGAATGGTCCCGCTCGGCGGTCCGCTGCAGGCGTTTGCGGCCTGGCTCGATGCCACATGGCTGCACGACGTCGTCGTGAACGGTCCGTGGATGTGGCCGGCGCTCGAAACCATACACTTCCTGGCGCTCGGCGTCATGGTGGGAACGATCGGCGTGCTCGACCTCCGCCTGATCGGGCTGGCCCGGCGGCTGCCGGTGGCGCCGCTGCAGCAGCTGGTGCCCTGGGGTGTCGCCGCCTTCGCGGTGAACGTTGTCACCGGCGTGATGTTCGTCGCCGGCGCGCCGTATCAGTACTTCTACAACCTGGCGTTCCAGATGAAGCTGTTGTTCATCGCCGCCGCGGGGTTGAACATCCTGATCTTCTACACCCGCTCCGCGCGTGAGTCGTTTGCAGTCGGCGCGGGCGAGGCCGTGCCGCTTGGGGGCCGCATCGCCGGCGCGGTGTCGCTCGCCGCGTGGATTGGGGTCATGTATTGGGGGCGGATGATCACGTTCTTCCGTCCGCCGTGGGTGGTGCCGCCGCAGTGAAGCCCGCCTTCGCCGAGCACGTGCGCGAGCTCGGCAAGGGTGCGCGTGGTGACACCGGTCGGGCCGTCGGACCTGTACGGGAGCCGCGCAGTGGGCCACGACGTGCCGGCGATGTCGAGGTGAATCCACGGCCGTCCCTCGGTTGAACAGCGCATCGTCCGAAGCGAACGTCCCGCTGTGGAGATCGCCGAGCGCGGTGACGATGGCGCCGGTCAGGGTGGCGACCAAATGAGCACTCTGAACACGACAACTCCTTGAGGGCACCGATCATACGTAAGACGCTGCCGCGTGGTAAGGTGTCGGGCCACACACGGAGGGACAGGCCATGTGGCAGGAGTTCCGGCAGTTCATTGCCCGCGGCAACGTCATCGA
>JBFWUM010000010.1:0-53586 GCA_050247255.1 Vicinamibacterales bacterium | reverse complement strand
GACAACTCCTTGAGGGCACCGATCATACGTAAGACGCTGCCGCGTGGTAAGGTGTCGGGCCACACACGGAGGGACAGGCCATGTGGCAGGAGTTCCGGCAGTTCATTGCCCGCGGCAACGTCATCGACCTGGCGGTCGGCGTAATCATCGGCGCCGCATTCGGACGCATCGTCACCAGCCTGGTCGAGGGAGTGCTGATGCCTCCGATCGGCCTGCTCGTGGGCGGGCTCGATTTCTCCAGCCTGTTCGTGGTGCTCGACCCCTCGCTCGGGACGCCCGCGTCCCTCGCCGACGCGAAGGCGAACGGGGTGCCGGTGATTGCCTACGGGCAGTTCATCAACGAGGTCATCAGCTTCCTTATCGTCGCGCTCGCCGTGTTCGTGCTGGTCAAGCAGGTGAACCGCATCAAGAGCGCGGTCGATACGCCCGCCCCGGCGGACGCGCCGACGACGAAGGAGTGCCCGTTCTGCGCCTCGACGATTTCCATCAAGGCGAGCCGCTGCCCCAACTGCACGTCGCAGCTCTGACGCGCCCGTCCTCCCGCTCACGTCACCACGCTTGCACACGCTGGGATGGATATCTCAGTGTGTCCGGAGACGCCGGACGGAGGGGGATGCATGAAACGGATGGGGCTTCTGGCGATCACGTGCGCGGCGATGCTGACGGTCGCGTGCGGCGGAAACGATCGCGCTGAGTTCGACGCGAACAATGCTCCGGGCGCCGACGCGGTCGGCACAACCGGTGACAACCAGCTGACCGGCGGCGATCAGGACTTCATCGAGGAGTCGACCGAGGCAGGCATGGCCGAGGTCGAACTCGGCAAGCTGGCACTCGAGCGGGCACAGAGCGCAGACGTGAAACGCTTTGCGCAGATGATGGTGGACGACCACACGCGGTCGGGCGAGGCGCTCAAACAGGTCGCGAGCCGCCACAACTTCACGCCGCCGGCGACGCTATCGGACGACCATCGCGAGCTGCGTGACCGGCTGTCGCGGCTGCAGGGCGCGGAGTTCGACCGCGAATACATGCAGGCGATGGTCGATGGCCACGAGGACGTGGTCGATCACCTCGAGAGCCGCGTCGACCGCAACGGCGCCGGCAACTCGTACAGCAACGACGCCGTGGGCGACAACAACGCGCCGAATAGCCAGACGGGGACGACCGGCGCCGCCATGCCGTCGCCGCAGCAGAGCGACAACGCGGCGACCAGCGCCGTGAACCAGTGGGCGGCGACGACGCTGCCGACCACGGAGAAGCACCTCGCCGAGGCGCGGATGCTCAACGAGCGGCTCGAGGGGGCAACCAGGCGGAACTAGAGTTCCGCCGTTAACCGGCGACGGTCGTGCCGCCCAGGACGTTCACGACCTCGCCGGTTATGTAATTCGAATCCGCTGCCGAGGCGAGGAACACGTAGGCGGGAGCGACTTCCTCCGGCTGCGCCGGACGCCCGATGGGCGAGTGCGACCCAAACGTGGACACCTCCTCGGCGGTCCGCCCCCTGTCGGCCGCATTCAGCGGCGTCCATACCGGGCCGGGGGCGACACAGTTCACCCGAATGCCGCGCTCGAGCAGCAGCTGCGACAGCGTCTTGGTGAAGGTGTGGATCGCGCCCTTTGTCGTCGAGTAGGCGGGCAGCGGGCCGGATCCGGCAATGCCGGTCTGCGATCCGCTGGCGATAATCGCGGCACCCGGCTTCAGGTGCGGCAACGCCGCCTTGACCAGCCAGAAGTAGGCATGCACGTTCACGCGGAACGTCATCTCCCATTCCTCATCAGGCACGTCCTCGAGCTGCTGCCAGTGATTCTGGTGCGCCGCGTTGTGCACGAGGATATCGAGCCGGCCGAACTCCTCGACGGTGCGTTCGACGGCTGACGCCGCGAACGCGCGCTCGGCCAGGTTGCCTTCGAGGATGAGGCAGCGGCGCCCCGCCTGCTCGACCACCGCGCGCGTTTCCTGCGCGTCGCCGCGCTCGGCCGGGAGCGCGGTGATTGCCACGTTGGCGCCTTCGCGCGCATAGAGCACGGCGACGCTGCGGCCGATGCCCGAATCACCGCCGGTGATGAGCGCCACCTGGCCGGCGAGCTTGGCCGCCGGCCTGTAGTCCGGGCCGAGGTACCGCGGCCGCGGCGTGAGCTCCGACTCGAGACCGGGCTTGGGGATCTTCTGTTCGGGAAACGGCGGCTTGGGCTCTTTGTCGGCAGGGTTCTCGAGGCTCATGCGCCCGGGCAATACAAACTGCGCGCCGTGAGCTCGCGCTGGTTGAGCCCGGCGGCCTTGCCGAAGCGGGCGACCTGTTCGGGCAGGTCTGCCGGGAACCGCCATTCGTCGGCCCGCCCGCCCGCCCGCTGGAAGCGCTCAACCGCGGCGTCCCACCACGGCGTAATTCCGCGCGCGATCGGTTCGACGACAAGCACCCGGGCGCCGCCGGCCGCTGCGTCGAGCAGCGCCCGCTCGACCGCCGCGCGGCCATCTGCCGTCAGTTCGTTGAGCGTGTACGCAGCGACCATCGCGTCGCCACGCCGCAGCGGGACGGCGCGTGCCGCGTCGCCGCGCCGTGCATCGCCCTGGAGTCCAAACTGCCGGTACGTCCACCGCGCTTCGTCGACCGCCCACGGGTGGCGGTCGAGCCCGATCACCTTCGGCCGGCCGCCGGCGGCCAGCGCCCACGCCGCGCCGCCGGCGCCCGTGCCGCAGCCGATGTCGACGATGGCGCCGGGCGGCGGCAGCGCCGCGCCCAACGCCTCCACGATGCGGCCGACGACGAAGAAATGGAGCGGCGCGTAATAGAGCGCAAAGGCGGCGCGCTTGCCGGCGCTGTCGAGCGGCGCGCCGCGGGCAAGGCCGCCGCGGCGCTCGACGTACGCCGACGAGAGCGCGCGCAGCGCGCGCGTCACTTCCGGAACGCGGAGGTCGGCCAGGTGCCGCTGCTCGAGCGCCGACAGCCAGCGGGCGACAGGGTCCTGCGCGGTGTCAGTGGGGACGTGACGCATCGGGAGGCTGCAGCATGGGCCGCAGCTCGCGCAACTGGTCTGGCGACCACTCGCGCTCGATCATCACGGTGTTGCCGCCAGCCTGGCGCGCGCGGTGGAGCGCAGCGCCGGCAAGGCGCATCATCTCGTCGGGATCGGGTCCGGGAGGGGCGAAGCAGGCGACGCCGACGCTGGCGGTGACCCGCGCGTCGCCGTAGCCGCGGCCCAGCTCGGCGACTTCGTCCACGATCCGCTGCCCGACACGCAGCGCATCGTCGGGCGCGCAGTGGTAGAGCAGCAGCGCGAATTCGTCCGCCTCGAGGCGAGAGGCCAGATCTCCCATGCGGGTGGTGAGCGACAGCGACGTGGCCACCGCGCGCAGCAGCTGATCGCCTTCCTGCCGGCTGTAGGCGCTGTTCACGGCCGCAAAGCCGTCGAGATCGATGCGGACGACGGCCAACGGCGATCCGGAGCGGCGGCCGCGCGCCTCGGCGCGCTGCAGGGTGTCGACGAAGGCGCGGCGGTTGTTGAGCGAGGTGAGCGGGTCGGTCAATGCGAAGCTGTGCTCGATCTGCGCCAGCTCGTTGACGCGGGCTTCGAGGCCGGCAATCTCCTCGGTGCGCGCCCGCGTCCAGGCGGCGCCGCGCGCGAGCAGCCCCAGCGCGGCCCCCCAGATGACGGCGCTCAGCAGAACCTGAAGGTGGAATCCGGAAACCGCCAGCTCGCTGGCGACGCGGGCGGCGGTGGCGGCGGCGGCCACCGCGGCGGCCACCCGCCAGCCCTTCATCCACCCGGCGGCCACGACTGGCGCCGTGAACAGCGGCGAGAACGGCAGGCGCGGGCCGGCGAGGACATCGACGGCAGCGATGACGACAACCGCGGCGAGGGCGAGCGGAGCAACGGCCGCGGGGGGCATGGCCATCAGCAGTATAAGCGTGTTGCGCCCCAGCTCAGCCGTTCGCGCTGACCTACAATGCTGCCAGGAGGAACGTCACGAATGCGAAGACTCGCTTCTGTTCTGGTAGTCCTGCTCACCGTCATCACTGCGGCCCCGCGCCTTTCCGCGCAGACCTCCCACGCCGCGCCGCAGGCGGCCATCGACGCGGCGCTGCAGCAGCACGTGAATGCAGCCGACGCGGAACGGGGCCGGGTGCAGCGTCTGCTCGAGCGCGAGGAAATCAGGTCCGTTGCCGGCCAGGCGGGCATTGATCTGCACCAGGTGACGAGCGCGGTCGCCACGATGAGCGCGCAGGAGCTGGCACAGGTCGCCGCCCAGGCGCAGCAGGTCGAACAGGCGCTCGCCGGTGGGCAGTCGCGCGTCGTCATCTCGACGACGGTGATCATCATCGCCCTGCTCGTGTTGATCCTGCTGATCGTCGCGCTCGACTAGGGTTTGCGCTCCACGTGTTGCGCGCTGCTCGTGGTGCTGGCATGGGCCAGGCCCGGCGGCGCGCAGCCGCTGCCTCTCCTCGACGTTCCCTTCATTTCACAATCGGAGGCGCTGTGCGGCGGCGCTGCTGCCGCCATGGTGCTTCGCTACTGGGGCGCGCAGGGGCTGGACGCGGAATCGTTCGCCCCGCTCGTCGACCGCAGCGCGGCCGGCATCCGCACCGACGTGCTCGTGACGGACCTCGTCCGGCGCGGCTACACCGCCAGCGGCATCACCGGTGACGGTGACGCGATAGCCGGCGAGCTGGCGCGGGGCCGCCCGGTCATCGCCCTTGTCGAAGATCGTCCCGGCACGTATCACTACGTAGTCGTCGTCGGCTGGCACGAGCGCGGGGTCGTCTTTCACGATCCGGCGCGCGCGTCCTTCCAGGTGGCGCCGCGGCAGGACTTTGAGCGCCGATGGGCCGCCGCACAACGCTGGATGCTCGTGCTTACCCCGCCCTCGCCCGCCGCGTCGTCGCCGCCGTCACCCGCGGTCACCGCGGAGGCATCCGCCTGCCAGCAGCAGATTGCCGAGGGTGTGCGTGCCGCGCAGGCGAACCAGCTGGACACGGCCGAGCGCCTGCTCACGGCCGCTGTGGCCTGCCAGGGCGGCGCGGCCTATCGCGAGCTCGCCGGCGTGCGCCTGCTGCAGCGGCGGTGGGACGAGGTACGCGCGCTGTCGGCCGCGGCCCTTGCCGACGATCCTGGCGACGCGCAGGCGTGGCGGCTGCTCGGCACGGCGCGGTTCGTCCAGGACGATGTGGTGGGGGCACTCGACGCGTGGAACCACGCCGGCGAGCCGACGCTCGATCTCGTGCGCATCGACGGGCTGGTGCGGACGCGCCAGCGTCCGGTGGAGGAATTCCTCGGGCTGCGGCTCGGGACGCTGTTCACCGCCGACGCCTTCCGCCGCGCGCAGCGCGCGGCGGCGGAGCTGCCGGCGGCGGCTGCGGCCGGCGTCACCTACGTGCCAACGGGCCAGGGACGGGTCGAAGCGCGCGTCAGCCTGGTCGAGCGGTCGGCGCTGCCGCGCGGGGCGCTCCCGTTCATCGTGTTTGGCGCGCGGACTGCCGTGGCGCGCGAGCTCGAGCTGGGCGTCGCATCGTTCGCCGGTAGCGGCGATCGGCTGTCGGGGCGCTGGCGATTCTGGCCGGAGCGGCCGCGATACGCGGTGACGTTCGCGACCCCGGGCGCCGGCCGCGGCATCTGGCAGGTCGACGCCGTGGCCGAGCGGCAACCCTTCAGCGACGATCGGCAGCCGAGCGAACGGGTCTTCGGCGAACTCGCGTTCGCGCGCTGGGAAACGGCGAACCTGCGCTGGTCGGCCGGCGGCGGTTTCTTCCGCTGGAAGGTATTCGGGCGATACGCGAGCGCATCCGGCAGCGCGCGCCTCGTCTCAACCGACAACCGGGCGACGCTGCAGGCCGCCGTCCAGGCGTGGGCGGGAACACGACGGTTCACCTCCTGGCAGCTGGCGGGGGGCGTGCGCACGTCGACGAACCAGACGGGCGGTGTCGCGCTTGTGCGGGCCGCTGCGAGCGGGGTCACGTCCCGGACTCTTGGCGCGCTCTGGCCGGCCGGGGACACCGGCCATGCCCGGGCGACGCTGCTGCGGGCGCATCCGCTCCTCGATCGCGGGCGATTGCGCGTCGAGCGGCTTGGCCGGCGGCTCGTGACTGCATCGATCGAGGGGCAGTGGTGGGTCCGTCAGGGACCCGTGAGCCTGGCGCCGGCGGCGTTTGTCGACCTTGGGTGGACCGGCCAGCGCATGCAGGGGGGCGCCCTGCGTGATGCCGACGTCGGCGCCGGCCTTCGTCTCGCCGCGCTCGGCATCGGCGGCACGCTGCGGATCGACGTGGCGCGCGGACTGCGAGACGGCGCATCGGCGCTGTCCCTTGTTTACGAGCCATGAGGCGTGTAGAGTGGGCACTTCCAAACCAGTCCAGGGGTGCCCATGGGTCGTTGGCGGGAACGGCGCCAGCGGGAAAGACGCTGCGCCGCGGTCGTCGTGTCTCTCGTCGTGTCGCTGGCGGCGCTCGCCGGTGACGCGCAGGCGCAGTATTTCGGCCGCAACAAGGTCCACTACGACCGGCTGGACTTCCGCGTCCTGCGCACCGACCACTTCGACATCTACTACTACGCGGAAGAGGAGCTCGCCACACGGCACGCGGCGCGCATGGCGGAGCGCTGGTACGTGCGGCTGTCGCGCGTGCTCGATCACACCTTCGATCACCGCCAGCCGCTGATTCTCTACGCCAGCCACCCGCACTTCACGCAGACCAACATCAGCGGCGAGTCGCCGGGCGAAGGCACCGGCGGGCTGACCGAGCGCATCAAGTCGCGGATCGCCATGCCGTTTGCCGCCGGCCTCGGCGAGACGGACCACATCCTCGGGCACGAGATCGCCCACGCCTTTCAGATCGACATCGCCAGCCGCGCCGGCCGGGACGCCTTCACGCTGCCGGCGTGGTTCATCGAAGGCATGGCCGAGTACCTCTCGGTGGGGCCCTCCAGCACGCATACGTCGATGTGGATGCGCGATGCCGCGCTGCACGATCGCCTGCCGGCGCTCGATCAGCTCGATGAGGGGCGTTTCTTCCCGTACCGCTTCGGGCACGCGCTCTGGACGCACCTGACCCGGGAGCACGGCGAGGCGCTGCTGTCGCAGGTGCTCCGTTCACGCGCCCGCGATCCCATCGCGCGGCTCGAAGAGGCGACCGGCCTGCCGGCGGCCGACATCACGCGCCAGTGGCACCGGTCGGTCGAGACTGACGGATCCCAGCGGCCGCACTCGATTGCGCGGCCGCAGCGGGTGCTCTCATCGCAGAACGACGATGCGCGGTTTCATGTGGCGCCGGCGCTCAGTCCGGACGGCGCGTCGCTGGTGTTCCTGTCGGAGCGCGACCGCCTGTCGCTCGACCTCTTCCTCGCCGACGCGTCGACCGGGGCCGTGACGCGCAAGCTGGTGAGCACCGCCGCCGACCCGCACTTCGACAGCCTGCAGTACATCCATTCGTCCGGCGCGTGGGACCCGGCGGGTCGCCGCTTCGCGTTCACGGCGCTCACCGGCGGCGACCCGGTGCTCGTGGTGATGGACGTGGCGGGCGGGACCGGGCGGATCGAGGTGCCGCTCGACGGACTGGGCGAGGCGTACAACCCGAGCTGGTCGCCCGACGGCGCGCGCATCGTCTTCTCTGGGTTGAAGGGCGGCCTCTCGGATCTCTTCATCTACACGGAGGCGACCGGTCGGGTGGAGCAGTTGACCGCCGACGCCTTCGCCGACCTCCACCCGGCATGGTCGCCCGACGGGCGGACCATCGCGCTGGCCACGGATCGCTTCACCTCGTCGATCGACGAGCTGCGGTTCGGCGCGCTGCGCATCGGCCTGCTCGACCTGGCCAGCGGCGTCATCCGCCCGGCCGTGGAGGACGCGTCGCCGGCGCGGCAGGTGAGCCCACAGTGGGCCCCGGACGGCCAGTCGCTGTACTTCGTCAGCGACCGGTCGGGCATCAGTAACGTGCTCCGCTTCGACGTCGGCACCCGCGCCGTGCACCAGGTCACCGCCGTGGCGGGCGGGGTGACCGGCATCACGCCGTCGAGCCCGTCGCTCGCCGTGTCGACGCGGGCCGGCACGCTGGCTTTCAGCGTCTATCGCGATGGGCGCTACGAGATTCAGACGCTGACCGGCGCGCGCGCCCAGGCCGGGCGCGCGGTGGATATGACCGCCGCCGCGCTGGTGCCAATGGACGAAGCCGAAGATGGTTCGATGGCTGCACTGCTCGGCGACCCGGCCTTCGGCCGCCCGCCGGCCGGTGACTTCCAGACGATGCCCTACGACGATCGGCTCCGGCTCGAGTACCTGTCGCAGCCGTACATCGGCGCGTCGACCGGGACGACATTCGGCGGCGCTGTCCGTGCCAACTTTGGCGCGGTCTTCAGCGACCTGCTCCGCGACCGCCAGCTGCAGATGATGGCGCGCGTCGGCACCTCCACCGAGGACTTCGCCGCGCAGATCGGCTACGTCAACCGGAAGGGGCAGTGGAACTGGGGGGTGATGGCGGGGTTCGCCCCCTCGCGTTTCGCCGGAGCGCGACGAGCCCTGACCGTCGGCCACGAGACGATCACGCGGGAATCCACGTCGCTGCGCTACGACAACCAGTGGGCCAGCGTGGCCGCACGATTCAACATCGATCGGGGGCGGCGGTTCGAGCTTCGAACCGGCATCCGCCGCACGGGGTTCGAATGGCAGACCATCACGCGCGACATCGATGCCGATACGCGCGAGACGCTGGCGCGCCATCGCGTCGACGAACCTATCGGTCGCCCGGTCTACGTCGGCGAGCTGGAAGCGGCGTTCGTGCAGGACACCGCGGTGTCGGGTCCTACCGGTCCGGTGCTCGGCCAGCGGCTGCGTCTGGAGGTGGAACCGGCGGTGGGCGATCTCACGTATGCCGCGGTTCGCGCCGACGTCCGCCGCTACCTGATGCCGATCCGTCCGGTCACGCTGGCCGTGCGCGTGCAGCATTCGGCCCGCTATGGTCCCGGCGCGAACGACCCGCGGCTGACGCCGCTCCTGCTCGGGCTGCAGTCGGTGGTGCGCGGCTACGACATGCGCTCGTACGCGGTGGACGAGTGTGGCGGGCGCAGCGCCACCCGCTGCGCCCTGATCGATGAGCTCGCCGGCAGCCGCGTGGCGTCGATGAACGTCGAGCTGCGGGCGCCGCTGCTCGGTCTACTGACGGGCAACCTGGATTACGGCCGGCTGCCGGTGGAGGCATTCGCCTTTGCCGATGCGGCGATGCTGTGGACGCGGGAAGGACAGCGGTGGGACCGCGATCGGTTCCGCAGCGCCGGCCTCGGCGCGCGCGTCAACGTCGGCGGGATCGTGTTCGAGATGGCCGCGGCCCGGCCGTTCGATCGCACGAACGGCTGGGCCGCCAGCCTGATGCTGCGCCCGGGATTTTGAAGATTGACGGATTGACGAATTGACGGGTTGACGCAATGCAATGCGTCAATTCGTCAACCCGTCAATCCCTCATTTCGGGATCTCGCAGGGCTCGCCGGCGAGCACCGACATCAGGATCAGCGCGCGGCGCCCCTGGCGCGTGAAGGAGTGCGGCGTTCCACGCGGCACCGACACCGAGGTATTCACCGGCACCTTCGACTGCTGGCCGCCGACGGTCACCGTGCCCTCGCCGCCGATCACGTAGTAGGTCACGTCGGCGTTCTCGTAGAGCCGCGTCGGCATCGGCTCGTTCAACTGGATCAGCATCGTCCGCATGTTGCCCGAGCACGAGAGCATCGTCTCGAGCCGCGGCTGGTTGCCGACGAAGTTCCGCTCGATGGTGTCGGGCACCGATTGCACCAGCGGCTGCCCGGCGGGGCCGACCGGCGCCGGGACCATGACCGGCTCGGGCGCCGGCGGCGGCGGTGGCGGCGGCGGCGCGGGGTTGAGCGTGATGTCGATGTCGCCCGTCTGCCCGGCGCGCACCGCGATCTCGCGTTCGAAGGAAACCACCGTCTCGGCGCTGAACCGCAGGCGATAGGTGCCGGCGCGCAGTCCGGTGACGCGCAGCTGGCCGGACCCGTCGGTGGTGCCGCTGCGATCGGTCGGCCCGGTGATCTCCACGCGCACCCCCGGTAGCGGCGCCCCTTGCGGATCGGTCACCGTCATGGCGATGCCCGTACGCGCGGCGGTCTGGGCCGCTGTCGGCCGCCGTGGCGCCGGCTGCGCCGCGGCCGGACGCGCCGGAGCCGGCTGGGGCGGTGCCGGCGCGGGCTGCTGCGCGAGCAGCGTGGATCCGCCGAGGACGACGCAACTGAGCAGCAGAGCGTGACGCATCCGGGAAGTATAATTTGCGCCACCGCCCATGATCGACTTTGCCTCGGCCTACCCCAATTCAACCAAGGTATTCGAGGGACCGCTGCGCGTCCCGATGCGCGAGGTGTCGCTCGAGAAGGGCGCCGCGTCCATCCGGCTGTACGACACCAGCGGCCCGCAGGGACACGACGTCCGCGCCGGGCTGCCGAAGCGGCGCGCCGGGTGGATCGCGGCGCGGCAGCAGAAGGGGAAGGAGGGGACCCAGCTCTGGTATGCGCGCCGCGGCGAGGTCACCGAGGAGATGGCGTTCGTCGCCTGCCGCGAGGGGCTGCCGCCGGAGTTCGTGCGCGACGAGATCGCGCGCGGCCGCGCGATCATCCCGGCCAACATCCGCCACCTCGAGCTCGAGCCGATGATCATCGGCCGCAACTTCCTCGTGAAGATCAACGCGAACATCGGCAATTCCGCGGTGCGCTCGTCGATCGAGGAGGAGGTCGAGAAGCTCCAGTGGGCGACGCTGTGGGGCGCCGACACGGTGATGGACCTGTCGACGGGGAAGAACATCCACGAGACGCGCGAGTGGATCATCCGCAACTCGCCGGTGCCGATCGGCACCGTGCCGATCTACCAGGCGCTCGAGAAGGTCGGCGGCCGGCCCGAAGACCTGACGTGGGAGGTCTACCGCGACACGCTGGTCGAGCAGTGCGAGCAGGGGGTCGACTACTTCACCGTGCACGCCGGCGTGCTGCTGCGCTACATCCCGATGACCGCGCGGCGCGTCACCGGCATCGTCTCGCGCGGCGGGTCGATCCTCGCCAAGTGGTGCCTGGCCCACCACCAGGAGAACTTCCTCTACACGCACTTCCGCGAGATCTGCGAGATCATGCGCGCCTACGACGTGTCGTTCTCGCTCGGCGACGGCCTGCGGCCCGGCTCGATCGCCGACGCCAACGACGAGGCGCAGTTCGCCGAGCTGAAGACGCAGGGCGAGCTCACGCGCATCGCCTGGGAGTACGACGTCCAGGTGATGAACGAAGGGCCCGGCCACGTGCCCATGCATCTCATCAAGGAGAACATGGAGAAGCAGCTCGCGTGGTGCGACGAGGCGCCGTTCTACACGCTCGGGCCGCTCACCACCGATGTCGCGCCCGGCTACGACCACATCACCTCGGCGATCGGCGCGGCGATGATCGGCTGGTACGGCACCGCCATGCTCTGCTACGTCACGCCGAAGGAGCACCTCGGCCTGCCGGATCGTAACGACGTGAAGGCCGGGGTGATCGCCTACAAGATCGCCGCGCACGCCGCCGACCTCGCCAAGGGGCACCCGCGGGCGCAGGCGTGGGACGATGCGCTGTCGAAGGCGCGGTTCGAGTTCCGCTGGGAGGACCAGTTCAACCTGGCGATGGATCCCGTGACCGCGCGCGCCTATCACGACGAAACGCTGCCCGCCGACGGCGCGAAGGTCGCCCACTTCTGCTCGATGTGCGGCCCGAAGTTCTGCTCGATGGAGCTCACCCAGCAGGTCCGCGACTACGCGGCCGCCGGGATGGAGGAGAAGTCGGTGGAGTTCCGGAAGAGCGGCGAGATCTACATCAAGCGCTGATCGCGATCGCGGCGATCTTCACTGATCACGTACCACCGAGGCACCGAGACACCGAGCCACAGGATGACTTCGTTGACGTACCTCCTCAGCGGAGGAATTGTCCTGCCGGTTCTGTCAGAAGGCTTCGCCCGTAGTGGGCGATGGTCGGGCCCACAGCGAGGACCGTGTCGCCCGCTGTGGGGAGAAGTGAAGCGTCGACGTAGTAGTGCGAGCAGCATCGCGGCGACGCCAGCACGCTGGCATCAAGCTGGATAAGGGCGTCGAGCAACGCCGCTGCTACGGCAGGATCCGCCGAAGGGCCCAGTCGATTCAGTGCGTCGACGACGTCTGGTACGACGTCCTTGACAGCGTACTGAGCCGCTAGAAAGCCTGCCCACGCGACGGTCGACGGGGTTTCCGCGCGGAGCCTTGCCTGTATTTCCCCTACTGTCGGGGAAGCGTGCTGTCCGTACGCGAGGGGAGAAGAAGCGAGGACCGCGATCGCGGCGACTGACGCGAGATCGATCGCGTCGAGATGATTAGACACCGATCTCGGTGTCTCGGTGCCTCGGTGGTCCGTGTTCAGGGGCTGTCGCCTGACAGGTCCGGCTGAAGCCGAACACTGCGGGAGCGGCCTACGGCGTTGCCGTCGGCGCAGGCGGCGGGACGATCATCAGCACGGTCGGGAAGCGCGCGGGGGTGCCGGTCGGGTTCGGGTAGCCCTGCGAGCCGCCGAAGGTCCAGTCCTTGATCGTCACTCCCGGGGGAAACGCCATCGTCTCGTCGCGAAAGCGGCCGACGTCGAACATGTGGGTCGGCGGCTCCTCGAACACGAGATCGCCGCGGTCGCGCAGCTGCGTGCGGTAGTACGCCACCATCTCGGCGAAGGTCGCCGTCACGCCATACAGGTGATAGCGCTGCCCGCGACCGGCGTCGTAGGAGGCGATGAACTGCGCCGTGGGGTAGAGCGGCACGCCGAGCGATGCCGGAGCGGGCGCCCCGGGCACCTCGCTTTGGGCCGGCGCGGCCGGCGCGGGCGCCGCGGCGGCGGGCGACGGCGCAGGCCGGGCTGGCTGTTGCGCCGCCGGCTGCGCTGGGGCGGTGGTGGTCGGCCGCGGAAACGGCTGCGGCGTCTGTGCCGCGGCCGCGGCGGTGACGACAACGAGGGCGACCACGCTCCATCCAGCCCGCTTCATGCTGTCCATTATAGAAGGCACCTTCCACATGTCGGTCCGGCTGGCTGCCCACGGACCAGCCGGCTCCCTCCTGCCCGCACCGGAGGCTCCCGCCGTAACCCTTCTATCTACGCCACTTCGTCGGTGATCGCGGCCATGCGTCGCGGCGCCCCGCAGCGGCGTGCTTCTTGCCTTGCCCAAGGCAGGAGGCGGCGCGTCGTGGACGACTTCGACATCGCACAGAGCAAGATTGGCGAAACCGCGCAGCGGGTGGTCGACCGCGCGATCGAGGAATCGCGCCGCCGCGACCATGCGCTGCTCACCAACGAACACATCTTCCTCGCCTTCGCGCAGGTGGAGTGGGACACCTTCTCGCAGGTCATGCGCGACCTCGAGCTGAACCCGCACGAGATCCTGCAGGGACTCGAGGAGCATCTCCAGGTGCTGCCGACGTTTGCCGGCCGCGAGCTGCGGGTGGCGCCGGCGACGAAGCTGGTCTTCAAGCTGGCGTTTCACCAGGCCAGCCGCGCCGGGCGCCAGACGATCGAGTCATCCGACCTGTTTTCCGCCATCTTCGAAGAGAGCCAGGGGGTACCGGTTTCCATCATCCGCCGTCACGGCATTGAGCCGGAGGTCCTTGTGTCGCGAATCGCCACCCGGATGCGGGACAACGAGCTGCGCGAGGAGCGGCTGCGCAAGCGCTTCGAGCTGCCGCCGTTCCTCAAGCACTTCGCGACCAACCTCAACCTGCTGGCGCGGCAGGACAAGATTGCGCCGGTCTACGGCCGCGACGCCGAGATCCAGCAGGTGCTCGAGATCCTCTGCCACCGCGAGCGGTCGAACTCGGTGATGCTGATCGGCGAGCCAGGCGTCGGCAAGACGGCCATCGTCGAGGGGCTGGCGCGGCGCATCGAATTCGAGCCCGACACCGTGCCGGTGCGGCTGCGCGACTGCCAGGTGATCAACCTGCAGATGAATACGATGGTCGCCGGCACCATGCTGCGCGGCATGTTCGAGGACCGCATCCAGAACGTCATCCGCGAGATCAAGGAGCGGCCGAACCTGATCCTCTTCGTCGACGAGGCGCACACCATGGTCGGCGCCGGCTCGGCGCTCGGCGCGCCGTCGGACGCGGCCAACGTGTTCAAGTCGGTGCTGGCGCGCGGCGAGGTGCGGATGATCGGCGCGACGACCTTCTCGGAGTACAAGGAGTACATCCAGGAGGACGAGGCGCTGGCGCGGCGTTTCCGTACCGTGCAGGTGGCGGAGCCGTCGATCGAGGAAACCCGCCGCATCCTCTACAACGTACGGGCGCGACTGGAGCGCAACTACTCCGTGCGGCTGCTCGACGATGCGATCGAGACGGCGCTGGAGATGTCGCCGCGCTACCAGCGGCACCTGCACCTGCCCGACAAGGTCATCGGCTGGCTCGATACCGCGGCGGTGCGCGCCGAGATCGACCGGCGGTGGGAGGTCAACGCGCAGGACGTGATCGAGGTGATCTCCCATGCGGCCCAGATCCCGTCGGACATGGTCTTCCGCGACGTCGGCGACCGCTTCAAGGACATCGAGCAGCGCCTGGGACGCCGCGTCATCGGCCAGAAGAAGGCGGTCGAGGCGCTGGCCCATCGCCTGGTGCTGAACAAGGGGCCGCTCAAGGATGGCTTCGATCGCCCCGACGGGGTGCTGCTGTTCCTCGGGCCGACCGGCGTCGGCAAGACCGAGCTGGCCAAGGCGGTGGCCGAGTTCCTGTTCGGCGATGACAAGAAGATGATCCGCATCGACATGTCCGAATACCAGGACGGCGGCGTGTCGGTGGACAAGCTGATCGGCATGCCGCGCGGCATCGTCGGCAGCGAGCGGGGCGGCCTGCTGACGAACCAGCTGAAGGATTCGCCGTGCTCGGTCGTGCTGCTCGACGAAATCGAGAAGGCGAGCCCGACCCTGCTCAACCTGTTCCTGCAGGCGTTCGACGAGGGGTGGATCACCGACGGCCGCGGCAAGCGCGTCTACCTGTCGGATGCGGTGGTGATCATGACGTCCAACGCCGGGTCGGAGCACTTCCGCAAGCTGACCAGCCCGCTCGGGTTCCGCCAGGGGCACGTCCCGGTTGAGCAGATGCAGGGCGAGATCAACCGCGAGCTCGAACGGCGGTTCTCGCCGGAATTCCGCAACCGCATCGACCAGGTGGTGCTGTTCCAGCCGCTGACGCACGACGAGGTGCGGCAGATCGCGTTGAAGTACATCGACGAGGTGTCCGGCACGCTGCGGCGGCACGGCAAGAGCGTGGCGGTCGAGCCCGACGCGCTCGAGCAGCTCGTGACCGAGGGCTACAGCCTCGCCTACGGCGCGCGCTTCCTGAAGCGGGTGATCGACGACAAGATCAAGCTGCCGCTCAGCCAGCGCTGGAAGGAAGCGAACACGTTCCGCGTGTCGCTGCGCGACGGCGCCGTCGTCGTCGAGGCCGCCGGCCCGCGGCTGATCAGCGCCCAGGATCCGGACGCGATTGCTGTGTGACGCCGTATTTGTAGCGCAGCCCCGACACCACTTTCTTCACTTCATTCCGGTAGGGGGTCGGGGCGTACTTCTTTTCGTACAGCCCCGTGTAACCCTCGACCAGCGCCGGGTACTCCTGCGCCAGCCAGCGCATGAAGTGGTCGCGGGTGCCTCCATCCAGGAACAGCGTGTTGCAGCCGACGAAGCGGGCGCCGTGGTCGGCGATCGCCTTCATCGTCCGCTCGAGCAGCGCCGGCTTCGAGGTGATGCCGGGGACGATCGGGTTCATGAGGACGCCGGCGCGAATGCCGGCGTCGGCGAGCTCCCGCACGGCGCGCAGCCGCTGCAGCGGATGGGCGGTGCCCGGCTCGAGCGCCCGCCACGCATCCTCGTCGACGGTCGGCACGCTGATGTACACGCTGCAGCCGGGCCCGCGGCTGAGGTCGGCCAGCAGGTCGCGATCGCGGACGATCATCGGTCCCTTGGTGATGACGCCCACCGGGTTGCCGGCCGCCAGAAACGCGGCGAGCGACTGCCGCGTCAGCTTGTAGTGCCCCTCGATCGGCTGGTAGCAGTCGGTGGCGGTGCCGATGGCGACGTACTCGCGCGTCCAGGACGGCCGCGCGAGTTCGCGCCGGAGCACGTCGACGAGGTTCGTCTTGACGAGGATGATCGAGGCGAAGTCGTCGCCTGAGCCGAGCCCGAACTGCGTCTGGTGATAGCGGCGCGCGTAGCAGTAATGGCAGCCGTGGGTGCAGCCGCGGTACGGGTTGAGCGTCCACTCGAACGGCATCCCCTTGACGCGGTTGAGCGCAGAGCGGCAGCGGACCTCCTGGTAGCGCGCCGCGTCGGCCCGGCGGACGGCGTCGGTCAGCCCCTCGGCGCCGGCCTCCCGGATCAGATCAGCAATGTCGCGGGTGGTCGGCTTGGGCCGGCCCAGATCGAAGAGGAGTGGCGCGGTTTCCACGGCAAACCTTCAGTTCTTCGCCAAAGATTCGCCATGCTATCAGACTTCCGGCTGAAGCCGGAAGCCACGAGTGTGGCTGCCGCCTTCAGGCAGTGTGGCTTCCGCCTTCAGGCGGAAGGCGTGGCGCGCCAGTAGTCGAGGAGGTCGTCGATGGTCCGTTCGAAGGGGATCTGCGGCGTCCAGCCGGTCGCGTTCCGCAGCTTCACGGCGTCGCCGAGCAACACGGGCGTGTCGTTCGGGCGCATACGCGCCGGGTCGACTTCGACGCTGACATGCGTGCGTGCCCGCGCCACAAGCGCGTCGAGCACCGCTCGGATCGAGCGGGGCACGCCTGATGCGACGTTGTAGCACTCGTCGCTGCGGCCGTGCTCCATCAGCGCGGCATAGGCGGCAACGGTATCGCGCACGTCGGTGAGATCGCGCTGCGCCTCGAGGTTGCCGACACGTATCACCGCTGCCGCCTCGCCGTGTTCGATTCGGGCAATCTGCCGGGCAAAACTGGAGGCGGCGAACCCGGCACTCTGCCGCGGTCCGATATGGTTGAAGGCACGCGCGACGATGACCTCGAGATCGTCCTCGGCGACCGCGCGCAGGGCCAGCTGCTCCTGCGCCAGTTTCGAGACGGCGTACGGGCTGGATGGCCCGAGTGGATCTGACTCGGTCAGGGCGCGAGCAGACGGCGCGTATACCAGCGCCGAGCCAACGACGACCACGCGTGCGCGGCAGCGTGCGGCGCTCAGGGCCTCGAGCAGATGGTGCGTGCCGATGACGTTGCTGGCCAGCGGTGTGGCGGAGTCCTCCCAGGAACCGGACACGTGCGGTGATCCCGCGCAGTGATAGACGTGGGTGGGCCGCAGCGCGGCGACGGCACGGTGCACCGCGTCGCGATCGAGCAGGTCGACGTCGCGGCGCGTCCACCCGGTGACCGGGCCGCGCTGCTTCAGGAGTTCGACCAGATGACCGCCGGCAAAGCCGCCGGCGCCGGTGACGAGGACGGTCACGAACTCACCGCTGCCCGAAGGCGCCGAAGAAATTCGAGAAGGTCCCGAGGCCGGCCAGCACGAAGGAGAAGTTGATCCGCCGATCCGCCGGAATCGGGAAGCCGCTCGTCTTCGGGTAGCTGTAGTTCTGGAAGTCGACCTGGAAGCCGCAGCACTGCGCCATGTAGCCGAGCATGGCGCTCTGGCTCTGGATATAGGCGCGGGCGATGTTCCAGCTCAAGCCGTAGGTGGCCGTCACCCGCCCCTCGAGCATCCGCAGCGACGTCGTCGACGTCAGGAAGTCGTCCGGGCTCGAGTCGCGCCGGAGGCGGCGGCGGCTGTAGTTGACCCCCGCGGTCGCCTGCGCCCCGGTCAGGCTGGCGCCGACCGTCAACACCTGCAGGCCGGCGCCGGAGACGTCGTATTCGGCGCGCGCCGTCGCGTCGAGCGTGGCGGTCGGGTTGACGCGGACGTTGAGCGCAATCGGTGAAAGCTGCACCGCCCGCCGCGACGACGAGGAACTGGCATAGGTCGTGTCGAACTGGCTCGACTGCGGGTTCGAATAGTACGACTGCTGCAGGCCGATGGTGACGAACTCCCGCGTCTGGCCGCGCAGGCCGTTCACCGGAACACCGCGGTAGAACAAGCGGTTGGTCAACGCATACGTGAACCGGGTTGCGCCGCTGACGACGAAGTCCGACTGGTCGGACAGGAGCGGCGTCTGCCGGACGTTCTCGATGTTGGTCGTGTAGTCCACCGCGAACGCCGGTTCGATGACGTGCTTCATCCGCTCGCTGAAGCTGCTGCCCGGCGTGTCCCAGATCTTGTTGAACACCGGCCCGACGATGTCCGAGCGCAGCACGACGTACTGCCGCAGGTACGACTCGGGCACGACCTGCTGCTGTTCGTCGAAACGCCTGGAATAGAGCGTGGTCCGGTATGTCGCGCTGCTGTTGACCGAGAGATAGGTCAGCCGGGACATCGGCACCCGCAGCGTCGGCGAGACATCGGTGCGCGACAGGCTGCGGTCCTGCGTGATCAGCCGTTCGTTGGTGTCTTCGTCGATGGTGACGCGCTGGTACGGCAGGTAGGCGAACTCGCCGTTCACTGAGGCATACATCGGCCCGAGGCGCTGCGGCGAGAGGCTGGCGCTCAGCCGCGGCGTGCTGCCGTAGACGATCGAGGACCGCGTATCGCTGAACGCCTCGGTGCGCTGATAGAGGGCACTGGTCGCCAGCGGCCCCAGCGTCGAGCTGATGCCACCTTCGAGCAGGCGGCTGGTGCGGCTCGACCGGTAGAGATCCTGCGCGTACAGCTGCTGCGTGATGATGTCCGAAAAATAGTCGAGGCGGGCGCGCGCGCGCGTCGATGTGCCGATGCGGTGCACGGCCGTGCCGCTCAGCTCGAAGCTCTGGTTTTCCGGCAGCGTCGTCACGACGCCGCGGTTGCTGTACTCGGCCTCCTTCTGGCTGAAGCGATACAGCCGGACGTTGCCTTGCGACGCGGCGTCGGCGACATAGCGGTATTCGGCGCCCATCCCCTGGCCGCTGCGCGTGAACCAGTCGTGGAAGAAGGTGGCGTCCTGGCTGCGCGACATCGCCCAGAAGAACGCGTTGCTGATCGCCTGGCCGCGCACCAGCGAACTGCCGTAGGTCGGCATCAGGAAGCCGGTGGCGCGCTCGTCTTCCTGCAGCGGGTAGTAGATCACCGGCAGGTACATCAGCGGCACGCCCTTGACGCGCAGCACCATGTTGCGCGCGACGGCGTAGTCGTTGAGGTTGATGGTCACGCTGTCGCTGGCGACCTCCCAGCGCGGCGTCGGCTGCACGCAGGTGGTGAAGCCGCCGCGGCTGATGCGATAGCTGCGGTCGCTCAGCTTCTCGATCCGCTCGCCGTAGAAGAGCACATCGGGATCCTGGCCGGCGAACGCGGCGCGGTCGGCCGTGGCGCCGAGCGACATCACGCCCGAGGCCTCATAGAAAATGCCGGTGTTGTTCCGCAGGTCGAACTCGACCCGCTCGGCCGCGAGGCGCCCCTCGGCGCCGGCGAACACCACGTTGCCGCTCGCCACCAGCCGTCCGGTGTCGGTGTACACGTCCACCAGGTCGGCGAAGAACTTCGTCGTGCCGGCATCGATCTCCGCCTGCCCGGTATAGCGGACATGGTTGGCGTCGATCTGCTCGGAGCGCCAGGCAGCGACCGTCTTGAACAGCGTCAGCACCGAAGGCTGGGCGTCCGCCGCGGCCTCGGCCTGCGCGGGGGCTGGCGACGGCGCCGTCTGCGCCAAGCCTGGCGCGGCACCGAGCGACACGAGGAGCAGAGCAGACAACAGCCGCACGTTCATCAAATGTCAGGGGATGATCGCAGGATAGCACGCTGTACGAGGGCCCCGCGAACGGCGCCGGCGAGGTAGATGGAGCCGGCGACAACGGCGAGGCCGTTGCCCGCATCGACCGCGTGCAGCGCCGCCTGCAGCGGGTCTTCGACCACGTCGACCTGGCGGCCGGGATCGTGGGCGGCCACGCGCGCCGCCAGGCTGGAGGGCGCCAGCGCGCGGCGCGCGGCGACGCCGGTGGCCACGATGCGGGAGGTGACCGGCAGCAGCGCCGCCAGGATCGCGTCCACGTCCTTGTCGGCCATGACGCCGATGGCCAGCGGCGGGCGCTCCGGGTGCCAGCGCGACAGGTACGCGGCGAGGGCGCGCGCGCCTTCTTCGTTGTGCGCGGCGTCGAGCAGGATGCGCCCCCCCGACGTGAGTGCGAGCATCTCCAGCCTGGCAGGCCACTCCGCCGTCGCCAGCCCCTGGACGATATCCGCCGCGCTGACCGGCACACCTGCCGCGGCCGCCGCCTCGAGCACGCGCGCCGCCACGAGCGCGTTGCCGACCTGGTGCTCGCCGCGCAGCGCCAGCGTCAACGGGCCGTAGGCAGCCTCGGCCGTGCGCAGCGTGAGACTGGCGACGCCATCCACGAAGGCCGCGTTCACGGACCCCGCGTCGGCGGCGCGGACGACCCGCGCGCCGCGGGCACGCGCCGCGTCGGTGATGACGTCCATCGCCTCAGCGGGCAGGGCGCCGGTGACAACCGTCATGTCCGGCTTGATGATGCCGGCTTTCTCGAACGCAATCGACCGGATGCTGCGGCCGAGCTGCTCCTCGTGGTCGCGCGCAATCGACGTGATCGCGCCGACGCGCGCCTCGACGACGTTGGTGGCGTCGAAGCGGCCGCCGAGGCCCACCTCGATCACCGCCACCGGAACGGCAGCGCGCCGGAACAGCTCGAAGGCGATCGCCGTGGTGGCCTCGAAGAATGTCGGTGGCGCCGCCAGCGTGCCGGCGGCACGCAGCCGCTCCGCGGTGTCGAGCACGTGCGTCGCCGCCGCCGCGAGCGCCCCGGGATCAACCGCCTGCGTGCCGACGACGAACCGCTCGCGCAGATCGACGAGGTGGGGCGACGTATAGCGGCCGGCGCGGAGCCCGGCGCGGGTGAGCGCCGCGTGGACGAAGGCGCTGATCGATCCTTTACCGTTGGTCCCGGCGATGTGAATGGGAAGGAACGACCGCTCCGGGTGGCCGAGCGCGGCGCACAGGCGGGTGATGTTCTCGAGACCGAGCTTGATGCCGAAGGTTTCGAGCGCGTAGAGGCGATCGAGCACTCAGCGCGGCGCGTCGGGCAGCGCCTCGGCCACCGCCGGGTCCGGGGCGGCAGCGGCCGCCGGCGGCGCAGGCGCGGCCTCGGCCCGCATGAAGCGCAGCGCGCGCGCGATCGTCGCGTTCATGTCGCGCCGATCGACGACGAGGTCGAGCATGCCGTGCTCGACGAGGAACTCGCTGCGCTGGAACCCCTCGGGCAGCTTCTGGCGGATCGTCTGCTCGATCACGCGCGGTCCGGCGAAGCCGATCAGCGCCTTCGGCTCGGCAATGTTGAGGTCGCCGAGCATGGCGAAGCTGGCGGTGACGCCGCCGGTCGTCGGGTCGGTGAGCACCGAGATGTACGGCAGCCGCTCGCGATCCAGCCGGGCGAGCGCGGCCGACACCTTGGCCATCTGCATCAGCGACAGCGCGCCCTCCATCATCCGCGCGCCGCCGGAACAGGAGACGACGATCACGGGGATGCGCCGCTCGATGCCGATCTCCACGGCGCGGGCGATCTTCTCGCCCATCACCACGCCCATGCTGCCGCCGATGAACGAGTACTCCATCGCGGCGACGACGACGTCGATGCCGTCGAGGCGCCCCGTGGCGACGATGATCGCGTCCTTGAGGCCGGTGGACGACTGCGCGGCGCGGAGGCGGTCGCGGTACGGCTTGGTGTCGGTGAACTGCAGCGGGTTGGTCGAGGTGAGGTCGGCGAAGTGCTCGGTCCAGCTGCCATCGTCGAGCAGCGCGCGCAGCCGCTCGGCGGCGGGGATGCGGAAGTGGTGCGCGCACTTCGGACAGACGCTGAGGTTCTGTTCGAGCTCCTTGTTGTAGATGATCTGGGCGCAGCCGGGGCATTTCACCCACAGCCCTTCGGGCACCCGGCTCGGCTTCTCGGCCGTCGCCGAGGCGATCGGCTTGCGCGTTTTCTTGAACCAGGCCATTCGCCGTATTTTACGTCCGGGGGACGTAATAGCGGGTGCCGCCGGTCATCGACCGGATCTGGCGGATCAGGTCGTCCACCGCATCATCGCTGGCCTCGAGGGACAGTTGCGAGGTTTCCACCACCAGCAGCGGCGTGGCCGAGTAGTGAAAGAAGTAGTGCTGGTAGGCCTCGTTGACCTCGCGCAGGTAGTCGGGGTCGGGATCGGGAACGTCGCGGTCCGGGTCGGCCCCGCGCTCGCGCAGCCGCCGCAGCAGCACGTCGGTCGGCGCCTGCAGGTAGACGACCAGGTCCGGCGACGGGACGTCCTTGGCGAGCAGGTCGTAGAGCCGCTGGTAGATGAACAGCTCGTTGTCGTCGAGGTTCAGATACGCGAAGATCTTGTCGCGATCGAAGAGGTAGTTGCAGACCGTCGTCTGGGCGAAGAGGTTCGCCTGCTGCAGCGACACCAGCTGCCGGTGGCGGTTGAGCAGGTAGAAGAGCTGCGCTTGCAGGGCGGCGCCGGGACGGCCGCCGTAGAAGTCGGCGAGGAACGGGTTCTCCTGCTCCTCCAGCACGGCCGTCGCATCGAGGCGCGTAGCCAGGCGCTCGGCCAGCGCGGTCTTGCCGACGCCGATCGGTCCTTCGACGGCGATGTACTGGAACGACATGCGGGTGTGATGGCGATGCTATCATCGGCTCCGACTTCAATGCACAAGGCTCAATGCGCAATGCTCAATGACACACAGAGGGTTCGGAAGGCACGGAACCCTTTGTCATTGGGCCTTGGGCACTGGGCCTTGGGCATTGGCGCGCTCGTCATGACCGGCTGCGCGACGGCGGCGCCGATGATCGAGCCGCCGATCATTTCCTGGGAAGAGAAGCTGACGTGGATGATGCGGCTCGAGGATCAGCGGATCATCCGCGATCCCAACGCGCCGCCGCCCCAGGTGCTGGTGCCGGCAGCGCGCAACCGGCCGGCGGTCGTCGCGCCGCCGCCGCCCTCTGATCTGATCCGCCTGCTCGACGATGAGGAAGCACGGGTGCGGCGGCGGGCCGCCGTGGCGCTCGGGCGCGTCGGGCTTCCCGAGGCGGTCGAGCCGCTGACGAGACGCCTCTCGGACGAGGAGCCGGAAGTGCGGCAGATGGCCGCGTTTGCGCTGGGCCTGATCGGCGACGCTGCGGCGAGGCCGGCATTGCTCCAGGCGCTGCGCGATCCGAACCCGCTCGTCCAGGGGCGCGCCGCCGAGGCGCTGGGACAGATCGCCAACCGCGACGACGCCGCGGCGGTCAGCGAGATGGTGCAGCTCCACGTGCGGGCGGGGGCGCTGGCGGCGATCGCGCCGGATGACCTGTCGTACCCGCTGGCGCCGCCGGTCGAGGCGGCGCGCCTCGGGCTGTATGCGCTGGTGCGGCTTGGCTCCTACGACGCGCTCGCAGCCGCGGCCCTCGACGCGGCCGGCCAGCCGGTGTCCCGCTGGTGGCCGGTGGCCTATGCGCTGCAGCGGATCGGCGATGCGCGCGCCACCCCGGCGCTGCTCGCGCTGCTGCCGACGCCAGGGCGCTACACCGCCGCGTTCGCGGCGCGCGGCCTCGGCGTCGTCAAGGCCACGCAGGGCGCGGCGCCGTTGCGGCAGCTCGTGACCGAGCGGCAGGCGCCCGCCGCGGTGGTCGTCCAGGCGATCCGCGCGCTCGCCGCCGTCCAGGACCAGGACGCGGCGGCGGTGCTGCAGCGGCTGGTGACCCAGCCGCAGGTCGAGGAGCCGCTGCGGCTCGAAGCGGTGGCCGCGCTCGGGACCATCGCCAACAGCGACAGCGTCGAGCTGATGCTGGATCTGCTCGCCGACCAGGCGCCAGCCATGCGCGGCGCGGCCATGCGCGCGCTGGCGCAGATCGATCCCGACACCTTCCTGCTGACGCTCTCGGGCCTCGATCCCGATCGCGACGTCAGCGTGCGCATGGCACAGGCCGGCGCGCTCGGCACGCTGCCGGCCGCCCGCAGCGGCGCGCGGCTGGCGATCATGCTGCAGGACCGCGACCCGCGGGTGTGGCCGGCGGTGATGGCGGCGCTGGTCGCCGCCAGGGCGCCCGACGCCGAGACGCTGCTGCTCGAGCGGCTCCGGCAGGACGATTTCGTCGTCCGCGCCGCGGCGGCCAACGGGCTGGCGGAGCTGAAGGCCACCGCCGCCCTGCCGGCGCTCGCCCAGGCCTACAGGGACGCGGTCGGCGACAGCACCTACGTGGCGCGCGCGGCGATGGTCGGCGCGATGCACCGGATCGACCCGGGCTACGCGCGCCCGTTCCTCCAGGAAGCGCTGAAGGACCGCGAGTGGGCCGTGCGCGTGCGCGCCGCGGCGCTGCTGCAGGAGCAGGGCGCCGGCGACGGGGCGGCGGCGGCCATCCGGCCGGCTGCGCCCGGCCGCCCGATCGTCGATCCGTACTGGGCGCCGCTGACGGCCCCGAGCTTCTCGCCGCACGCCTACATCCAGACCGATCGCGGCGTCATCGAGATCGAGCTGGCGATCCTCGACGCGCCACAGACGGTCGCCAACTTCATGGAGCTGGCGCGCAAGGGGTTCTTCAACGGCATTGCCGTCCACCGCGTCGTGCCCGACTTCGTCATCCAGGATGGCGACCCGCGCGGCGATGGTGAAGGGGGCCCGGGCTACACGATCCGCGACGAGCTGAACGAGCGGCCGTACCTGCGCGGCACCGTCGGCATGGCGCTCGACTGGGAGGACACCGGCGGCAGCCAGTGGTTCATCACCCACTCACCGCAGCCGCACCTCGACGCGCGCTACACGGTGTTCGGGCACGTGGTCAGTGGAATGGACGTGGTCGATCAGATCGTCCCGCAGGACGTGATCCGCCAGGTGCGGATCTGGGACGGCGTCACGATGACGCCGTAAATGGAAGGGGCCGGACCCTTGCGAGTCCGGCCCGGCGGGAAGCTTAGCGCTTCTTCGCGGCCTTCTTCTTCGCGCCCTTCGCTGCCTTCTTCGCCATGTGAATCCCCCCTTTCATGGTGTGGATTGCGCGATGTCCCCGTGTCCTCCGGCGCACTCTGCCGCCTGGCACGTCGGCCCGGATGCCGGGGTACTCGCTTCGTCGGCTCACTCCCGCCGCACGCGGGAGAGCAGCAACTCTGAAAAACGTGGGGTGCCCTGAGGCCTAAAAAAATTGGGGTGCCCGAAGGCACCCCATAAAAGTCTTGCGGGAAGAACTACCGCTTCTTCGCGGCCTTCTTCTTTGCGCCCTTGGCAGCCTTCTTCGCCATTGGTTTTTCTCCTGTAGGTTGTGCGACTCAGCCTCCGACGGACCGCACGGCCGTCACAACGGGTGGGCTGAGCCATCCACCCTCATACCAGATGTAGATTATGGGTGAGATTTTTTCGATGTCAAGCATAAACACGCGTGCGCTGTCAAAAACGCGCGCGCGTGCCCACGTCCAATCTCACGCCACGTGTCAAGTTATCGGGTGGTGAGGCGCGCGGCTTCACGCCGCGCGTCCGCCTTGGTGCGCTCGTCGGCGCCGAACACCGTGCTCGCGTCGGCGTAGAGCGACGCGGCGCGCGCGACGTCGCCGGCGCGCGCGTGGATGCGCGCCGCCTCGACGCACGCCTCGGCGTAGACGGTCGGCGGCGTGCGCGAGCGATCGCGGAGGATCCCCTCGAAGATCGGCAGCGCGGCCGCCGGCTCGCCGCGCGCGACGAGCAGCCGCGCCTGGCGGTAGCGGGTCACCGGGTCGCCACCGCGCAGCGCGATCGATTGCGCCAGCGCGCGCGCCGCGGTCTCGAGGTCCCCGCGTTCGAAGGCGCGCCAGCCCTCCAGCGACAGCCGGTAGGCAGGGTCGGCCATGCGGCGCTCGAAGGTCCGGTGCAGTGCCGTGGCGCGGGTCATGACGCCGGCGGGGGCGTCCGGCCGTGCCGCGAGCAGCGCGTCGAGCTGGTCGATCGCGCGATCGGTTTCAGACAAGCGATCCAGCTGGACGGCCATGCCGAGGCGGGCGCGGGCCCCGGCCATCTCCGCTTCGCGGACGGCTCCGGCGTCGGCGAGCGCCAGCAGCGCCTGCCACGATCGCAGGCTCGCCGTCGGGTCGTGCAGGTAGACGTCCTGGATCTCGGCGATGACCTGCGGGAAGTGCGGGTTGGCGGGATAGCGGCGGCGCAGGCCGTCGACGAGCGCGATCGCCCGAGCGGGCGCTTTCTCGTACCAGAGGTAGATGATGTGCAGCTGGTAATCGGCCTCGCTGCGCAGCAGCTGCCCTCCATCGCGGGCCCGCAGCATCTCCCGGAGCCCCTCGTCCCGGTCGCCGCCTGGCAGCAGGAACAGGAAGCGCAGGAGCTTCGCCGCCGCCGGGGCGACGTCGGCATAGTAGTGATACAGGCCGATGCCGAACCAGGCGTCGTCCAGCCGCGGGTCGAGGGCCAGCGCCCGCTCGAGCGCCTCCTTGATGCGCTTGCCGTCGCGCGCGGCGGCGAGCACCTGGCCGCGCAGGACGCGGTGCTGGCTGCGCGCCCCGTACGCCCCGCCCAGGTAGAACCACGCCTCGGCGCGCTG
The DNA here is from genome assembly GCA_050247255.1 of Vicinamibacterales bacterium. Taxonomy (GTDB): domain Bacteria; phylum Acidobacteriota; class Vicinamibacteria; order Vicinamibacterales; family UBA2999; genus JBFWUM01. The sequence goes on along the minus strand of JBFWUM010000010.1, from coordinate 27,043 downwards.
CGGCTCCCGCGTCGTCCAGGCGTCCATCGCCGCAATCGAGGCGTCGACCTTGCTCCGGAAGCTCGCGTCGTACGCTGTGTTGTCGGGGTCGAGCTGGATACGCCACCAGAGCGCCTGCACGTCGAGCAGGCCGCAGACTTCGAGCGGCGCCGGCGGGCACGCGCCGCGAACAAGGGCCGGCACCTCGTCGAAGCGCGCGTCGAGAATGGCGTCGTAGACGCGCCCGATCTGCGGCGCCGCGGTCAGCCCTGCCTGCGCCGCAGCGGCGCCCGGCAGCAGGAGCGCCGCGATGAGCGCCACGACCTTCGGACCCTCGGACCCTCGGACCATCGGACCTTTATGTAATCGATGTACGCAGTTGCTGTTTTTCGGCGTGACGCTCGAGCGCGAGCTGGATCAACCGGTCGATCAGCGCCGCGTAGGGGAGTCCCGAGGCTTCCCACATCTTCGGGTACATGCTGATCGTCGTGAACCCGGGCATGGTGTTCACTTCGTTGAGATAGAGGCGGCCCGTGTCGCGTTCGAGCAGGAAATCGACGCGCGACAGGCCGGCGCCGTCGACGGCCTTGAAGGCGGCGATCGCCATCCGCTGGATCCCGGCGACCTGCGCCGCGTCGAGCGCGGCCGGGATGATGGTCTTCGACCCCTCGTCGAGGTACTTGGCCTCGTAGTCGTAGAACTCGCGGGACGGAACGATCTCGCCGGGCACCGACGCCTGCGGGTCGTCGTTGCCGAGCACCGCGCACTCGATCTCGCGCGCGTTGGCGGCGCCGGCTTCAACCACCACCTTGCGGTCGTACTCGAACGCCAGCGCCATGGCCGGCCCCAGCTCCGCGGCCGAGCGGGCCTTCGAGATGCCGACGCTCGACCCGAGGTTGGCCGGCTTGACGAACATCGGGTAGCCCAGCTCGCCCTCGATTCGCATCGTCAACTCCGCCGCCCGCGCCGCCCATTCGGAGCGGAGGACCGTGACGTGCCGGACGATCGGCAGGCCGGCCGCCGCGAAGAGCGTCTTCATGACCGCCTTGTCCATGCCGACGGCGGAGCCGAGCACCCCGGCGCCGACGTAGGGGACGTTGGCCAGTTCGAGCAGCCCCTGGATGGCGCCGTCCTCCCCGTACGGGCCGTGCAGCACCGGGAAGATCACGTCCAGGCCGAGCCCGGTGACGACGGCGGCGTTCTCGTTGCCGTCCTCGCGGCGCCGTTCGATGGTCATCACGGTGTCGTCGGCGGGGTGGGCAATCAGGTGCGCCTCGCGTCCCGGGCGCACCGGACGCGCGGCATCGAGCCGCACCTGCTCGATGACCTCGGCGGCCGACGTCGCCGTCGGCGGCTTGTCGGCGAGCGTCCAGCGCCCGTCCTTCTCGATGCGGAGGGGCACCGGGTCATACCGGGCGCGATCGAGGTGGCGCATGACCGACGCCGCCGAAGCGATCGACACCTCGTGCTCGCCCGATCGGCCGCCGTAGATGACTCCTACGCGGAGCTTCTTCACAGGATCATATTATTCGAGGGGGCCATCTGAACATGAACAGTTCACCCTTCCCAGTTCTCGCTTCTCCGTTCGTGTTCACGTTCGACTGACGCACGGTATAGCGTTCGGGAAGCCACCGGAGAAGTCAGAAGCGTGAACGACAGTTCCAGGTTCAGGTTCACCCTCGCCGCCACCGACGGTGGTGCCCGCCTCGGTCATTTCGAGACGCCCCATGGGGTCGTCCAGACTCCTGCCTTCATGCCTGTCGGCACGCAGGGGACGGTCAAGGCGACGACGCACCGCGACCTCGAGGCGATGAACGCCGAAATCATCCTCGGCAACACCTATCACCTGTTCCTGCGCCCGGGCGACGAGCTGATTGCGCGGCGCGGCGGGCTGCACCGCTTCATCGGGTGGGAACGCCCCATGCTCACCGACAGCGGCGGGTTCCAGGTGTTCAGCCTGGCCGAGCGGCGGACGATCACCGAGGACGGCGTCGAGTTCCAGTCGCACCTCGATGGCACGCGGCACCTGCTCACGCCGGAGCGGTCGACCGACATCCAGGCGCGGCTCGGGTCGGACATCGCGATGGTGTTCGACGAGTGCATTGCCTTTCCGCACACGCGGGACGACGCGGCGCGGGCGATGGAGCGCTCGGCGCGATGGGCCGGGCGGTGCCGGCGCCGGCTGGAGCAACTCAGGGATCTTCCGCCTGAAGGCGGAAGCCACACTGGAGCCGTGGCTTCCGGCTTCAGCCGGAAGGACATCACCAACCCCGGGCAGGCGCAGTTCGGCATCATCCAGGGGGGCGTTCACCAGGACCTGCGGAACGAAAGCGTCGATCGCACCGTGGCCATCGGGTTCGAGGGGTATGCCATCGGCGGCCTCGCGGTGGGGGAGCCGCCGGCCGTCATGTACACGGTGACCGCTGACACGGCCGCGCGGCTGCCGGCCGACAGCCCCCGCTACCTGATGGGGGTCGGGACGCCCGAAGACCTCGTGGAGTCAGTGGCCCGCGGCGTCGACATGTTTGACTGCGTGATGCCGACCCGGAATGCCCGGAACGGCCAGCTCTTCACCAGCCAGGGGCGGATCAACATCGCCAACGCCCGCTACGCCGAGGACGATGGCCCGCTGGATCCGGCGTGCGGCTGTTACACCTGCCGCCGCCACTCACGGGCGTATTTGCGTCACCTGTACATGGCCCGCGAGATGACCGCGGGCGCCCTTAACACGTTGCATAATCTGAGCTTCTACCTTGACACCATGCGGAGGATCAGGGACGCTATAGCGTTTCGGCGCTTCGAGACGTTCAGGCAGGAGTTCCTCCGCTCGGTCTCGCGCCAGCCACACGATCAATGACCAATTTCGTGATCGCCATGGGCGCCCCCGCCCAGGGCCAGCCGAGCGCATGGGTCCAGCTGCTGCCCTTCGCGCTGGTGCTCGCCATCTTCTATTTCGTCATCCTGCTGCCGATGAAGCGGCGCCAGCAGAAGGTCACCGCCTTCCTGGCGGCGCTCAAGGTGGATGACAAGGTCGTCACGTCGGGCGGCATCTACGGGACGATCACCCGCATCAACGACAACTCGGTGCAGCTCCAGATCGCCGATCGCGTGCGCGTCGAGCTGTCGCGCAACGCCATCGTCGGCTACCAGGGGCAGGAACCGGTCAAGACGGAAGGGCAATGAACAAGAACGTTCGCTGGAGACTGATCGTCACCGCGGCGGTACTCCTGATCTTCGCCATGGTCGGCGTGTACCCGCTGCTCGCGGCGCGGCTTGGCTGGCCGGCGCCCGGCTGGCTCGCCTCGCGTGAGCTGAAGCTCGGGCTGGACCTGAAGGGCGGCGTCCACCTCGTGCTGCGGGTCATCACCGACGACGCGTTGCGGGTGGAAACCGAGACCGAGATGGAGCGGGTGCGCGAGGCGCTGCGGACCGCCGGCATCACCGTCGGCAGCATCACCGCGCCGAGCCCGGCCGAGTTCCGCGTCGAGGGGGTGCCGCCGGGGCAGAACGCCGCGGTCCAGCAGGCGACGGCCGACACGATCGTCAACTTCGACCGCGCGACCGGGGCCAACGGCAGCTACACCTTCACGCTCAAGCCGAACGTCCAGCAGGCGCTGCGCACCGAGGCGGTGGCGCAGGCGCAGCAGACGATCGAGCGGCGCATCAACGAGCTCGGCGTCGCCGAGCCGCAGATTGCCCAGCAGGGGAGCGAGGGCAACCAGATCCTCGTGCAGCTGCCGGGCGTCACCGACGTCAACCGCGCCAAGGACCTGATCCAGTCGACCGGGCTGCTCGAGCTGAAGATCGTCGAGGGCGGCCCGGCCGGGACGCGTGAAGAGCTGATGGTCAGCGGCCAGGTGCCCGAGGGGATGGAAGTCGTTCCCGGCGCCGACACGGCCGGCGGCGCCGCCGGCACCACCGTGTACTACCTGGTGCGGAGGGCGGCCGGCATCACCGGGCGCGACCTGCGCAACGCGCGGCCGACGCTCGACGAGTTCAACCAGCCGGCGGTCAGCTTCACGCTGTCGAGCGACGGCGCCACGCGGTTCGGCCAGCTCACCGAGCAGAACATCAACCGGCAGCTGGCGATCATCCTCGACGGGCGGCTGCAGTCGGCGCCGACGATCCAGTCGCGCATCACCAGCGAGGGGCGCATCACCGGCGCCTTCACGCAGCAGGACGTCGCCGACCTGGCGCTGGTGCTCCGCTCCGGCGCGCTGCCGGCGCGCATGGAATACCTGGAGGAACGGGTCATCGGGCCGACGCTCGGCGCCGACTCGATCCGGTCGGGCGTGATCGCGTCGATCGGCGGGTTCATCCTGGTGATGATCTTCATGCTGGCGTACTACAAGGGGGCCGGCATCAATGCCATGATCTCGGTGTTCAGCAACCTGCTGATCCTGCTCGGCATGATGGCCTATCTCGGCGGCATCATGACGCTGCCCGGCTTCGCCGGCTTCATCCTCACGGTCGGCGTCGGCGTCGACTCCAACGTGCTGATCTTCGAGCGCATCAAGGAGGAGCTGGCCGCGGGCCGCCCGGTGCGCGCCGCCGTCAACGCCGGCTTCGATCGCGTCTGGGGCACGATCGTCGACACGCACGTCGCGTCGCTCATCGCCGCCGCGTTTCTCTTCAACTTCGGCACCGGCCCGATCCGCGGCTTTGCGACGACGCTGGCCATCGGGCTGCTGGCCAACGTCTTCACCGCCGTGTTCGTCTCGCGGACGATCTTCGAGTGGCGCCTGTCGGGCAAGCGTGAGGCGAGGCTGGCCATCTAACTATGAGAATCCTGACCGACGTCAACGTCGACTGGCTGCGCTGGCGCTGGCACGCGCTGGCACTGTCGTGGCTGATCATCATCGGGGGCGTCGCCATGGTGGCGACCCGCGGCGTGCCGCTCGGCATCGACTTCTCCGGCGGCACGCTGGTGACGGTGCGTTTTGCGCAGCCGGTCGGCGAAGACGACGTGCGCAACGCGCTGTCGGAGATTCCCGGCGACAAGGCCGTGTCACGGTCCGGCGACCCGGCGAACAACGAGATGCTGATCCGGCTGCCGCTGGTCGAGACGTCGGCCTCGGGCCAGGCCGGCCCCGGCGTGGTTGACGCGCTGCGCGCGGCGAACATCGGCGACTTCGAGCTGCTCAGCCAGGAAGTGGTCGGCCCGGTGATCGGCGAGGAACTCCGCCGGCAGGGCATCTACGCGACCGTGCTGTCGATGCTCGGCATCATGGCCTACATCGCCGTGCGCTTCCGCTGGAGCTTCGGCGTCGGCGCGTTCGTCGCCTCGGTGCACGACGTCCTGATCACGATGTCGATCTTCACGTTCGTCGGCTACGAGCTGTCGCTGAACGTCGTCGCGGCGCTGCTGACCCTCGTCGGCTACGGCGTCAACGACCAGATCGTCATCTTCGACCGTGTCCGCGAAAACCTGCGCACCAACCGCACGGAACCGCTGACGGCGGTCATCAACCGCAGCGTCAACCAGACGCTGCCGCGCACCGTGATCACGGCGGGCACCACGGCGCTCGCCGTGCTGGCGCTCTACCTGTTCGGCGGCGAGGTGCTCGAGCCGTTCGCGTTCGTCATGCTGGTCGGCATCATCACCAGCACCTACTCGACGGTCTTCATCGCCTCCGCGGTCGCCGAGGTGCTGTCGGGGCGGCGGCGGAAGAACGCGCTGGCCGCGGCCTCGGCCGGCGCTGCGGCGAAAAAGGCACAGCGCAAGGCGAAGGCGTCGTAGCCCGCACCGATTGGACTACCTCGTCGCCGCCTTCCTCGGCGTCATCCAGGGGCTGACCGAGTTCCTGCCGGTGTCTTCGACCGCCCACCTGCTCGTGCTCGAGCGGATGGTGGGCTACGAGGACCCCGGCGGCGCCTTCACCGTGATGATCCAGCTCGGGTCGATCCTGGCGGTGATGTGGCTGTACCGGTCCAAGATCGTGACGGTCGTCCGCGGCCTGCCGTCGGACGCCGACGCGCGGCGGTTTGCCGCCGCCATCCTGGTGGCGTTCGTGCCGGTGGTCATCGTCGGACTGCTGGCGGGCGACTACATCCAGACGGTCGTCTACGGGAACCTGGCGCTGATTGCCGCGGCGCTGGTGGCCGGCGGGGTCCTGATGCTCGTCATCGAGCGCTGGCGGCCTGAACCGGAGATCGTTGACGCCGAACAGACTCCGATCGGGCGGGCGCTCGGCATCGGCCTGTGCCAGACGCTGGCGGCGGTGCTGCCCGGGATTTCACGCTCCGGGGCGACCATCATGGGCGGCATGCTGATGAAGCTGGACCGGGCGGCAGCCGCCGAGTTCTCGTTCTTCCTGGCGATGCCGACGATGGTGGCGGCGTTCGCGAACGACCTGCTGGAGGTGCGCCAGCAGCTGGCGCCCGACCGGGCCCTGGAAATCGCCATCGGCTTCGTCATGGCCTTCCTGGCGTCGCTGCTCGTCGTCCGGCCGTTCCTCGGCTTCGTGCGGCGGGCCGGTTTTGCCCCATTTGCCTGGTACCGCATCGCGGCCGGGCTGGCTGTCCTGGCATATGCAGTGGCTGCGTAGGAGCTTTCTCGCCGGGCTGGTGGTGACGGTGCCGCTGATCATCAGCGTTGCCGCCCTCGTCTGGATCTTCGGTATCATTGACCGTTTCACGGCGCCGCTGGCGTCGCGCGTGCTGCAGCGGGAGGTGCCGGGGCTCGGCATCCTGCTGACGCTGCTCTTCGTGCTGCTCGTCGGGGCGGTGGCGACCAACGTGATCGGACGCCGGATCCTGGCCAAGGGCGAGAGCTGGCTGATGCGCGTGCCGGTGTTCAAGACGATCTACTCGCCGGTGAAGCAGCTGGTCGCGGCGTTTTCGCCCGACAACGAGTACGGGTTCAAGCGGGTGGTCATGGTGGACGACCCCGGCGGCGGGCTGGTGATGGGGTTCCTGACGAAGGAGTTCACCGTCGACCGGGGCCGCGGGGCGGAGGCACTGGTCGCCGTCTACGTGCCGACCAACCACTTGTACCTGGGCGACATCGTGGTGTACCCGCGCGAGCGCGCGTTCTATCCCGACCTCTCGGTGGAGGACGGGATCCGGATCTTCCTCACCGGCGGCATGTCGCTGCCGACGAAGATTCAGAAGTCATAGACGCCTTAGAAGAGCCAAGGGACCGATATGGAGATGCTCTACCTCGCGCTGGGTGGCGGTGTGCTTGCGCTGCTCTTCGCGGCGCTGACCGCGCAGCGTGTGCTGCGGGAGGACACCGGCAACGACACGATGCGCGCCATCGGCCTGCTGATCCAGCAGGGCGCGGCGGCCTTCCTCCGCCGCGAGTACACCTTCCTCGCCGTCTTCGTCGCCATCGTCACCATCGTCATCGCCGTCTTCGTCGATGCCGACGTCACCGGCAAGTTCGCTGCGCTCGGCATCGTCGAGGCGGGCGCACTGACCGGGCTGCCGCGAACGGCCATTTCCTACGTGCTCGGCGCGCTGGCCTCAGCGACCGCCGGCTACGTCGGCATGTACATCGCCGTGCGGGCCAACGTGCGAACGGCTGCCAAGGCGCGCGTCGGGCTCAACCCGGCGCTGCGGGTGGCGTTCTCCTCCGGCGCGGTGATGGGGATGACCGTCGTCGGCATCAGCCTCGTCTGCCTGGCGGGGCTCTATCTCCTCTTCCAGCACTACCAGCCGCTCACCGGGTTCGCGTTCGGCGCCTCGTCGATTGCCCTGTTCGCGCGCGTCGGCGGCGGCATCTACACGAAGGCCGCCGACGTCGGCGCCGACCTCGTCGGCAAGGTGGAGGCCGGCATTCCCGAAGACGACCCGCGCAACCCGGCCACCATTGCCGACAACGTGGGCGACAACGTCGGCGACGTGGCCGGCATGGGCGCCGACCTGTTCGAGTCGTACACCGGCTCGATCGTCGCGGTGATGTCGCTGGCCGCGGTCGGCGTCATCGGCGCCGCGGAGAACGCCGTCCTGCCGCTGGGGTCTGACGCGACCTACGACGCGACGGCGTTCGGGCTGCCGCTCGGCGTGGCGGGTCTTGGCGCGGTGTGCGCCATCATCGGCACGTTCCTCGTGCGCACGAGCGAGAAAGCGAACATGGGGCAGCTGCTCTGGGCGCTGCGGACGGGAATCTTCGGCGCCGGCGCCCTGGCGCTGCTCGGCACCGCCGGCCTCATCGCCTGGCTGGGGCTCGACTTCAACCTGTTCTGGGCGGTCGTCGTCGGACTCGTCGCCGGCCAGGTGATCGGGACCGCCACCGAGTACTACACGGCGTACGAGTACGGGCCGACGCAGCGGCTGTCGGCACAGGCCGTATCGGGAACGGGGCCGGTGATCATCGGCGGCCTGGCGCTGGGGATGCTGTCGACCGCCGCGCCGCTGCTGACGATCGCCGCCGCCATCTGGATCACCTACGCCCTGGCCGGCCTCTACGGTGTGGCGCTGTCCGCCGTCGGCATGCTGTCCACGCTCGGCATCACGCTGGCCACCGACGCCTACGGGCCGGTGGCCGACAACGCCGGCGGCATTGCCGAGCAGTCGCACCTGCCGCCCGAGGTGCGGGAGCGGACCGATGCGCTCGACTCGCTCGGCAACACCACGGCGGCGACCGGAAAGGGGTTCGCGATCGGCTCGGCCGTGCTGACCGCCCTGGCGCTGATGGTGTCGTATGCCCAGGTCACGCGCGTCACCGCGTTCGACCTGCTCGACGTGCCGGTGCTCATCGGCCTGCTGATCGGCTCGCTGATGCCGTTTGTCTTCAGCGCCATGGCCATGGGCGCGGTCGGCCGCGCGGCGATGAAAATGGTGGAGGAAGTGCGCCGCCAGTTCCGCGAGATCCCGGGCATCATGGAAGGGACGACCCCGCCTGACGCGGCCGGCGCCGTGCGCATTGCGACCGACGGCGCGATCAAGGAGATGGTGCTGCCAGGCACGATTGCGGTGGCGGCGCCGATTGCCGTGGGCGTCGTCCTCGGCGCCGAGGCGCTGGGCGGCCTGCTGATCGGCTCGATCGGCGCCGGCGCGCTGATGGCGCTGATGATGGCCAATGCCGGCGGCGCCTGGGACAACGCCAAGAAGTACATCGAGAGCGGCCAGCATGGCGGCAAGCGCTCAGAGGCGCACCGCGCCGCGGTCGTCGGCGACACCGTCGGCGACCCGTTCAAGGACACCGCCGGCCCCGCGCTCAACATCCTGCTGAAGCTGATGGCGATTGTCGCCGTCGTCTTCGGGCCGCTCTTCCTGTAAGGACCTGTAAGGAGCAGAGAACACACCGCTGTATGGACGCTATGACTGACACGTTGAAGAAATGCGCGCGCGTCGCCCTTGCCATGGCGCTGCTCGTGGCGCTCGCTTCCCCGGCGCTGCTGGCACAGCAGCCCGAGCCGGCGGGCCCTGGCGGTGAAGCCGCCCTGGTGCTGCCCGACCTGAACCAGGTCGACGTCGGCGGCTACGGCAGCCGCGCGCTGCTGATGGGCGGGCTCGTCGTCTCGGCGCTCGGCATCCTGTTCGGCCTGGTGATCCTCAACCAGATCAAGAACCTGCCGGTGCACCGCTCGATGCGCGAGATCTCCGAGCTGATCTACGAGACCTGCAAGACCTACCTGGTGACGCAGGGCAAGTTCATCGCCATCCTCGAGATCTTCATCGCCGTTGTCATCGTGCTCTATTTCGGCGTGCTGTCCGGGTTCGACGCCTTCCGCGTCGGCATCATCCTGCTGTTCAGCATCGTCGGCATCCTCGGCAGCTACAGCGTGGCGTGGTTCGGGATCCGGGTGAACACCTACGCCAACAGCCGCACGGCCTTCGCCAGCCTCGAGGGGAAGGCCTACCCGGTCTACGCCATCCCGCTGCGCGCCGGCATGTCCATCGGCATGCTGCTGATCAGCGTCGAGCTGCTGATCATGCTGATCATCCTGCTGTTCATCCCGGGCGATTATGCCGGCGCCTGCTTCATCGGCTTCGCCATCGGCGAGTCGCTTGGCGCGGCGGCGCTGCGCATTGCCGGCGGCATCTTCACCAAGATCGCCGACATCGGTTCCGACCTGATGAAGATCGTCTTCAACATCAAGGAAGACGATGCGCGCAACCCGGGCGTGATCGCCGACTGCACCGGCGACAACGCCGGCGACTCCGTCGGCCCGAGCGCCGACGGCTTCGAGACCTACGGCGTCACCGGCGTGGCGCTGATCACGTTCATCATGCTGGCCGTGCCCGAGGCCGCGACCCAGATCCAGCTGCTCGTCTGGATCTTCGTGATGCGCGTGATGATGATCGTCGCCAGCGCGTTCTCCTACCTGGTGAACGAGGCCGCGGCGAAGGGGCGGTACGGCGCGGCTGCCAGGATGAACTTCGAGGCGCCGCTCACCTCGCTGGTCTGGATCACCTCGATCGTGTCCGTGGCGCTGACCTACGTCGTGTCGTACGTGCTGATTGCCGGTCTCGGCGACGGCACGCTGTGGTGGAAGCTGTCGACGATCATCACCTGCGGCACGCTGGCGGGGGCGATCATCCCGGAGCTGGTGAAGGTCTTCACGTCGGTCGAGTCGGGCCACGTGAAGGAGGTCGTCATCTCGTCGCGCGAAGGCGGCCCGTCGCTGAACATCCTGTCCGGCTTCGTCGCCGGCAACTTCAGCGCCTACTGGCTGGGCCTCAGCATCGTCGTGCTGATGTCGATCGGCTACCTGATCAGCAACCTCGGGACGTCGATGAGCGACATGATGCTGGCCCCCGCCGTCTTTGCCTTCGGCCTGGTGGCCTTCGGCTTCCTCGGGATGGGCCCGGTGACGATCGCCGTCGATTCGTACGGCCCGGTGACGGACAACGCCCAGTCGGTGTACGAGCTGTCGGTCATCGAGACGCTGCCGGGCATCCAGGGCGAGTTGAAGAAGGACTTCGGGCTGAACGTGAACTTCGAGGGGGCGAAGGCGCTGCTCGAGGAGAACGACGGCGCCGGCAACACCTTCAAGGCGACCGCCAAGCCGGTGCTGATCGGCACCGCGGTGGTGGGCGCGACGACGATGATCTTCTCGATCATCGTCGAGCTGACGCACGGGCTGACCGAGAACGTGGCGAACCTGTCGCTGCTGCACGCGCCCTTCCTGCTCGGGCTGGTGACCGGCGGCGCGATCATCTACTGGTTCACCGGCGCGTCGACCCAGGCGGTGACGACCGGTGCCTACCGCGCCGTCGAGTTCATCAAGGCGAACATCAAGCTCGACGACTCGGTGACCAAGGCGTCGGTCGAGGACAGCAAGAAGGTGGTCGAGATCTGCACCCAGTACGCGCAGAAGGGGATGTTCAACATCTTCCTGACGGTCTTCTTCGCGACGCTCGGATTCGCCTTCGTCGAGCCGTTCTTCTTCATCGGCTACCTGGTGTCGATCGCGCTCTTCGGCCTGTACCAGGCGGTGTTCATGGCCAACGCCGGCGGCGCCTGGGACAACGCCAAGAAGATCGTCGAGACCGAGCTGAAGATGAAGAACACCCCGCTGCATGCGGCGACGGTCGTGGGCGACACGGTGGGTGACCCGTTCAAGGACACCTCGTCGGTGGCGTTGAACCCGGTGATCAAGTTCACGACGCTGTTCGGGCTGCTGGCGGTGTCGCTCGCGGTCCAGCTGACCGCGGACATGGGGCCGACGGTCAGCCATGTGCTGGCGGCGGTGTTCCTGGCGGTCTCGGTGGTGTTCGTTTACCGGTCGTTTTACGGGATGCGCATCGGCGGGTCGATGCACTGATCCAGGCAAAGACGGATTAGGGCTTGCGCTGGTTCCAAAGCGAGATAAAATGCCCGGTCTTTGCCTGGACGGTTGGGGTGAAACCGGGTGGAGCACTTTGGCCAAACCGGTGTCTAAGTCTGTTGCCGGACACTTCTGTCCGGCGCCGGCCGTTCGTTGACACTCTTTTTTTGGCCTAGCTATAATCGGCCGCCTTTGCCGTCGCAGGGGCTGGAAGACAGCAGCACGCAGGAGGGGTAAGACCGGTGCCACGCGCTGAAAAGATGTTCGGGGATATCGTGGATCCGTCCGTCAAGGTCGGATCGAAGCAGTGGTACACGGTGCCGCTCTCGATTCTGGTCCACACGGCGGTCATTGCGGCACTCATCATCATCCCGCTGATGGCGATGGATGCCCTGCCGACGCCGCCGTCGATGATGGGGGCCTTCGTGGCGGCAGCGCCGCCGCCGCCGCCGCCGCCGCCGCCCCCGCCGCCGCCGCAGGCGGCCGCCCCGGAGCCGGTGGTGGACGTGAACCCGGCCGCGGCGCCGGTCGAGGCGCCCTCGGAGATTCGGCCGGAAACCGAGCTCCAGACCAACTTCGAACGCGCCGTCGAGGGCGGGATTCCCGGCGGCATCGCCGGCGGCGTGGTGGGCGGCCTGCCCGAGGCCCCGCCGCCGCCGCCGCCGCCGCCGGCCGCGCCGGTCCGCGTGGGCGGCAACATCAAGCCGCCGGTGCGCACCAAGAACGTGCCGCCGTCGTACCCGCCCATCGCCCAGTCGGCGCGCGTCCAGGGCGTCGTCATCATCGAGGCGACGATTGGCCCGAACGGCAAGGTCCAGGACGCGCGCGTGCTGCGTTCGGTGCCGCTGCTCGACGCCGCTGCGCTCGAGGCCGTGCGGCAGTGGGAATACACGCCGACGCTGCTCAACGGCGTGCCGGTGCCGGTCATCATGACGGTCACCGTACAGTTCACGCTCAGTTAGACCACCACCGGCGTACGGAGCCCGGCACGTCAGTGCCGGCCTCACCGGCGCCCTAGAAAAGACGTTCATCAATCGGTTAGCGGAGGATGCAGTAATGGAAGTTCGGAAGATGCGTCAGTTCGGGCAGGTCGCGATCGCCGCTGTCGGCCTGATGGCCGTCAGCACCCCGGCGTTCGCGCAGGAAGGTGGCGGTCTCAACCTCGTCGACCTGTTCGCGCAGATGGGCCCGGTCGCCATCGGGGTCGCCGTCGTGCTGTTCATTCAGTCGTTCTGGTCCGTCGGTGTCGCCATCGAGCGGATCTACACCTACAACCAGGCGCGCAAGCAGTCGAAGCTCTATGCGCCGCAGGTGGCCAAGCACCTCAAGGACGGCCGGCTGAAGGAAGCGATCGCGCTCTCGACGTCGAAGGACTTCCGCTACAGCCACCTGGCCAAGGTCGTGCTCGCCGGCCTGCAGGAATACCAGTTCCAGCAGGAGAGCGGCGGCGCCAACCTGAACCGTGAGGACGTGCTCGACACCGTGCGCCGCTCGATTCAGCGCGCCACCGCGCTGACCGCGTCGGACCTGAAGAAGGGCGTCGCGACGCTCGCCACCATCGGCTCGACCGCCCCGTTCGTCGGACTGCTCGGCACCGTCGTCGGCGTTATCAACGCCTTCACCGGTATCGCGTCGACCGGCTCGGGTGGCATCGGCGCCGTGTCGGCCGGTATCGCCGAAGCGCTCGTCGAGACCGCGCTCGGGCTGTTCGTCGCCATCCCGGCCGTCTGGTTCTACAACTTCCTGACGTCGCGCCTCGAGTACTTCAACGTCGAGATGGACAACTCGTCGTCGGAACTCGTCGACTACTTCATCAAGAAGACGGCGTAAAGTTAGTCGCTAGGTCGCTTGGTGGCTGTGTGGCTGGGGGCGTCCCCAGCTACCCAGCCGCACAACAACCCAGCAACCGAGGTTTGTAACTATGGCAGTTCAACTAGGTGGTGGCGGCGGCGTCAAGTCCGACATCAACGTGACGCCGCTCGTCGACGTCATGCTGGTGCTCCTCATCATCATGATGATCGTGGCTCCGCTGCTGCAGCAGGGCGTGTCGCTGACGCTGCCCCAGGCGGCGAACACGGCTGAGAAGCCGGAGACACAGGACCAGACGGTGCTGGCGATCACCGCTCGCAAGGAGTTCTACGTGAACTCGCAGCAGGTGGCGCCCGACCGGCTCGCCCAGCGCGTCGCCGAAGTGCTCGAGACCAAGGCGCAGAAGATCGTGATCATCAAGGCCGACGTCGACGCCTCCTACGGCGACGTGATGGAGGCGATGGACTCGCTGCGCGCCGCCGGCATCGAGGACATGGGGCTGATCACTGACCCGCGCCGCGGACAGCAGCCGGAGGGAGGCGAGTAATGGCCCACGCCCACAAGCACCACGGCGCGGACAGCGTCTTCCGGGGAGAAATCCCCAAGGCCAACGCGGACATGAACATCACGCCGATGATCGACGTGCTGCTCGTGCTCCTCGTCATCTTCATGGCCGCCCTGCCGCTCAACCAGCGCGGGCTCGACATCAACCTGCCGGCGGAGACGAAGAATACCCCCGAGCAGCAGACCGACATCAGCCAGGTCGTCGTCGAGTACACCGCCGACCGGCGGCTCTCGGTCAACAAGCAGGACGTCCAGGTCGCCGACCTGGAGGACTTCCTGCGCGACGTGTTCGACACCCGCAAGGACAAGACGATGTTCATCGCCGCGGCCGGCTCGCTGCGCTACGGCGACATCGTGACCGTCATCGACGCGGCCAAGGGCGCCGGCGTCGAGAAGGTCGGCATCGTCACCGAGGCCATGCGCCGCGCTGCGGGCGCCGGCACCGAGTAAGGAATAGGTCGCCCGCCCGGCTCGAGAAAAGAAGAAGGCCGCGTTCTCCCCTGGGGGACGCGGCCTTTTTGCGTGTACGCGCCTTCTGGGCCGATTCAGGCTGGGTAGCGGGCGAGGATGACCCCGTCCACGATGTCGCCGCGCGCGGCCGCCAGCAGCCCCTGTGGCCGGGGAGGCGCCGCCGGTCCCTGGGGACACGCCGCCAGCCCCTTCTGGATGACCGCGTCGAGCTCGTCGCGGTTGAACGGCTTGACGATGTAGCCGACGACCCCGGGCCGGAGCGTGACCATCGGGTCGAGCTCGGTCAAGCCCGTCGCCATGACGATCGACGTACGGGGGTATCCACGCCTGAGCTGATCGACCAGCCAGATGCCGTCCCGTCCCGGCATCTTGACGTCGCAGAGCGCGACATCGACGGCGTTCTGGCCCATCAGCTCCAGCGCGGCATCGGCGTCGCAGGCGACCAGCACCTGGTGGCCGAGATCGCCGACCCAGCGGGTCAGGACGCGTCGCACGCCATCGTCATCGTCGACGATGAGAACGGTGCCCGTGGGCTTCTTCGAGATGATGAGATCTGGCTGCATGGTGACTTCTCTCACCCGTCAGCTGAGCAGGATCGGTGCCGACTGCGTTCGCCCAGAAATACGTGAAATTCAGGAGACTTTGGCCGGATCACGGGTGGGCGGTGTGCGGGACTTGCACAGCCGCACACGATCCGCGCCCGCACGACGTTGTAGGACGGTTTGTAGGAAAGGGCGGGAGGGCACCCCGTAAAGGGGTGCCCTCCGTGTTTTCAGAGTAGGGCGCCCCTTCACGGGGCGCCCCGCTTCTTAGTTGAACCGGTAGCGGAAGCTGAGCATGACCTGGTAGACGTCGCTCAGGAACGCGCTCTTCTGGAACGTCTTGGTCACCAGCTCGTTGTTGACGACCGCCATGCGGTAGCTGACCTGGCCTTGCGCGTTGACCGTCGCATTAGTCAGCACCGGGACGCTGTTCGCTCCGGTCGAGCCGATGACCGTGCGGTTGCCGACGCCCCAGCTCGAGTTCAGCAGGTTGCCGAAGTTGGTGATGTCCAGTCGGATTTCTCCGGCGTTCCGCTTGCCGCCGATGTTCTGGAAGATTTCCTGGACGACGCTCAGGTCCATCTTCTTGGCGATCGGCATGGCCAGGCCGCCGCGCTCGGCGAACTGGCCGCGCCGGGTCTTCAGGTAGGGGTCCTGCTGGATGTAGGCCTCGAACGCCGTCGCCTGCTCCGCCGCCGTGAACGTGCGGCCGCCGGCGGTGAAGGCGACGAAGTTCATTTCCGAGGTGTCGCGCGGCACGTAGATCAGGTCGTTGTTCGACCCGCCGTCGCCATTGATGTCGCCGCCGAAGGTGTAGCTGCCGCGGGTGGTGAAGTTCTGCGTCGAGGGACGCGCTTCCCAGAACGCGGAGATCGTCGTGGCGCCGATGCCGAAGTATTCCTTCGAGTACGTCGCCTGCCAGTAGATGCGGTGCCCCTGCGTGCCGCCGCTCCAGCCGAGGCCCGGGTTATTCGGGTCGCCCGTGTGCTGATTGTTGTTGAACGACGAGAAGGCGGTTGACCCCGGATCGATGGTGTTCTTCGCCTCGCCGTAGCTGTAGGCGCCGCGGATGGTGAGACCGTCGATGATGTTGTTCTTCGACAGGCTGGCCGAGATGTTCCACGACTTGCCCTCGTCCTGGTTGGTCAGCACGAACGCGTTGGTCACCGTGTTCCCCGGCGTCGTGTTCAGGCGGTTCGAGGTATAGCGCGGGCGGGCGTTGACACCCGTGATCGCTGACTGCGGCACTGGCAGGTTGGCGTTGTAGTAGGCGTAGCCGTTGACGTCCTTGTTGAAGAGGAACTCGAGGGTGCCGGTGATGCCGCCTGGCAGACGCTGGTCGATGCCGAGATTGGTGCGCCACACCTGCGGGAACTTGAAATCACGTTCGGTGACGTCGAGCTCGTAGCTCGCGGCCCCCGTGCCCGTGACGTTGGTCGGCTTGTAGGCGTCGGGATTCGGATTGAATCCGAACTGGGACGTATCGCAACTCGCAGCGTTGCAGGAGACCTCGCCAATCAGCACGCCGGTGTTCCCGAGCTGGTTCGAAATCCAGACGTAGAGCGGCGGACCGGTGAAGAGCCCGGTGCCGACCCGGAGCTGCGTCGTGCCGCGCCCGCCCAGATCCCAGTTGGCCGCCGCCCGCGGCGACCACAGGACCTTTGACTCCGGCATCTCGCCCGACTGAAATTGCACCGGGCTGTCCGACGGATCCAGGAAGGTGAGGGCATCTGCCTTCTCGTTCCGGTAAGCGGTGTTCTTGAAGATCGACATGTCGGCACGGACGCCGGCCGTGATCGTCAGGTCGCGGCGCGGGCGCCACTCGTCCTGCGCGTAGACGCTGTTGTACCAGACCTGCAGGGGCTGCAGTGGCTTGTCCAGGTCCGGCACGTTCGAGTAGCGGACCTTGAAGAACAGGGGTGCGACGGTGGCCGTCGTACGGTTCGGATTGGCGAGGTAGCCTTCCGCGTCCGCATAGAAGTCGGCCAGCGAGGCGTACACGTAGTTGCTCTGCGGGCAGCAGCTCCAGAACACGTTGTCGGACGTGTAGCGCTGGGCCGAGAAGCCGAACGTCATCGTGTGCTGGTTGCCGAAGCGGGTGAAGCTGTCCTGCAGCTGGAAGGTCTTGTAACGCAGCTCGTTCTGCACGGTGAACGGCTCGCTGCCGAACGACGCATAGGCCGAGCTGCCCTGCCGAACATCGACGAACGGGAACAGCTCGCCGATGTCGCCACGGCTTTCGTCGTTCGAGGTGAAGCCGATGATCAGGTTGTTCGACATCGTGCTGCCGATCACCGCGTTCCATTCGCCGATGCCCGACTTGATGTTTTCGAGGACCGAATACGTCGAGCCCTCGAACGTCAGGCCGCCGGTCGGGTTGAAGCTCCGCCCGCCGAGCCCGGCCGACGACGAGGTCGATGTCAGGTTGTCCGACGACGAGTCGAGCTGGTTGTAGCGGAAGCTGATCTTGTTGGCGTTATTCAGATTGAAGTCGGTGCGCAGCAGATACCGCTTCACCGGTGTCACGTCGTCGAATGCGCCGAACGCCCCGGTCTCGTAGTTGAAGTTCTGCGAGAGGAAGCTGCTGAGCGCCGTCAGGTCGGAGGCGAGCACGCGCGAGACGTTGCCGCCCACCGCTTCGCCGCCGGCGTTGGGGCGGATCTCGATCAACGGCCGCTTCTCTTCTTCGTTCTCGTAGTTGCCGAACACGAACAGGCGGTTGCGGACGATCGGGCCGCCGGCCCAGAACCCGGTGTCGCGGAACGTGAACTCGCCGGGATCGACCGTGCGGTCACCGGCCTCGGTGCCGACGAACCCCTCGTTGCGCATGCGGTGGTAGACCGAGGCCGTCAACTCGTTGGTGCCGCTGCGGGTCACGGTGTTGATGGCGGCGCCGATGAAGCTGCCCTGGCGGACGTCGAACGGGGCGATGCTGACCTGCACCTGCTCGATCGCTTCGAGCGAAATCGGGGCGACTCCCGTGCGGTCGCCCGGCTGGGCGCCGAGGCCGAATGAGTTGTTGAAGAACGACCCGTCGACCGTGATGTTGTTCAGCCGGTTGTCCTGGCCGGCGAACGAGTTGCCGCTGGCCTGCGGCGTCAGCCGGGTGATGTCCGAGATGCGGCCGGAGATGGTCGGCAGGGTCGCGATGTCGAAGCGGGTCACGGCCGTGGCCGCGCCGGTCCGCTGCGAGCTGAACACCGCATCGGCGGCCGTCCCGGTGACGGTGACCTGTTCCTGGACGGCGATGGTGCGGACCTGCACTGGCACGTCGGTGGCGGTGCCAAGGGTGACCGCGAGGTCGGTGACCGTCTGCGGCTCGAACGCGGTGCCGGTGCCGACGAAGTTCACCGTCACGGTGTACGGGCCACCGACGCGCATGCCGAGGATCGAGAACCGGCCGTCCTGGCGGGTGGTCGCCTCGTAGACCGTCCCCGACGGTTCGTGGATGGCGATGACGCTGGCGCCCGGCACCGCCTGCCCGTCGGCGTTGGTGACGAGACCGGACATGGCGCCGGTGGTCACGCCCTGCGCGGACGCCACGGTGGGCGACAGCCAGGCGTTGATGGCCAAAAGGGCGGTGGCAAGGGCCAGCCGCGCCAAAACAGTGGACACACGCTTCATTTACTCACTCCGTTGACGCTCGGTGGGGAAGGACGCTCGAGTGTTGAGCTGGAGGGAGATTGTACAGAAAAAAAGGCCGTCTCCGAACGGGAAACGGCCCTCGACACAAATGTTACCGGGCGGTTGCGCCGGCGTTGCCGGCATGACCGAAATTAGGCGCCGGCCTGCTGCTTCTTCCGAATTTCGACCGCCTGGTCCTGCAGCTGCTGCGCCTCGCGGAGCAGCGCCTGCTGGCGCTGTGGGTTCGTTTCGAGGTTCGCCTGGAGCCGCAGCAGCAGCCCCTTGTAGGTGATCGCCTCGACGTACTCGCTGTTGAGCGCCAGCGCCTTGTCCTCGGCTTCGATGCCGGCCTGGACGTACTTCAGCTTCTCGGCGTTGGTCAGCCGCAGGTCGCGGAAGGCCTTTTCCCAGTAGAACGCGGCGACCGTGTGGTGCGCCTCGGGGTTGTTCTGCTCGAGCGCGACGCGCTGGTTCAGCTGCTCGATGGTCTTCTCGAAGTCCCCCTGGCGGTTGTAGAAACCGGCGACGGTGGCGTAGACGGTCGGGTCGTTCGGGCGCACATCCCTCCCCTTCAGGTACGTCGCCTCGGCCAGCTCGTAGTCGCCGTTATCCTCGTAGATCCGGGCCAGGGCGAAGTAGTTGGCCGGCTCGTTCGGCTCGAGCTCGATCATCTGCTGGACGATCGGCTCGGACTGCGCGGGGTCGTTCAGCTTGTCGGGGCCGTAGGCGGCGACGAGGTACTCGAGCGACAGCTTCTTGATCGGCGGCGTGGTCTCCTGCATTTCCGCGGCCCGCTTGTAGAACTCGATCGCCTTGGTGAGGTTCTCGTCGTTGGCCGGTTCGCCGGCGCGCGCCGGGCGATAGAGATTGTCGTAGCTGTTGCCGACGAAGAAATAGATGTCGCCCAGCGTCGGATCGAGCGCGAGCGCTTCCTGGTATTTATCGGCCGCCTCGCGGTAGTTGCCGCCCTGATACAGGGGGTTGGCATCCTTGACCGCCTGGCGCGCCCGCAGCTTGTTGATCTGGCCGCAGCCCGAAAGTGCAACCGCCGCCATCGCGACCACCGCGAGCGTCAGCGCCCGTGACGAAAACATCCGCATCGTTACCCCCTAAGAATGCTTCAGACTTCCAGGTTCCGGCTTCCGTATTCGTGAGCAAACACGAACCGGGCACAGGGAACCTGGAAGAAGGAACCCGCCGAAGCGCGTAAGCGCGCCAGTATAGTGATCGATTTTCCGGTGCGTCAAGGGCCGGGCTATGATGCCAGGAGCGATGCCCAGAGCGCCGATGAGGCCGCCCGGAACGCGACCCGCTCCACCGCAAGCGGCAGCGCTATCAACAGGTTAGACACCGCCCGCCATGATTCGGTTCGAGACCCTCCTCGAGAAGGTGCGGAGCTACAGCCCGGATGCCGATCTGGAGCTCCTGCGGCGGGCGTACGTCTTCTCGGCCCTGGAACACAAGGGCCAGGTCCGCCATTCGGGAGAGCCGTACCTCGTCCACCCGCTCGAGGTGGCCGACTTCCTCGCCGACATGAAATTGGACGTCGTGGCCGTGGCCGCCGGCCTGCTGCACGACGTCGTCGAGGACACGCTCACCTCGCCGGAGCGGATTGCCGAGCTGTTCGGCCCCGAAGTCGCGCACGTCGTCGAAGGGGTCACCAAGATCGGGGCGATCCCGTTTTCGTCGAGCGAAGAGCGGCAGGCCGAGAACTTCCGCAAGATGCTGCTGGCGATGGTGGATGACATCCGCGTCATCCTCGTCAAGCTGGCGGACCGGCTGCACAACATGCGGACGCTCGGCCACCTGCCTGAGGAACGCCGCCTCAAGATCGCCCAGGAAACGCTCGACATCTACGCGCCGATTGCCAACCGGCTCGGGATGAGCAAGGTGAAGAATGAACTCGAGGAACTGGCGTTCAAGTACCTCGAGCCAAAGGCCTACGAAGCGCTGCGCTCCAAGGTCGAGGCGCTGCGCCGGACTGCCGAGCCGGTCAGCCAGGAGCTGATCAAGACCATCCGCGCCAAGCTGGAAGACGCGCAGGTTCCCGTCATCCACATCGACGGCCGCATCAAGCGCCTTTACAGCATTCACCTCAAGTTGAAGCGGCAGAAAATCGACCTGGAACGGGTCTACGACTTCGTCGCGCTGCGCGTGGTGACGCAGTCGGTGAGGGACTGCTACGCCGCGCTCGGCATCATCCACCAGACGTGGTCGCCGGTCCCGGGGCGGATCAAGGACTTCATCGCCATGCCGCGCCCCAACGGCTACCAGTCGCTGCACACCTCGGTGATCAGCGAGCGCGGCTTCCCGTTCGAGGTCCAGATCCGCACCGAGGAGATGCACCGGCGGGCGGAGGAAGGCATTGCCGCGCACTGGAAATACAAGGAGGGGCGGGTCGGCGACCAGCGCGACGAGCGCTACTTCCAGTGGATGCGGCAGCTGCTGGAAGTGCAGCAGGAGGTCCGCGATCCACAGGAGTTCCTGCGCAACCTGAAGATCGACCTCTACCCCGAGGAGGTCTACATCTTCACGCCGAAGGGGGAGGTGCGGTCGCTGCCGCGCGGCGCCACCCCGGTGGACTTCGCCTACAGCATCCACACCGACGTCGGCACCCAGTGCAGCGGCGCGCGCGTCAACGGCCGCATGGTGCCGCTGCGCACCCGCCTCCAGAACGGCGACATCGTCGAGATCATCACGCAGTCGGGGCACAAGCCGAGCCGCGACTGGCTGTCGTTCGTCGTCACGTCACGCGCGCGCAGCAAGATCCGCCACGTCCTCCAGGGCGAGGAACGGGCGCGCAGCATCGAGCTCGGACGGCGGCTGCTCGAGAAGGAAGCCCGCCGCTTCGACCTGAACGTCAGGACGCTGCTCGAGAGCGACGGCCTGCTCAAGTTCGCCACCGAATACGGCGCCAGGAATGCCGAGGAGCTGGTGGCGCACATCGGCTACGGGAAGATCGCCGCCCGGACGGTGCTGCAGAAGGCGACTCCGCCCGGGCAGCTGAAGGAGCGGGCGCCCGATTCCGCCGTCGTCTCCGTCGTCAAGCGCGTCCTGCGGCCGGGGGGCATTGCCGGCGACAAGATCACGGTGCGCGGCACCGATGATGTGCTGGTGTTCCGCGCCAAGTGCTGCAACCCGATCCGCGGCGAGCGGATTGTCGGCTACATCACGCGCGGCAAGGGCGTGTCGGTCCACTCCGCGAACTGCCCGAACGTGCTCAACCTGATGTTCGACCCCGAGCGCCGGATCGACGTCGAGTGGGATGCCACCGGCGCCGACCAGGCGGCCTACAAGGTCCGGCTGACCATGCAGGTCGAGGATCGCAAGGGCATGCTGGCCGAGATCAGCGCCAAGGTCTCCGACATCAACACCAACATCACCAACATGGAGGCGCGCACCGGCGACGATCAGCAGGCGCGCGTCGACATGACGGTCGAGATCAAGGACGTGAAACACCTGGAAAAGGTGATCAAGTCGATCAAGAACGTTGCTGGCGTGATTGGGGTCGAACGGACGGCGCGCGCGTAATCAGGTCAAAGGTCAAAAGTGGGAGGTCAAAGGTACCTTCGACCTTTGACCTTTGACCTTTGACCTTTGACCTTTGACTTCCGGCAGGACGGCGATCGCGTCGATTTCGATGCGGACGTCGCGCGGCAGCCGCGCCACCTGCACCGTCGCCCGCGCCGGCGGCGGGTCGGCCACGAACTTCCCATAGACTGCGTTCATTGCGGCGAACTCGTCCATGTCGGCGAGGAACACCGTGGTGCGCACGACATGGGCAAAGCTGGCGCCGGCCGCGGCGAGCAGGGCAGCGATATTGCGCATGACCTGCTCGGTCTGCACGGCCACGTCGCCGTCGACGAGCTGCCCCGTGCGCGGGTCGATCGGAATCTGCCCCGACAGAAACAGCAGGTTGCCCGCGCGGATCGCGGGCGAGTAGGGGCCGATGGCGCCGGGCGCGTCCGGCGCCGAGATCGCCTCAGGCTTCACGCCGCCTTGGTCACCTTGCCGCCGCGCAGGCAGCGGGTGCAGACGCGCATGCGCCGGGTCGCCCCGTTGATGACCGCGCGCACCGACTGCAGGTTCGGCTCGAATCGCCGGGGCCCGACGTTATGGGCGTGAGAAACCGTCCGCCCCACCTGGGGGCCCTTGCCGCACACTTCGCACCGCTTCGCCATGACTACCCCTTGACGTGCCCGCCGTCCCCGATCGGCGGCGAGCGCACAAACGATTCATTCTAGTTCACCTGTGATGGCTTCTCAAACTCCGGCCCCGAGCCTGCCTCCAGGATGTGTCCACTATTTATTGACGACAAGTAAGCAGAATGTCGACAAATCGACATGATTAATCTCGCCACCGGAGGCGGGACCGTTGGGGTCCAGCGCCCGTGCGCACGCGGGCGCGGCGGTGCGAAATCGCCACACTTCGCACGGGAAAACTCGGATCAGCTCGCGAATCGCGGATTAGAACCCTTTGGCCGGCCCTGGCGTCTAAACCGCGTGAACGGTGTTCAGTCTCTTTGATCTCTGTGTTGTAAGTAACTGTTTTTGAACTATTTATAGCTGACAACCAGAGGCGCCACGACGTGGAACCCGGGCCTGGCTTTCTGAGTCGAATGCCCGCATTTCAGCGCCGTTTATAATTGGCACTTTTCATGCACATAGTGGCGCCATCATACGAGCCCCCAAGAACGGTGGGCCATCGGAAGGAGCGGCAGGCACATCATGGCGACGACGACACGGACCAAGACGGCGGCGAAAACGAGCCGCTATAACGAGCTGAAGAAGATGCTCGAGGACCGCCGCCGCGAACTGATGAACGAGGTTCAGGGCAAGATTCGCGACGTGCGCGCCGAGGGCGGCAGGGAACGCGACGTCCTCGACCAGGGCGAGAGCTCCGAGGTGGACATCCAGGAGGACATCGAGTTCGCGCTCATCCAGATGAAGGGGGAGACCCTCAACAAGGTCAACGAGGCGCTCCGCCGGCTGGACGAGGGGACGTACGGCAACTGCTTCGAATGCGGCGACGAGATCGCCGGGGCCCGCCTGCGGGCGCTGCCGTTTGCCGTGCGGTGCAAGGACTGCGAGGAAGCGCGCGAGACGGCCGAGCAGCGGGAGCGCATGATGGCGCGCCGCAGCGGCTCTTCGACGCTGTTCTTCGACATGTCGAACTAAGCTTCCGCCTGAAGGCGGAAGCCACGCGTGTTGAGCAGGGCGCCCCTTCACGGGGCGCCTTTTTTCATTTCGGGGTGCTATGGCTGAGCGAGACGAGACCCTCGACATCGAGGAGCTGAACACCAGCGAGCGGCCGGTGGCCATGCCCGACGAACTGCCCATTCTGCCGCTGCGCGACACGGTGTTGTTCCCCAACTCGTTCATGCCGCTCGCGGTGGCGCGGGAGAGCTCGGTCCGCCTGATCGACGAGGCGATCTCCGGCGGCAAGCTGATCGGCGTGTTCACGCAGCGCGACGCGTCGGTCGAGGAGCCGCACAAAGCCGACCTCTTCGCGGTCGGTACGGCCAGCCTGATCCACAAGATGTTCAAGCTCCCCGACGGCAGCCTGCGGCTGATCGTCCAGGGGCTCAGCCGTCTCTCGCTCGACGAGGTCCTCGAGACCAAGCCGTATCTCCGCGCACGCGTCAGCCCCGCCGAGGAGGCGCTGGCCGAGGGCGACCGGCTGGAGATCGACGCGCTGCTGCGCAACATCAAGACGAACTTCCAGCAGGTGGTCTCGCTGTCGCCGCTGCTGTCGGACGACCTGCAGACGCTCGCCTCGAATATCGCCGAGCCGGGGCGCCTGGCCGACTTCATCGCTTCCAGCCTGACGACCATCGCCACGCCGGTGAAGCAGGAGGTGCTCGAGACGCTCGACGTGCGGGCGCGGATGGATGCGCTCAATCGCATCCTCATCAAGGAGCTCGAGGTGCTCGAGCTCGGTTCGAAGATCCAGTCGCAGGTGCAGTCGGAGGTCGGCAAGAACCAGCGGGAGTACTTCCTGCGCGAGCAGCTCAAGGCGATCCAGAAGGAACTGGGCGAGGGCGACGACCAGACGAAGGACGTCGAGGAGCTGCAGCAGAAGATCGAAGCGGCCGGCATGCCGGAGGGGGTGCAGAAGGAAGCGCTCCGCGAGCTCGATCGGTTGTCGAAGATGCCGGTGGCGGCCGCCGAGTACACGGTGTCGCGCACGTATCTCGACTGGCTCGTCATGCTGCCGTGGCAGACGCGCACCGAGGAGATCATCGACCTGCCGAAGACCAAGCAGGTGCTCGACGCCGACCACACCGGGCTGGACAAGGCCAAGGACCGCATTCTCGAGTACCTGGCGGTGCGCAAGCTCAACCCCGACGTGAAGGGGCCGATCCTCTGTTTCGTCGGCCCCCCGGGCGTCGGCAAGACGTCGCTGGCGCGGTCGATTGCGCAGTCGCTCGGGCGGAAGTTCGTCCGCGTGTCGCTCGGCGGGATGCGCGACGAGGCCGAGATCCGGGGCCACCGCCGCACCTACATCGGCGCGCTGCCGGGGCAGATCATCCAGGGGCTGCGACGCGCCGAGTCGAAGAACCCGGTGTTCATCCTCGACGAGATCGACAAGCTGGGGAACGACTTCCGCGGCGACCCGGCGTCGGCGCTGCTCGAGGTGCTCGACCCGGAGCAGAACTCGACGTTCCGCGATCACTACCTCGACGTCTCGTTCGACCTGTCTGAGGTGCTCTTCATCACCACCGCCAACGTGCTCGATCCGGTGCCGCCGGCACTGCGCGATCGCATGGAAGTGCTGGAGATTGCCGGCTACACCGAGGAGGAGAAGCTGGCCATTGCCCGCGACCACCTCGTGTCGAAGCAGGTGGCCAACCACGGCCTGACCGCGGAGCAGATCACGATCACGGACGAGGCGCTGCGGGCGGTGATCCGCGGCTACACGCGCGAGGCCGGCGTCCGCAACCTCGAACGGGAGATCGGCTCGATCTGCCGCAAGGCCGCCCGGCGGCGCGCCGAAGGCAACGAGGATCCGCTGACGGTCACCCGCGAGGTCGTCGTCGCGCTGCTTGGCGCTCCCGTCTTCATGGACGAGGAAATGGAGGAGCGTACCAAGGAGCCTGGCGTCGCGATCGGCCTGGCGTGGACGCCAGCGGGCGGCGACGTGCTGTTCATCGAGGCGTCGCGGATGGCAGGCACCGGCACGCTGACGCTGACGGGGCAGCTCGGCGACGTCATGAAGGAGTCGGCGCGCGCCGCCCTCTCCTGGTTCCGCGCCCATGCCGCCTCGTACGGGGCGGACCCCGACTTCTTCAAGAACGCCGAGATCCACCTGCACGTGCCGTCGGGGGCCATCCCCAAGGACGGGCCGTCGGCGGGGGTGACCATGGCCGCGGCGCTGGCGTCGGAGCTGACGCGCCGTCCGGTGCGCGGCGACATCGCCATGACCGGCGAGATCACGCTGTCGGGCCGCGTGCTGCCGGTGGGCGGCATCAAGGAGAAAGTGCTGGCGGCGCGGCGCGTCGGCATCCGCGAAGTGATCCTGCCGCGGCCGAACGAGAAGAACGTCAACGAGGATCTGACCGAGGAGCTGCGCCGCGACCTCACCATCCACTACGTGACGACGGTCGACGAAGTGCTGCTGCTGGCGCTGACGCCGCAGCCGTCGGTCACGCCGGGGCGAGCAGCGACAGCGCAGCGACCGTTTTCAAGTCAATGATCTCGCCGGCGGCGACCATCTCTCTGATGGCCGCCGTCGAGAACGCCTGCGCCTCGATGTCCTCGTCCTCGTCGGGCTGCGCCGATTCGCCCGCCCGCGGCTGGCGCAAGCCGCTCGCGCGAAAGAAACGCATCTCCTCGTCGCAGTAGCCGGGCGTCGGGAAGAACGCCCCCAGCGGCTGCAGCGCCGACGGCACCAGGCCAATCTCCTCGTGGCACTCGCGCAGCGCCGCCGCCGCCGGGTCTTCGCCCGGCTTGAGGCTGCCGGCCGGCAGCTCCCACGCGTGGCGGCCGATGGCCGGCCGGTACTGCCGCACCAGGATGATGTCGCCTGCATCGTCGATCGGGATGATCACGACCGACCCCGGGTGCCGGACGATTTCCGCCCTCAACACACCGCCCTTCGGCAGCGGCACCGTCTCGATCCGGAGGGTGAAAATCCGGCCTTCGTAGACGGTGCGGATCTCGGTGGGAATGATCGGCTGTGACACGAGCTGTACTCCTTTGACGGAGGATGACGGAGTTCACGGCTTCACAGCGGAGTCACGGAGCCACGGAGGATGACAGGCACTTGGCCGCCTTCGGCGGCCGTTGAACGGCCTCGCTGTCGGCCTCCGTGCGTCTCTGTGTCTCTGTGCCT
>JBFWUM010000009.1:54352-90718 GCA_050247255.1 Vicinamibacterales bacterium | reverse complement strand
TCCGGCGCGACCATCAGCCCCTGGCGGCCCAGCCAGGCGGCCATCGCCTGCCGGTGGCGCAGGTGCCCCGGCGACTTCACGTAGCCGAGCAGCTGCGTCCACGGCAGCACGCGCCGCTGGAACATGCGCGGCTCGAGCGTCAGCACCTCGCGATCCGGCATCAGCACGTTGACGCTCAGGTCGATCTGGCCGCGCTCGCCGTCCTCGATCTCGCTGCCGCGGATGAACGTGCCGCGGCCGACGTGCCCGGAGGTCAGCCCTCTCCGGGCGGCTTCGGTGTACGCGCGGGTTATGGTGGTGACGGTGACGCCGAGATGATCCGCCAGGTCGCGGTGCGCCGGCAGCCGCGTGCCGGGGCGAAGGACGCCGCGCTGGACGGCTTCGTCGAGCGCGTCGGCAATCGCCCGATAGACGGGCCCCTTTCTACCCTCCAGGGTGGGGATCCACATTGTCATGTCTGGCAATATAGGTATTGTCGTGCTCATCTGACAACTTGTCCTACACACATCCGCTGTCCGTAGAATAGAGACACATATATGGGCAAACGCATCGTCCTCTTCCTGATTACCAACCTCGCCGTCGTCCTCACGTTGTCAGTCGTGCTGAGCGTGCTCGGCGTCGGCCGCTACATCTCGGCCGACGGCACGCTCGACCTCGGCGCGCTGGCGACGTTCTGCTTCATCTGGGGCATGGGCGGCGCGTTCATCTCGCTGCAGATGTCGCGCTGGATGGCCAAGCGCGCCACCGGCGTCCAGCTGGTCGATGGCCGGACGGGGCGCGAGGAGCTCGACTGGGTGTACCGGACGGTCGAGCGGCTGACGCGTCAGGCCAACCTGCCGATGCCGGAAGTCGGCGTCTACGACTCGCCCGAGGTCAACGCGTTCGCCACCGGCCCGAGCAAGAGCCGGAGCCTCGTGGCGGTGTCGGCCGGCTTGCTGCGGTCGATGCGGCGCGACGAGGTCGAGGGGGTCCTGGCGCACGAAGTGGCGCACATCGCCAACGGCGACATGGTGACGATGACGCTGCTGCAGGGGGTGATGAACGCGTTCGTCATGTTCCTGGCGCGCGCCATTGCGTTCGCCATGCGCTCCAACGACTCGCGCAACAGCGGCGGCAGCTACCTCGTGGTGTTCGCGCTCGAGATCGTACTGGGCATCCTCGGCTCGATGGTCACCGCGTGGTTCTCGCGCCACCGCGAGTTCCGCGCCGACCACGGCGGCGCCACGCTCGCCGGCCGGGACAAGATGATCGGCGCGCTGCGCCGCCTGGCGTCCAACCGCGAGATGGTGGACACCTCGCACGAGGCGCTGGCGACGATGAAGATCAACGGCACGCGCGGCTGGATGGTGTTCTTCTCGACGCACCCGCCGCTCGAGCAGCGGATCGCCGCGCTCGAGCGCAACGCGTAAACCGGGCCGGCTCAAGCCGGCCCTCACGTATGGCCTACACGACCCTCATCGACACCGAAGCGCTGGCCGCCGGGCTCGGCAGCGGCCTGGTCATCGCCGACTGCCGCTATGACCTCAACGACGAGTCGTGGGGGCTTGCGCAGTACCGCGCCGGCCATATACCTGGCGCGGTCTACGTGAGCCTCGGCCACGACCTGGCCGGCACGAAGACCGGGACCAACGGCCGGCATCCACTTCCATCTCTCGAGGCGATCGAGGCAACGTTCTCCAGGCTGGGGATCGGCGCCGGCACCCAGGTCGTCGCCTACGACCAGGACTCGGGGATGTACGCGGCGCGCCTGTGGTGGATGCTCCGGTATGCGGGGCACGATGCGGTGGCCGTGCTCGACGGCGGCTGGGCGAAGTGGCTTCGTGAAGGGCGGCCGACCCGGGACGGTGACGAGCGCAATGCGCCGGCGACCTTCAAGGCGGCGCCACGCGAGTCGTGGCGGCTCACGGCCGGCGACGTCGAGCAGATCCTCTCCGATCGTTCGGCCGTGCTCGTCGACGCGCGATCGCCGGAGCGTTACGAAGGGCAGACGGAACCGATCGATCGCGTGCCCGGCCACATTCCCGGCGCGCGCAACCTGCACTTCCGGGACAACCTCGCGCACGACGGGACGATGCTGCCGCCAGACGCGCTGGCGCGCCGCTTCGCGCCGCTGCTCGACGGGCGCCGGGCCGAGGAGCTGGTGATGTACTGCGGCTCGGGCGTCACCGCGTGCCACAACCTGCTCGCCCTGGAGCATGCCGGGGTCAGCGGCGCGCGCCTCTACCCCGGCTCCTGGTCGGAGTGGTCCTCCGACCCCTCGCGGCCCGTGGAGAGCGGCCCGGAACGGGCAACGAGCGATTAGAACAGCGTGACGTTGAAGCCGTGCTCGTTCGGCGCGGCGTACTGCTTGTGGCGCCGAATGCGGGAGTACGGCACCTGGACGAGGACGTTGGCCGTGGCGTCGGCCTCGGGCTGGATGGTAATCGTCGCCTCTTCACCGCTGGCCAGGCGGGCGGCGTCCTCGACGGTGGCGAACCCGATCACATAGGTGTCGCCGCCGGACTTGTGCGTTTCGTAGCAGCGATACCGCCGCACCGCGAACAGCGGCGCGTTCGGCAGCGCCGGCGAATACGTGAAGCCGTACACGCCGTCAGGCAGCGCATCGACCCCCGTGCCTTCCTCGGCGCCGGAGACAAGCCGCACCTGGTGCGCAACGCGGAGCGCTTCCTGGTCCGCGGATGCGGTTTGATCGCTATAGACAACTCTGCTCATTTCAGCCGTTCATTATACCGACGGGACAGGTGACGCCGGTGCCGCCGATGCCGCAGTAGCCGTTCGGGTTCTTGGCGAGGTACTGCTGGTGGTAGTCCTCGGCGTAGTAGAACGGCGGCGCCGGCAGGATCTCGGTCGTAATGCGGCCGTAGCCGGCAGCCGTCAGCTGATCCTGGTAGGCGGCGCGCGACGCCTCGGCCGTGTGCTGCTGCGCCGGCGAGGTCGCATAGATCACCGACCGGTACTGCGTGCCGATGTCGTTCCCCTGCCGCATGCCCTGCGTCGGGTCGTGGTTCTCCCAGAACACCTTCAGCAGCTGCTCGTAGCTGATCGCCTTCGGGTCGAACACGACGAGCACGACCTCCGTGTGGCCGGTCAGGCCCGAGCAGACCTCCCGGTAGGTGGCGTTCGCGGTGTAGCCGCCCGCGTAGCCCACCGCGGTGCTGTAGACCCCCGGCGTCTCCCAGAACTTGCGCTCCGCGCCCCAGAAGCAGCCCATGCCGAACACCGCCTGCTCGAGCCCGGCTGGAAACGGCGGCACCAGCTCGTGGCCGTTGACGAAGTGGGCATCGGGCACCGGGACCGGTTCAGGGTGCCCCGGCAGCGCCTGGTCGGGCGTCGGCATGCGAAGCTTGAGTGACATGGATCCATCTTCGATCAAGCCTGCCGCCGAGTCCATGCCGCTCGACGTGGTGTTCGAGGATCCATGGCTGATTGCCGTCAACAAGCCGGCCGGGCTGGTCGTGCACCCCTCGTACAAGAACGTGACCGGCACCCTGCTGAACGGGATCCTCGCACGCCGCGTGCTGCCGGCAACGCCGGGCGTCGTGACACGACTCGACAAGGGCACGTCAGGGCTCGTGCTGGTGGCGTTGACGTCGCAGGTCCACCGCGCCGTCCAACGCGACGGGGCGAACGGCGACGTCAGGAAGGAATACCTCGCCGTGGTTTACGGTGTGCCTCAACCGCGTGCCGGGACGATTAGCCTGCCGCTCGCCCGCGACACGGCGGATCGGCGTCGCGTGGTGGTTGCCGAGGGCGGGGCCCCCTCAGAGACGCGCTACGAGGTGATCGCCGACGATGGGGCGCGCGCGATTGTGCGGTGCGAGCTCGTGACGGGTCGAACACACCAGATTCGCGTGCACCTCGCGGCGCGCGGCTGGCCGATCGCGGGCGACCCCACCTACGGGCGCCCGCACCCGCTGCTGCAGCGGCAGGCGCTGCACGCATGGCGGATGTCACTGCCGCACCCGCTCACGCGCGCGCCGCTCGTGCTGGACGCGCCGGTCGCCGCCGATATCCGCGCCGCCTTTCCGAATTTCTCATTCTGAATTTTGCATTTTGAATTTGAATTACTGGATCACTTTGAACCCCACTGACCCCATCGTCCGTTCCCACAGGACACGCATGGTGCCGCCCGACGGCGTCACGTCGGTCAACAGCCACGTGAGCTGATCCACGCTGTAGGGAAGGGTTTCGACGGTCATCGGTGCGCGCGCGACGTCGCGGTCAGGCCGGTAGTTGAAGCCGCCCCACAGCTCGGTCGTGTTGTTCGGATCGAAGCTCCGCTGCCGCGCCTGGGCCGAGAGAATGAAGGTCCATTCCGTCGGCGATCGCAACTCGATCAGGATGGCGTGAGCCCCGGCGGGCACACGGCGGCCGCCTATCTCCAGCGCGACGGCGTTGCGCAGGAGCGTCGTGTCGTTGGCGCCGGCGCGCCAGACCGGGCCGCCGTCATTCAGCGCGACGCCGTAGTCGGCGCCGCTGCCGAAGATATTGGTGCGGCCGCGAAGAATCGGCCGGCCGTAGGTGATTTCAACCCACTGGTTGCCGACCTGCGTGGCGGCCGCACCGGGCGGGCTCGCCGGACGGCCCTGCTGGGCCGACAGGCCGGCACCGAGCGCCAGCACGACTGCGAGGGCCATGATCGTGACGCGCATACGCTCTCCTAGAAGGACACGTTGTAGAGCAGCTTCACGTTGCGCCCCATCTCGGGCACGAGGTGCTTGATCAGCGAGAGGTGGTTTCGATACAGCTCGTCGGTCGCGTTGTCGACGCGGAACGTCAGCGTGTTCACCGCGCGCCCCGTTTGGAACGAGTAAGCCGCAAACAACCGCAGCAGGCTGTAGCCCGCCGTCGGCGATTCGGCACCGGAGACGCGATCCTGCTCGGCGGTGGCCACGACCTCGCCGCCGGCCTGGAACGCGTTGCGCTGGTAGCGGAGGCCGCCGCGCACGCGCAGCGGCGGCATTCGCGGCAGGGGCTCGCCATCAGCCTTCAGCGTACCGCGCACGTAGTCAATCCCCGCTTCCACGGATACGCCGCCGCCCACCTGTACGTCGGCGTGCGCCTCGACGCCCTGCAGGACGGTGTCGGCGCCGACGAAGTCGACAATGGCAACGTCGTCTTCTTCCGGCACTGAAGCGCCGGGCTCCTCCCCTTCGTGATGGTCATGGCCAACGAGTTCCCGTCCAGGAAACCTGGCTTCGTACTCGGCTTCCCGCGCCTCGAAGTCCTCGTGGTCGAGAATGTCGCGGAAGATGAAGTCGTCGACGTCGTTGCGGAAATAGGTGACCTCCGCGGACGCGCGCGCCGAACGGAACCGCAGCGACAGGTCGAATCCGAGGGCGCGTTCCTCCTGCAGGGCCGGGTTGCCGAGCTCGATGGCAAAGTTGCCGTGATGGAGGCCGAAGAAGAAGAGCTCCTCGAGGGCCGGCGCCCGTGAGGCGCGCGCCAGGCTGGCGGCGATGACGAGCCGGTCGTCAGCCGCCTCGGGACGCAGCAGCAGGCCGATCGACCCGGAGCCGGTGTTGAAGCGCCGTTCGGGCTCGCCGGCCGGCTGGTAGCTCGTATGGTCGAAGCGGCCGCCGAACTGGAACGTGACGTGCGGCCACGTCACCTCCTCATAGAGGAAGGCCGCAAAGCCCCGTTGATCGACCGCGGGAGACAGCGCTTCCGCGCCTTGTGCATCAAACGCGCGTCCCGACGCCCACGCGCCAAGGCTCCCCTTCAGCCGGCCAACCGCGCGGTGCGATCCCATCACCTCGAGCTCGGTCGTGTTGTTCGTGAACGTCGTGCCGATATCGTCCCCCTCGAGCTCGTCGTGCCGGTATCGACGGACGCCGAGCGTGGCGCGGAACGAATCGAAGAGGCCGTCGAGCTGCTGCGCGCCGCCGCGCAGCGAGAACGCATGCCGGCGGGGCGTCAGCTGCAGGACGCCGCCTTCGACAACCGGCACACCGTAGCGGGTGTCGTCGTAGCCATAGCTGCCGCCGACGTACTTGTTCGTCCCGGTCCACGCCACACCGACATTGCCGAAGCCGTTGCGTGATTGAGAGTTCGCGACATCGCCGAGCGGCGTGTCGACGTCGCCGGACCGGCGGCCGCCGCCGCCGACGTGGAGGGCGAACGTCCCGTTGCCGACGTGCATGTCGGCCGCGCCGCCGGC
Organism: Vicinamibacterales bacterium; assembly: GCA_050247255.1. Lineage (GTDB taxonomy): Bacteria > Acidobacteriota > Vicinamibacteria > Vicinamibacterales > UBA2999 > JBFWUM01. The sequence goes on along the minus strand of JBFWUM010000009.1, from coordinate 84,558 downwards.
CTGAGCCGCCGCCGACCCGAGATCCAGCGTGACGTTGCCGGCCGCCCCGCGCTGCGGCCGGGTCGGGATCTCATCGGTGATCACGTTGACCAGGCCGCCGATGGCGTTGGCCCCGTAGAGCAGCGTGGCCGGACCGCGCACCACTTCGATCTGCTGCGCCGCCGCCGGGTTGACGGTCACGCCGTGATCGCCCGACTGGCTGGACAGATCGCCCATCCGCTGGCCGTCCTGCAGAATCAGCACGCGGTCGCCGTCGAGACCGCGGATGACCGGCCGCGCCGGCGCGGGTCCGAAGCTGCGCGACGCGACGCCGGGCTGGTTCTCGAGCGTCGCGCCGAGCGAGGCGTCGAGCTCCTTCGACAGCTCCTGCCCGGACAGAACCGACGTCGGCTGGAAGGTTTCGAACGGGCTGCGCGTGTCGGCGCTCACCGAGGTCACCTCCTCGAAGTGGAGCTCGGGATCGACGGTCAGATCCATCGCCGGCGCCGGCGTGGCGCCGACGACGATTTCAGCGCGCCGGGTGGAATAGCCCTGCGAGCGCACGGACAGATGGTAGGTGCCGGGCGGCACCGCATCGAAGGTGAACGTGCCATCCGTCGCGGTCGTGGTCTCGCGCCGCAGCTCGTCGATCTGGATGGTGGCGCCGGCAACCGGATCGCCGGACAACGAATTGAGTAATCGGCCCGAGAACGGCACGCCGGCCTGAGCCGCGAGCCCGGCGGTGAACGCCAGCGCAGCACAGAGAACGGCGCACGCCCCGGAAAGGGAACGTGGCGACATGGCAACTCTCCCGCAGACAGGACACGCCTGCCTGCACCTGAAAATGTTTATGCGTGGACGGCTGGGAGAGGAGCGGCGGGCGGCGAGCGAAGCGACGGCTGGGAAATCGGTGAGCGAAGATGACCGCGAGGCGCGCCGACCTGGCGGGCGATGCGGCCGTTGTCGGGCAGTTGCGCGAGATAGCGTCCCTCGACCGCCGGCCTGAAGGCGCGGGCCCAGTGGCACGCCAGGCAGTGGATTTCGTGTCCCTCGCCCGAGCCTTCCGTCGAGAGCACGCCATCCGATCCGTCGCCGGCGACGAACCCGGCGAACTCGGATTCGTGCCCAAGCTCCGCCTCGTGCGGCACGCTGAGCGCGGCAATCGACACCAGCAGCGCGGCGGCGACGGGCGACAGGTGACGCCGGAACCAACGGGACATCAGAGAAGAAGCGTAGTTACCGCTCGTCCGCAGTGTCAAGGCGCCGCACCACGGTCCACGGGGCGCGTGGCAGGTTGACCATCTGCACGGTGCGACGGACCGGCCGGGGCGGCGGCGCGGCGGCTTCAACAGTCGTCCGGCGTGCCGCCGCCCGCGCGCGCTGAGCGGACGGCGCCGGCGAAAGCGTCGCGGCCGGTGGCGGCGACGCCTCCTCCACCACCGGCAGCGCGATGTCCATCGCTGGCGCCGCGGCGACAAGTGGCACCTCAGCGTCGCGACCGACCGCGGCGCCGATCCCGAATATCGCCACGACGATCAGCGCCAGCATCGCCGCGGCCGCGAGGGTCGCCGCGCGCGAACGGCGCAGGCGGAACAGCTCCTGCTCCGCCTGCCGCAGCCACGACCGGACTTCTGCCGTGGTCGGCCCCTGCCGGCGACGTTCCGTGCGCGCGCGAGGCGCCGGACGGCGGCCCCAGGCCAGCCGCCGCGATCCACGCGGCCGCATGCGCGCCGCGCGCCAGAACACCGCCGCCAGCGACACCGGCCCATCCGATCGCGCAAAACGTACCATGGCGTCGTCGAACGCGTCGCGGGAGAGCGGCGGCAGATCGATCTGACCCAGCGTCCGCGCCAGCACGACCAGCAGTCCGCCAGGAATACATCCCCGGCGATCGCCGCCGCCGGGCTCGTCAAGCCGGAGGAGGCGGTGGAGGAGCAGGGCAAGGGTCCGGGGGTCCGGGGGTTCGAAGGTCCGGGGGTCTGAGACACGGAGCCTGACCTCACCCGAGCCATCGAGGACGATCTCGTCCTCGGCGGCTATCGGCAGGCGCGACACGGCCAGCACGAGCGTCGCGGCCTCGGCCGCGGAGAGCGGTGCTCCGCGATCGATCACATCGGCGAAGGTGAGCTGTGCGCTGCTGTTCACGCGGCGGCCGAAGCCAGATCTGTTCCATATCGCTTAGGATCAGCTTCCGATGCTCACGCGGCGTCAGTTCCTCTGGGGTGTCACCGCCTCGGGGCTGGCTTATCCCATCCTCACCCGGGCCCAGGAACCAGACGGGCTGTTTCGTCACGGCGTCGCCAGCGGCGATTCGCAGGCCACCTCGGTCATGCTGTGGACGCGCGTCACCCCTCCGCCGGGAGCGCGCAGCGCCGAGGTCCGCTGGGAGGTTGCCGCCGACGCGCAGATGGCGCGCATCGTCCGGGGCGGCGCCGTCACGACGGGACCGGATCGCGACTTCACGGTGAAGGTCGATGCGCGCGGGCTCGAGCCTGGGCGTGTCTACTACTACGCGTTCCGGTCCGGCGGCCAGCGGTCGGCCATCGGCCGCACGCGCACGCTGCCCGCCGCGATCGATCGGCTGCGGCTCGCCTCCGTCTCCTGCGCCAACTATCCCGCCGGCTACTTCAACGTCTACCGGATCCTCGCCGGCCGCGAGGACCTGGATGCGATCGTCCATCTCGGCGACTACATCTACGAGTTCGCCGACGGGGTGTACGGCGACGGCAAGCGGCTCGACCGCGTGCCGCGGCCGGCAACCGAAGCCGTGACGCTGCAGGACTACCGGCAGCGCTATGCCACCTACCGGCTCGACCCGGACCTCCAGGAGGCGCACCGGCAACATCCGTTCGTCGCCATCTGGGACGACCACGAGCTGGCCAACGATGCCTGGCGCGGGGGCGCGCAGAACCACAACCCCGAGACCGGGGAAGGTGAATGGTCCGTGCGCCGGGCGGCAGCGTGGCGCGCCTACATGGAGTGGATGCCGATCCGCGAGCAGCCTGGCGACGATATCGTGTTGTACCGCTCACTGCGCTTCGGCACGCTGGCCGATCTGGTCATGCTGGACACGCGCAGTCTGCGCGATCGCCAGGTCGCGCCCGACGACCTGGCCGGCCTTGCCGATCCGTCCCGGCGCGTGCTGGGCGAGGCACAGGAGTCGTGGCTCTACGACACCATGCGCGCCTCGGCCGGCGCCGGCGTCACCTGGCGCCTGATCGGCCAGCAGGTCCTCTTCTCGACCATCGTGCCCGCCGGACGGCCGGTCATGTTCACCGACGTGTGGGACGCGTATCGCGCCGAACGCGGTCGCATCCTCGAGTTCCTCGCGCGCGAGCGGGCGCGCAACGTCGCCATCCTCACGGGCGATCTCCATTCGTCCTGGGCCTTCGACGTGCCGCGCAACCCGTGGGGCGGCTACCGGCCGCAGACCGGCGTGGGTTCGCTCGCCGTCGAGCTCGTCTGCCCGGCGATCAGCTCACCCGGGCTGATGACGCCGGAACAATCACAGACCATTGCCCCGGCGCTCCGGGTGGCTGTCCCCTCCGTCAAGTTCCTCGAAGGACAGGGGCAGGGATACGTGCTGCTCGACATCACGCGCGAGCGGCTGCGGGCCGACTGGTACCACGTGGCATCGGTCCTGGAGCGCACCACCAGCGAGCGGCGCGCGGCCAGCTTCGTCTGTGAGTCGGGCGCCGCCCATCTCGTACCCGCTTAGCGGTATCCTTCGCCCATGCGCCGAGCCCTGCCCCTTGTCACGCTGCTGACCCTTACGCTCTTCGCGCTCGTGCCGCGGGCGCAGGTCCGTCCGATCTATGACCGTGGCGCCGCGGGCCTCGTGCAGACGCTGCAGCGGCTGCAAACGACGGCCAGCGCGCTCCACACCGGCGCGCACCCGGACGATGAGGACTCGGCGTTCATTGCCAGGACGGCGCGCGGCGATCACGCCCGCGTCGCCTACCTGTCCCTGAACCGCGGCGAGGGCGGCCAGAACATCATCGGCACGGAGCTGTTCGACGCGCTCGGCGTCATCCGCACCGAAGAACTGCTCCAGGCACGACAGCTCGACGGTGGGCAGCAATTCTTCACGCGCACCTTCGACTACGGGTTCTCGAAGACGCTGGAAGAGGCGTCGGCGAAGTGGGACGACCGCCAGGTGCTCGAGGACATGGTCCGGGTGATCCGCACGTTCCGGCCGCTGATTGTCTACTCGCGCTTCAGCGGCACCGCCGCCGACGGCCACGGGCATCACCAGATGGCGGGCTTCATGACGCCGCGCGCGTTCCGCGCCGCCGGCGATCCGACCCAGTTCCCCGAGCAGATTCGTGAGGGACTGCGCCCGTGGCAGCCGAAGAAGCTCTATCGCGGCGTCGGCCGCGGCGGCGGTCCTGCGCCTGGGCCGGTGCTGCAGGTGCAGGAGGGCATCCTCGATCCGGTCGTCGGCCGCACCTTCGCAGAGATCTCGTTCGAAGGGCGCAGCCAGCACAAGTCGCAGGAGATGGGGACGATCGAAACGCGTGGTCCCGTGCAGTCCGGGCTGCTGCGCGTCGAAAGCCTCATCGAGGCGCCGCAGCCGGAAGCGTCGATCTTCGACGGCATCGACACCTCGGTACCGGGGCTTGCGCGGCTGGCCGGATTGCCCGACGGCGCGCTGCGCGCCGAGCTCGCCGCGATGGACGCCGCTGCCAGGAAGGCGCTGGCCGGCTACACGCCGCTGAACCCGTCAGCGCTCGTGCCCACGCTCGCTGATGGCCTGCGGGCCACGCGCGCCGCCCGTGCCGCCGCACGGTCGCTCAACGCTCCTGCCGACGCGCGCGCCGAAGCCGACTTCCTGCTGGCGTTCAAGGAAGAGGATTTCGCCGAGTCGCTTGCCCGCGCTGCCGGCGTCGTCGTGGATCCGCTCGCCGACGAGGAAACGGTCGTGCAGGGGACCGATGTCGGCGTCAGCGTGCGCACCTTTCTGCCAGAGGGCTCTTCGGCGCAGGTCACTGCCGCGGTCGTGAAGGCCCCGGCCGGATGGCAGGTCTCGCCCGCCGGTTCGGAACCGGCCGGCAATGCCGGCGGCGGCGGGCCCTTCGGCCGCCGGGAAAGGGCCACGCGCGAAGAGCGGTTCCGCGTCGCGGTGCCGGCCGATGCGCCCCTCTCGCAGCCGTACTTCCTGGATCAGCCGCGACGCGGCGATTCCTACAGCTGGTCGGACGACGACCCGAAGGGGTTGCCGTTCGCGCCGCCGCCGCTCACGGCCGAGGTGACGATGAGCATCGGCGGCGAAACGATCACCGTGTCGCAGCCGGTGATGTATCGCTTCGCCGATCGCGTCCGTGGCGAGCTGCGGCGCAACGTGCACGTCGTGCCCGCGGTGACCGTCGGCCTGGACTCCCGGCTGCTGATCGTCCCGACCGGCAACACCCCCTTCGAGCAGCGCGTCGTCGTCCAGGCGCGCAGCTATGCGCGCCAACCGCAGTCCGGAACGTTGCGGCTGCGGCTGCCACAGGGGTGGAGCGCAACGCCGGCCGAGATCCCGTTCTCGCTGGCGAGCGCGGGCGACCGCACAGCGGCCACGTTCACGGTGACCGCACCGGCGCGCCGCCCCGCCGGCAGCTTCGAGGTCATGGCCGTCGCCACGGTCGGCACGGCAACCTTCACGCGCGACGTGCAGGAGATCGCCTACCCGCACATCCAGACGCAGCGCATCTTCTGGCCGGCCACCGCGACCGCGCAGGTGCTCGAGCTCGACGTGGCGCCGGTCTCGGTGGGCTACATCATGGGCAGCGGCGACCTCGTCCCGGACGCGCTGCGGCGCATGCGTGTGAACGTGACGATGATCGACGACGAGATGCTGGCGACCGGCGACCTGTCGCGCTTCGACACGATCGTCGTCGGCGTGCGCGCGTCGGAGGGGCGTCCGGCGTTTGTCGCCAATCACGGCCGCCTCGTCGACTACATGGAGCGCGGCGGCACGCTGATCGTGCAGTACCAGCAGACCGACTACGAGGCGCGCAACCTGCCGCCCTACCCTGCGCAGGCGCCGCAGAACTCACGCGTCACCGACGAACTGGCGCCCGTCCGGATCCTCGCGCCAACGCATCCCGTGTTCACGTTCCCGAACCGGATCACAACCGCCGACTTCGACAACTGGGTCCAGGAACGCAACCTGTATGCGTTCGTCAGCTTCGACGAGCGCTACACGCCGCTGCTCGAGACCTTCGACCGCGGCGAGGGGCCCCAGCGTGGCGGCCAGGTGTACGCCCGCGTTGGCCAGGGGCAATACGTCTACACGGCGTACTCCTGGTTCCGGCAGCTCCCGGCCGGCGTGCCTGGCGCGTACCGTCAGTTCGCCAACCTGATCAGCCTGGCACGGGCGCCGAGGCCCTGATCAATCAATGCCCAAGGCTCAAGGCTCAATGCTCAATGCCCAGTGCCCAATGCTCAAGGCTCAATGACAGAGCGTTATGAGCAGGGCGGTGGTGGTGGCGGCGTTACGCAGAGCGTTGTGCACCATCTTACCGAGGATACGAACGATTTCGACTGATGCCTGCAGCAATGGGTCATAACCGCTGTCGAGGAAGTTGCAGCGGCGGCAGATGCGCAGCCGGTAGCGCGTCTCTTTCGCTTCCTTCAGTGCAATGCGTTGTTTCGCGATGAAGTCGCGGTGGCTTGAGGCACCGTCCGCCTCTTGCGCGTTGGCTCCTACCGACGTGCCGGCGTTGAGGAGCTGATAAGAAAGTGCGCGCGCGACCGGCCCCTTCGTGTGCAGGAACTGCGCAGTCCTCACGACGTCACACGCGAAAATCAGCAGGCGTTCGTGGATATCCCAGGGTTTTCCGCTGGCAATGACTCTCGGCTTGTCCATACTGATGCACTGCCGATGCCACCCGCCACCCCTCCGTGCCTCCGTGCCCTCTTTTTGTCATTGAGCATTGCGCATTGAGCCTTGTGCCTTGATGAAGTTCATCCACGGCTGCAACTACCCCTGGTCCACCGACGGGCAGACGGTGTTCTACGGGCTCGACTTCGGGGCCAACGTCTGGGGATCGCATCTGGGCGTGTCGACGCGGCGTGAAGCGGTCGCGCGGGACTTTGCCGGGATGGCGGGGCTAGGCTTCACCGCGGCGCGCTGGTTTCTCTTTGCCGACGGGCGCGCCGGGATTGTCTACGACGAGCACGGCATGCCTGCCGGGACCGATGCGCACCTGTTCAGCGATCTCGATGCCGCGCTCGAGATCGCCGGCGACGCCGGCATCCGCCTCGATCTCGTGCTCTTCGACTTCCATTGGATGTTCACGGGAGTGCGCGAAACGATCGCCGACCCGGTGACGGGTGATCTCCTCGAAGCGCGCCTGCCGGAGGGCCGGGCGCGCATCTTGAGGTCTGCGGGAGGGCGCGACGCGCTCTTCGGCGGCGTCATCGAGCCGCTCGTCCGGCGATACGCGCCAGGAGGCATTCGCGCCGACCTTGCACCGCATGTCCTCGCCTACGAGTTCATGAACGAGCCTGACTTCGTCGTCGAAGAGTGGGAGCGCGATGTGAGCCGGCACGTCGCCCGTCCGCTCCCCTTCCCAATCCTGGCGGACGCGATCGCCCGTCTCAGCGAACTCGTGCACCGCCAGACCACCGCGCTGACGACGCTCGGCGGGGCGCGGCTGCGCAACCTGTGGGCCTGGGACGATGATGCGCTCGGGTTGGACCTGCTGCAGCTCCACAGCTACCCGGACGAGCGGCGACCGCAGGACGAAGATCCGTTCGGCCTGGCTGCGGCCGATCTCGGCGTTCGGCGGCCAGTGCTGCTCGGAGAGTTCCCGGGCAACGCGCGCGAGCGGCACCCGGCCGGCGCCTCGCCGCCGGAACGGGCGCTCGACGAGTACCTCGAGTTCGCGCTCGCCGGCGGCTACGCGGGCGCGTGGCCGTGGAGCTTCAGCGGCACCGATGCGTACGGAACGTTGCCAGTCGAACCACTACGGCTGTTCGGCCGCCGCTACCCGGAGCTCGTCAACCCGCGGTTCGACCTCACTCACCCATAGCCGCTTTTCTCCGCATGCCCGCGGCAACGAGCAGCCATGCCAGCATCAGGCACGAGAACGCGACGTACAGTGCCACGAGCGATTCCGCTGCCCCGATCCAGGTGATTCGCAGGTCCCTGGGGGGCCCGAGAGACAACCCGCGAAGGGTGTTGATAGCGCCCAGGCTCACGCCATTCAGGCCGGCAAAGATGCCCGCCAGCGACAGCGGGCGCATCATCGCGAGCCGCTGTTCCGATGGCTTGAACAAGTACATCGCAGCGGCGATCAATGGCAGGAAGCTGACAATGATGCTGAACAGTGCCGCCAGGCCCATTTGTCGCAGCATGTCGAGGAAGATCATGGCCTGTCTCTCTCCAGTCCCCGCGTGGAGCGCAGGGCTGTTGGGGTATAACGCGACGCGCGGCGGTTTGTGACCGGCTGGACCGCTTGTCACGAATCGGTGTCTCACGCGTTATGACCCCTATGGACCGGGAGTGCGAACTCGACCTGGTGGCGCGTATCCGCGCCGGCGACGAAGGCGCGTTCGACGCGATCCATGCGGCCTACAACGGTCGCCTCTTCAACTTCCTCGCCCGGTTGTCACGTCGGCGCGACATTGCCGAGGACCTGCTCGACGACACGTGGCTGCGCTTTGTCGACAGCGCCCACAAGCTCAGGCCCGACACCGCGCTCGGCCCGTTCCTGTTCACAGTCGCCCGCAATCTGTTCGTGAGCTACTGCCGCTCACGTCTGCTCGAAGACGCGCAGACCGCGGACGCCATCGGACTGTGGCCGCTCGGCACACCGCGGCCGTCTCCCTATGAGTCAACAGTCGCGAGCGAGACGGGACAGCGGATCGACGAAGCGCTGGCAGCACTGCCAGCCGCGCACCGCGAAGCGTTGCTCCTCGTTGCGGTCGAGGGCATGACACCGGCGGACGCTGCGGCCGTATGCGGCATCACGGCTGACGCGATGCGTCAACGGGTCTGTCGGGCACGCGCGGCGATCGCCAGGCGCCTGGAGGAAGGAGAGATGGCGGTGTTGACGACGCTGACGGTGGTCACCACGTGATCGAACAGGTCACCAGCCTCGCGCCCGATCCCGCCCGCGGCGCGCGAACCGCGGCGCGATGCCGCGACGTGCTGGCGGCCCGCCGCCGGAAGATGGAGGCGCGCACTCGACCCCCGGGTCGAAGCGCCGCTGGCGCCGAGCGCCTGCTGCTGATGGGCGGCTGCATGATGTACCTGGTGTCGATGGCAGAGAACCTGCTGCGCATCGCCACACCGTAGGCTCAACGCGCGGCGGTTGCCGCCAACAAGTCCAGCTGCTCGCCCCTAGGGCAGCGCCCACGCCGTGAGCGTCGTCCCCGACGGCACCAGCACGTGCTGCCGTCCATCCACCGTATAGGTGATCGGCGACGTGCCGTGCATGCGCGCGCCCATCTGATAGCGCCACAGGAGCGTCCCGGCCCGCGAGTCGAGCGCCAGCAGATTGCCGTCGTTGTCCGCCGTGAACAGCAGCCCGGAGGCCGTCGTCAGCACCCCCGCCGTTGACGGCGACAGGTACCTGAACTCCCACTGCTTCTCGCCGGTCGCCGGATCCAGCGCCCGCAGCGCGCCGTAGGGCGGACCATCCGGGCCGTCCACGCGCTGGCCGGCGCCGCCGGTGAACCGCTCGCCGGCGACGTACTCCGGCTTCCAGGCGAAATACAGCATGCAGACTTCGCGGGCGTTGACGAAGAACAGGCGCGTCGAGGGATCGAAGCTGGGCTGCCAGAAGTTGGTGCCGCCGGTGAGATCGGGACAGGTCAGCGTCCCCTTCTCATCGGGCACGTGGCCCGGCAGCAGCACCGGGCGGCCGTCGGCGCCAATCTCCCTGGCCCAGGTCGTGTTCACGAACGGCCGGGCGACGATCGGCCGTCCCGTGGTCCGGTCGAGGGTGTAGAAGAAGCCGTTCCGGTTGGCGAACATCACCACCTTGCGCAACTGCCCGCCAATCGGCAGGTCGGCCAGGATCGGGACCTCGGTCGCATCCCAGTCGTGCAGGTCGTGGGGCGTGAACTGGTAGTGCCACCGCAGCCGCCCGGTGTCGCCGTCGAGCGCGACGAGCGAGTTGCTATACAGGTTGTCGCCCTTGCGGCTGTCGGAGTGGTAGTCGGGGCCGGGGTTGCCGATGCCCATCATCACGAGGTTCTGCTCGGGATCGTAAGCGCCGGTCACCCACACGCTGGCGCCCCCGGTCTTCCAGGAATCGCCCGCCCAGGTGTCGTTCCCCGGCTCGCCGGGCCCCGGCACGGTATAGAACCGCCACGCGCGCCGGCCGCTCTCCGCGTCGTAGGCGTCGATGAAGCCGCGAATCCCGTACTCGCCGCCGGCGACGCCGACAATCACCTTGTCCTTGACGATGAGCGGTGCGATCGTCGCGGCGTAGCCGATCTCGTGGTTCTCCATCTGGGCGTCCCATACGACGGCGCCGGTGCGCGCATCGAGCGCGAGGAGGTGCGCGTCGAGCGTGACCATGAACAGCTTGTCGCCCAGCATGGCGAAGCCGCGATTCACCAGACCGCAGCAGGCGGTGAGGTTGGCGGGCAGTTCCCGGCGGTAGCGCCAGATCTGACGGCCCGTCCGCGCGTCGATCGCCCACGCGACGTTCTGCGGTCCGGTGACGTACAGCACGTTGTCGCGAAGCAGCGGCGTCGTCTCGAACTCGCCGAGGACGCCGGTCTGGAAGGTCCACTGCGGCTGCAGGCGGTTGACGTTGGCCGGTGTGACCTGCGTGAGCGGGCTGTGACGCTGGTTCGCATAGTCGCCACCGAACGTGACCCACCGCGACCCGTCCGCCGGCAAGCCGGCAAGGATCTCGGCCGCCGTGACCAGCGGCGGCGGCGCCGCAGCGATGCTGGCGGAACCCTGTTGTGCGAGCAGCGTCGCTCCTCCGGTACAGGCGAGCATCAGGAGGCCGGCGAGGCGGGCGTGGACGCGCATATCGCTCCTATCGGGCCACGGTGGGATCGAACCCACGCAGCGTCTGCAGGTACCGGAGAACATCATCGAGGTCGCTGTCGCTCAGGCGGTCCGGGCCGAACACCGGCATCATCGACCGCGTGCCGTCGACGACGGATTTGACTTTGTCGCGCTCGAATCCCTGGATCCGCTCGCGCGTGTCGAGGATCTGCACGGAGAAGAGGTCTTCGTTCTTCTTCACGCCCTGGATGGGGGGACCGGATTCAGGGGTAATGGTGACCGGCGCGAAACCGGCGCGAAAGCCCTCCGCGCCGCGCCGAATCCGCAGCAGCAGCACCTCACGCGAGCGGGCGGCCCCGATGCGGGAGAGATCGGGACCGAGCCGGCCACCCGACGCGTTCACGCGATGGCAGCTGGCACAGTGGACGCGGAACAGGCGCTCGCCGTTGGCGGCGTCGCCGCGCGGCGGCGCGGCCGGCGCCGGCGCGGCAAGCGTGCGGAGGTAGGCGAGCATCTGCCAGATTTCGCGGTCCGACGTTCGCGGCGCCGTGAACGCCGGCATCTCGGTGCCGCGGATGCCCTGGCGGATGGTCTCGAACAGCCCTTCCTCCGTGCGCCCGGCAGCGAAGACCCCGGTGATGTCGGGGCCGCGGACGCCGCGCCCGTCGGTGCCGTGGCAGTCAGCGCAGCGCTGGCGGAAGCCGCCCATCCCCGCCTGCACCGCCTCCGCGTTGCCGACAAACGGGTTCACGGCGGACGCGTCCTGCGCCGCCAGCCGTCCCGCCATCGCCAGGGCGAGAGTCGCCACCACCAACAGCTCGTGCCTGACAGTCATGCCAGCCCTCCGGCCGGGCGACTATACCATTCCGCCCGAATCGCCGGGATGGCACGTCGGAGCAGTCCCGGCTCAGCGCGCGCGCAGCGTGTCCACGTACTTATCGACCAGCGCGCGCTGCGGCCCGGTGTAGGCGCGCGCCCAACGCGTCAGCCGCTCGCGCTCGACGTCCGACAGCGACACGCCGACGCGCGTTGACGCTTCGTACTGCGCGAGGATCGCGGCAAAGAGCGCCGCCTGGTCGTCCGGGTGCCGCGACAGGTAGCCCTCGAGCACCGGCAGCGCCTCGGCGTGCCTGCCGGTGAGGGTATAGGCCACGGCCAGGCGCTGGCCGAGCTCGTCGTTGTCGGGCGTGCGCTGCCACGCCGGGCCGAGCACGTCGATGACCGACTGCGGCTGGCCATCCCTCAGCCGCGCGTCGGCAAAGAGCGCGTACGCGATCGCCGGTCGCGGCTCGGCGCCGAACGACATCTGCAGGACACCCGCAGCATCGCGGTCGCGCCCTGCGGCCGCATACGCGGCGCCCAGGTAAAACGCCGCCGGAAAGAACGTGCGGCGCGGGCCGGCGGCGATGTTGAACTGGCTGGCCGCCTGGTTGATGTCCCCTTTGACGTACCACTCGAGCCCCTTGAAGAAGGCGGCCGCTTCCTGCGCGCCGGCGGTGAGCGCCTCGAGCGCGGCGGCGCCGTACTGCCCGCCGCGCGCCGCCGCCGTCGCCTCGCGCAGCGACGGCGACTGGCGCTCGAGCCCGGACAGGATCTCGCCGAGCACGTCCGGCGCCATCACCGCGCCCCGTTCGAACCGCGGGATCGCCAGCGGCGGCGGATTATCGGGAATCGCCGCGGCGGCCGGCGGCATCAGGACGAATGGGCGGACCAGGAGGCCGGCCGGCTGGCCGTCGCGGCTGATACGCGCCCGCATGACGTAGCGCCCGGCCGGCAGCGCGCGCGGGTTGACGATCGCCTGCACCGATCGCGCGCCCGGCTCCGCCGTGTCCGGCGCCATCTGTCCAGGCACCGTCAGCAGCGCCGGACCTTCCTCGGCGTCCGCAACCTCGAACGTGACGGCCGTGCGGTCGAACGACGCCGGCGTCGTGGAATACAGCTCGATCAGCCCGGCCAGCGAGTCGCCGACGTGCGGCTCGACCGCCGGCAGCAGCGGGTTGCCCGCCTCGGGAATGGGGCCGACGACGAGGTCGGCGACGGCGAACTCCTCGCCGCGCAGCTTCCACGCGTTGACCTCCCGGACGACGCTGCCGCGGCGGCCGCTCTCATCGACGACGCCGAGCCGCAGCGAGTAGACGCCCGGCTCGACGACGATCGGCGTGACGAAGCCGAGCGGCTGGTCGGCACGGCCCGCGATCGGGCTGAGCAGGCGCTCGCCTGACGCGCTGGCGGCGATGTGCCCCTCGCCGTCGATGAGCGCCCACCCGATCGTGTAGCGGGCGGCCGCGGCGCCCGGCTGGCCGACATCGGCGGCGAGCAGCAGGCGGACCTTGGCCGCGTCCTCGTGCTGCATGGCAAAGGTCGTGACGCGCAGCGGCACGTCGGGGACGCCGAAGGGAGACGACAACAGATCGCCCATGCGTTCCGGCGTCGGCGGCGACGCGTCGCGAGCGGCGGCCATGACAAAGGCGCGGCGCGACCGCAGCGTGACGCCGCGGCGCCGCACCGCGACGTCGATGCGATGCGTCGTGTCGTCACGATCGCCAGGCTCGGCCTCGACGCCAATGATGTAGTAGGAAGAGAGCTCCGACGCCAGGCGATCGAAGGCGCTGCGGCCGTTGCCGAAGACGTTGTGCAGCGCGCCGCGTGCCGCAAACGCCATCTCTCGCAGCCCTTCCACCTGCAGCTCGCGGTCCTCGCTCATCGTCGGCGGCATGACGCCGCTGGTGACGTCGGCACCGCGAATGACGTCCATCAGCAGCACGTGCACCGAGGCCTGCGCCGCGGCGGCCAGGCGGATGGTGTCGTTGAGGTCGGTGGGGTCCTCGAGGACGAGCCCTTCCGAGATGATCACCAGCGCCTTCGGGCCGTCGAGCGTGCGCAGCCGGCGCAGCAGGTCCTGCAGCCCCAGCAGCGACTGCTGCCGGTCGGCGCGCACCTTGGAAATGAGCGTCGTCATCTCCGAGAGGATCTCCTGCTCGCAGATGTCGCGGTTGCGGTCGGCCGCGCGGCGGCATTCCCGCACGAACACCGACTCGGCCAGGATCAGGTTGTTCTTCAGGATGATCTGCACCGCCTCGTAGAGGCCGATGTTGTAGCGGCCGCGGAACGGCACCTGGTTGCCGACCACCAGCTCCATGGCGCGCCGGATGCGCGCGTGATCGTCGGTGAAGTCGACGAACGCGCCCGGCTGCGGATACGCGTAGAACGCCACGCGGTCCGCCGGGTTCAGGCTCTCGACGAAGTCGGCGGCGGTTGCCAGCAAGGGGCGCACGTTGCCCGGCCTGATGTTCAGTTCGTCGACGGCGACAACGATCATCCGCCCTTCCTGCGGCGCGAGGTTTGTCGAGAAGAACGTCTCGACGCGCTCGACGACCGGGGGGCGCCGCGCATGGCGCACGGCAGGCTCGGGCACCGGGAAGCGAACCTGCTCCACCGAGACAATCCGGCGCGGGCGGCCGTCGATCTGGACGGTGAACTCGGGGGCCTGCAGCCCGTCGACCGGGCGACCCTCGTCGTCAACGGCGGCGACGTCGAGGGTGATCAGGTCGACGCCGGTCCGGAACGTCGGCCCCTGGACGGGTGGACTCGCCGCCTCCTGGGCAGCAACGGGCATGGGAGCAAGAACGAGGGCGACGAGAACGACGGCAGCGCGCATCGAAGCCTCCCGGATTGATCGACTGCAGATCAGAAAACACCCTGGGACCAAATACAAGCTCAAGGTGACGGCTTACCGATCCGGAAAGTGCTTTCGCGAATAGACTTGCGGCCATGAAGCACTACCAGTTTCCGGCCCTGCTCGCTGCCCTCCTGCTCGGCGCCGTTTCGCTGCCGGCGCAGGCGCCGCCCCCGGCCTTCGACCGGTCCGCGTTCGAGATCGCGCACACGAAGTTCGTGCTGCCGAACGGGCTGACGCTCCTCGTTCACGAGGACCACTCGGTGCCGGTCGTCGGCGTCAACCTGTGGTACCACGTCGGCTCGCGCAACGAGGAACGGGGCCGCACCGGGTTCGCGCACCTGTTCGAGCACTTCTTCTTCAACGGCTCGGCAAACTACCCGCACGGCTTCCGCGAGGCGATGGACGACCTCGGCGCGAACAACCGCAACGGCACCACCAACACCGATCGCACCAATTTCTTCGAGGACGTGCCGACCTCCGCCCTCGAACGGACGCTGTATCTCGAAGCAGACCGCATGGGCTTCCTCGCAAAGCAGATCAACGCAGCGATGCTCGAGCGCGAGCGCGGTGTCGTCCAGAACGAGAAGCGGCAGGGCGAGAACCAGCCGTACGGTCGCGTCTTCGGCCGCATTGTCGAGACGATGTACCCGGCCTCGCATCCCTACAGCTGGGACACCATCGGCAGCATGGAGGACCTCGCCGCCGCCTCGCTCGAAGACGTGCAGAACTGGTACGCCGGCTACTACGGGCCGAACAACTGCGTGCTCTCGCTGGCCGGCGACATCACGCCGGAGCGGGCACTCGAACTGGTCACGAAGTACTTCGGCGGCATCCCGCCCGGCCCGCCGATGGCGCGCTCGAACGACTGGGTGCCGAGCCTCGACCGGCACCTGCGCGAAGAGATGCAGGACCGCGTCCCGCAGGCGCGCATCTACCGCGTCTACCATGCGCCGGCGTGGCGGCATGCCGACGTGCCGGCGCTCGAGCTGTTTGCCAGCGTGCTCTCCGGTTCCCGCAGCGCGCGGCTGGATCGGCGGCTGGTCTACGAGCAGGAGCTGGCCACGCAGGTGACGGCTGGCGTTGACCGGAGCGAGATTGCCGGCCTCGTCATCGTCACCGCCACAGTGAAGCCGGGTGTCGACCCGGCGCGCGTCGAGCAGGAAATGGATCGCGTGATCGCCGAGCTGGTGCAGCAGGGTCCGACCGAGGCTGAACTGCAGCGCGCGCGCAGCCGCATCCTTGCCGCCTTCTCGCGCGGCGCCGAGCGGCTCGGCGGCTTCGGCGGCCGTTCCGACATCCTCGCCGAGAGCATGACCTACGACGGCGCGCCTGACGGCTACCTGGCGCGCCTCGAGCGGATCGCGACGACGCCGGCCGCGGAGGTGCGCGAGGCGAGCCGCCGTTGGCTCGACGCGCCGCACTACACGCTGGTCGTTACCCCGTTCCCGTCGCTGCAGCCGACGCAGTCGACGCTCGATCGCAGCATCCTGCCGCCGCTCGGGCCGCCGCCCGAGGTCTCATTTCCGGCGATGCAGCGCGCCACGCTGTCGAACGGCCTCACCGTGCTCCTGCTCGAGCGCCACAGCACGCCGCTGGTCAACATGACGCTGGCCGTGGACGCGGGCTACGCCGCCGATTCGGCGGCCAAGGCGGGACTGGCTTCGCTCACGCTCGATCTGCTCGACGATGGCACGACCAGCCGGGATACGTTCACGATTGCCGATGACCTCGACGCGCTCGGCGCGCAGATCGTCACCGGCAGCTCGCTCGACCTCTCGTTCGTCCGGCTGCGCGCGCTGTCGCGCAACCTGCGGCCGTCGCTCGACATCTTTGCCGACGTGGTGCTGAACCCGGCGTTCGCGCCCGACATGGTGCAGCTCGCGAAGCAGCGCCGGATTGCGCAGATCGGCCAGGAGAAGGCGCAGCCGGTAGCCACCGCGCAACGCGTCGTGCCGATCCTCCTCTACGGGCGCGACCACGCCTACGGCAACCCGCTGACCGGTTCAGGCTTCGAGGACACCGTCGGCACCTTCACCCGCGACGACGTCGCCGCCTGGCATCGCGCCTGGTTCCGTCCGAACAACGCAACCCTGATCGTCGCCGGCGATACCACGCTCGACGTGCTGGTGCCCGCCCTCGAAGCGGCGTTCCGGCAGTGGCAGCGCGGCCAGGCGCCGGCCAAAGAGGTGCGCGCGGCAAACGCCACGGCAGGCGGACGCGTCTACCTGATCGACAAGCCCGGGGCGCCGCAGTCGGTCATCGTCGCCGCCCACGTATCCGAGCGCGGCGGCCAGCCCGAAGACCTCGCCATCGACACCGTCATGCGGAACTTCGGCGGCATCGCGACGTCCCGCCTGAACCGCAACCTGCGGCTCGACAAGCACTGGAGCTACGGCACCCAAGGGGTGCTGGTCGACGCGCGCAGCCAGCGGCCGTTCATCGTCATCGCGCCGGTGCAGACGGACAAGACGAAGGAATCGATCGTCGAGGTGCAGAAGGAGCTGGCCGACATTGCCGGGGCGCGGCCGATTGCCGGCGAGGAGTTCGCGAGCATCATGCGGACGCAAACGCTCGGGCTGCCGGGCCGGTTCGCGACGCTGGCGGCGCTGGAGGGGGCCGCGACGCAGCTCGTCAACTTCGGCTATCGCGACGACTATTTTTCCAGCTATGCCGAGCGGGTGCGAGCGCTGACGGAAGCGGACCTGGCTGAGGCGGCCCGTCAATACATCCATCCCCAATCGGTGACGTGGTTCGTCATCGGCGATATGTCACAGGTAGAGAAGGGAATACGCGAACTCGGGCTTGGCGCTGTCGTCGTCATCGATGGCGATGGCCGGCCGGTCGGCGTGAGTGGCTCACGGTGAGTCGTACGGCATCCGTCCTGCAGAGTTCTTCTCTGAGGGGGGGGGAGGCGGCCTTCGTTACATCGGTCTGTTATGCTCGCCGGCCGTTCAGGTTCGACCTCTATGCCCACTCGCACACCCTCCACCGCGGCCTTGCACGTGGTGCCTCCGCCATCTGCGGTCACCTTCGATCCCGCTGATCTCAAGAACCCGGCGCTCTACATCAACCGTGAGCTCAGCTGGCTCGAATTCAACCAGCGTGTGCTCGCGCAGGCGCTCGACCCGGCGCACCCGCTGCTCGAGCGCGTCAAGTTCCTCGCCATCAACGCCAACAACCTCGACGAGTTCTTCATGATCCGCGTCTCGACGACGCAGAAGCGGTTGCGCGAGGGGATCGAGGAGATTGCGCCGGACGGCCTCAACACCGAGCAGCAGCTGGAGGGGATGCGGGCGCGGGCGCAGCGCATGTTGCAGGATCAGGCGGCCTGCTGGGAGCAGCTGCGCGGGCTGCTGGCGAAGGAACGGATCGCCTTTCTCGAGCCGGCGGAGTGGTCGACTGAGATCAAAGACTTTCTCGACGGGTACTTCTCGCGGGAAATCTGCCCGGTGCTGACGCCGCTGGCGTTCGATCCCGGCCATCCGTTTCCGTTCATCTCGAACCTCAGCCAGAATTTCGCCGTCGTCGTCCGGCACGGGGGGCGCACGAAGTTCGCCCGCGTCAAAGTGCCGGACGTGCTTCCGCGATTCGTGCCGATCCCCGAGGCGCTGACCCGCGAGCGCGGACTGACGTTCGCCTTCGTCGAGGATGTGATCCGCGCGAACATGCAGGAGCTCTTCCCGGGTGCGCAGGTGAAGAGCGCCCACCTGTTCCGCATCGTCCGCGACGCCGACCTCGAGCTGCAGATCGCCGAGGCCGAGGCCGACGACCTGCTTGAAACCGTCGACAAGAGCCTGCGTCAACTGCGCCGCGGCGCCCTGTCGCTGCTGGAGGCGGAATCGGATACGCCGCCCCGTGTTCTCCGCATCCTCGCGGAGAATTTCGAGGCCGAGGAGGACATCGTCCGCAAGACCCCTGACCGGCTCGGGTTCAGCGACTGGATGGAGCTGATGACCATTCATCGGCCGGAGCTCAAGGACGCGCCATTTTCGGCCCCTTCCGTCTGGCGTTCGGACGAGGACCCGGAGGTGATCTTCGACCACCTGCGCTACCAGGACGTCCTGGTGCACCACCCGTTCGAGGCGTTCTCCTCGGTCGAGGGCTTCCTGCGGGCGGCGGTCAAGGACCCGCACGTGGTCGCCATCAAGATGACGCTGTATCGCATCGGCGCCAATTCGCCGCTGATCGACCTGCTGATCGAGGCGGCGGAGTCGGGCAAGCAGGTGGCGGTGCTGGTGGAGCTGAAAGCGCGCTTCGACGAGCGCAACAACATCATCTGGGCGAGGCGGCTGGAATCACACGGCATTCACGTCGTCTACGGGTTCGCCGACCTGAAGACGCACGCCAAGCTGTGCCTGGTGGTGCGGCAGGAGCCCGACGGCATGCGGCGCTATGTCCACACCTCCACCGGCAACTACAACCCGCAGACCGCAAAGGTCTATACCGACCTCGGCCTGTTCACCGCCGACCCCGACATCGTCGCCGACGCCTCCGACATCTTCAACGCGTTGACCGGCTACTCGAACCAGAAGGAGTTCCGGTCGATGTTCGTCGGCCCTGTGCAGATGCGCGCGCGGCTCGCGGAGCTCATCAGCCGCGAGGCGGAGCATGCGCGCGCCGGGCGGCCGGCGCGGATGATCGTCAAGGTGAACGCGATCACCGACGACCAGATGATCCGCGTGCTGTACCGGGCGTCACAGGCCGGGGTGCAGATGGACCTGCTGGTGCGCGGCATCTGCAGCCTGCGGCCCGGGGTGCCTGGCGTCAGCGAGACCATCGCGGTGCGGTCGATCGTCGGCCGCTTCCTCGAGCACTCGCGCATCTACTGGTTCCTGAACGGCGGCGACGAGGAGATGTACATCGGCAGCGCCGACCTGATGGAGCGCAACCTCGATCGCCGGGTCGAAACGCTGGTCCCGGTCCGCGATTCGGAGATCCGCCACCACCTGCGCCACGTCGTGCTGGACGCCTACCTGCGCGATACCGACCGCGCCATGCTCCTCGACTCCACCGGCCACTACGAACGCGCCACCACCGGCCCCGGCGGCTTCAACGCGCAGCAGTTCCTGCTGCAGCATTATTCCGAACGGGAGTAGACAGGATTCGGAGGCCGCAGTCTCACCACAGAGCCACGGAGACACTGAGACGCACGGTGGGCTGTTCGACGAGGCCCTGCGAAGCAGGGCCTCCCAGGCGTGACGTGGAGGCGGGATTCAACAAGCCGAATGTCAATGCGGCGAGGCTTGTTAATACCACCACCACGTCACGCCTGCCGGCCGCCATCGGCGGCCATCGAACAGCCAGCACTCTCTGCGCGTCGTTGTGGCTCTGTGTCTCTGTGGTTAGGCTGCGTGCTCAGAAATCTCAGCGGCCTCTCGGCAGGAAGGCAAGCGGCGCCGCCATTAGCAGCATTCCGACGGTCACCACGAACGCGATCGGGCCGAGCGGCCACAGCAGCGCGAGGGCGATGCGCGTCGGGGGGCGCGCGTCGGTCATCAGCAGGCCCACGATGATGCCGGCGAGGTAGATCCAGAGCACGGCGCCCATCCTACGACGGATCGATCTGCTCGATCTGCGGCAGGTGATGCAGCTCGTGGCCGGCCACCTGCATCATCAGCCACTCGACGTCGATAGCGCCGAAGTCGGGATGGCGGCACGTCCGGCGCCGCTCCTCGGCCGTCAGCCGGCGGCACACGTCCAGGTTCAGGCGCCGCAGCGCCAGGTAGGCCTCGTGCGCCGCCGGGCCGTCGGCGTCGCGCTCGACGGCCATCCACGGGTCCTGGTCGAACGACTGCACCTCGTAACCGTCCTGGGCCAGCGCGAAGCGCAGGCGCGTGGCAAACACCATCTCCATCTGGGCCAGGTGGGTCAGCAGCACGCGGCCGCTCCACTTGCCGGGGGCGTAGCTCCGCTCGAACGCCGCCGGCCGCCACCCGCGGCAGGCGGCCGCTATCCGCGCCGGCGTCTGCTCCAGCGACGCGAGCAGGTCCTTGCCCTCCAGGTACTTCCCATACGGGTTCTGAGTCATTGCACAATGCTAGTTCGGCCGCATGTCCTCCGAAATTCGTCCCCTCCTGCGCCTCGCGCTCCCCGTCGTCCTGGCGGAAATCGGCTGGATGAGCATGGGGCTGGTCGACACGATCATGGTCGGCCCGCTCGGGCCGGCGGCGATTGCCGCCACCGGCATGGGGAGCGGCGTGTTCACCGCCATCGCCATCTTCGGCATGGGGCTGATGCTCGGCCTCGACGCCCTCGTTTCGCGCGCATTCGGCGCGGAACGGCTCGACGAGTGTGTCCGCTGGCTGCATCACGGCGTGACCCTGGCGGTCATCGTGGCGCCCCTGGTCATGCTCGCCACCTGGCTGGCGTTCCTGACGATGGATCGGTGGGGACTGCACGAGGAGATTCGTGGTCTCGCCGGTCCCTACCTGCAGGCCATCGCCTTTGGCGCGCTCCCGCTGCTGCTCTACGCCGCGTTCCGCCGTTACCTGCAGGGGCTGCACGTCGTGCGGCCGATCATGTTCGCCCTGGTCTCGGCCAACATCGTCAACGCGGCCGCCAACTGGGGGTTGATCTACGGCAACCTCGGCCTGCCGGCGCTTGGCGTCGAGGGATCGGCGTGGGCCACCTCGCTGGCCCGGCTCTACATGGCCAGCTTCCTGTTCGTGGCCATCCGGCGCGAGCACCGGCGCCGTGGCGACGCCCATCCGCGCGTGCCCTATGCCATCTCGTGGCTGCGCATGTGGCAACTGCTGGCGCTCGGCGCGCCGGCGGCGTCGCAAATCACGCTCGAGGTCGGCGTGTTCGCCCTGGTCACTGCGCTGGCGGCGCGGCTCGACCCGATCTCATCGGCATCGCATCAGATCGCCTTGAACATCGCCAGCGTCGTGTTCATGGTGCCGCTCGGGCTCGCCTCGGCGTCGGCCGTGCGCGTCGGCCACGCCGTCGGCGCCGGCGACGCGCGGCGCGCCATCCGCGCCGGCTGGACGGCGCTCGGCGCCGGTGCGGCGGTCATGATCGCCATCGGCGTAGTACTGTTCGCCTTTCCGCGGCCGCTGCTGCGGGCGTTCACCGACGATGCGCGGGTGTTGGAGATCGGGACCGGACTGCTGTTCATCGCCGCCGCGTTCCAGCTGTTCGACGGGACGCAGGCCGTGGCCACCGGCATCCTGCGCGGCCTGGGCGACACGCGCACGCCGATGATCGGCAACATGATCGGCCACTGGGCGCTGGGGTTGCCGATCGGCTACGCGCTCTGTTTCCGGTTTGCCGTGGGCGTCAACGGGCTCTGGATCGGCCTGTCGATCGGCCTGATCTTCGTCTCGATCGTGCTGGTGATGGCGTGGATCCGGCGGACGCGCCACCTGTCGCTGCCCGGCGGCGCCCACGCGCCGGCCGTGCCGGACCTGCTGTGATGCTCAACGACGTGCACTGCCACTTCTTTTCGCAGCCGTTCTTTACCGCGCTCGCCCGACAGCGCGGGGACGCGACCGATGCCGACGGCGCCGCCGTGACGCAGCACCTCGGATGGGACGCGCCCGGCACCGCCGAGGCGCTGGCCGACCGGTGGGTGGCGGCGCTCGACACCGCCGGGGTGCAGCAATGCGCGTTGATCGCCAGCATTCCCGGCGACGAAGGTTCGGTGGCCGCCGCGGTGGCCAGGCACCCGACGCGCTTCGTCGGCTTCTTCATGGTGGATGCGTCGGCCCACGACGCAGCCGACCGCGTGACGCGGGCGATACAGCAGGACCGGCTGAAGGCCGTCTGCCTGTTCCCCGCTATGCATCACGTGCCGCTCACCGATGACCGCACCTTGCGGATTGTCGAAGCCGCCGCCGCGTCGGGCGGGGCGGTGTTCGTGCATTGCGGCGTGCTTTCGGTCGGCGTACGCCGGAAGCTCGGACTGGCCAGCCGCTTCAATTTGCGGCTCGGCGATCCGCTGGCCGTGGCGGCGCTGGCGCTGCAGTTTCCCGAGACGCCGTTCCTCATTCCGCACTTCGGGGCGGGGTTGTTCCGGGAAACGCTGATGGCCGCGGATGCCGCGCCGAATATCCATGTCGACACCTCCAGTTCCAACTCGTGGGTGCGCTACCATCCCGGCCTCACGCTGGAGCAGGTCTTTGCATCAGCGCTGGCGGTGATGGGCGCGTCGCGGGTGCTGTTCGGCACCGATTCGTCGTTCTTCCCGCGGGGCTGGCAGCGCCCAATCTTCGAGCAGCAGCAACGGACCCTCGATTCGCTGGGCGTGACCGATGCCGACCGGGCCATGATCCTCAGCGGCAACTTCCAGAGGCTCTTCGCATGAACGCCATCGTCGTCCGCGAGTTCGGACCGCCAGAGGTGATGAAGGTCGAGTCGCGTCCCGACCCGGCCCCAGGCCCTGGCCAACTGCGCATCCGCATTCACGCCGCCGGGGTCAACCCTGTGGACACCTACATGCGATCGGGTACGTACAGGCTCAAGCCGGCGCTGCCGTGGACGCCCGGCATGGACTACGCGGGCGTCGTCGACGCCGTGGGTCCCGGGGTCACCCGCTTCGTCGTGGGTGCACGCGTGTACGGCCACGCGGTTGCCGACGGATACGGCGCATATGCGGCTATGACGCTGACCGACGAGCATGGCGTCGAGCCGCTGCCCGGCGGCGTGTCATTCCAGCAGGGCGCGGCGCTCGGCGTCCCGTATGGCACCGCGTGGCGCGGGCTGCTGATCCGGGCGAAGGCCGAGCCGGGCGACACCGTCCTGGTTCACGGGGCCAGCGGTGGCGTCGGCGTCGCTGCCGTGCAGATTGCCCGCGCGATGGGGCTGCGCGTCATCGGCACCGCCGGTTCCGCTGCCGGTTTGCAGCTGGTCACCGAGCAGGGCGCGCACCACGCGCTGAACCACCACGACGTCGGCTATTTGGACGCGGTGATGGACCTTACCGGCGGCCGCGGTGTCGACGTCGTGCTCGAGATGCTCGCCAATGTGAACCTCGATCGCGACCTCGACGTGCTCGCCCACGGCGGCCGCGTGTCGATCGTCGGCAACCGCGGACGGATCGAGATCGACCCGCGCAAGATCATGGCTCGTGATGCGGCGGTGGTCGGGATGGTGATGTTCAACACGCCGCCGGACGAGCTGCGCCGCATCCACGCGGGGCTCGTCGCCGGGTTGGAGAACGGGACGCTGCGGCCCGTGGTCGGCCGCGAGCTGCCGCTGGCCGAGGCGCCGCAGGCACACGCGGCGGTCCTCGAGGCAGGAGCGCACGGGAAGATCGTACTGACTACCTAGCGGCCCGCTGGAGCTCTTCGTCGATGATCGCGGTGAAGACCTCGAGCGGCTGCGCCCCGGTCACCGCGCGGCCGTTGATGTAGCTGGTCGGCGTCGAGCCGATTCCCAGGCGTCCGCCGGCGTCGAGCGACGCCTGCACGCGCGCCTGGTACTTGTTCGAGTCGAGGCACGCCGAAAACGCGGCCGCGTCCATGCCGCTGTCGCCGGCATACTGCTTCAGCGCGTCACGCTGCAGCGCCGCCTGGTTGGCAAACAGCAGGTCGTGATACTCCCAGAACTTCCCCTGGTCGCGCGCGCACAGGCCAGCCTGGGCGGCATCGAACGCCTGCGGGTGGATCTGGGTCAGCGGAAAGTCCTTCCAGACAATCCGGAGGCGGTCACCGTAGCGATCGCGCAGCTCCTTGAGGGTCGGCGCGACGCGCTGGCAGAACGGGCACTGGAAATCGGAGAACTCGACCAGCGTCACCGGCGCGTTCGCCGGTCCGATGGACGGGTCGTCCGGCGCAACCGCCACCTCGACTCGCGGCGGCTCGAACAGGATCCGGACGTCCGGCCCCTTGGCGCGCAGCTCGGCGACGAGCGCCGCCCGTGCCGATTCGCGCGCGCGATCCTCGAGGAATCGTCGGATCAGCGGGCTCATCTCCTGGAGCGAGCGCCCCTGCATCTGGCCGCGATTCTCGCCGTAGAACACCGCCACGTCGGTGTCGCTCACCGGGGTCAGGCGGCGCGCAATCTCGCCGTCCACGTACTGCGCCGGGGTCGTGCCGGCCGCCTTGGCCGCCTCCTCGATCACCATCGACGCAATCAGGTCATCGAGCGCCGCCTTGCGGCCGTCGTAGAGCGCCTGCGTCGCCTGGGCCTGCTGCACCGGGTCGCTGGCCCGCCACCGTTCGTCGAGCTCGGCGACGGTGACGCTGCGATCGCCGATTCGGGCTGCCACATCCTGCGCGCCGGGCAGCGGGGCCGGCGGCGTCGACGCCGGCGCAGGCTGCTGCGCCTCCCCGCGGGAGCAGGCAAGCAGGAGCAGGAGCGTCAAAACGGTCAGCGTATTGCGCATGGCGGCCATCATACCGTGGTCACTTCGCAACCTCGTCGGTCGCGACCTCCTCGCGGGTGTTGACGGCAAACCGCCGGAAGCGCGAGTAGCTCGCTTCGCCCCGCACCTCTGAAATCTCGCGCTTCAGCTCGTACTCCTCTTCCATGCGGATCGGGACCCACATGCCGGCATCCGCTTCGTTGCGGTACAAGACCAGGATCTTCGCCTCGATGTCCTCGTCTTCGGCAATGAGCTCCGTCCGTTCGATCCGGCCCGTGGCCTCGTCGATCCAGAAGCGCCCTGAAATCGGCAGGCTCCGGCCGCCGGTCGTCCGAATCAGCGTCGGCCGCCGGTCCTCGCGGTAGCTGATCACCCGCAGCCCGTCGTTGCGGCCCGCGTCGCCGAACACGAAGCCGTCGCGCAGCGGGTCGGTCAGCAGCGTGAGCGCCAGCGTTGGCACGTTGACGGTGCGGTCGACGTTGCCGATGTTGTAGCGCGCGCTCTCCTCGGTGATGCGCCGAGCCTGTGCCCGGGCGCTGACCGAATCCGACAGGAACAGCCTCGACAGGCGTTCCTCGCGATCGCGGACCGGCCGGCGGTCGTGCTCGAACACGTCCCGGAACGGCAGCCAGATGCCGTCCGGCATCCGCACCAGCAGGAAATCCTAGCGCAGCACCGTCGTCATCGTCGTGTCGGCGCCGCGGGCGCCGACCCGTCCCGACGGGTAGCGGACCTCCTGTTCGTAGCGCTCTTCGGCCACCACCATGGCCAGCTCGCGCTGGTAGCGTCCGACGTAGGCAGAGGCGCGTTCGACCACCACCTCCAGCGGCGCCTGTGCGCGCGCCTCGGCCGCGAAGATCAGACAGACGATCGCCGCCGCGCCGAGACGTGCACGTGTCATGGCAGGAACACCCTCACACCCATGCGGAAGGAACGCGGCCAGCCGACGGTGCGCAGCGGCGTGCGGCCGGTGTCGTAGTCCTTGTTGAACAGGTTCTCCACGGCGGCGAAGACGTTGAGGCCGCGAATCAGCTCCTGGCTCAGCGTCAGGTCGACCACGGCGAACGGATCGAGCTCGAACACGTTCAGGTCGTCGTCGTACTGGGAGCCGAGGACGCGCAGCTGCATGGAGCCGGTGAAGCCGCGCGGGTCGGCATAGGTGACGTTGCCGCCGAACTGGTAGCTGGGAACCTGCGGGGTGTGGTTGCCTTCGAGCTGCGGCTGCTCCGGCGTTTCGGACAGCCGCGAGCGCGTGAACACCGCGAGCGCGCCGTAGCTCCAGCGCTCGAACGGGCGGAAGTCGGCTTCGATTTCGACCCCCGTCGACCGGAGCGTGTCGGTGTTCTGCCGCTGCCGGATGATCGGCGTCACGCCCGGATCGGAAATCGTCACGTTGGTCACCGCGCCGTCGAGCTGGTTGAAGAACGCCGTCACGCGCGCCGAGGTCGTCCCCTGCGCCAGCAGCAGGCCGCCCTCGAAGCCGGTGAGCCGCTCAGGATCGAGCTCAGGGTTGGCGTTGGTGATGATGCTGCCGACGCTGAAGCCGCGGTGCAGCTCGTTGAGGCTCGGCGTGCGGTGGGCGCGATAGACGGAGCCGTGGACCGAGGCGACATCCGACAGCCGATACTCGGCCGACGCCCGCGGGCTGATGAAGTTGGCGCTGTGCTTCGGCGAGGTGCTGATCTCCGGTGACGAGCGCCAGAAGTCGGCGCGGGCTCCCAGCACCACGGTGAGGCTGTCGGCCGGAACCAGGCTGACACGGCCGAACAACGCGTTACTCGTCTCGACGCCGCCGGTGATCGGCGAGGCGGTGACGACCCCGCTGGCGGCGTAGTTCAGCTCCTCCATCGTGCCGCTGGTGCGCTTCCCTTCCATGCCGACGAGGACGGTCGCCTCGCCGAGCGCGCGCGTGAACTGCGCCGAGTAGTTCGCAAACGCCGTCGGCATCGTCTGATCGCGGGTCAGCCGCTCGCCGCCACGGCCGGCGAAGACGAAGCTGAAGGTCTGGAAGTAGTCCTGCGTGCCGCCCGAGAGGCGCGCCTGCCACGCGCCGCCGGCGGCCGTCCCACCCGCCTCGCCGGCCACCACCGTCTGGTTGGTCGTGTTGATCTGCACCGGCGTGCCGTTGCCGCGGTTCTCGTCGTAGTAGCTGACCCGCACCCCGGCGTGCCAGTCGCCCGGGTTGTAGATGCCGCCGACGAGGAAGGTGCCGTAGTCGGAAGCGGCGCGCGCGTCGATCGTGCCGCGTGATTCCTCGCCGACCACGTGCACGCCGCCGGTGCGCAGCACCTCCGCCGAGCCGAAGACCTCCCACAGGTCGCGCTTCGTGCTGCCGTAGACCGAGCCGCGCGCCGTGTCATGCGAGCCGCCTTCAGCCATGACGCGCAGCCGCGTCCGGTTCGGCGCCAGCGTCAGCACCTGGACGACGCCACCGAGCGCGTTGGCGCCATAGAGATCGCCGGTGGATCCGCGCACCACCTCCACGCGATCGATGGCCGCTTCGGGAATGCGGTTCCAGTAGACCCAGCTGCCAAACGGGTCGTTGAGCGGCTGGCCATCGGCCAGCACCAACGTCCGGCTCGCGCCCGAGCCCGACACGCCGCGCAGCGTCACGCCCTGGGTCGTCGGATTGGACACCCGCGAGGAGGAACGGCGGAACAGGCTGAAGCCCGGCGTGTTGCGCAGGATGTCGTCGAGGGCGCCGCCGGCGGAATTGAGCAGCTCAGCCGATGTCACCACCGTCGTGGCCGTCGCCGTCGACAGCCGATCGGCGCCGCGCGAGGTCGTCACGACCACCGCTTCGTTCAGCGGCGCGGGATGCAGGGTGACGCGTACCTCGGCCGTCCCGTCCGGCCGCGCCGTATTTGAGGCAAAGCCGGGCGCCGAGACCTGGATCGTGGCGCCGGGGGCCGCCGCCGGAAAGGAGAACCGCCCGTCATCACCGGTGGTCATCGACTGACCGTCCACGGTGACGGTTGCGTTCGGAATCGGCGCGCCGGAGGCGTCGAGGACGACCCCCTCGACGCCGGACTGGGCGTGCAGAGGGGCCGCGATCAGGGCGCAGAGCAGCAGAAACAGGGCGGTTCGCATGGTCCGGGATTTTATCCTGCTTCGTCGTTGCTCATGCGGAACAACCGTTGCTAAGCTCGCAGCATGCGCATGCGTGCTGCGACCCTTGCCCTGCTTGCCGCGGCCACCTTCGCGTCGCTGCGCCCGGCCGGCGCCCAGGAGCCGACCTTCCGTTCGAGCACGCGGATCGTCCCGGTCGTCGCCACCGTCACCGCCGCCGACGGCCGCCTGGTGCCGAACCTGGCGCAGGAGGAGTTCACCATCCTCGACAACGGCCGGCCGCAGGAGATCGTCTTCTTCCAGAACGACGTCCAGCCGTTCACCGTGGTCGTGATGATGGACAAGAGCGCCAGCATGACCGCCAACCTCGAGATCCTCGACCAGGCCGCCGAGCAGTTCATCCTGCGCATGCTGCCGGAGGACCGGGGACAAGTGGGCGCCTTCAGCGACAAGATCGAGTTGAGCGGCGAGTTCACCAGCGATCGCGACGACCTGATCGGGGCGCTCGGCGACCTGCAGTTCGGCAACCCGACGCGGCTCTACGACGCCATCGACGTCAGCATGGACACGCTGCAGGGGATCGACGGGCGCAAGGTCGTGCTCGTCTTCACCGACGGCGACGACACGTCCAGCCGCCTCGGGTTCGGCGACGTCCTCGAGCGCGCGCGCAACGAGGAGATCATGGTCTACGCGATCGGCCTCGAGTCGGAGTACTTCAACGGCCAGCGCGTCGTCCGCTCGCGCCCGGACCGCAACCTGAAGCGCCTGGCCGAGGAGACGGGCGGCGGCTACTTCGAGCTGAAACGCACCGCGGAGCTCGCGCCAACGTTCAGCCGAGTCGCCCAGGAGCTGCACAGCCAGTACACCCTCGGCTTCACGCCGATGACGCTCGACGGGAAGGAACACCGCCTCGAAGTGCGCATGAAGCAGAACGGCATGACGGCTCGCGCGCGCCGCTCCTACGTCGCGTCGCCGGAGCGACTCTCAGACACACCCTGAGCGCGACGCTTGTGGGTGCTATCTCTGACGCTTGTCGGTGCTAGCGGCTGACGCTTGTCGGTGCTAGGGGTGCTAGGGGTGCTAGGGGTGCCAGACTTCAGGCGGCGAGGAATTGGCGTGTCAGGCGTTCGAGGAGAAACGGCAGCGGCTCGCCGTCGAGCTCGAAGGTCGAAGACGCATCCGACCAGGAAAGCTTGAAGCTTCGCGACAAGGCCGACACCCAGATCTGCTGGACCGGGGCGTTCGGGCTGACGACGAACTTTCCCTCCACAGGTTCCTCGAAGACGATCTGCAGCACGCCATTCTGCTTCTCGAGTTCGAACCCTTCCTGATCGGCCAACGGCATGAGGGCGCGCTCCGCCTGTTCAAGCGCTTCGTCTGCCCGCAGTCGAAATTCCTGCTCAGTCATCAGCCTTGATGATACGCAAGATCTGCAACGGCCATCCCGTTTCGGAACGAAAGTCGAAGGAATCGGCCAGGCCTCAACCGTGCACGCCCAGGTCGTCATGGTCGCGCGCCACTTCAAGGAACTCGTGTGCTGGCAGTGGGCGGATCAACTGCGCCGTGACGCGTTCGTGTTCACGGCGCGCCCGCGTTGGCAGGCTGACAGAAAACTCCGCGAGCAGGCAGAAGACGCCCTCGGCTCCGTGTGCCGCAATATCGCTGAAGGCTTCGGCTGCGAATCACACGACGAGTTTGCTCGGTTCCTGGAAATCTCGCGCCGCTCCCTCAACGAGGTGCAGGACTGCAGTCGCCACGCGATGGTGAAGGGATACCTCACCGAGGTGGAAGGTGCACCACTCTTCGCCCTGATGCGGCGCCTCTATCCGGCGCTCAACCGGCTGTGGACGTACCTGAAAAGCACCCCAAGTCCACGCGTCACCGACAGACGAAGACGCTCTAGCACTGACAAGCGTCAGCGCCAGCACCACGAGCACCGCTAGCACCACTAGCAACGACAAGTATCAGGGATAGCACCGACAAGCCTCACCCCTAGCACCGACAGCAGGGGTCACTGATTCAACGGATCATCCTCATCGATGAGGAACGTGTGTTCGCCGGTGATCCAGGCGCTTCCCTCGATCCGCGGAACGATCGCCGGTGTGCCGTCGACCTCGGTGCGGCGCGCGATGGTGCCGCGCAGCAGCGTGCCGGCGAGGCTCTCGTGGACGAACGGCGTTGCTTCGTCGAGCAAACCCATCGCATCCAGC
>JBFWUM010000009.1:31059-54252 GCA_050247255.1 Vicinamibacterales bacterium | reverse complement strand
CCGCGGAACGATCGCCGGTGTGCCGTCGACCTCGGTGCGGCGCGCGATGGTGCCGCGCAGCAGCGTGCCGGCGAGGCTCTCGTGGACGAACGGCGTTGCTTCGTCGAGCAAACCCATCGCATCCAGCACCGCCATCACCGCTGATGTCCCCGTCACCGAGGGCGACCTGTCGACGCGGCCGCCGGGAACGACGATGCTGCGGAGGTGCGCTTCGGGGTCGAGTGGCGGGCCGGTGAAGACGACGCCGTCGATCGCGCCGGCCGCGTCGCGGATGTGCGACGCGAGGCGCAGCAGCTCCGGCAGCGTCGCGCCGCTCAGGCCGATGCCGACGGCTTCGGTGTCGACGATCGCGTAGAGCAGACCGCCGAAGGCGAGGTCGACGCGGAGTTCGCGCGTGCCCACACGCAGCGTGTGGCCGCCGCGGGCGACATAGCAGGGCACGGTGGTCAGCGCCACGGAGTCGACCCGGCGCCGCTCGCCGCCGGCGTGGACCCGGGCCTCCGCGTGCACGGTGCCGGCCGCGGTATCGAAAACGAGCCGCGCGGGATCGGGCGCGTCGATCAGCCGGCGCTCGAGCGCAATGGTCGTCGCCGCCAGCACTGCCCCGCCAGAGAGCGCCGGGTAGCCCGCACCGTCCATGAACACGATCCCGGCATGGGCGCCCGGGGACACCGCCTCGGTAAGCATGGTGCCGACCAGCGCCTCGTGGCCGCGCGGCTCCCGCAGCAGGCTGCGGCGCAGGTGATCGGCATGGCGCTGCATCCACTGCCCCTTGTGCGCCATCGACGATCCGCGAGGCGTCGGCATGCCCTCGACGAGAAGCCGGACAGCGGCGCCGCCGGCATGGGCGTCGATCGACTTGATGACCTGAATCATGGGGTCGACCGGTAGCGTATCCCGCGGAGGACACGCACTGCCGCGATCATCAGCAGATTCGGGCATTTGCACTGGCTCACCCCTTGCACAGCTGTGTTGTACGCCTGCGGGGAAGCTGTGATGTTGCGAAAGATGGGAACGGCGGCGGTTTGCGTGATGCTGCTGTGGGGTCCCGCGGTGGCGGCGGCCCAGGGCACGCCGACCCCGCAGACGGGGGTCCAGGCGCCAGGCCGCGGGCGGCCGCCGCTTGGCATCCGCGCGCCCGGGCGCCGCGGCGCCGCAGACCAGGAGCCGGCGTTCGCGCGCGGCCGCGCCGACGGCTACGCCCGCGGGCTGGCCGACAGCCGCGCCCGCGAACGCTACGACCCGGTGGGACACCGCGACTACCGCTCTGCCGACCAGGGATATTCGCGCGGGTATGGGTCGCGCGACGTCTATCGCGACAACTATCGCGCCGGATTCCGCCGCGGCTATGACGACGGGTATCGGGCCGGCGGCCGTGGCGGTCCGGCCGGGCTTTACTGAGCCCCGGCCATTCGATAACATTGAAGGGTTGTCGCACCGCCGGACATGGCTGGCGGGGTGGTTCCTGTGCCGGTATCGTCTAGGGGTCAGGACACGTGGTTCTCAGCCACGGGACCGGGGTTCGAATCCCCGTACCGGTACCAACCGTCGCTCAAGTCCCTTCGCACCGAGCTTCGGTTGGCAAGCCACCGGCTCAGTCCGTGTAGAGTTTCCCGGTGGGCACACTCCTCAAGTTCCTCGTTACCCTCGTTCTGATCGCCGCGGTCGTCTTCGGCGGGGCCTGGTTGTGGGCCGGCCGCATGGACGGCCCGGTCCTCGAGATCCGGCAGCCCGACCGTTTCGTCGGCCAGAGCAGCCCGTTCGAGCTGATGGCAGAAACGCCCGGCGGGCAGTTCTCGCGGCTCGAGGCCGTGCTCGAACAGGACGGGCAGACCTTCCCGATCTACTCGCTCGACCAGCCCACCGAAGCGGACACGCGGCAGGAAAGCGCCGACCGCCTCTTCGTCATGCGGCGCGTCGGCAAGCAGTCGATGCCTGATCTGCAGGCCGGGGCGGCGCGCATTGTCGTGCGCGCGGCGCGGCCGGTGGTGTTCGGCATCCGCGAGGCGGTGTCCGAGGTCGCGCGCGACGTCACCGTCCGCCTCGAGCCGCCGCGCGTCGGCGTGCTCTCGCGCTTCCACTACGTCAACCACGGCGGCGCCGAGTTCGTCGTCTTCAACGCGACGCCGGACGATGTCGAGGCGGGAGTGCGCGTCGGTGACGTGACGTACCCGTCGTTCCCGGGAAGCGCCGTCGGCATCACGACGCCCAACACGCGCGTCGCCTTCTTCGCGCTGCTGCCGGACCAGGACCTGACGACGCCGGTGCAGGTGTACGCGCGCGACGAAGCCGGCAACCAGGCAGTGGCGACCGTCGACCACACGCCGTTTGCCCGCCGCTTCAGCCGCAGCAACATCAACGTCGACGGCTGGGTCGCGCGCGTCGTGCCGCCGATTGCGGCGAACGTGCCGGACATGCAGCTGTCGACCGAGCCGGACCAGATCGTCCCGTCGTTCGTGCGCATCAACAGCGAGATGCGGCGGCAGAACAACGCGACCATCGCGGCGCTCGCCGCGAAGACGGCGCCGCAGATGCTCTGGCGCGACGCCTTCCAGCCGCTCGCCAACGCGGCGGTCGAGGCCGGCTTCGCCGACTACCGCACGTACTTCTCGCAGGGCGAGGAGATCGATCGGCAGGTCCATCTCGGCTTCGATCTCGCCGTGACGTCGCAGATTCCGATTCTCGCCGCCCAGCGCGGCACGGTCGTGCACGCCGCCTATCTCGGCATCTACGGCAACTGCGTGATCGTCGACCACGGGCTCGGCGTCCAGTCGCTCTACGCGCACCTGTCGGGTATCGGGGTGCAGCCCGGGGCCACCGTGGACAAGGGACAGGAGCTCGGCCGGAGCGGCACGACCGGCCTGGCGGCCGGCGACCACCTGCATTTCACGATGCTGGTCAACGGCAACGCCGTGAATCCGGTCGAATGGTGGGATCCGAAGTGGATGCAGGATCGCGTCTTCCGGAAGATCAGCGAAGCCGGCGGGGTCCTACAATAAAAGGATGGCCCAGGCCGCAATCGACGTCGCCGGCGCCGACAAGACGGGCGACGTGTCGCGCACGGCCGATTTCGTCACGCTGACCAAGCCGCGGCTGAACCTCCTCGTCCTCATCACGACGCTCGGCGGGCTCTACCTTGCCGACCCTGTCACGCTCCCGGCCGCCCTCGTCTTCCACACGCTCGTCGGCACGGCGCTCGTTGCCGGCAGCGCCGCGGCGCTGAACCAGGTGTGGGAGCGGCGCACCGATCGCCTCATGCGGCGCACCGCCGGACGGCCGCTGCCGGCCGGACGCCTCGGCACCGCGGAGGCCACGATCTTCGGCCTCGTCCTCGCCGTCGCCGGGCTCGCCGAGCTTGCCTGGCAGGCCAACGTGCTGACCGCCCTCGTCGCCTTCGTGACGCTGGCCAGCTACGTCCTCGTCTACACGCCGATGAAGACGCGCAGCTCGCTGTCGACGCTGGTCGGCGGCGTGCCCGGCGCGCTGCCGCCGGTTATCGGCTGGACCGCGGTCACCAACGAGATCACGCTGCCGGCGATCGTGCTCTTCGGCATCGTCTTCTTCTGGCAGATCCCGCACTTCCTCGCCATCGGCTGGCTGTGCCGCGATGACTACCGGGCGGCCGGCATTCCGCTGCTGCCGGTCCTCGAACCGGATGGCCGCCGCACGGGACAACAGGCGCTGCTCTATTCGGCGGCGCTCTGGCCGATCAGCCTGCTGCCGATGTTCGTCGGGCTGGCCGACCTGCCGTACAGCATCGTCGCGACCGCGCTCGGGTTCCTGCTGATCTGGCTCAGCGTCGAGTTCGCACGGGAGCGCTCGACGCGCACGGCGCGGCGCCTGTTTCTCTTCTCGATCATCTACCTGCCGCTGCTGTGGGGCGCGCTCTGCCTCGATCGGCAGCTGCTGTGAGTCGATGACGTGGAGATTGCTGACCTTCCGGCGCTCAACGCGACGCTGAACGCCACCGCCGCGATCTTCCTGACGGCGGGCTATCTGTTCATCCGTCGCGGCCGTCACACGGCGCACAAGCGCTGCATGGTCGCCGCGCTGGCCACGTCGACCATCTTCCTGATCTCGTACGTCACCTACCACGCCAACGCCGGGTCGCGGCCGTTCACCGGCGCCGGCGCCGTCCGCGTGTTCTATTTCGTCGTGCTGATCACGCACATCGTGCTGGCCATCGCCGTGCTGCCGCTGGCGTTGACGACGGCGGCGCGCGGGCTGTGGTCGCAATTCGACCGCCACGTTCGCATTGCGCGCTGGACGCTGCCCGTGTGGCTGTACGTGTCGGTGACCGGCGTCGTCGTCTACTGGATGCTGTACCAGATGTAGCCCGAGGCTGAAGCCTCGGGCTCCACACACGTGCAGATCGACCTGCTGCAGACCGTTCCCGCACCGGAAGCGACCCTGGTGCAGCCGCGGGCGCTGGGCGCGTACGGCGCGTTCGTGGCGGCGGCTACCCTGGGGGTCCTGTATCTGTACCGGGGGCGCGCGTTCATCGTCTACTGGATCGGCGCCTGGCTCATGCTGGCCTCGGGGCTGCTCATCACCACGCGGCCGCCGACCGATCCGCAGCTCGGCGGCGTCCTCCTCGGCCTGGCGCTGCTGCTGGTGGTGTTCGCGGCGGGACTACTCTTCCTCGCCGCCGAATCGTTTCCCGCGAGTCCGCTGCGCTGGAACCTTCCTCTCCGCGCCGGGGCGGTTTCGGCCGTCTGGTTCCTGGCGGCGCCCTTTGTCGTCTCGCTCAACCTGCTGGTGTCATCGGGGGTGGTGGTGGTCGGGGCGCTGCTGGCGCTGGGCGCATGGCGATACCTGCAGCTGGCGCGCTCGCGCCGCTACGCCGGCGCGTTCCTGATCGGCAGCGGGCTGCTCGTGCTGGTGGCGTCGAACGTGCTCGGCGCCTCGGTGGTCCTCGGCGTCATCGACAACGGCGACACGCTCAACCGCATGGCCGTCGTCAACATCGTCACCGGCATCTTCCTGTCGCTCGGCATGCACCTGCTGGTGTTCGAAGACATGACGGCGGAGCTGCGGCGGACCAACCAGCACCTGGAGGACGCCCACGAGGAGGTCAAGCGGCTGGCCATCACCGATCCGCTGACCGGCTGTCACAACCGGCGATTCTTCGACGAGATCGAGCGGCGCGAAATGCAGCGCCATCGCCGCTACGGCACGCCGTTGAGCGTGGTCTTCGTGGACGTCGATCGCTTCAAGCACCTCAACGACACGCTCGGCCACGACGCCGGCGATGCGGTGCTGCAGACCATCGGGACGCTGCTGCGCCGCCACGTGCGCGAGTCCGACTACGTGATCCGCTGGGGCGGCGACGAGTTCCTGCTCCTGCTCGCCTGCGGCATGCAGGAGGCGCGGGCGAAGGCCGGCGAGCTGAAGGCGGCGTTCGCCCGCGAGCGGACGGCCCGGGAGCTGCCGCCCACGGTCGCGCTCAGCATCGGCGTGGCGGCGGTCGGCGCCGCCGGCACGCTGCACGACGCCATCCGCGACGCCGACGCGGCGATGTACCGCGACAAGGTCAATACCGCAGATACGTAGCGCGCAGCGCGCGCCAGCGCGCCTCGTCGGCCGTCCACAGCGCGGCGATCACCGCCGGATCCTCGCCGCGGAGGATGCGATCGATGGTCTCGCGCGATCCGAGCAGCTGCGCGGTCCGCCCGAAGTCGAAGCGATCGGAATGCAGCCGCCAGATGGCGGTCGCCACCTCGATGCCGAGCCGCACCGGGCGCAGCGCGTCGCGGTCGGTGATGGTGATCGCCACGCCGCTGCACGCCTCGTTGGCATACACGCTCGACTCCGGCGTGAACGTCGTGGCCGTGAACGCCACGCCGGGAATGCGCCTCGCGTTCAGCATCAGCGCCAGCGCGCGCCCGTCGATCCAGGGCGCCCCGAGCTGCTCGAAGGGGGCCGGCGTCCCCCGGCCGACCGAGATGTTGCTCCACTCGATGGCGCCGATGCCCGGATAGAGCGCCGCGGCGGCAAGGGTGCGGATGTTCGGCGACGGGTTGCTCCACGGCAGTCCGGTCTGGTCGAACCAGCGGTCACGCGTCCACCCCTCCGCCTCGATGACGGCGAGGTCGGCGCCGAGCTTTCGCTCCTCGTTGAACAGGCGGGCGAGCTCGCCGAGCGTCATCCCATGGCGCACGGGCGTCTGGTGATAGCCGACGAAGCTGGCCAGGTCGGCGTCGAGCAGCGGCCCCTCGATGTCGACGCCGTTGATCGGGTTCGGCCGATCGAGCACCATCACCGCCACGCCGGCGCGGCCCGCCTCCTCCAGCACGTAACCCATCGTCGTGACGTAGGTATAGAACCGCGCCCCGACGTCGGGCAGGTCGATGACGATGACATCGACCCCCTCGAGCATGTCGGCGGTTGGCCGGCGCGTGTCCCCGTAGAGGGAGTGCACGGGGAGGCCGGTGCGGGCATCCTGCCCGG
The DNA here is from genome assembly GCA_050247255.1 of Vicinamibacterales bacterium. GTDB lineage: Bacteria > Acidobacteriota > Vicinamibacteria > Vicinamibacterales > UBA2999 > JBFWUM01. Next base: position 47,802 of record JBFWUM010000009.1, on the reverse strand, counting down.
AGGCGATGCGCTCGTCCTGTGTCGCCGTCAGGCCATGCTCGGGCGCGAACAGCGCGACCAGCTGCACGTTCGGCGCGCCCCGGAGCACGTCCAGCGTCAGCTCGCCGTCCCTGGTCCGGGCGGCGAGGTTGGTGAGCAGCGCCACGCGCTGCCCGTCGAGCGGCGAAAAACCGCGGGTTCGAAGGACGTCGACGCCGGCACGGACAAGCGGCGGCGCCGGAGGGACAGCCTGGCGCGCCGCCGCGGAGCCCGTAACCAACACGAACAACAGGAGAACGACGCTTCTCACTGGACCGTTGCTATAAGATAATCCCCGCGATGCGCGTCCAACACCTCATCGTCGCCGCAGCGCTCGTCGGGTGCGCGGCGTTGCCGGCGGCGGCGCAGACGGGCCGCGCAACCGGAACCGTTATCGACGTCAACGGGGACGCCATCAAGGGCGCGGTGGTCCGCGCGACCAACCCGCTGGCGGCCAACGCCGAAATCACCTCCACCACCAACGACAACGGCCGCTTCGCGATGATCGGCCTGCGCGCCGGCGTGTGGTCGTTCACCGCCGAGGCGCCCGGCTACGTGCCGGCCGAGGTCTCCGTGCCGATCCGGTCGGCGACGCTCGGTCCGCCGCTGCGCTTCGTCCTGCAGCGCGCGCCGGTGCCGATTCCCGGCGCCCTCGTCGACGACATCGGCGAAAAGATCGCCGGCGCCCGGCGCTGGCGCACGGAGGGCCGGCTCGATCGCGCCCTCGAGGCGTACCTCGAGCTGCGGGAACAGAACCCCCGTCTGACGTCGCTGAACCTGGTCATCGCCGGGGTCTACCGGCAGCAGGCACAGGCGACCGCCGATGCCACGGCGAAGCGCGCGCTGATGCAGCGGGCGCTTCAGACCTACGCCGACCTGCTGCAGGCGGATGCGGCCAACGATCGCGCGCGGCTCGAGCTCGGGGCCACGCAGATCGCGGCGGGCGACGTCACCGCGGGCCGGACCACGTTCCAGGAGATCATTGCCGCGCGTCCCGGCAGCCCGGCGGCTGCGGAGGCGGCGGCGCATCTCCGGGAGATTCAAGAGTAACGACGGCACATGCCGAACCCGATGCCGGCTGCCCGCCGTCGCTGGCAGGCTACCCTCATCCTGTCGCTGTTCGTGGTTGCGGTCGCGGCCGCTGCCGGCGTCGGCTGGTGGTACGCGCGCGAATCGCCGCCGCACCAGGGCCCCATCGTCCTGATCTCAGTTGACGCGCTGCAGCCTCGCCAGCTGCGCGCCTACGGCGCCGCCCGCCGCGACATTCCCATCATCGACACGCCGGCCATCGATGCCCTCGCCGCCGACGGCGTGCTCTTCACCCGCGCCTACGCGCACTCGCCGCAGACGCTCCCCGCGCAGGCGTCGCTGCTCACGGGCCAGCTGCCGTTCCGGCACGGCGTCCGCAACGACATCGGCTACAGCCTGAGCGACGAGGCGCGCACGGTGGCCGGGCAGCTCCGCAACCGCGGCTTCGAGACCGGCGGCGTCGTGTCGTCGTTCCTGCTCCGCCCGGAGTCGGGCATGTCGCAGGGCTTTTCGTTTTACGACGCCGAATTGCCGCAGCCAGACGGCCCCGCCGAGCCGCCGGTCGTGCAGCGCGACGGCCTGGCCACGTGGTCGGCGGCGCAGGAATGGATGCGCGGGCGGGCCGGCCAGCGCTACTTCCTCTTCATCGAGGTGGGACGCGACGCCGCCGATGCCGTCGTCGGCCGAATCGTCCAGCACCTCAAGGACCGTGAGCTCTACGACGGCGCCACCATCGTCCTGACCGCGGCGCACGGCGACGGCACGGCCGGCATCCGGCTCGACGACCGGTCGCTGGCGATTCCGCTGATCGTCAAGCAGCCCGACGGCGAGGGCGCGGGCCGCAGCGTGATGATGCCGGTCCAGCAGGTCGACATCGCGCCGACGCTGCTGGATTTCGTGCGCGCGCCGACGCCCGGCGACCTGCAGGGCCAGTCGCTCCGTCCGGTGCTCGACAACAACGAGGCGACGCTGCCGGCACGGCCGGGGTATGCGGAAACGCTCGAGGCGTTGTCACGTGTCGGGGGCGCGCCGGTGTACGCGGTGACGCTCGATGGCTATCGCCTGACGCGTGGCGCCACCGAAACGGTCGCGCGCGTCGACGAGAGCGTCCCGGCTGCCGCGGACGACGCGGCGGTGGCGGACCGGCTGCGCGCGGCGCTCGACCGGCTGCTCGAAGGCACCGCGATCGAGCCGCCCGCCGACATCGCCGAGGCGGATCGCGCGGCCTATGCCGCCCTCGGCTACCTGCCGGGGCTGCGCGCGGTGGCCGAGGCGGGCGGGCCGGCCGATCCGGAAGCCCTGGCCAGGGTCGTCGATGCGCATCGCTCGGCGGCCACGCTGGTTGCCTCGCGGCAGTACACCGGCGCCGCGGCGGCCCTGCGATCCATCGTCCGCACGTATCCCGAGCTCGCCGTCGTCCAGTACCAGATCGGCGAGCTGCTGGCCCGTGCCGGGCGCTTTGCCGATGCGATCACGGCGCTGGCCGGCGCCGCCGGGTTGCGTCCCGAAGACCCGCAGATCGCCACCGCCCTCAGCGCGACCTCGCTCCGCGCGCGCCGCCTCGAGGACGCCATGCAGCATGCCGGCGAGGCCATCGCCCTGGCGGAACACGCCGGCGACCCGCGCAGCCTGGCCGACGCGCACGAGATGGCCGCCCGCATCGCCCTGGCGATGCGCGACGGCGATGCGGCCACCCTGCATGCGGATGCCGCCGCGCAGGCCGACCGCGAGCGTCCCCTTCCGGCGTTCGTCCGGGGACGCCTGGCCTACGACGCCGGGATGTACGAGGAGGCGCTCGCCGCCTACGAGGAGGCCGCCCGGGTGGCGCGCGACGGCGGCCGCGCGCTGCGCGACCTGCAGCTGTCGATGGGAGAGACGCTGGCGCAGCTCGATCGCCACGCCGAGGCTGAAAGCGCGTTCCAGGAGGAGCTGCGGGCGTTCCCGTCCAACATTGGCGCCTACACGAGCCTGGCGATGCTCTATCGCGCGTCCAACCGCGACGACGAGGCGGCGAACACGGTGGAGGCACTGGCGATCGCCGCCCCCACGCCGGAGGGCTACACCACCGCCGCGCGGCTGTGGACCATGCTCGGCGAGCGCGCCCGGGCCGACGCGCTCCGCGCCGCCGCGCGCCGCTAGGTCCGGACGTGGCTTCCGCCTTTGGGCGGAAGTCCAGAACTCGCCGGGTGCGCGGCGACCAGCAGCAATCCGATCCCCGCCCAGAACAGGCTTCGCACCTTGCGCACGACCGCCAGCGTGACGCCGGCGGCCGCCGGCAGCGTCAGCACCGGCGCGAGCGCGCCGTTCAGCGCTTCATCCACGCCGACGCGGAACGGGACGAACTTGAAGACGACGGTGTTGACGCGGTTCAGGGCCTCGAAGACGACCGACTGCGACAGCGTCGGGCTGGAGTCGCCGAGGAGGAGCTCCAGGGTCAGGAAGACCTCGATCACCGCCAGCCCGTGATAGACGAGGTCGAGCAGGAGCACGCGCGTCAGCACGGCGGCGCTGGCGAAATGCAGCTGTTGCCGGACGGCCGACAACCGCTCGCGCCAGGCGTGGCGTGGCAGCGCGTTGCCGGCGCCGTGCCGCATGACCCGCGCCAGGATGACGACGCCGACGGCGGCCACGGCCAGCGCCGCCAGCAGCGCCTCCTGCCAGCCGAGCGGCAGCGGCACCGTCGCCAGCAGCACGACAATGCCGATGGCCACCATCGCCACCACCGACACGGCGTAGACGAGGTTCTCGAGCGCCAGCGACGACACCGACTCGCGCGTGGCCAGGTGATGGCGGGTAAGGAAGACCTTCGTCGGCTCGCTGGCCACCAGGCCGAGCGGCGTCACGCTGCCGACGGCGTCGCCGGCGAGGAACGCCGTGAGCGCGTGCCGGTAGCGGAGGACCACGCCCGGCTGCAGGCACTGCCGCCAGCACTCGGCGCGGAGCATGAACCGCGCGCCGCCGAGCGCGAAGATGGCGAGCAGGCCCCAGCCGACACGGCGGACGCCGTCGACGATCTGGTCGACGCCCGCCTGGCGGACGGCGACGGCGAAGAGCAGAACGCCGCCGATCGCGGCGAGTGCGTGGAGGACACGCCGCGACAGCGGCGTCATCGGGGGATCAATGCCCAAGGCTCAATGCTCAATGCCCGATGACAAATCGTCTGGATTTGGGCATTGTGCATTGAGCCTTGGGCATTGACGAAGGGCGAGCTTACGAGGGCCGGCGAGCCTCTAACTGCTTGAACGTGTCTTCGATCAGCCGCTCGTTGTCGGCCTTCGTGACGTTCTTCTGCAGCAGCTTCGAGGCGATGGCCACCGACAGGTCGACCGCCTCGTGGCGGATCTGCTGGAGCGCGCGCGAGGTCTCGAGCTCGATCTGTTTCCCGGCGTTGGCGACGATCGACGCCGCCTCGGCGCGCGCCTTCTGCTTCAGCTCCTCGCGGAAGCGGTCGGCGTCCGATCGCGTGCGCGAGATGATCGCTTCCGCCTCGCTGCGCGCCTCGGCCAGGATCTTCGCCGACTCGGCGTGCAGCCGCTCCAGCTCCTGCTTCGCCTGCCGCGCGTCGTCGAGCGACTTGCGGATCGACGCCTGCCGGCTCTCCAGCGCCTCGAGCAGCGGCCGCCAGGCGAACTTCGCCAGCAGCCCGACGAGGATCAGGAACGTGAGGATGGTCCAGACGTACAGCCCCGGATCGGGCTGGACCAGCGGATTGTCCATGGCGATCGTCCTTTCGGTCCGGCCTTACTGGTTGAGCAGCAGGACGAGGAGGGCGAACACCTCGGCGAGAATCGCCACGCCTTCGAGCAGGAAGAGCGGCAGGTTCGCCGCGCCGCTGATCTGCGCCGCCGCGCTCGGCTGCCGCGCCACGCCCTCGGCGACCGCCGCCGCGAGCTTGCCGATGCCGAGACCCGCGCCGATGACGATCAGGCCAAGGCCAATCGCGACGCCCATGAACGCAAACTGCATTTCCACCAGTCGATCCTCCGTAAGTAGGCCGGGCCCCTCAGGCGCGGCGATGCTCAGTGATGAGCGTGAATGGCCATGCCGATGAACACGGCCGTGAGCAGGGTGAAGACGTAGGCCTGCACCAGAATGACGATGATCTCGAGCGCCGAGATGCCGACCGCCAGCGGCAGCGACAGCACCGTGCCGACGCCGATGCCGACCGCCGCGCTCGCGAACAGCTCGGCGAAGATGAACACGAACGAGAGGATCGCGAGGATCGCGATGTGCCCGCCCGTCATGTTGGCCGCAAGTCGCATGGTCAGCGCGAACGGCCGGACGAACATCCCCATGATCTCGATCGGGATCAGGATGAGGTAGATCGGCCACGGCAGCCCGTGCGGAATCATGTTCTTCCAGTGCTTGACGAAGCCGTGGGCGCGCGAGCCGGCGACGATGATGGCGAAGAACGTGACCGTGGCCAGCGCCGCGGTGACGTTGAAGTTGCCGGTCGCCGTCACGCCGCCGTGCGTCACCTGCGTCAGGAACGACTCCTCCGGCGCGTGGATCAGCGTGTGGTTCAGCAGCGCGAGGACGTCGAACACCGGGATGATGCCCACCAGGTTCGCCAGGAAGATGAACAGGAACAGCGTCAGCACCAGCGGCGTCCAGGTCAGGACCCACTTGCTGCCGACGTTCGGCTGGACGATGGTGTCGCGCGTGAACTCGACCACCGCCTCGAGCGCCGCCATGAACCGGCCCGGCACCAGCCGCTCCTGCGCCAGGTAGCGCCGCACGACGACGATCACCGTGACCAGCAGGATCGCGGCGACGATCCAGAGCATCAGCACGTGCTTGGTCACCGACATGTCGATGCCGGCAATCGTCGGCAGGTGGATGAGCGGATGATCGATCGGCGAGTTCGCGACGTGCTCGATGATCGTCTCGCCGGCGTTGAAGCCGCCTTCGACGGCCGCTTCGGCGGCGTGCCCCGCGGCTTCAGCCGCGGCTTCAGGAGATGGTTGCTGCATCGATTTCAGTGACGCGGACGAATTCCTAGCGGCCTGGGCCGCGTGCGAACAGGCGCTTCAGGAACAGCGCCTCCATGCCATACAGCGCGACGAAAAACCCGGTGAAGCTGCCGACGAACGGCGCCGGCCGCAGGTCCAACCCGCGCAGCATCACCACGACGTAAAGCCCGAAGAAGACCGCCTTCACCGCCAGGCCGGCGACCATGACGGCGGTCAGCGCCTGCGGGTTGACGCGGAACGCGCGCGCCGTCACCACCCAGGTGCCGCACGCCGCGGCCAGCGGCCCGAGCAGGCCCCAGAGCAGCTCCGGGTGCAGGCGCGGCCCCGTGGCCGCTGTCACCGCACCCCAGGCGGCGACGCTCGCGCCGACCATCCACCAGACCGGCGTCATGCGCCCCGTGTCACCCGCGGCGGCGCCTCAGGGCGCCTTCCGCCAGGCTGTCTTCACCAGTTCGTAGAAGCCGACGACGATCCCGAGCGCCAGGCCGACGATCAGCCCCCATGGCTCGGTGCCCCGCCAGGCATCGAACGCGTACCCGAGCCCGCCGAGCAGGATGATACCGCCCACCAGCGTGTAGCTGGCGCCGGCGATCGGACCTGAACTGCTGACCGTGGCCTGCAGCGACCGGGCCGCGCGCTCGTACGAAAATCCCCGAGTTTTCTTGGCCATCACGTGCCGGCGACGCAAACGGCGAGCCGCCTTCGCCTGCGGCTTCGGCGGGCCGCTCGGCGCGGCCACTCCCCTGCAGCGCCCGTCATCCGGTGGACCGCCCCCCAGTATATCGTGGTTTGTGAAACCTTTCACGTTGGTGGTCGATGGTCGGTGACCACCGACCATCCACCATCCGACAAATCCCGTATTTTCAACAGCTTGATCTGCCTCAAAACCGGGGCCTATACTCGCAGCACCTCCATGCGCATGCACCCTGCGACTCGTGTGGCCGCGCTCGCCGCGCTGGCCGTGGCCGTCCTGCTTCCCGGCCGCGTCACGGTCGACGCCCAGGGGAACGCGCGCGAGCGGACGCTGTTCGTCAGCGCCGTCGACGAGCGCGGCGTCCCGGCGCCGACGCTCGCCGCCACCGATCTGATCGTCCGCGAGGACGGCGCGCGCCGTGAGGTGCTGCGCGTCGGGCCGGCGACCGAGCCGATCGACATCGCCCTGCTCGTCGACAACAGCACCGCGGCCTCGGCGCTCATCCCGCCGATGCGTGATGGGCTCACCCGCTTCGTCACTGCCATGACGGCTCCCGGCGGCCCGCGCCACAACATCGCCCTCATCGGCATCGCCTCGCGGCCGACGGTCATCGTCGACTACACCTCCGACCGGGACGCGCTGACGCGCGGCATCGGCCGGCTGTTTCCCGAGTCGTCCAGCGGGATGACGCTGCTGGACGGCCTGGTCGAGGTGTCACGCGGCCTGTCGCGCCGTGAGTCGGCGCGCGCCGTGCTGGTCCCGGTGATCACCGATGGTGTCGAGTTCTCGAACCGCTACTACGCCGATGTCGTCCAGGCGATGACCGACGCGGATGCGGCGCTGCACGCCATTACCGTCGGCACGTTCGAGCTCAACAACGAGGAACCGATCCGCAACCGCGCGCTGTCGCTCGACAAGGGCGTCGAAGCCACCGGCGGCCAGCGGATGACGCTGCTCACCCCCAGCGCCGTCCCCGGCGCGCTGGAGCGGCTGGCGCGCGAACTGTCGTCGCAGTTCAAGGTCGTCTACAGCCGGCCCGAGTCGCTCATTCCCCCCGAGACGCTGGAGGTCACGTCGACGCGCCCGGCCATCACCGTTCGCGCCACGCCGGCGCGCGGCCAGGACGCGGGGGCGGCGCGGTGACTCGCGGCGTCGTTGCGGCGGCCCTGCTTGCCGTCACCGCGGGCCTGACCGCGGGTGCCGCCCAGGGCCCGTTCCGCGCGGGCGTCGAGCTGGTGTCGCTGAACGTCACCGTGACCGATCCGTCGGCCCGCTACGTCGCCGACCTCGATGTCGGCGACTTCTCCGTGTTCGAGGACGGCGTCAAGCAGGACCTCACCTTCTTCACGAAGAAGATCCAGCCGGTGGCGCTGTCGCTGCTGCTCGACAGCAGCGCGAGCATGGAAGAGAAGATGCCGGTGCTGCAGGAGGCCGCCACCGGGTTCGTCAAGCGCCTGACCGCGGCCGACCTGGCGCAGGTGATCGATTTCGACAGCCGCGTCGAGATCCGCCAGGGCTTCACCGCCGACCAGGCGCAACTGGTGGCGGCGATCAACCAGACGACGTCGGGCGGATCGACGTCGCTCCACAACGCCATCTACATCGCGCTGAAGGAGCTCGGCAAGATCAAGGCGCAGGGGGAAGAGGACGTCCGCCGCCAGGCGCTGGTCGTCTTCTCCGACGGCGAGGACACCTCGAGCCTGGTGTCGTTCGAGGAAGTGCTCGACCTGGCCAAACGGAGCGAAACGGCCATCTACACGATCGCGCTGCGCGACGCCCAGGGGCAGACGCAGGGCTTCCGCGAGGCCGAGTTCGTCATGCGGCAACTGGCGCAGGAAACCGGCGGCCGTCCGTTCTTCCCGACGCGCATCGAAGATCTCTCCGGTGTCTACGCGCAGATCGCCGAGGAGCTGGCCAGCCAGTACACGCTCGGCTACACCTCCAGGAACCAGCGCCGCGACGGCGCCTGGCGCCGCGTCGTCGTGCAGGTCGCGCGTCCAAGCACGACCGCGCGGACGAAGCGGGGCTACTACGCCCCGACGTCGCGGTGAACATCGTCCCGCTGATCTTCTACGCGGCCGCCGCGGTCGCGTACGGCGTGCATTTCGCGCGGCGGCAGCCATCGGCCGGACGGACGGCGACAACGCTGCTGCTGTTCGCGGTCCTCGCCCACACCTTCGCCATCGGCATGCAGACGATGGCGGTGTGGCAGACGCCGTTTGCCAGCACCGGCCGCGCCGTGTCGACCTTCGTCTGGCTGCTGTCGCTCGCCTACCTCTACATCGAGCTGACGACCGACGAGCGGGCGATGGGCGTATTCATCCTGCCGATTGCCGCGGCGCTGCAGGCGCTGGCCCTGGCCTATCCGGGGACACCGGCGGCCAACCCGGTGCTCGACAGCCCGTGGTTCTGGGTGCACGTGGCGTCACTCCTCTTTGCCTACGCCAGCTTCGCCATCGCCGGCGTGCTCGGCCTGACCTACGTGCTGCAGTTCAAGGAAATCAAGAAGAAGCACCTCGGTTACCTCTACACGCGGCTGCCGTCGCTGCAGATGCTCGACGTCATGAACTCGCGCGCGGTCGCGGTCGGCTGGCTCTTCCTCACCATCGGCGTCGTCGTCGGTATCGTCTGGACGGCGCAGGCGCGGGCGATTGCGCCCGGCGACTCGAACCTGCAGGCGATGGGGCTGGACGATCCGAAGATCTTCATCGCCGCACTGACGTGGGTGGTCTACTCGTTTGCCATGATCGCGCGGCAGGCGCTCGGCTGGAGCGGGCGGCGGGCCGCCTGGGTGTCGGCGGTCGGCTTCGCGATCGTGCTGCTGAACTTCCTGCCGATCAGCTACTTCGTGACCACGAGCCACTCCTTCTACTGACGTGCATCTCTTCCTCCTGGGTGTCAGCCACCGCACGGCGCCGGTCGATCTTCGCGAGCGGCTCGACTTCTCGAGCCGCGACCTGGGCGCCGCCGTCGACGCGCTGGCCATGCGCCCCTCCGCCGCCGAGTCGGTCGTCGTCTCCACCTGCAACCGGTCGGAGATCTACGTCGCCAGCGACGACCCGGCCCGCGCGCGCGAGGAGCTGATTGCGTTCCTCAGCGAGTACCACGAGATCGCGCCCGAGACGTTCCTGCCGCACCTGTTCGTCAAGGAGGACGCCGCGGCGGCCGGGCACCTGTTCCGCGTGGCGGCCGGCCTCGACTCGCTGGTCGTCGGCGAGCCGCAGATTCTCGGGCAGGTGAAGGACGCGTTCCAGACGGCGTCGCAGCACCATGCCGCGGGGCCGCTGCTCAGCAAGCTGTTCCACTGGTCGTTCAACGTCGGCAAGCGCGTGCGCACCGAGACCGGCCTCGGCGAAGGCGCCGTCTCGATCAGCTTCGCCGCGGTGGCGCTGGCGCGGAAGATCTTCGGGCGCCTGACCGGGCGCCGCGTGCTGGTCGTCGGCGCCGGCGACATCAGCACGCTGACGGCGCAGCACCTGCGCAGCCACGGCGTCGCCGACATCGTGATCACCAGCCGCACGCTGGCAGGCGCGGAATCGCTGGCCGCGACGGTGGAGGGCCGCGCCATTCCCTGGGAGCAGATGCCGCAGGCGCTGGGCGATGCGGACATCGTCCTGACCGCCACCGGCTCGCAGCGCCCGATCATCACGCGGGCGCACATGGACGCGGTGCAGGCGCGCCGCCGCCATCGGCCGCTGTTCGTCATCGACGTCGCCGTCCCGCGCGACGTCGAGCCGTCGGTGGGCGACATCGAGCAGGTGTTTCTCTACAACGTCGACGACCTGCAGGGGATCATCACCGAGAACATGTCGCGCCGGGCGGCCGAGATCGAGCGCGCCGAGGCGATCGTCAGCGACGAGCTCGGCAGGTTCGCGGCGTGGCAGCGCTCCCGCGGTGCCATCCCGACGATCGTCGCGCTGCGGCAGCGATTCGAGTCGATCCGCCGCTCCGAGCTGCAACGCCTGGAAAGCAAGCTTGGCAGCCTGCCCGCCGAGGCGCGCGGCAAGGTGGACGAGGTGACCCGGCTGATCGTGGAGAAACTGCTCCTGGAACCCACTGAGCAACTGAAGGCCCTTCCCGACGAAGAGACCCAACTCGCCTACACGGAAGCGGTGAACCGCCTGTTCCGGCTGCGCGCAGATGCCACTGACCCGGTGCCGGATCGTGACGACTCCTGATCTTCCGCCTGAAGGCGGAAGCCACGGTCCGCCTGAAGGCGGAAGCCACGTGAAGGGGAAGGGCGGAAGCCACGTGCGGACGCTGCGTCTCGGCACGCGCGGCAGCCAGCTGGCCCTCTACCAGGCGAATACGACGGCGGCGCTGCTGGCGCGGCACGCCGGCGTGACGTGCGAGATTGTCGTCATCAAGACCAGCGGCGATCGACTGGCGGAGGCGCCGTTGTCGGAAGTCGGCGGCAAGCGGCTGTTCGTCAAGGAAATCGAGGACGCGCTGCTGGCCGGCGACGTCGACCTGGCCGTCCACAGCAGCAAGGACATGCCCGCGGTGCTGCCCCAGGGGCTCGACATCGCCGCCGTGCTCGAACGGGAAGACCCGCGCGATGCGATCGTGCTCCCCGGCGGTGGCGAATCGCTGACCGTCGAGCAGGCCGTCAGCCGGCTCGGAGACTCGCCGCGCATCGGCACGAGCAGCGTGCGCCGATCCGCGCAGCTGACGCGCCTGTTCCCTGGTGCGTCGTTCTCGCCGATCCGCGGCAACCTCGACACCCGGCTGCGCAAGGTCGACCAGGGCCAGTTCTCCGCCATCGTGCTCGCGGCCGCCGGCCTGCGCCGCCTCGAGCAGGGGCATCGCATCTCGGCATCGCTGCCGGCCGGCCTCTGTGTGCCGGCGCCAGGCCAGGGGATCATCGCCATCGAGATCCGTGCCGGCGACGCCGCGGTCCGCCAGGCCGTGTCGGTCATCGACAACGCTGCTGCGCGCGTCGCGCTCGACGCCGAACGCGCGGTCGTCACGCGTCTCGGCGGCGGCTGCCAGATGCCGATTGGCGCGTATGCCGACGTCTCCGGCCGTGCCATGACGATGGTCGCGCTGGTGGCCACGCCAGACGGCGCGCGGATCCTTCGCGCGGATCGGCAGGGCACGACAGAGGCGGCCGCCGCGCTCGGCGCCGCCGCGGCCGACGACCTGCTCGCCCAGGGCGCTGCCGAAATCCTCGCGGAGGTCGAGCGCACCAACGCCCGCGTCGAAGGGCTCCAGCCATGATCCACTTCGTCGGTGCCGGCCCCGGCGATGCCGGGCTCGTGACGGTGCGCGGGCGCGAATGCCTCGAGGGCGCCGACGTCGTCGTGCATGATCCCCAGGTGCCGGCGGCGGTACTCCGCTACGCGCGCGAGGGCGCCGAGCTGATCAACGTCGGCCACGCCTCGCCGGCCAACGACGCGCAGGCCGCCGTCAGCTACCTGCTCGCCGAGAAGGCGCGCGAAGGCAAGACGGTCGTCCGCCTGAAGTGGGGCGATCCGTTCATCTTCGAGCATGGCGCCGAGGAGGCGCTGTTCCTTCACGAGCAGCGGGTGCCGTACGAAGTCGTGCCCGGCGTGCCGGCGAGCATTGCGGTGCCGGCCTATGCGGGCGTTCCCGTCACCTACCCCGGCGGCGGCGACACGGTCACCCTGGTGCGCGGCTACGAGGACGATGCGCGGAGTCTGCCGCACATCGATTGGGCGGCCCTCGCCCGGCTCGACGGCACCGTGCTGTGCTATCTCACGTCGCAGCAGCTGGCGCGTGTGCTCGACGCGATGATGGCCGCCGGATGGCCCACCGATTCGCGCGCGATGTTCGTGTGCAACGGCACGCTGCCGTCGCAGGAGACGCTCTCCGGCACGCTGGAGGAGCTGCGCGACATGGCGCAGCACCAGCCGCGGCGGACGCCAGGCCTGCTGATGGCCGGGCGCGTCGTCAATTTCCGCGAGCACCTGCGCTGGTTCGACACCCGGCCGTTGTTCGGCCGCCGCGTGCTGATCACGCGCCCGCGCGCCCAGGCCACGGAACTGGCGGCGCGCCTCGCCGCGCTCGGTGCCGAGCCCGTCGAAGCGCCGATGATCCGCATTGTCCCGCCCGAGGACGCGGCGCCGCTGCGGCAGGCGGCCGGCGAGCCGGAAGCCTACGACTGGATCATCTTCGCCAGCAGCAACGCAGCCGAGGCGTTCATGGCGGCGCTGCTCGAAGGGCAGCGCGACGTCCGCTCGCTGAAGGGCCCGCTGCTCTGCGCCGTGGGGAGCGGCACCGCCGAGACCCTGGCCCGCCACGGCATCAAGGTCGACCTCGTGCCGGACGAATTCCGCGCCGAGGGTATCGTCGCCGCGCTGGCGCCACTGGGGTCGCTGGACGGCGCGCGGGTGCTGCTGCCGAAGGCCGACATCGGCCGCGACGTGATCGCCGACGCGCTGCGGGAACGCGGCGCCCAGGTGACCGAGGTCATCGCCTACCGCACCGTGCTCGACGATGCGCAGGGCGAGGGAGAACCCGACGTCTACGGCATGCTGCTCCAGGGACGGATCGACGTGGTGACGTTCACGAGCCCGTCGGCGGTGCGGAATTTCGCCCGCGTCTACGGCGAGGAGCAGGTGGCCGACCTGCTGAAGCACACTGTCGTGGCGACGATCGGGCCGGTGACGACCGAGGCGGTGCGGCAGATCGGCGCCGGCGTCGCCGTCGAGCCGCGCATCCACACCATTCCGGCGCTCGTCGACGCGATTGCCGCGCACTTTGCGTCGGCCAAGCCTGTTGGTGGATAGTGAACGCATGGCTGTAGCAGCATCCACGCGCCTGGCGCTCACCAGGCGGCCGCGTCGCTTGCGGCGCAGCGAGGCGATCCGCTCGCTGGTCCGCGAAACGCGGCTCTCGCCCGACCAGTTGATCTATCCGCTGTTCGTCGTCGAAGGGCGCGGCGTCCGCAAGGAAGTCAGCTCCATGCCGGGCGTGTTCCAGTTGTCGGTCGACGAGGCGGTCAAGGAGGCGGCGGGCGCAAAGGCGGACGGCGTGCCGGGCGTGCTGCTGTTCGGGCTGCCAGCCATGAAGGACGCGGCAGGTACGGCGGCCGCCGACCCCGAGGCCCCGGTGCAGGCAGCCGTCCGCGCCTTGAAGCGCGAGGTGCCGGGCCTGGTCGTGATGACCGATGTCTGCCTGTGCGAGTACACCGATCACGGCCACTGCGGCATCCTCGACGGCGAGGAGATCGTCAACGACGTCACGGTGGAGCATCTCGTCCAGGCGGCGCTGTCGCACGCCGTCGCCGGAGCCGATTTCATCGCCCCCTCCGACATGATGGACGGCCGCGTCGGCGCCATCCGGACGGCGCTCGACGAGCGCGGGTTCGATCGCGTGGGCATTGTCTCGTATGCGGTCAAGTACTGCTCGGCGTTCTACGGCCCGTTCCGCGAGGCCGCCGATTCGGCGCCGCAGTTCGGCGATCGCCGCAGCCACCAGATGGACCCGGCCAACGCCGACGAGGCGCTGCGCGAAGTCGAGGCCGACCTGGCCGAAGGCGCGGACATCGTCATGGTGAAGCCGGCCGTGCCGTACCTCGACGTCATTCGCCGCGTGAAGGAGCGCTTCGGGCAGCCGACCGCCGCCTACCACGTGAGCGGCGAGTACGCGATGTTGAAGGCCGCTGCGCGCAACGGCTGGATCGACGAGACGCGGGCGATGATGGAGACGCTGGTGAGCATCCGCCGGGCCGGAGCGGACATTATCGTGACCTACTACGCTCGAGAAGCGGCGAAGCTCCTGTGAAGCGACCAGCGACATCCAGGAAGCTCTTCGCCCGCGCCACCAAGATCCTGCCCGGCGGCGTCGACAGTCCCGTTAGAGCATTCAAGGCAGTAGGCGGCGGCCCGCTGTTCATCCGCAAGGCGTCGGGCGCCATCATTCAGGACGTCGACGGCAACCGCTTCATCGACTACGTCATGTCGTGGGGGCCGCTCATTCACGGCCACGCCCCGGCTGGACTGGTGAAGGCGGTGACGGCGGCGGCCAGGCAGGGCACCAGCTTCGGCGCACCAAGCCCTCTCGAGATCGAGCTTGGCGAACGCGTGCGCGCGCTGATGCCCTCGGTCGAGCGCGTCCGGTTCGTCAGCTCGGGGACCGAGGCGGCGATGAGCGCGCTGCGCGTGGCCAGGGCGTTCACGCAGCGCGCGCGCATCATCAAGTTCGAGGGGTGCTATCACGGGCACGCCGACGCGTTCCTGGTGAAGGCCGGCTCCGGGGCGCTGACCCTGGGCGTGCCGAACAGCCCGGGCGTCCCGCCCGCGGTCAGCGCGGATACGCTCATCGCCAGCTACAACGACCTCGACTCGGTACGGGCGCTCTGCGATGCCCATCGCGATCAGATCGCGGCGATTATCGTGGAGCCGATCGCCGGCAACATCGGCGTGGTTCCGCCGGCGCCCGGGTTCCTGCAGGGACTGCGCGACCTCGCCGATGCCCACGGCGCCGTGCTGATCTTCGATGAGGTAATCTCCGGCTTCCGCGCCGGCGCGGGCGGCGCGCAGCGGCTGTTCGGCGTCACCCCCGATCTCACCTGCCTCGGCAAGATCATCGGCGGCGGCCTGCCCGTCGGCGCCTACGGCGGCCGCGCGGAGATCATGGACCTCGTCGCGCCAGCCGGCCCGGTGTACCAGGCAGGGACCTTATCGGGTAACCCAGTGGCGATGAGCGCCGGGCTTTGGGCACTCAAGCGCCTGACTCCGCGGCTCTACACGCAGCTGGCATCGCTCGGCACGCGGCTCGCCGCTGGATTGGCCGACGCCGCGCGGGCCGCCAACGTGCCGCTGCAGGTCAACGCGTTCGGTTCGCTGGTCACGCCGTTCTTCACCGCCGCGCCGGTGCGCAGCTACGCCTCCGCCGTCGCCGCCGACACCGCCGCCTACGCCGCGTTCTTCAACGGGATGCTCACGCGCGGCGTCTATCCCCCGCCGTCGCAGTTCGAGGCGTGGTTCCTGTCGGCTGCCCACACCGAACGCCACGTGCGGCACACCATCGAGGCCGCAAAGGGCGCGATGAAGGACGTCGCCCGCCGTAAATAGCCACGGAGCACACGGAGGCCGGTATTAACCACAAAGGACACAAAGGTCACAAGATCCCAAAACCTTTGTGCGCTTCGTGTTCTTTGTGGTTTAAACGTCTCCGTGACCTCCGTCGCTCCTACGGTCGTTGAAGCAGATCCGACGTCACCAAACGCCGTGGCGCTCAGCGCGGAGCTGGACGCCGAGTTCCACGTTCGCTATCCCGGAGCGCCGGTGTTTGGGATCGACGCCGCCTCGCTCATCGCCCACGGCGGGGTCTTCCTGATTGCCTACGACAAGGGCGGCCCGCTGGGCTGCGGCGCCTTGCGGCCGCTCGAGGGCGATATCGTCGAAATCAAGCGGATGTTCGTGCGGCCCGAGGCCCGCGGCCGGGGCATCCCCTGCTTCGGGGAGTACGCCGCCAGCGCGCACAGCGTCTGCTACGAAAAAGGACTTTGTGGTTAGATCGTTTGCGTGACTTCCGACGCCCGCCCCGTGCTCGACACCGAGCGGCTCGCGCTCCGCGAGCTCGTGCCGTCTGATCTCGACTTCCTGGCGGCGATGCTCGCCGACCCTGAGGTCAGCCACCACTACGACCGCCGTTTCAGCCGCGAGGCTGCCGACGACTGGCTGCACCGCCAGCTCGAGCGTTACCACACGGACGGTCACGGCCTCTGGCTGGTGTTGGACAAAGCGAGCGGATCGCCCGTCGGCCAGGTCGGGCTGATGATGCAGACGGTCCAGGGCAGACGGCGCCCGGAGATCGGCTGGCTGCTCGACCGAAAGCACTGGGGGAAGGGCTACGCAACCGAGGCGGCGGCCGCGGTGCGCGACGCGGCCTTCAGCCGCTGGAACTACCCGGAAGTGATTTCGCTGATCCGCCCGGCCAACACGGCGTCACAGAAGGTTGCCGAGCGGATTGGGATGCAGGCGGTCGAGAAGGTGTGGTGGAACGGCGCGGAGCACGTCGTCTACCGCGCCGAGCCTTCCGCCTGAAGGCGGAAGCCAC
>JBFWUM010000009.1:0-30959 GCA_050247255.1 Vicinamibacterales bacterium | reverse complement strand
GATCTCAATTGATCGTCAGCGGCGAGTCGATGCGCACGCGGAGCACCGACCCCTGTGGCAGGTTGACCTGCTCGCCTTCCGTCGCGGCGATCGTGCCGCCGCCGCCGATGACGGCGCCGAGCACGGCCCCGCGCACGCCGCCAAGCAGGCCGCCGATGATCGCGCCGACGCCGGCGCCCGCGCCGGCACGGCCGACATCGCCGCGGATCCCTTCGCTCTCAATCGTCTGCGTCACGGTGCCGCGCATCGGGTAGGCGCGGCCGTTCACCGTCACCTGGTCGAAGCTCACCGTCAGGCTCCCGGTGCGGTTGACCCGGCCGGCCGGCTTCACGTCGGTGATGACGCCGCGCATGACCGCGCCTGCGGGAATGACGGTGCGGCCGCCGATGTTGACCGCCGCCAGCGTGGTCGCCTCGAAGCGGTCTTCCACCATGTTGGTGCCGGAGTTCAACACCGACTGCAGCCGGACGTCGATCTCGGTGCCGACGGGAATGGTGCCGGCGCCGGTTGAGGCCGTGGCCGTCGCCGGCGGCGCAGCAGCGGGAGCCGGAGCCGGCGCGGGAGCCGGGGCCGGAGGCGGCGCGGTCAGCCGCGCGTATTCGTTCCGCGCCTCGGTGCGCACACCCTCGATCCGGTCGCGCACGTCGGCGTACTCGCTGCGCGCCAGCGTGTTCTCCTTGCGCAGCTTCACCTTGAGGTAGATCACCTCGTCGCGCAGGTCGTCGATCGCCGCCTGCAGCTGCTGCGCGCGGTCGGCGTCGCGGCTGCGCAGCTGCTGGATGTCGTTGCCCGCCTGGAACACGTTGTCCTGCAGCCGCTGGATATCGGCCTGGGTCACCGGGGTCTGCGCCGCGGCAGGCACCGCGAGCGCCACGGCAGCAATGAGAGCAAGCACGGCAGCCCGCATCAGTTCCTCCATGGCATCAGCTGCTCGAGCCAGCTGACGCGCGTCAGGTCGTTGTAGATGACGGTCACCATGAGCATGAGGATGAGGACGAAGCCGGCGAGGAGCATCTTCTCCTTCACCGCCATGCTGAAGTCACGCCGGGCAATCCCCTCGAGCCCCATGATCAGGATGTGCCCGCCGTCGAGCATCGGGATCGGCAGCAGGTTCAGCAGCCCGAGGTTGAGGCTGAGCGTCGCCATCAGCGAGAAGAGCGCGATCCACCCGAGCTGCGCCGACTCGCCCGACAGCTGCGCGATCGCCACCGGTCCCTGGAGCTGCTTGATCGACGTCTGCCCGACGAACAGACCGCCGAGCGTCCGGAAGATCAGCCCGGACCCTTCGATGTTGCGCTCGACGCTCAGCATCACGGCCTCCCACGGGCCGGGCTGAAACGTCTTGGTCGGCTCGCTGATCGACGCGCCGATGCAGCCGACGTTGCTGGCCACGCCGGTGCAGCCGCCAAGCGTCGGGGTCACCGGGACCTGCAGCTCCGTGCCGTCGCGCAGGACGGTCATCGTGATCTGCGTGTTCGGGTTCGCGGCGATGACCGCGATGAGGCCGCGCCCCGACGTGATCCGCTTGCCGTCGACCGCCACGATCGTGTCGCCCGCCTTGAAGCCGGCGCGATCCGCCGGCTCGCCGGGATTGAGGCGCGGGAAGAACGGCTGCACGTCCGGCTGCACGCCAATGTCGCCGATCTCGAACCGTGACTGCGGCACCGGCGTCACGTTGACCGCCATCGTCCGGCCGTCGCGCAGCAGCGTCACCGCGACGTTCTGGCTGGCGCGCGTGCCGATCTCGAGAAACAGGCGATCCCAGGTGTCGACCTCGCGGCCGGCGACCGTCAGGATGCGATCGCCCGGCTGGATGCCGGCGCGCGCCGCCGGGCTGTCCTCCTCGACCGCGCCAACCACCGGCGGTTCATCCTGGTACGCCGGCACCTGCGCGCCCTGAGCCAGCACGATGGCCAGCACGACGACGGCGAGGATGACGTTCATGGCCGGCCCGGCGATGAGCACCTGGAACCGCTGCCACTTGGACTTCGACATGAACTCGTCGGGCGCCCCGCTGCGCGGGTCGTCCGGCGATTCGCCGGCCATCTTGACGTAGCCGCCCAGCGGGATGGCGCTGATGCAGTACTCGGTGTCGCCGCGCGTCGTCTTCAGCAGCTTCGGCCCGAAGCCGAGCGAGAACACGAGCACGCGAACGCCGACGCGGCGCGCCGCCAGGTAATGGCCGAGCTCGTGGACGAACACGAGCACGCCGAGAACGAACAGGAATGCCAGCAGGGTTGTCACGCGCGCGACCTCAGGCTATTGATTCTAACTCCCGGGTCGCGGCGCGGGCGTATTCGCGCGCCCACGCATCGACCCGCCGGACGACGGGCAGGGAGTCCACCCCTTCACTACGGTGGGCGTCCATCGTCCGTTCGATCACGCGGGCAATACCGGTAAAGCCCAGCCGCCGATCCAGGAACGCCTCCACCGCCACTTCGTTGGCTGCGTTTAAGACGACTGCAAGGGTCCCGCCGGCCGTAAGCGCCCGATACGCGAGCCCGAGGCAGGGAAACCGCCGCAGGTCCGGGGCCTGGAAATCGAGCCGCCCGGCCCGGGCGAGGTCGAGCGACGGGAGCGACGCCTCCCAGCGATCCGGATACGAGCAGGCGTACTGGATCGGCAGCCGCATGTCGGTCACCCCCAGCTGCGCGATCACGGATCCGTCGCTCAATTCCACCATTGAGTGGACGATCGACTGGGGATGCACGAGCACGTCGATCTGATCGGCGCCGACGCCGAACAGCCAGCGCGCCTCGATCACCTCGAGCCCCTTGTTCATCAGCGTGGCGGAGTCGATGGTGATCTTCCGGCCCATCTGCCACGTCGGGTGCTGGAGCGCCGCCTCCGGGCCGACCGCGGCGAGTTGCTCTGCCGGCATCTCGCGAAACGGGCCGCCGGATGCCGTGAGGATCAGGCGCCGGACTTCCGTGTGCGAGCGCCCGTGCAGGCACTGGTGGATCGCGTTGTGCTCGCTGTCGACCGGGAGGATCGGCACGCCGCGACGCCGCGCCGCGGCAGTCACCAGCTCTCCCGCCATCACCAGCACTTCCTTGTTGGCCAGCGCGATGGTCTTCCCTGCCTCGATGGCGGCGAGCACCGCCTCGAGGCCGGCGGTCCCGGCGGACGCGCAGATCACGATGTCTACATCGGGATGCGTGGCGACCGCGATCAGGCCTTCCGGCCCGGCAGCGACCTCCGGCGTGACGCCCGCCGGGAGCGCGGCGCGCAGGCGATCCGCCGCGGCGCCTGACGACATCGCGACGACCGCCGGCCTGTACGCCGCCGCCTGCGCCGCCAGCAGTTCGGCGTTGTCGCCGGCGGCAAGCGCCACCACCCGCAGGCGCGACGGGTGCGCGTCGACGACCGCCAGCGTACTGCGGCCGATCGATCCGGTGGACCCGAGGATGGCGAGATGCTTCATATACCTGGCACCCCGTAAAGGGGTGCCCGACGTCGGGCGCCCCTTTACGGGGTGCCTCTCAAGAACAGATAAAACGCGGGGATCGCGAACAGCAGCGCGTCGATGCGGTCGAGCACGCCGCCGTGGCCGGGGATGAGCGACGAGCTGTCCTTCACGCCCGACGCGCGCTTCAACCGCGACTCGAACAGGTCGCCGCAGATCCCGAGTGTCGCCACCGCCAGGCCGAGCAGCGCCATCGGCACGACGCCGGCGCCAAGCGCCCATGGACCGGCGATGGCCAGGAACAGCGTCCCGAACAGCAGCCCGCCGATCGCCCCTTCAATCGTCTTCTTCGGGCTGATTGCCGGCGCCAGCGGCCGCCGGCCAAACGCGCGCCCCGTGTAGTACTGCGCGCTGTCGCTCACCACCACGGTGCCGATCAACACCAGGGTCGCCCACTCACCCGCCGCGCCGTGCACCGCCACGAGCATCCCCAGCGGCATGCCGATGTACCAGGGCGCCAGAAATCGCGCGGCCGCCTGCTGGATCGGCACGTTGCCCCACAACACCTCGACGGCGACCCAGCCCAGCGCCAGCAGCAGCACCACCATGCCGTCGCCGGGGCTCGACACCACCCAGCAATTCAGCGCGACCAGCCCCATCACCGGCAGCGGCGCCGAGCCGCTGGCCACGCGCAGGTACTCGTGCGCCGCCAGCGCCGCGACGAGGCAGGCGATCACGCGAAGCGCAAACAGCGGCAGAAACCAGATGGCCGCAAGCGCGGCGGCGGCGAGGACGACGCCGCTGACCAGTCGCGTCATCGATTACTTGGCGGCGATGGCCGGCGACGACGTGATGCCGCCGTACCTCCGTTCACGTTTCTGGTAGGCGAGCACCGCCTCGAGCAGGTGACGGCGGCGGAAGTCGGGCCACAGCGTCTCGGTGACGTAGATCTCGGCATAGGCAATCTGCCAGAGCAGGAAGTTGCTCACCCGCATCTCGCCGCTCGTGCGAATCAGCAGGTCAGGGTCCGGCTGGCCCGCGGTGTAGAGCAGGCTGGCAAAGCGCTGTTCGTCGAGCGCATCGGGCGCAACGCCTTCGACGATCGCCCGCCGGGCGGCATCGACGATTTCGGCGCGGCCGCCGTAGTTCAGCGCGATGTTGAACAGCATGCCGCCATTGCCCGCCGTCCGCTCCATCGCCGCCTCCAGTTCCTGCTGCACGTCCGGCGCGAGCGCTTCAGTCCGGCCGATCACCTGGAAGCGGATGTCGTTGCGCAGCAGCGTGTTCAACTCGGAGCGCAGGTAGCGCTTGAGCAGCACCATCAGCGTGCCGACTTCCGCGACCGGGCGCTTCCAGTTCTCGATCGAGAAGGCGTAGAGCGTGAGGACGTCGATGCCGAGCCGCGCCGCGGTCTCGACGGTGTCGCGCACCGACTCGATGCCGGCGCGGTGGCCTTCGACGCGCGGCAGATGGCGCTGCGCCGCCCAGCGTCCGTTGCCATCCATGATCACGGCAACGTGCGCCGGGAGGCGGTCGAAGTTCACCTGGCGGGCGAGCGCTTCATCGGCGTGGCCGGCGGGAATCCACGCGAGCAGCTGCTCAAGCGACATCCGGCATCTCCGTGGCAGACAAGCAGTTAATCATAATCCACGGCGACGAGGACCAGCCCGTGCGGCGGCGCCGTCGCGCCGGCCTCGCCACGCGCCCGCGACTGCAGGAGCGCGGCCATCGACCCGGCCGCGCGCCATCCCCTCCCCACCTCCACGACGGTGCCGGTCATGGCGCGCACCATGTGCCGCAGGAAGCCGGTGCCGGTGACGTCCAGGTGCAGCAGGCCGTCGCCGCAGTCGGCAAGGCGTGCCGCGGTCACCGTCCGCACCGTGCTCGGCATCGGCGTGCCGACGCTCTGGAACGCGGCAAAGTCGTGCTCGCCCTCGAACGCGGCCAGCGCCTCGCGCATCGCCGCGACGTCGAGCGGCTCGGGCAGGTGCCACTCGTAGAGCCGCCTGAACGGGTCGGCCACTGGCGCGTTGCGAATCTGGTAGCGGTAGGTCTTGCGCGTGGCGCTGAAGCGCGCGTGAAAGTCGGCCGCCGCCTCGTCGACGGCCGTCACGCGGATGTCCTGCGGCAACTGCGCATTGAGCGCGCGCAGCAGCGTCGCTGGGTCGTGCCGGGCGGTGAGCCGGACGCTGGCAACCTGGCCCAGCGCGTGCACCCCGGCATCGGTCCGCCCGGCGCCGTGCACCGTCACCGGCGCACCCTCGAACCGCGCCAGCGCCTCCTCGAGCACGCCCTGGATGGATTCACCTTCCGCCTGCCGCTGCCAGCCGACGAACCGCGTGCCGTCGTAGGCGAGGGTCAGCTTCAGGGTGCGCATCAGACCGATCGGGAACCTGGCTTCACCGCAGGAGTGCCCTCCGCGCACAGCGGGCACGCGTCAGGCTGGTAGGTTGGAAGGGCGACCGTCGCGAGCGCGTGATACGGCACGTCGAGCGCCTGCTGCCCGCCGCTGCGGTCGATGATCGACGCCGCGCCGACGACGTCTCCACCCGCGGCGCGTGCCACCGCGATCGTCTCGCGCGTCGACCCGCCCGTCGTCACCACGTCCTCCACCACCAGCACCCGTTCGCCTGGCGCAAGCGTGAAGCCGCGCCGCAGCGTCAGCGCCCCCTCCTGCCGTTCCGCAAAGATGGCGCGGACCCCGAGCGCACGGGCCACTTCCTGGCCGATGACAATGCCGCCAAGGGCCGGCGAGAGCACCACCTGCGGATCGAGGCTGCGGACCCGCGCGGCGATGGCAGCGCCGAACGCCTCGGCCTCGGCCGGGTGCTGGAGCACGAGCGCACACTGCAGGTAACCGGGGCTGTGGAGCCCCGAGGTCAGCCGGAAATGCCCTTCCAGCAGCGCCTCAACGGCGCGAAAACGGGCGAGAACCTCGTCGTTCGTCACGGTGCCATGATACATGCGCCCTTCGGTGAACATTGGCGCGGCTTGCCGCGTCTTAGGAATCCATATGAGACGTTTCAGCACGATTCTGGCGGTGGCGTACGCTCTGGTCGCCGCCGCACCCGCATTCGCACAGGAGCCGGCGCCCGCGCGGCAGCTCACCGTGGAGGAAGCCGTCCAACTGGCGCTCGAGAACAACCTGGGCATCCGCGTCGCGCGGATCGATCCGCAGGTCCAGGATCTCAACGTCGCCCAGGCGCTGGCCGGATGGCGGCCGACGCTGACGACCAGCCTCCAGCAGGAGAACGTCGATCAGCCGGCGACCAGCACCTTCCTGTCGGGCGGCCGCGAGGTCACCAGCGACGACCGCTTCTCCAGCAACGTCGGCATCCAGCAGGCGACGCCCTGGGGCGGCCGCTACTCCATCGGCTGGGACGCGCTGCGGCAGACGACCACGAACAACGCCACGAGCTTTTCACCGCTGCTGCGCTCGGGCCTCTCGTTCCACGTCGAGCAGCCGCTGATCCGGAACTTCAGCATCGACAACCTGCGCCAGCAGGTCATGCTCAGCCGGACGGGGCGCGACATCTCCGACGTCCAGCTGCGGCAGACGCTGGCGACGACGACCCGCACCGTGCGGACGGCCTATTGGGACCTGGCGTATGCCATCGCCTCGCTGCAGGTACAGCAGCAGTCGCTGGATCTCGCGGAGGAGTCGCTGCGCAACACGCGCTCACGCGTTGAGATCGGCACCACGGCGCCGATCGACATCGTCGAGGCCGAGTCCGAGGTCGCGACCCGTCAGGAGGCAGTCATCGTGGCGGAGGCGCAGATCGCGACCGCCGAAGACCGACTGCGCTCGCTGATTCTCGATCCGGCAGCCGCCGACTTCTGGACCGTGCGGCTGGTGCCGAGCGAGTTGCCCGCCTTCCAGCCGGTGAACGTCGACGTGGATGCCATCGTGCGCAATGCACTGGAGCGCCGGACCGACCTGCAGGAATCGCGGAAGAACCTCGAGTCGGACGACATCAACATCCGCTACTTCCGGAACCAGGCGCTGCCCGACGTCACGGCCGTCTTCGACTACGGGTTGACCGGCCTGGGCGGCACGCGGTTGATTCGCAGCGACATCTTCGGCGGCGACGTGATCGGGACCTCGACCCGCGGGTTCGGGTCGGTGCTTGGCGACGTATTCGGCAACCAGTACCCGACGTGGACGCTCGGCCTCAACATCAGCTACCCGGTCGGCCGGAGCCCGCAGGCGGCCAACCTGGCGCGGGCGCGGCTGCAGTACAGCCAGTCGACGGCGCGGGTCCGCAGCCAGGAGCTGCAGGTGGCCACCCAGGTGCGCAACGCCGTGCGCCAGGTGAATACCAACCAGCAGCGGGTGCAGACCACGCGCGCCTCGCGCGAGCTGGCCGAGCGCCGGCTGGATGCCGAGCAGCGAAAGTTTACGGCCGGCACGACGACCACCTTCTTCGTCTTCCAGGCCCAGCGCGACCTCGCCGTGGCGCGCAACAACGAACTGCGGGCGATCCTCGATTACAACGTCTCGATCGTCGACCTGGACACGGTGCAGGAGGCGCCGCTCGCCCAGCAGCCGTGATGTGGCTTCCGGCTTGAGCCGGAAGTAACTAAGATCCCCGGGTGCCGAAGCTGTCGGTCACCATCATCACCCTGAACGAGGCGGCGCACGTCGGCGCCGCCCTCGACAGCGTTGCCTGGGCCGACGAGGTCATCGTCGTCGACGCCGGCAGTGACGACGGCACGCCCGACATCGCCCGCTCCAGGGGGGCCCGGGTCATCGTCCGCGACTGGCCCGGCTACGTCGAGCAGAAGAACTACGCCGCCAGCCTGGCGGCCAACGACTGGATCCTGTCGCTCGACGCCGACGAGCGGATTCCGCCGCCGCTTGCCGACGAAATTCGCGGCATCCTGCAGGCCAACCCCGCCGCCGGCGCCTACCGCATTCCCCGGGTGGCCTTTCACCTGGGGCGCTGGATCCGCACGACCGACTTCTACCCGGACTACCAGACACGCCTCTACGATCGGCGCGTCGCGCGCTGGCAGGGCCAGCACGTCCACGAGTCGGTCAAGGGCGATCGCCCGCCGGGGCAGCTGCGGAACGAGATCGAGCACTACTCGTTCAGCGATTTGCGCGACCAGGTCGATCGGCTGAACCACTATTCGTCGCTGGCAGCGCGCCAGATGCACGAGAACGGCCGGCGCAGCGGCCCGCTGCACCTGCTCGTGCAGCCGCCCGCCGCGTTCCTGCGCAACTACATCCTGCGCCGCGGCTTCCTCGACGGCACCGCCGGCCTCCTGATTTCGCTGGTCAACAGCTACGGCGTGTTCCTGAAGTTTGCCAAGCTGTGGGAGCTGGAGAGAAATCCCAAAGCCCACGTCCCAAGCCCCAAGCCCCACGCCCCGGGCGCCGCGTCCCAAGCCCCAGGCCCCACGCGTTAGCGCATGCTCTCCCTGCACATCGACACGGCGCGGTCGTGGGGTGGCGGGCAGCATCAGGTCATGCAGACCGTGATCGGCCTGCGCGAGCTCGGGCACCGGGCGGTGCTCGTTGCGCATCCCGACGGTGAGCTGCTGGCGCACATGCGCGAGGGCATGGATCTCGTGCCGCTGGCCCCGAGCCACGAGGTCGACCTGGCGGCGGCATGGCGGCTGTCGCGCGTGCTCAAGCAGATACGCCCGGCCGTCGTGCATACGCACGATCCTGAGGCGCTCTCAATGGCGGCGCTGGCGCTGTCGATCGCCGCGCCGCAGCCGCGTCCGTGGCTGGTCGCGGCGCACCGGATCGAGGCGCACCTGCCCCACAACTCGTTCTCGCGATGGAAGCACGCCGAGGCCGACGCGTTCATCGCCAACGCCCAGGCACTGGCCGAGCGGCTCGTGGCCGACGGCATTCCGCGGTTCAAGGTCTTCGTCGTGCACGAAGGGGTCGACGTGGACCGGATCGCCCGCCTCGCGCCTGCCGACGTGCACGGGATGTTCTACCTGCCGCACGGCGCGCCGATTGTCGGCAACGTGGCTGCACTGACGCCGGCCAAGGGACATCAGCACCTGATCGATGCCGCCGCGCTGACCGTGCGCGAGGTGCCCGATGTCCGATTCGTCATCGTCGGCGAAGGGCCGCATCGCGCCGCGCTGGAGCGGCACATCAAGGAGAAGCACCTCGAGCGCCACGTCTTCCTGGCCGGGTTCCGGCCGGACGCCGTCGAGTTGACCAGGGGGTTCGACGTGTTCGCAATCAGCGCCTTGCACGAAGGGATGTGCCCGGCGCTGGTCGAAGCGATGGCGGCAGCCAAGCCAGCCGTGGCGACCGCCGTCGGCGGCATCCCGGAAGTGATGGTCGACGGCGAGACGGGCTACCTGGTGCCGCCGCGCCACCCGCAGGAGATGGCCGACCGGCTGATCTTCCTGCTGCAGCACCCGGCGGCCAGGCAGCGGATGGGCGACGCCGCGCTGGCGCGCGCGCGCCAGACATTTACCGTCGAGCGGATGGTCGCCGAGACGCTGGCCGTCTACGAGGGGCTGGGTGACAGACGCCCCGCAGCGGGCACTGCGCGTCCCGCTGCGGCCGGTTGAAGCCGCAGGCGTTCATCATGCCGACGTGGCAGATCGAGAAGTCGTAGCGCACCGGATCCCGCGGATCGATCGCCCGCAGCGACGCCGTGATCTCGGCCGCCATCTTCCACCCCGGGCTGACGTAGCGCGTCAACCGCAGGCACTGCCCGAGCCGGATCACATGGGTGTCGAGCGGCACGATCAGGCGCGCCGGCGATACCGACGTCCAGACGCCGAGATCGATGGCGTCCCGCCGCGCCATCCAGCGCAGGAACAGGTTCAGCCGCTTGCAGGCGCTGCCGGCCGCCGGGCGAGGGAAGAAGTAGCAGACGCCCGGGCGCTTCGGCACGCGGGCGCCGTAGGCCTCGCGCAGGTCGGTCTCGAGCGCGCGCCGCGAGAACGAATCGAGCGCCGCGCTCACGTCGGGTGCTGCCGGATCGTCGCCGGCGACGAAGAACTGCTCGATGGATCCGGCTTCCCGCAACATGCGCCGCAGGATGACGAGCAGCGCCACCAGGTCGCGGCCGCGTATCCAGCGGTGGACCAGCGGTTCGATCCGCGCGCTGTCGCGCGACGCATCGAAGTTCCGCACGAACTCCGCCGGGCGCGCCCCCATCACCGAGAGCAGCGCCTCGATCGACGCGAGTACGCTGGCGACCCGTCCGAATGCCAGGGCCGCCGCACAGAAGCCAACGACTTCCCGGTCGTCCTTCCGCCGGTAGCGGCGGACGATGTGCACCGGGTCGGTGGCGGATTCGGTGTGATCGAAGGATCGGTAGAGCTCGTCGAGGCGCGGGCGCAGGTCGCTCAAAACGTGGTGATCGGCTGTCCCGCCGCGCACAGAGGGCACTCGGCTTCGGCGTAATTGGGCGGCGCCTTGTACTCGGCCAGCGCGAAGTTCGGCACGCCCGGATCGATCATCGCTTCCATGCGGTCGTAGATCTCCGCCGTGGCGATGACCTTCCCGCCCGCCTCTTTCACCAGCGCCGCACAGCGCGCGAACGTCTGCCCCGTATTCCGCACATCGTCGACGATGAGCACGCGGCGGCCACGCACCTGCGCCTTGTAGAAGTCGCTGAGCGTGTGGCTGCACTCGGCGGTGTTCACGGCGAACGGCGCAAACAGCGTGGGCGGCCCGGAAATCGAGCGGCGGCTGTCGAGCAGCCCGGCGATGGTGTGCGCCAGCAGCGCCCCGCCGGTTGCAGGCCCTGCGACCACATCTGCCTCGTCCAGCACCTGCCCTGGCAGCACGTCGATCAGGTCCTGCGCAAAGCGCCAGATGGTGGACGGATAGCGAAACAGCTGATGCGGGTTCAGGTAGACCGCCCCGTGGTAGCCGTTACCGAAATCGAAATGCCCGTTGAGCATCAGGACCTGGTTCTGCTGCAGATCCTGCAACGCCTTCCGCCGAATCTCGTCCTGCCTACTCATTACAGTTTCGTAAGGGGGTCGGGAGTCATTTCGTTTCTGTACACGGTCCGGCCACCCACCATCGTCGCCGCCACGCCGCCGCGCAGTTCCCAGCCGTCGAACGGCGTGTTCTTCGATCGCGACCGCAGCTTGGCCGCCTCGACGTGCACCTTCATGTCGGGGGCCAGGATCGTGATGTCGGCCGCGCTGCCGGGCGACAGCGTCCCGCCGGGCAGGTTGAGGATGCGCGCCGGGTTGGTCGACATCAGCTCGACCAGACGCCGCAGGTTGATCAGCCCGGCGTGCACGAGCCGGTCGAAGGCCAGCGGCACGGCCGTCTCGAGGCCGACGATCCCGAACGGGGCGCGATCGAACTCGACCTTCTTCTCGTCGTAGTGATGCGGCGCGTGGTCGGTGGCGATGACATCCACGCTGCCGTCGACGATGCCGCTGATCATCGCATCGCGATCGGCGGCCTCACGCAGCGGCGGGTTCATCTTGGTGTTGGTGTCGTACGGCACCGGCGTCGCCAGCGATTCATCGGTGAGCGTGAAGTGATGCGGGGCGACTTCGCACGTCACGCGGATACCGGCTTCCTTCGCCTTTCGCACCGCGCGCAGCGACGCGCGCGCGCTCATGTGGGCGACGTGGAAGTGCGATCCGGTCAGCTCGGCCATCAGCACCCCGCGCTCAACGCCAAGCGCCTCGCAGGCGCCTGGAATCCCGCGTAGCCCGAGCGTCGAGGCATGGAAGCCTTCGTGCGCGACCCCATCGCCCTTCAGCGTCTGGTCTTCGCAATGCTCGATCACCGGCATCCCGAACATCGCCGCGTACTCCAGCGCCCGCCGCAGCAGCAGCGCCGTGGCCGTCGGATGCCCGTCGTCGGTAATCGCCACGCAGCCGGCCTGCTTCAGCTCGGCAATGTCGGCCAGCAGCTCCCCCTTCGATCCGCGTGAGACCGCACCGATGGGATACACCCGCGCCAGCTTCGCTTCGGCAGCCTTCGCCAGGATGTACGAGGTGACGTTGGCGTTGTCGTTGACCGGCGACGTGTTCGGCATGCACGCCACCGCGGTGAAACCGCCGGCAACGGCGGATGCGGCGCCGGTGGCCACCGTTTCCTTGTGCTCCTGCCCAGGCTCGCGCAGGTGCACGTGGATGTCGATGAGCCCCGGCGTGACGAGGTAGCCGGCGGGAATCTCGACGACGGTTGCACCGTCTGCCGGCAGGTCCTGGCCAACCTGCACGACGCGGTCGCCGTCGATCAACACGTCGCGCGTGCCGTCGATGCCATTGGCCGGGTCCACCACCCGTCCGCCCTTAAGCAGCTTCTTCATGTTCCGCCCCGCCGGCGAGTAGGTAGAGGACCGCCATGCGCACAGCGACACCATTGGCGACCTGGTCGAGGATGACCGAGTACGGGCCGTCCGCGACCTCGGACGCGATCTCAACGCCGCGGTTCATTGGGCCCGGGTGCATGATCATGGCGTCGGGCTTGGCCAGGCGCAGCCGCTCTTGCGTCATCCCGAAGACATTGAAATACTCGCGCAGCGACGGGAAGTATGCCCCTTCCATCCGCTCGAGCTGAATGCGCAGCAGCATCACGACGTCCGCATCGCGCACCGCTTCGTCCACATGGCTCGTGACCTGGATGCCGAGACGGCGAATGTCGGCTGGCACCAGCGTGGGCGGACCGCAGATCCAGACCTCGGCACCCATCTTCGTCAACAGGTAGATGTTCGAGCGCAGCACGCGGCTGTGCAGCAGGTCGCCGATGATGGCCACCTTCAGCCCCGACAGCTTCCCCTTGCGCTCCCGGATGGTGAAGGCGTCGAGCAGCGCCTGCGTCGGATGCTCGTGCAGCCCGTCCCCCGCGTTGATGACCGCCGACTTGCAGATGCGGGACAGCAG
This sequence comes from Vicinamibacterales bacterium, assembly GCA_050247255.1. Lineage (GTDB taxonomy): Bacteria > Acidobacteriota > Vicinamibacteria > Vicinamibacterales > UBA2999 > JBFWUM01. The sequence goes on along the minus strand of JBFWUM010000009.1, from coordinate 17,707 downwards.
GTGACAGGCACCTGACGACGAGTGGCGCAGCACGATCATGTCTGGCGCCATCGCCTCCAGGTTCATGGCGGTGTCGGCCAGCGTCTCCCCCTTCACCACGCTCGACGTGGCGATGGCGATGTTGAGCGTGTCGGCGCTGAGGCGCTTCTCGGCGATCTCGAACGACGTGCGCGTCCGCGTGCTCGGCTCGAAGAACAGGTTGACCACCGTCTTGCCGCGCAGGGCCGGCACCTTCTTGATCGGCCGCAGGCCGACCTCCTTCATCGCCTCGGCGGTGTCGAGGATCAGCGTGATCTCCTCGGGGGTGAGGTCGGCGATGCCGAGCAGGTCCTTCTGGCGGAGGCCGGTCATTTCGCCTCCTCGAGCAGCACTTCGTCGCTGCCGTCTGATTCCTGCAGGTGGACCTGCACGCTCTCTTCGCGCGCCGTCGGCAGGTTCTTGCCGACGTAGTCCGCCTTGATCGGCAGCTCGCGGTGGCCGCGGTCGACCAGCACCACCAGCTGGATCGCCTTCGGCCGGCCGAAGTCGATGAGCGCGTCGAGCGCCGCGCGCGTCGTGCGCCCGGTGTACAGCACGTCATCGACGAGCAGGATGGTGCGGTCGTCGATGGAGAACTGGATCTCGGTGCGGCGGACCAGCGGCTGCGGCCCGACGGCGTGGCGCATCAGGTCGTCGCGATACAGCGTGATGTCCAGCGCGCCGGTTGGCACATCGTCGCCGGTAATCTCTTTCAGCGTGCGCGCCAGGCGCCGCGCGATGTGGACGCCGCGGGTGCGGATGCCGACCAGCGCGAGGCCATCGACGCCTTTGTTGCGTTCGACGATTTCGTGGGCGATGCGGGTGAGGGTGCGGCCGATGCGGTCCGCATCCATGACGACAGGCATGTGACACCTCTTCGCGGCCTCGCCGGACCGCGGTTAAAGAGACCTTTGGAGTATATCACTCGGGTGGTGGATGGTGGGTGGCGGGTGGAGCGATCCGGGTTAATCGCGCCAATCCTCCTCGACAGGCTGCAGCGATGCGATCAGTCCATTCAGCATCCGCCCAACGCGATCGACTCTCTTTGCCGCTTCCAGGTGCTGCGCGGAGCTGCAATAGCGGAGTCGCTTCGCGAGTTCGAGTTGCACGTCGACCTCGCCCTGAGATCCCAACGCGATGTCCAGATGGTTCAAGTAGGCCTTCCGCCTTTCCGTGAGTGGCGTTCCCGGAATCGCGCTCGCAAAGGGCGGCAACTGTCGCAGTCTTTCACCACGACGCACCATCCACCAACCACCATCCGGTCAATAATCGTCAGCGTTGAACCTCTACCGACACCTCCTCAGGCCGCTGCTGTTCGCGCTCGACGCGGAAGCCGCGCACAATGCGACGATGGCGCTGCTCGCCAGCCAGGTGAGCGGGCCGGCGCTGCGGGCGATGGCGGCGCGCGGGGACGAGGCGCGGCTGTCGCAGCGGCTGTTCGAGCGCACGTTCGAGAACCCGATTGGACTGGCGGCGGGCCTCGACAAGCAGGGCACGGCGGTGGCGGCGTGGGAAACCCTCGGGTTCGGCTTCGCGGAGATCGGCACGGTGACACCGTGCCCGCAGCCGGGGAACCCGCGGCCGCGGCTGTTCCGCCTTCCCGAAGACGAGGCGATCATCAACCGCTTCGGCTTCAACAGCGACGGCAGTGAGGGCGTGGCGCGTCACCTGCGCCAGCACGCGCGCACGCGGATGCCGCTGGGCATCAACATCGGCAGGAACAAGGAGACGCCCAACGACCGCGCGGCCGACGACTACGCCGCCTGCGCGGCGGCGCTGCACGGCGACGCCGATTACCTGGCGATCAACGTCAGCTCGCCGAACACCGCCGGGCTGCGCGACCTGCAGGAGGTCCGCGCGCTGCGCGCGCTGGTCGAGGGCGTCGTCCACGCGGCGGCCGGCGTCCCGGTGCTCGTCAAGTTCTCGCCGGACATGGCACCGGACGATCTCCGCGCGTCGGTGGATGCGGCGGCTGCCGGCGGCGCCTGGGGCATCATCGCCACGAATACGACCCTGCGGCGGGACGGCCTGCGCACGGCGGGAGCGGTTGCCGCAGAGACCGGCGGGTTGAGCGGCCGGCCACTGCGCTCGGCCGCGAACGACGCATGCCGCCTGATCTTCCAGCACGTCGGCCGGACGCTGCCGATCATCGGCGTCGGCGGCATCGCCTCCGCAGACGATGCCTACGAGCGCCTGCGGAGCGGCGCGTCACTGCTGCAGGTCTACACCGCGCTCATCTATCACGGCCCCGGACTGCTGCACGAACTGCTCGACGGACTGTCGGCACGGCTGCAGCGCGACGGGTTCAGCCACATTCATCAGGCGGTAGGGATCGATGTCCACTAACCCATTGCTGGTCGCGCTCGACGTCGACACCGGCGCGCGCGCCCGCGAGCTGGCCCGGCAGCTCCGCGGCATCGCCGGCGGCCTCAAGATCGGCAGCCGGCTCTTCACGCTGGAAGGACCGGCGCTCGTCCGATCGCTCGTAGACGAGGGGGCGCGGGTGTTTCTCGACCTGAAATTCCACGACATCCCGAACACCGTGGCGCAGGCGGTGGAATCGGCGGTCGCCACCGGCGCGTGGATGATCAACGTCCACGCCTCGGGCGGTGTGCCGATGATGCAGGCGGCCGCGCGCGCCGGCGCGGAGACGGCGGCGCGCCTCTCGCAGCCCGCGCCGCTCCTGATCGCGGTCACGGTGCTCACCAGCATGGACGAGCCGACGCTGCGGGCGACCGGCGTCGAGCGCCCGCTGGTCGATCACGTGATCGCCCTGGCGCGGCTGGCGCAGTCGGCAGGACTGGCGGGTGTCGTCGCCTCGCCCCAGGAAACGGCGGGCATCCGCGCCGCATGCGGCAGCGACTTCGTGATCGTGACGCCGGGCATTCGCGGCGCATCGGCGGGCACCGAGAAGAACGATCAGACGAGGACGATGGGGCCGGCGGAGGCGGTGCGGGCGGGAGCCCGCTACATCGTGGTCGGGCGGCCGATCATCTCGGCGCCCGATCCACGAGCAGCGGCAGAGGGTATCGTCGAGGAATTGGGGCGGGCCTGAGGCCCGCCCACGGGATGACGATTACTTCGCGGTGATCACCGGGTGGCCGCGGCGGTTCTGCCGCCAGCAGTCCTCGGTGTTCTCCGTGCAGACCGGCGTCTCCTCGCCGCGGCTGACGGCGAGCAGGCGATCGCCGGCAATGCCGAGGCTGACCATGTAGTCGCGCACCGCGTTGGCGCGGCGGTCGCCGAGCGCCAGGTTGTACTCGCTGGTGCCCCGGGCATCGGCGTGCCCTTCGATCGTCACGCGCGTCGAGGTCCACCGGCGCATCCAGTCCGCGTTCTTCTGCAGCATGGCGCGCGCCTCGTCACTCAACGTCGACATGTCGAAGTCGAAGTAGACGTCGCCCAGCGGCCGCTCCGCGTTCAGCTGCTCCAGCGACTTCTGCGCGAACAGCTCGTCCTCCGTCAGCTGCCGCGGCGGCGCCGGGGTCGGCGCGGGGGGCGGCGGCGGCGCAGGCGCAGCAGCGGGCGGCGGTTCGGGCGGCGGCGGGGCCGGCGGCGGAACCTTCTTCGCGCACGCTGACAGGCCGAGGGCCAGCAGCAGGGCCAGTGATGTGGTCCACATCCAGTGGCGAACACTCATGAGCGCAGTTCTCCTGATGTTGTTGCGTTCGTGGAGTCGCGACGAGCTTAACGTCGGCGGGATCCCCTGTCAATCGGGGACGCCATGTATCATTTCGCCGTTGGCCGTCCTCGCCTACGCAGCACTGGCCCTCCTCGTCACCTTTCCGCTGGTCCTCAATCTCCCGTCGCGGCTGCCCTACGACCTGGGCGACCCGCTGCTGACCGCCGCCATCCTGTGGTGGAACGCGCACGTCGTCCCCTTCACGGCCGCCTGGTGGGACGGCTTCGGATTTTTCCCCGCCGCCGGATCGACGGCCTTCTCCTCGGATCATCTCGGCGCCAGCCTGGTCGCGGCGCCGCTGCAGTGGCTCGGCGCCGGTCCGGTGACGGCGTACAACGTCGTCTTCCTGCTGTCGTGGGTGCTGACCGCCCTGGCCGCCCATGCCTGCGCGCTCGCCCTCACGGGCCGTCGTGACGCTGCCTTCGTTGCCGGCCTGGCGTTCGGATTCAACCCGCTGCGCGTGGCGCATGTCGAGCACCTGGAGCTGCTGCTCGCCTTCGGGATGCCGGCCGCGCTCTTCGCGCTCCACCGGTATCAGCAGACACGGCGACTCGGGTGGGCGGCTGTGTTCGGCGCCGCCCTCGTCATCCAGGCGTTCAGCTCCAGCTACTACGCGCTGTTCTTCACCGTCTTCTTCGCACTGTGGCTGGCGTGGTTCTTCCGTCCCTCGGAGTGGCGCGCGGCCGCGCCGCTTGTCGTCGCCGGCGCCGCCGCGGTGGCGGTGCTGGCCCCGGTGTACATCGGCTACAGCCGCATCCACGACGCCTATGGCATGCAGCGGCTGTTCGAGGAGGTGCTGACCTACAGCGCGGACGTCAGCTCGTTCGTCACCGCGTCTGCGCTCTCCCTGGTGTGGGGATGGACCTCGCCGCTGAACGGCGGCGAGCGCCAGCTGTTTCCCGGGCTGACGATTTCCGCACTGGCCGTTGCGGGCATCGTGCTGCTGTGGGGTCAACGCGATCGGGCCGTGCCGGAGCGTGTGGCATCCGCGCGCAGGAACTGCCTCGTCCTGGCAACCGTGTTCGCGTTGCTGGCAGCCAGCGTCGCCGTGCTGGGGCCTTGGCGGCTGTCGCTCGGCCCGATCGGCGCATCGGCAAGCGACCTGTTCAAGCCGCTCTCGGTGTCGCTGGCACTGGCGCTCGTTGCGCTCGCGCTGAGCGGCGCCCTGCGCGCGGCGGTGCGCGAGCGATCGCCGCTCGCGTTCTACCTGCTGGCGGCGATGGTCCTGTTCCTCTGCAGCCTCGGTCCGGAGCCGACGCTGCTCGGCCGGCGCATCCTGTACGAGCCGCCCTATGCCTGGCTGATGCGCCTGCCGTTCTTCGACGACACCGTGCGCGTGCCGGCGCGGTTCGGCATGCTGGCGGCACTCGCCCTGTCGCTCGCCGCCAGCCTCGCCTTCGCGCGCCTGGCCGCGGCGCGGCCGCGCGCAGCCTGGCTGGCGCCGCTCGTCATGGCAAGCATCGTCGCCGACGGCGTGATGCGCCCGTTACCGCTTGCCGCGCTGCCGGCCGGCTTCAGCCTCCCACGCGAGGCAACGGTGGCCACGACGGTGGTCGAGCTCCCGCTCGGCGACATCCTCGGCGACACCGCCGCGATGTACCGCGCGACGCGGCACGGCACGCGGACGGTCAACGGCTACAACGGCTACGACCCGCTGTACTACCGCATCCTTCGCCTGTCGCTCGCGCGCCGCGACACCACCGTGCTCGACGCCATCGCCACGCGCGGCCCGGTGCTCGTCGCCGTCAACGCTTCGGCGCCGGGACACGGCGGCTGGCAGGACGTCGTCTCGGCGTTGCCCGGCGTTGCGCGGCTCGGGGATCAGCCTGGATGGGCCTTCTACCTGCTCCCGCGGCGTTCGCCGCCGCCGCCCACCGGGTGCGCGGCGAGTCCGGTGGGCATTGCCGCGGCGAGGTTCGACAACGTTCAGATTGACGCAACGCCGCTCGGCGATGGCGATCCCTCTACGCGCTGGATCAGCACGCAACCGCAGCGGGAAGGCGACACGTTCATCGTCACGCTCGACCGCGACGCGCCGGTGTGCGGCATCGAGATATCGCGGGGCGCCGAAGGAGAGCTCTTTCCGCGCGTGCTGGAAGTCGCGACCTCGCGCGACGGCGACACGTGGGACGTGGCGTTTTCCGGCAGCATGGGCGGCGAGGCGATGACGGCCGTGCTGGAGAATCCGCGCGATGCGCGGCTCTGGATCGATCTGCCCGGCGCAGACGCGCGCTTCGTGCGCATGCGCCTGCTGGCCTCGGACGATGTCTATCAGTGGGCGATGGCGGGGCTGGTCGTGCACGCCGGCACGCCGTAAAGTGCACGGCGCCCCGTAAAGGGGTGCCCTACGTCAGAGCGCGCTACATCGGGCGCAGGATCACGCCTTCGTTCAGGCTGCCCAGGCGGTAGCCGCGCAGATCGATGGTCACGTACTTGTAGCCGAGCGCGCGCAGTTCCGCGTCGATCCTGGCGCGCAGCTCCGGCTCGAGGGCGCGCGCAACCTCGCCCTGCGCGAGCTCGATGCGCGCCAGATCGTCATGGTGCCGCACGCGGCAGATGCGGAACCCGAGCGCGCGCAGCGCGTGTTCCGCGCGCTCGATCGTCCGCAGCTTTTCGTCGGTGACCTCGGACTGGTAGGGGATCCGCGACGACAGGCACGCGGAGGCCGGTTCATCCCAGGTCGGCAGGCCCGCGCGCCGCGACAGCTCGCGGATCTCGTCCTTGGTCAACCCCGCATCGTCGAGCGGGCTCTTCACACCGAACTCGCGCGCCGCCGAACGACCCGGACGGTAGTCACCGCGATCGTCGGCGTTGCTGCCATCGGCGATCACCTGGATGCCGCGCTCGCGCGCCACCGCAGACAGCGTCGAATAGAGCTCGGTCTTGCAGTAGTAGCAGCGATTGACGGGGTTGGCGCGGTACTCCGGGCGCTCGAGTTCGGCGGTATGTACGATTTCGTGCTGCAGTCCGCACTCGCGGGCGATCCGCAGGGCCAGCTGCCGGTGATGATCCGGATAGCTCGGGCTGTCGGCGGTTACGCTCAGCGCAGCGCGGCCCAGCACGCGCGTCGCGGCCACGGCGAGGTAAGCGCTGTCGACGCCGCCACTGAAGGCGACGATAACCGAGCCGTATGAGGTCAGGAGGTCGTGGAGGTGGGCTTCCTTCGCGGCGAGGGCGTCGATTTCAGCGGACCCGGCCGCTGCCCCTGGGGTCACTCGTCCTCGTCCTCGTCCTCATCCTCGTCGTCGTCGAGGTCGTCCTCGTCGTCGAGGTCTTCTTCCTCGTCGTCGTCCTCGAGGACGTCGTCGTCGTCCTCATCGTCGTCTGCGATGTTGACCTCGTCGGCGCCCGATACCACGAGGCTCTTGCCGCACTCCGGACAGCTGAGGGCATCCCCCTCCTCGAAGTCCTCGGTATCGATCTCGTCGAATTCGCACTCAGGGCAGGTCGCCATACAGGCAAATTATATCGGCTGGGCGCGAAATCCTGCAACGAACCCTAAGGTCGTCCGCCCCCCCTTCCGATAGACGAGGAGATGCCAGCCACGTCCCCGGCGACGACGGCAGCGGTGGCCACCCGGACCGTGGTGGTTGCCGACGACACGGCGTTCGTCCGTGACCGCTTCCGCGCCGCGCTCGAGGCCGGAGGGCACCGGGCCCTGACCGCTCGCAGCGGTCCGGACCTCATCGCGCAGGTGCGCGCCGGGCTCGACGACCTCGACCTGGTCGTCCTCGACCTGCGGCTGCCGGGCGCCCACGGCCTGCAGCTGGTGCGGGCACTGCGCGCGCTGCACCCCGACCGGCCGCCGATTGTCGTGTTCAGCGGGACCATCGCCAGCGCGGCCGAGGTGCGGCAGCTCGCCGCCCTGGGCGTTGCCGGCTACGTCAACGAGTACACGGCGGCACAGCACATCCTGCGATCGCTGGCGCCCCACCTCTTTCCGGACCACTACAACCGCCGATCCAGCCCACGCGTCGTGCTTGGCATTCCCGTGTCGTACCGCTTTGGCAACACCATCGCAGCGGCGCTGACGCTGAACATCAGCGGGGGCGGGCTGGCCATCCGCACGACGAGCCCGCTCGATGTCGGCGCGACGCTGAGACTGCGTTTCCGCGTGCCGACCGCGCGGGCGGACGTCGACGCCGTGGGTCGCGTGGCCTGGGTCGATCGGCGGATCGGGATGGGCGTGCAGTTCACGGCGCTCTCGGCCGAGGATCAGGCGGCCGTCGACGACTTCGTCCAATCGCACTTCTTCACCAACCGCAAGGCGTAGCGTGGAGCTGCGCGGCGCCGCCCGGCGGGACCTCGAGATCGTGAGCACGTGGGTGTCGAGCGCCCGCGAATGCGAGCTCTGGGCCGGACGCCGGGTGCAGTTCCCCATCCGCCTCGACGCACTCGTCGATGCGATCGGGTTTGCCTACACGGGCGGGTATGTGCTGGAGGACGGCGGTCAGCTGGCGGCGTTCGGCCAGATCGTCGAGAAGGCCGGCGGCCGCGCCCACCTCGCGCGCATCATCGTCGCCCCGGACCGGCGGCGGCGCGGCACCGGCACCACCCTCGTCAACGGGCTGCTCGAGCAGGCGCGCGGGCGCCGCCGCCGCACGGCAAGCCTCAACGTCGATCCGTCCAATGCGATCGCCATCGGGCTCTACCGGACGCTCGGGTTCGCCGACGCCCCGCGGCCGGACGACGAGCCGGACCCCTACGGCTCGCTCTACATGCAGCGGCCGCTGTAGCCGGCCGTCTGCGCCGCTGCGGCGTCACAATTGCCGGCAGCGGCCCCATCGGCTAGCATTTGCGGTTGGGCCACGCTAACAAGCGTGCCGTCAAGAAGTTACATCGGAGGCAACCCCCGTGATCGAGGTCCAGCACCTCACGAAACGCTACGGACCGTTTACCGCGGTCAACGACGTCAGCTTCACCGTCCCCCGCGGCGAGATTCTCGGCTTCCTCGGCCCCAACGGCGCGGGCAAGACGACGACCATGCGCGTGTTGACCGGCTACATGCCGCCCACCGAGGGCAAGGCGGTGGTCGCCGGCTACGACGTGTTCGAGCAGCCGATCGAAGCCAAGCGGCGCATCGGCTACCTGCCGGAAACGCCGCCGCTCTACCCCGACATGACCGTGCGGGACTACCTGACCTTTGTCGCGAAGATCAAGAACGTGCCGCGCGCCGGGCGCGCGGCGCGCATCGACACCGTCATGGAACGGACGCGCATCGCCGACATGGCCAACCGCCACTGCGGCAAGCTCTCGAAGGGCTACAAGCAGCGCGTCGGCCTGGCGCAGGCGCTGCTGCACAATCCCGACGTCCTCATCCTCGACGAACCGACGGCCGGCCTCGACCCGAAGCAGATCATCGAGACGCGCCAGCTGATCAAGGAGCTGGCCGGCGATCACACCATCATCCTGAGCACGCACATCCTGCCCGAGGTGAGCCAGACCTGCCAGCGTGTCGTGATCATCAACAAGGGGCGCGTGGTCGCCGTCGACAGCCCGGACAACCTCACGGCGCGGCTGCGCGGCTCCGAGACGATGTACGTGCAGGTGGATGCGGCCGGCGGCGACGTGCCGTCGGCGCTCGGCGCGATCGCCGGCGTGACGACGGTGCGCCCCGCCGACACCAGAGGGACGACGACGGCCTATGAAGTGGAGAGCGAAACCGGCCACGACGTCCGCCGCGATCTGGCGTCGGCGATCGTCCGGCATGGCTGGGGGCTGCTCGAACTGCGTCCGCTGCGCATGAGCCTCGAGGACATCTTCCTGCAGCTGACCACGCAGGAGACGGCGCAGGAGCACGCGCCGGAGGCCGCCCATGAATAACATCCTGGCCATTGCGCACAAGGAGCTGAAGGCGTACTTCGCGTCGCCGATCGCCTACATCGTCATCGGCTTCTCGGCGATTCTCTTCGGCTGGTTCTTCGTCAACCTGCTCTACTACTTCGATCGCATCTCCCTGCAGGCGGGGATGGGCATGGGCGGGCCGCCGACGGTGAACGTCAACGAGATGCTGATCGGCCCGCTGTTCATGAACGTCAGCGTCATCCTGCTGTTCACGCTGCCGCTGGTGACCATGCGCATCTACTCCGAGGAAAAGCGGTCCGGGACCATCGAGCTGCTGCTCACGGCGCCGCTCACCGACTTCCAGATCGTGATGGGGAAATTCCTGGGCGCGTTCGTGCTGTATGCGGCCATGCTGGCAGTGACGCTGGTGCACCTCGCGTTCCTGTTCGCGTTCGGCAACCCGGAATGGCGCCCGGTATTGACCGGCTACCTTGGGCTGCTGCTGATGGGCGGCTGCTTCCTCTCGCTGGGGCTGTTCGTGTCGAGCCTGACGCGGAACCAGATCGTCGCCGGCATGATCACGTTCGCCGTCTTCCTGATGTTCTGGGTGATCAACTGGATCGCGTCGTTCACCGGCCCGACCATGCAGAGCGTGCTCAACTACGTGTCGATTACCGAGCACCTCAATGACTTCACCCGCGGGGTGCTCGACACGAAGCACCTCGTGTACTACCTCTCCTTCATCGCGTTCAGCCTGTTCCTCACCGTGCGGTCGGTGGACAGCGAGCGCTGGCGCGGGTAGCGGCATGACCATGGTGCAGCAGGTTCTTGGCATCGTCGGCTGGATCGGCACGGCGCTGGTGTTCGGCGCCGTCGCCATCCGCTTCGTCCGTCCCGAATGGGACCAGTACGCGGTCTACGCCGCGTGGGCGGGGCTGGCGTGCGTGGTGCTCTACACGCTCGGCCAGTGGCGGGAGATCGTCGACTACTTCAAGCGGCGGCAGGCGCGCTACGGCGCGCTGGCGACGATCAGCGTCCTCGTCGCGCTCGGCATCGTCGTCGCCGTGAACTACCTTTCCACGCGCCAGAACTGGCGCTGGGACTTCACGGAGAACCAGGTCAACAGCCTGTCGGAGCAGTCGATCAAGGTGCTGCAGGGGCTGGACGGACCGGTGAAGATCACCGTCTTCGATCGGCAGACCGACCTCGATCGCTTCCGGCCCCGGATCGACGAGTACGTGTACCAGTCGAGCCAGGTGACAGCCGAATACGTCGACCCCGACACGCGGCCGGTGGTGGCTCGCGAGTACCAGATCGATCAGTACGGCACCGTGGTGGTCGAGTACATGGGCCGCCGCGAGCGCGCGACGTCGGACGCCGAGCAGGACATCACCAACGCGCTGATCAAGGTCGTGTCCGGGACCGAGCGTAACGTCTACTTCCTGCAGGGACACGGGGAGAAGGACCCGACGAGCACCGAGCGGAACGGCTACAGCGCCGTGGCCGCGACGCTGCAGCGCGACAACTACAAGGTCGATCGGCTGGTGCTGGCGCAGCAGAAGGAAGTCCCGGCCGAGGCCACGGCGGTCGTCATTGCCGGGCCGACGAGCGACCTGCTGAGCGAAGAGGCCGAGGCGCTGCGCCGCTACCTGGCCAACGCCGGCACGCTGATGGTGATGGTCGACCCCGCGCTCGAGGGAGGCACGCCGATGCCCAACATTGAAGCGCTGGTGCGCGAGTGGGGCGTCGAGCTGGCCAACAACATCGTAGTCGACGTCAGCGGCGCAACCAACGAGCCGAGCCTGGCAGTGGCTGCGAACTACCCGGCGCACGCCATCACCGACCGTTTCGAGACGCTGACGCTCTACCCCGTCTCGCGCGCCATCCAGCTCGTGCAGGGGGGCACCGGCGGCCACGTGGCGCAGCCGCTGGTGGAGACGAGCCCGCGCAGTTGGGCCGAGTCAAACCTGTCGTCGCTCTCCACCGGGCAGGGCGTCTCGATGGATCCCGACAGCGGCGACATCGCCGGGCCGGTGACGCTGGCGGCCGCCGTGAGTGCACCGGTCGCGCAGGATCCGCCGGCGGGGGGTGATGCGCCCGCTGACGATGCGCCGCGGCCCGAGTCGCGCGTGGTCGTGTTCGGCGATTCCGATTTCGCCGCCAACGCCTACGGCGGCGTCGCCGGCAATCCCAACCTGTTCGCCAACGCCGTGAACTGGCTCGCGCAACAGGAGAACCTGATTGCCATCCGGCCGAGGGAAGCCGGCGACCGGCGCGTGACGATGACGGCGCGCCAGCAGCAGGGGGTCTTCCTGGTCTCGATCCTCGTCGTGCCGGCGCTGGTTTTCGGCGCGGGCGTCTACACCTGGTGGCGGAGGCGCTGACATGCGGCGCCTGACGACAACACTCCTGCTCGTCGTCGTGCTGGCCGGGCTCGGCGGCTACATCTACTACCTCGAGCAGCGTGATCCGGCGGCCGAAGCGGACTCGAACGAGAACGCATTCGATGTCGAGAGCGATCAGATCCAGGAACTGCGCATCGCCGTCGCCGACGGCGACACCACGGTCGCCCGCCGCACCGATACCCAGTGGCAGCTGGTTGAGCCAGTCGAGGCCGACGCCGACACGTCAGAGCTCAACAACATGGCCACGACGCTCGCCTCGCTCGGCGTGCAGCGCGTCGTCGACGAGAACCCCGGCGACCTGGCGCAGTTCGGGCTGGCGCAGCCGAAGATCGAGGTCGCGTTCCGGACGAGCGCAGAGGGCGAGCCGCAGCGGCTGCAGGTCGGCGATCGCACCCCCACTGGCGGCGACGTCTACGCGAAGAAGGCGGGCGAGAACCGCGTCTTCCTCGTGTCCGGCATTGTCGAGGACACGTTCAGGCGGACCGCCTTTGACCTGCGCAACAAGACGGTGCTCGCCTTCGATCGCGACAAGGTCGACGGCCTTGAGATCGTCCGCGGCCGGGAGACGCTCCAGTTCAGCCGCAAGGGCGCCGACTGGACGGTGGTCCAGCCGGCAACGATGCGCGCCGACTATGCGGCCATCGAGGGGCTGATCACCAGCCTGCAGGCCACCCAGGCCACGAAGTTCGTGACGCAGGAGCCGACGCCGCAGGAACTGCGCGAGTACGGCCTGACGCAACCGCGGACATCGGCCTCGATCCTCATGGGCGGCGACCGCGTCACGCTGCAGCTCGGGACCACGGTGAACGCCGAGACCTACGCGCGCAACGCCGCCCGTCCGGGCGTCGTGATGGTGGCGCCGACGGTGGTCTCGGACCTGGCCAAGCCGCTCGACGACTTCCGCCGCCGCGACCTGTTCGACCTGCGCTCGTTCAGCACGAAGCGCGTGCAGATCACGCGCGGCAGCAATGCCTTCGCCTTCGAGAAGGTCACCGCGGACGACGGGACGGAAAGCTGGAAGAACGCCTCTGGCGCGACGGTCGACACCGTCACGGTCGAGGACCTGCTGACCAAACTGTCGAACCTGCGCATCGGGTCGTTCACTACGGGACAGGACGCCGCGCTCCGCTCGCCCACGCTCTCCGTCTCGGCGACGTTCGGGCAGAACAAGGACGAGAACCGGATGGAAACGGTCACGGTTACCCGCTCGGGCGAATCGATCGTCGCCAGCAGGCCGGATGAACCGGGGACGCTGAGGGTCGAGGGAGGCTCGGGCCTCGACGAGATTATGAAGGCCCTCGACGCGCTGAAGTAGGGAATTCACAATTCAAAATGCAAAATTCAAGATGGGGCAGCCGCCAGCTTCTGGCATTCTGCATTTTGAATTTTGCATTTTGCATTGGGTTGGCCGGCTGCGCGGCCCGGGCAGACATCGCAGCGAGCACCCGCCCCTCGCTCGCTGCGCGCATCCAGGCCGCGATGAGCGGCCCCGGAGTGACCCGCGCCACCTGGGGCATCGCCATCCACTCGCTCGCGAGGGATGAGCGAACCTTCGAGCACAACGCCCGCGCCCTCCTCGTTCCCGCCTCCACCGCCAAGGTCATCGCGCTCGCGGCCGCTGCCGAAGCGGTCGGCTGGGACCACGTCTACGAAACCACGGTCCTTGCAACCGGGCCGACGATTGACGGCGTGGTTCGCGGCGACCTGATCATCGTCGGCTCTGGCGACCCGTCGCTGGGCAGTCCAGGCGAGCCGGGCTTCGAGGCCTGGATCGCCGCGTTCCGCGCGGCAGGCATTCGCAAGATCGACGGGCGGATCATCGGCGACGACAATGCGTTCGAGGACCCGCGGCCGGGCGCGATGTGGGCGTGGGACGACCTCGGCTATCGCACCGGGGCCCTCTTTGGCGCCCTCAACTTCGCCGAGAATGTCATGCGGGTGACCGTCTCGCCCGGCAGCGCTCCCGCCCTGCCAACGACGCTCGGCGTCGAGCCGCACGCCGCGGCGCGCCCGCTGGGCAATCGCACCGTGACCGGCCCTGCAGACTCGACGCCGCTGCTGTGGCCCGAGCAGCGGCCAGGCGAGCCGTTCCTGACCATCGCCGGATCGATTCCTGCCGGCGCCCCGCCGGCACAGCTCATCATCTCGGCCGGCAACCCCACGCAGTGGTTTGCCAGCGTCCTGCGCGACCGGCTCCAGCGCGACGGCATCGAGGTCACCGGGGAAGCCGTCGACATCGACGACGTGACGCCACCAGCGGATCGCAGCGCCACGACCGTCATCTACACCTACCGGTCGAAGCCGCTGTCGTACCTGGCGCTTCGGCTGATGAAGGAAAGCGTGAACCTCTACGGCGAGGCCGTGTTCCGCCTGGCGGCCGGGGCATCGGGCGAGCGCACGAATGACGACGCGATCGCCGCGACCGGAAGACAGGTGGCGGCCTGGGGGGTCCCTGGCGACGCGCTCCAAATCGTCGACGGCTCGGGGCTGTCGCGCCGCGATGCGATCAGCGCCGACGCGCTGATCGGTGTGCTCGAAGAAATGTTCGATTCGTCCGGCATGTCGCCATGGATGGCGTCGCTGCCGATCGCCGGGCGCGACGGCACGCTCGAGAACCGTTTCCGGGGCAGCGCCGCCGAGGGGACGCTGCTGGCGAAGACCGGCACCATGTCGAACATCCGCTCGCTCGCCGGCTACGCGCGCTCCGCCGATGGCGAGCCATTCGCCTTCGCGATCATGGTGAATAACTTCGAGGGAAACGGTGCGCAGGCGACGGCGGCGATCGATGCGATTGCCGTCAGCATCGCCGAGTTTTCGCGGCGGCGCGATTAGAGAGATTCTTCGATCAGGCCGGAGAGCCGCCAGGCAATCCGGCGCACGTCACCCGTAAGTCCGCCGCCCTGGGCAAGCGCAGGCGTGCCACCGCCCTTGCCGCCGAACTCCGTCGTCAGCTGGCGCAGCAGGGCTCCGGCGTCGAGCGTGACGTCCCCCGATCGGGCGACGACGAGTTGTGCCGGGCTCGCCGCGGTGAACAGCGCGACGACCGCCTGGCCGCCAGCCACGGCGGCGCTCGCCATGGCCTTCAGGCCTGCGGCGTCCCACCCTTCGGCAACCCGCACGACGATTCGGACACCGGCAATCATCGGCGCATCCTCAAGCAGGCCGCGCGCCTCGTGGACGGCCAGCTGCTCCTGGGCTGCCTTCAGCGCTTTGCGCTGCTCGCGCGCTTCCGCCTGGAGCCGTTCGATGGCATCGGGGAGTTCCGCCGGCAGCACCGACAGCAGCCTGATGCTGCCCCCAACCGCGTAGCGCAAGGCCCGCAGCGAACGGAGCGCGCGGCCGCCGCAGACGAAGGTGACCCGTGTCGCCCCCTTGAACCGCTCGGTCGCGAGGACGCCGATGAGCCCGATGGCGCCCGTCCGGGTGACGTGCGTCCCGCCGCACGCCGAGAGATCGAACCCGTCGACCTCGACGAGCCGCAGCGTCCCCTCACGAACCGGCTCCTTGCGGAGCGGCAGCGCCGCCGCGTCGGCTGGCGAGGCGAAGCGCACCCGCACCGCGCGGTCCTCCCAGACCACGCGATTCGCCTCGTCCTCAGCGCGGGCCACCTCCTCGGCGGTCGCCTCACGCGCCAGGTCGATGGTGGCGGTCTCGCCGCCCATGTGGAAGCTCACCGTGGGGTTTCCTGCCGTCCGCTCGAACGCGGCCGACAGGACGTGCTGCCCGGTGTGCTGCTGCATGTGATCGAACCGGCGGTGCCAGTTGATCCGCCCTTCGACGGCCGAGCCCTCCGGGATGGGGCGCGCCAGGACATGGACGATGTCCTCACCCGCATCGATCGTATCCACGACGTCCACGCCCGCAAGCGTGCCCGTGTCGAACGGCTGGCCGCCGGACGTTGGATAGAAGGCGGTGCGATCCAGGACCACAGCCGGACGACCCTGGGACTCGAGGGCGCGGACAACCCTGGCGTCGAACGCCCGCGCTTCCGCATCCGTGTAGTAGAGCCGTTCGGTCACTGCCGTGCGTCCGCCTGGAGCTCGAAATAGAACACCGCGCCGCCCGCCGCGGCGCGACGGTGGCCGATACGGCCGCCCATCGAATCGATAATGCCGTAGCTCACCGACAAGCCGAGGCCGGTGCCGGTGCCCACCGGCTTGGTCGTGAAGAACGGCTGGAACAGCTTCGGCTCGTTCTCCGGCAGGACGCCCGGCCCGGTATCCTCGACCTCGAAGCCGACCATCTCTTCCCGGTCATAGGTCCGGATGACGATGCGGCCAGGCAGCCGGCCCGACGTCACGATCGCCTGCTCGGCGTTGACCAGGAAGTTGAGCGCCACCTGCTGCAACTCGGCGCTGACGGCCATCACCGGCTGCGTCGCCAGGTCCTCGACAGCCAGGTCGATGTTCTCCGCCTGCAGCTGGCGCTGGCGCAGCTCCACGACCGCGGTGACGATGTCGCTGAGACGCACGGGCGCGGCCTCGCCGGTCTGCTGCCGCGCGAACATCGCGAGGTTGCGGATGATGCCGCAGGCGCGCGCGCCCTCCTTCTGGATCAGCCGCAGGTCCGACTTCACCGACTCCGGCACGTCACCCTGCATCTGCAGCAGCTCGGCGAAGCCGAGAATCGACTGCAGCGGGTTGTTGATCTCGTGGGCGACGCCGGATACCAGCTGGCCCACGGCGGCGAGGCGCTCCTGGCGGATGACCTGCCGCTGCAGCGACTGCAGCTCTTCACGAATGCGCCGTTCTTCGGCCAGGTGGCGATCGAGCTCGCCGCGCGTCTCGTTGAACCGCGTGAGCATGAGCGCGAAGGCGTCCTGGAGATCCTTCAGCTCGCGGCTCGGCATCTCGCGTTCGTCGATCGGCCGGAAGTCCCCCGCCGCAATCCGCTGCGCCGCATCGTCGAGATGCTGGACCGACGTCGACAGCCGGCGGGACATCGCCACCGCGACGACCAGCCAGCCGACGAGGCCGAAGCCGAGGATGGCCAGGCTGCGCGTCCAGACGGCGCTGGCGTTGATCAGCGCCAGGCGGCGCGGAATGCCGACCGACAGCACCCAGGGGCCGGTCGGGATGTCGCGTCGGGCATACACCCGGCGCACGCCGTCGGAGCCGAGGTGATCGGACAGGTCGGCGTTCTCGTCGAAGCTGCCGTCCGCGTGCAGCGGCCGGCCGACATGAGCCGCCGGGTCGAGGCTGCGCACCAGCACGATGTGCGAGGCATCGGTGATCGTGACGACCGAGCCCGCCGGCAGCGGCAGCGCCTCGAACGCGCGCTGGGTCGGCTCGAGGTTGACCAGCAGCCACAGCCTGCCTCGCCGCGCTCCGTCGTTTGGCGTGACGGGGTAGCCGACGGCGATGTAGTGCGTGCCGTCGGCAAGCGTCTGCATTGGCGTGACGATGCGGCCCGCGTCCGTGGCCGGGGCAGGCGGCGCGTCGACGACGCCGGAGATACGAGCCCGGGTGATGAGCGTGCCGTCGCCATCCCAGAACTGGAGGTCGAGCAGCGTCGGCCGCGTCAGCGCAATGTTGGTCAGGAGCTGCCGCGAGGCCGAAGCATCGAACCGCGCGAGCGCCGGGTCGCGGGCGAGGCCGCGCCCCAGGCGATCGAGCTGCGCCAGGTCCCCCTCGACGTAGGCGACGGTCGCCGTCGCCACCAGCTGCGCCTGCCTCCCCAGGTCCTGCTCGCGCTCACGCAGCGTGGTATAGCCGGACCACACCGCGGCCACGAGGATCGGCACCAGAAGCAGCGTGATCGCGACGAACAGCTGACGCCGGAGGGGAAGCGCCCTCAGCATGGGTACCAGGGATTATCG
>JBFWUM010000008.1:1523-97484 GCA_050247255.1 Vicinamibacterales bacterium | reverse complement strand
AACGCCACGTTGGTTCGCTGCGTCGTGCCGGCGGGCGACGCCCACTCGGTTTCCGCCACCGGCGGGGCTGCGCCCATCAGCAGCGCCGGGCCGTCGCTCCAGCCGGCCCACGCCTCGCCGCCGAGCGGCGTCAGGTGCGCCGCCCCATCGGCGCCCGAGAGATACACGCCGCCGCCGGCGATCGCGAACTGCAGCCGCAGGTGCGACGGCGTGGGCAGCCGCGACGCCAGCGGCAGCACCGCCAGCCGGTCGAGCGTTCCCGGATCGAACGCCACGGCTGACGACCAGTGTTCGAGCCCGTTGTTCGACGCGCCGTGCAGCAGCACGTAGCCGGCGCCGTCGCCCAGCACGTACTCGGTGCCGTAGGTGTATCCGTCGCCTTCCTGCAGAAGCATGTTCGCGGCAGCCAGCTCATCGCCGGCGTCGAATCGCAGGATGTGCGGTCCCTTCCGGTGACCGAGCAGAAGGCCACCCTGCCCATCGGGGAGCAGGTAGTACTCGTCCGGCCGGAACTCGTTCCAATCGCCATCCAGTTCGTGCTCGACCAGGCCTCCCTGACCCAGCCGCAGCACCAGCGCCTGCGACCAGGACGCGCTGAGGTGCGCCTGCACGATGACGAACAGCCCGGTCGGCTCGTCGGGATGGAACTGGCTGTTCACGACCTCGCGGGCGAACTGGCGCTGCGCGACCACGACGACGGTGCCGTCATCGGTGATCAACGGCGGCGTGGCGCGCGCCGGCCGCGAGCCGCCGCCGGTCAACGCGCCGGTGCCGTTGTCCACCCGCGAGAATTGTCCGCTCGGCAGCGGCCAGTGCAGGTCATCACCGGCGGGGGTCATGCCGACCAGCTCCGACACCCCGAAGATGCGCTGCTCGACCATGAACACCCGCCCATCGGGGTGCACGGCCGCTTCGCTGAGGAACGCCGCCGGGTACGGCCGGTACTCCCACGTGACGCGGCCGGTGCGCCCGTCGAGTCGCTGCGCGCGATCCGTGTGGAACACACCGCTGGTCGAATCGAACCACTGGTTCCAGACAATCACCAGGCCGCCATGCTCGTCGGCGGTCACGTGCTTGATCGTCGTTTCGTCATTGAACTGGCGCGCCCAGAGCTCGATGCCGGTCGCAGTCGCCGCCCGGACGATGACCGGCCGCCCGGTCGGCTTCAGCAGGCGATCGCCGAACCACGATGCGGCCTCGTCCACGTAGAACACCGCCGGCGTCCCACCGGGGTCGTCGTCGAGTCCCGGCGTCGCCGGTATGACCGTCGCGCGCGGCGGGGTTTCCGGCGACCCTGCGTCCAGTCCCCACAGGAGACTGCCCGCCGCCGGCAAGGCGCCGGCTTCGAGCACCTCGATCTGGGCCCGCGCGGAGAGCCCGCCGGTCAAAGCCATCACCTCTGTCCGTCCCGCGCCCGTCGCCTCGATGCGCAGGCGGCCGCCCCCCGTCGTCACCGACACGATTCCCGCCATCGTCGTCTGCCACTCCGCCGCGGCGATGTCGCGGCCGCGGTCGTCCCGCAGCGCGAGCTCGCGGCGCTCCCCCGGCAGCAGCGTCAGACGCGCGGGGGTGAACCGGATGCCCGTTGGCGGCGGTCCCTCACCGACGTACATCGCTTTCTCCTGCGCCGCCGAGTGTCCGGCCAGATCCACGGCCTCGATGCGCACCGTGTTCGGGCCGTTCGCCAGTGGCACGGTGCAGGTGAACGTACGCGCCTCCACGATCGCCGCCGCCCCGTTGCACGTCATTGTCGCAATACCGGACATGTCCCAGACGCCGCCACGCACGTCGACCGCCGCCGTGCCAGCGGCCACGACGTCCTCGTCGAACGGATCGAAGATCGAGAGTACCGGCGCGGTGCGATCGATGTTGACTTGTACCCGGGTGAAGCCGACGTTACCGATGGCGTCGCGGCCAATGCCCATCACCTCGATGCCCGCACCTTCGCCACGCACGGTCCGCGGCGGTGTGCAGTACGTGACCGCAGACTCTTCGTCGGCACAGTGGAAGGTCACGACCACATCGCCGGCGTGCCAGGCGGCGGCAACTGGCGCCGGGCTGACGCTCGCAGTCACGACCGGTGGGTGGATGTCGGCATCCACCGTGAACTGTGCCGTCAGCACGGGCCCGGGCTGCCAGCCCGTCCTGAATGCGCGGGCTATCAGCGTTACCGTTCCGCCGGGCAACCCAATCGGCGCCACGTACACGGGCGACGCCTCAGTCGGCGTGGTGCCGTCGAGGGTGAAGTGCACCGAGGCGCCGGCAACCGCCGCCAGCACCACCTGCGTTCCCGGCGCGACGATGCCGCCATGCGGCTCAGCCTCGGTGGCGCCAGCCTGAAATGCGAAGACGGTGGCGGCCGTGCCGCTTGGCTCCAACGTCGGATGGAATGCCCGCGCGCGAACGGTCGCCGGAGCATCCAGGACGATCGGCTCCTGATACTCGGGCGAGCTCGAGCCCGGCTGGGATCCATCGAGAGTGTAGCGGATCGTCGCGCCTTCGGTTGCGGTGGAAAGCTGCACCATCACCGCCTCCGAATACATTCCCTCCGCCGGCGTTATCACCGGCGTCACCGCCGCAAAGAGGTAAGTCGCCTCGGCGGTCGGGCTGTCCTCGTAGTCGGCCTTGATAGCCCGCGTGCGGACAGTCGTCCTGGCAGCCACGACAAACGGGCCTTGGTACACGGCCGATTCCGGCGACGGCGTGCTGCCGTCGAGCGTATAGAACGCCGTGGAGCCGGTCATGCTGCTGATGCTCACCGTCACCGGCGACTCATATGTGCCGGAGGCCGGCGAGATGACCGGCGCCGGCAGCACGCCGAGCTGCAGCTGATAGGTGTGAATGGCGGTTTCTGATGCGGCCCATCCCGGGCGCAGGGCAATGGCCGCGATCGTCCGGCTGGTCGCGACGTGCAGCGGCGTCGTGTAGACGGGCGAGGTCGCGTCGGGCTGGGTGCCATCCACCGTGTAATGAATCGTCGCGCCAGCTGACGATGAGATGGTGACAAGTCGCGGTGACGAGTAGGTGCCGCCGGCGGGAGAGAAGGCCGGCGTCGATGGCTGGAAGGTGTAGCTCGCTTCCACGACGTCGCTCGGCAAGCGGCCGCCCTCCCACGCCCGCACCTTCAGGGTGGCGTTGGCGGCAATGGCCACCGTGCCGCCGTTGGCGACTTGCGGATGCAGTTCGCCCGGGTCGCTCCCGTCGGTCGAGTAGCGCGTCACGGCATCGGTCACCGGAGACGTCACCTTCACCTGCAACGCCGTGGTGTAGGCACCCGACGCGTGACTCAGGATAGGACGAGGCGACAGCCAGGCCATGTCGGCGGCGCTCACGCGCACGGCCGCGGCTGTGCCGGTCCACGTCCAGAGTTCGTCCTGACGCGTCAGCGCCAGCTGTCGCTCGAACTTGGAGGACACCTGCCATGCCCCCGCCGGTTCGGGTATTGCCACCGGTGGTGCCGCCCCGCCCATCAGCAGGCCGCCGTCGATCGTCACCGCGACGTAGCTGTTCGTATCAGCGGCAAGCGCGCGCACGTCCGACAACCCGGCGAGCGGTGCGGGTAAGAGCTGCGATGTCCCCGCGCCCGACGGCAGTCCCCAGGCCTGCACCGATCCGTCCTCCATCAAGGCGAACGACGAAAAGCTGCCTGCTGCGACACCAGCGGCGTGTGCCAGGCCGGCAACCTGTACGGGCGCCGTTGTGGCCGTGCGCGTCCCGTCGCCAACCTCACCTCGCCCGTTGCCGCCCCACGCCCAGACCGTGCCGTCCGACCGCAATACCAGCGCGTGCCCGGCGCCGGAGGCGATCGCGACCACATCGTCCACTCCCGTCACTGCCATCGGCGATCGCTGCTGCAGCGTGCCGCCGAACCCCTGCACGATCCCCCACACCCACGCGTGTCCCGCAACGTCGAGCGCGGCAGACCCGAAGGGGCCGCCGACGATGGTCGTCACTTCCGGGAGCGTCGGGATTTCGGTAGGCGCCGTAACCGCTGGAGCCGGATCGCCGGTGCCGACCTGCCCGAACGTGTTCTGCCCCCATCCGAACACGCGGCCGTCGGCCGTCAGCGCCAGCGTGTGCGACGCGCCGGCAGCCACCGCGGTGACTGGCGGCAATCCCGGAACGACTCCCGGCGACGCCGGGCTGCCCTCCCGCCCCAGTTGGCCGTGTGTGTTCGTGCCCCATGTCCACACGCGCCCCTGCGTATCGAGCGCCACCGAGTGCGACTCGCCCGCCGCGACACGCTGCGGCTCAGTGGCCGTCATGAAGCGGGCGGTCACGCCGAAGGCCGACACGGTGTGCCACCGCGTCGGCCGGAGCGGCAGGGCCGGAACGATCCGCACCGTCAGCCGCGCATCGTCCAGGCTGAGCGCGGCGGGCACCACCGTGCCGTCTGCAGTAGCAAGCGCGATGGCCTCCGGCGTGACCAGCGACGGATCGATCGGTTCTCGGAACGTGATCGATGGCTGCACCGACACCGGAACCCGCACGGCGTCGCTCGACGGCGTGATCGACGACACGTCCGGCGGCGGCGGCGCGCCGGGCCCCGCCAGGTCGCGAATCGCCTCGGCGCTCAGCGCGCGGCGGTACACCCTTCCCTTCTCGTAGACGCGTTTCATGATCCGGAACGCCACCGGCCGTCGCGCACCCTCGAACGGTTCGCGCGCGACCTCATGCCCACCGACGAACAGCGCCAGCGACGACGACGTCGCCACCACCGCCACGTGCGTCTGGTCACCGGCAACGAGCGGCGAGGGGCTGACGAGGACGACGCGGTGGCGCCCGGCATCGAGCCGGAACTGGACGCGTCGATCGCCGCGCAGCGACAACCCGTCACGGCGATCGAGGTTGACCACGGCCGCCAGCACGCTCCCCGCCGGCGAGCCGGCGCGCACCCAGCCTGCAATCGTGAACGCGTGCGGCCGCCGCACCTCCTTCACCACGACACGCACGGTAGCCTCAACATCAGCAGCGCTGGGCGAGACTCCACCAATCACAACAAGGGTAGCCATGACGGCAACCAGCAGGCGAGGCATGGGAC
The DNA here is from genome assembly GCA_050247255.1 of Vicinamibacterales bacterium. Taxonomy (GTDB): domain Bacteria; phylum Acidobacteriota; class Vicinamibacteria; order Vicinamibacterales; family UBA2999; genus JBFWUM01. The sequence continues at coordinate 92,443 of JBFWUM010000008.1, read as the reverse complement.
CATCCGGTCCGCCGCATCTGCGCGTGCGACATGCGCCCGATCTCCGCGCCACCCTCCTGCGAGGAGCGGGCCACGTCGCGACGCCGCGAAAACGCCCGTGAATTCATGAGGCGCACCATGGGCGATCGCAGGACCTGCCACCTCGGTCGCGCTGCCAGTACGCAGATCCTGCCCGGTGTAAGATGCGAAGCCGGATGCGTTCCCCGAAGCGCTGGGGCCTCGCCGCGCTGCTGATCGTGGCCGTGGCGGCGGCCGTCTACGCGGCCCTCCCTTACATCAGCTCCGCCCTGCTCATTACCCGCGTCGCCAACGTCGGCGGCCGGATCGAGGCATTCGCCGACGCGCGCGCCCGCGACGTCGTCGTCCAGCCGCCGCGCACCATTCCGACCCGTCACGGCGATGTGCCGGCGCAGGTTTACGAGCCGTCAGGGCGCGTAACGCGCACGGCGCTGATGATTCCCGGCATCCACTCGTTCGGTATCGACGAGCCGCGGTTGAAGGCGCTTGCCCGCGACATGGCCGGCAGCGGCGTCCGCGTCGTCACGATGGCGCTGCCCGACCTCACGCTCTACCGCATCACGCCGAAGGCCACCGACGTCATCGAGGACGGCGTCAAGTGGCTGTCGGAGCAACCAGGCTATGCACCCGATGGAAAGGTCGGCATTGTCGGCATCAGCTTCGCCGGCGGACTGTCGATTTCCGCAGCGGGACGCGAGCGCATCCGCGATCGTCTCGCCTACGTCGTGTCCTTCGGCGGCCATGGCGACCTGCCGCGGGTCATGCGCTACCTGGCCACCGGCGAGGCGGCGCAGGCGCCCGGCGTCGTCACCTTCCCGCCGCACGACTACGGCGTGGCGGTGATCCTCTTCGGGCTCGCCGACCAGGGCATTGTCCCGGCCGACCAGGTCGAGACGCTCCGCGACGGCATCAGCACGTTTCTCTACGCCTCGCAGCTGACGCTGGTGAACATGGACGATGCGAACGCCACGTTCGCGACAGCGCGCGAGATGGCCGAGGCGCTGCCCGAGCCGTCACGCATGTACATGGAGTGGGTCAACACCAGGAACGTAGCGAAGCTCGGGCCGGCGCTCGTTCCCTACCTGGATGCGCTCGGCGCCGACGACCCCGCCCTGTCGCCCGAGCGGGCGACGCCCCCTGCTGCGCCGATCTACCTGCTGCACGGGCACGAGGACAACGTCATCCCGGCCGCGGAGTCGGTGGTCCTCGGCAGCCACCTGCGCGAGGCCGGCGCCAACGTCACCGTCCTGCTCAGCGCGCTGATCACCCACGCCGAGCTCGACAAAGGGGCCAGCGCCTCGGACGTATGGCAGCTGGTGTCGTTCTGGGCTGGCGTCCTGAGGCGCTGAGACGATCAACCACGAGAAACACGAAATACACGAAACTAGATCTGATGCAACGACTGCAAAAGATCCTGTCGCAGGCGGGCGTCGCCTCGCGGCGCGCCGCTGAGACGCTGATTCTCGAAGGGCGCGTGACGGTGAACGGGAAGACCGTCACCGAGCTCGGGACGAAGGCTGAGGACGGCGACGACATCCGCGTGGACGGCCGGCGGGTGAAGTCGGCCGAGCGCAAGCGCTACATCCTGCTCTATAAACCCAAGGGATACGTCACCACGCGCTCAGACGAGAAGCGGCGGCGGACGGTGCTGGATCTGCTGGGAGGCGTGCGCGAGTACGTTTATCCCGTCGGCCGGCTCGACTACGACACCGAAGGGCTGCTGCTGCTGACCAACGACGGCGACCTTGCCGCACAGCTGACGCATCCCCGCCACCAGGTCGATCGCACGTACGAGGCGCGCGTCGCCGGCGTGCCGGACGACGAGGCGCTCGAGCGCCTGCGCCGCGGCATTCCGCTCGACGGCAAGCGTACGCTGCCCGCGGAGGCGGATCTGCTCACACGAGGTCCCGCCAGGTCGGGCCCGGGTACGCGCGAGGGGTCGTCGGTGGTGCGCCTGACCATCCGGGAAGGGCGGAACCGTCAGGTCCGGCGCATGCTGGAAGCCGTCGGTCACCCGGTACAGTCGCTGACACGCACTCGCATCGGCGCCATCAGCGACCGATTCCTCAAGCCTGGTGAATGGCGCGATCTAACGCCGCGCGAGATTGCGGCGCTGAAGGGGACGGTGAGCACGGGTCGGGCGGCGGCTGCGGCCGCTGCGGCCGGGAAATCGGCCTCCACTCGTACTCCTACGCACCCGCGCCGACTAGGATCTGACTCGATGCCGCGTCCGTCACGCGGCCCAAAGCGTCCGCGGTAGCCCGCAGCAACTCGAACGCACTGGGAGGAAGTCGGCGCGACGAATCGTTCCGCCCGATTTCCGGCTGCGCCCTGCGTCGGCCTGGCGGACGCAGCCGCCACCCGACCCGTGCTCACCGTCGATCAGCGAGCTCGTAACTGGCGGTTCGCCAGATACCAGGACACCCATGACATCGCGGCAACCATCCCGAACACACCGCCGATGACGCTGCCCCCGGCGAGCCCGTCACTTCCGCCGAAGAGCGCAAAGCCGAGCGCCACCATCGCACCCAGGGTGAAACCCACGGCGCCGCCGAATGCCTCGCTGCGCCGATCGACAAGCTTCCTCGTGCGCTCGAATGCGGCCCGCTCGCCGGCCGCTTCGCTGTTCGCCGCCGGCGGGTGACGCTCATACAGGGCCTTGAAGCGCTCTGCCATCCGCGCGAAATCGGCATCGGATGCCATGAACGTTTCGACCAGCTTCCGCGTGTCCTCGCTGGCGTCACCGGCGAAGTAGATCGGGAGCAGATCAAGAATCACATCGCGTGAGACGTTCATCTCGGGTCTCCTTTGGGGCGCATGGACCTGATCCCGGCCAGCGCCTCGCGCACACGGAAAATGCGGGACTTCACCGCACCGGTGGTGATGCCGAGGGCTCTGGCCACCTGGGCGTACGACAGTCCCTCGAACGTATGGAGGACGAACGCGCGCCGGTCGCCTTCAGCCGCGCGCAGCAGGCGTTGCTTGACGAGACCGAGTGCGGATGCGTCGGCGGCGCGCTGTTCCGCGCTCGGACTTGGGTCTTCAAGACGGTCGTCCAGCTCCGTGACCGGGCGTTGCCGCCGAAGACCATCGCGATACAGGTTGCGGGTGATGGTGAGGAGGTACGCCTTGACCGTAGCCTGACGAATCCTTTCGCGGGACGTCCACGCCCGCGCGAACGTGTCAGCCGCCAGATCCTCAGCCCTCGTTGGGTCGGACGTCAGAAACAGGGCGAAGCGGTAGACGTCAGCGTAGTGACGCTCGTACAGCTCGCGGAAGCTCTCCATCCCTGCACACAATACGCACGATGTGCCGGAATGTTACCTGGCAACCCCGCCCCGATCGGCAGCGGTGAGCACGGGGCGGGTGGCGGCTGCGTCCGCCAGGCCGACGCAGGGCGAAGCCGGAAATCGGGCGGAACGATTCATCGCGCCGACTTCCTCCCAGTGCGTTCGAGTTGCTGCGGGCTACCGCGGACGCTTTGAGCCGCCTGACAGACGCGGCATCGAGCCAGCGCCTAGTCGGCGCGGGTGCGTAAGAGTACGAGTGGAGCCCGATTTCCCGGCCGCAGCGGCCGCAGCCGCCGCCCGGCCCGTGCTCACCGCCAGTCAGGCGTCCTCGGCGACGTCCCCTTCTTCCAGCGGCAGGATCTCCTCCGCCGGCGTCTGCTCGATCAGGCCGGCCGGCGGGTCGAAGCCGAGCGCCTCGGCCATGTCCTCGATCTTCGGCAGGTCGCCCAGGTCCTTCAGCCCGAAGCGGATCAGGAACTCCTTGGTCGTCGCATACAGGAACGGGCGGCCGACGACGTTCTTGCGGCCGACGATCTTGATCAGGTGCCGTTCGAGCAGCGTGGAGAGCACCCCCGAGGTGCTGACGCCGCGGATCTCGGAGATCTCGAGCGCGGTGATCGGCTGCTTGTAGGCGATGACCGCCAGCGTCTCGAGCCCCTGCACCGTGAGCTTCGAGGTCGAGCGCTCGTGGAACAGGCGCCGCACCCATTCGTGCAGCTCGGCGCGCGTGGTGATCTGGTAGCCGCCGGCGACCTCGACGAACTGCAGCCCGGGGCGGTTCTCGTAGTCGGCGCGCAGCGACTCGATGGCCGCCTTGACGTCCTCCTTCGGCTCCTCCGCCACCAGGCGGAAGATCTGCCGCGGGGTAATCGGCTCGGGCGAGGCGAAGATCAGCGCCTCGAGAATCGCCTTCAGTTCGGCGGACGGGGTCCGCGGCGCCTCGGCCTCCGGGAGGACATCCTGCGGTTCGACGGCTGCCTGTTCTTCGTTAGTCATTGTGCCTTGAGCATTGAGCCTTGAGCATTGCTAGCCCTGTGGATCACCAATCGGATGGGGCGCGTCGGCGGGACGCGCGCGCTTGTAGACGCGAATCGGCCCGGCGCTGCCGCCCTGGAACACGCGAATCAGCTTCAGCCGGATCATCTCGAGCATCGCCAGGAAGGTGACGATCATGAACGGGCGCGAGCCGTCGCCGTCGGCGAACAGGTCCTCGAAGCCGCAGGCCTCGGTCTCCGACAGCCGGCCGAGCAGCTGCTCGATGCGCGTCTCGATCGAGATCTGCTCCGGCGGCAGCACCATCCGCGGCTTGCGGTTGGCGCGCTCGAGCACCCCCTTGAAGGCGGTGATCAGCGTGAACAGGTCGACTTCGAGCTCCGGCTCGTACTCGTCGCCGGCCGCGGCGGCCACGCTCGAATCGGGGCGCGCGTACTGCGCCGCGCGCAGCGTCTCGCGCTCGTGCAGCAGCTCGGCGGCGGCCTTGTACTTCTGGTGCTCGAGCAGCCGCCGCACCAGCGCCTCGCGCGGGTCCTCGTCCGGCTCGCCGTCGCCGGCCGCCGTCTCCGGCCGCGGCAGCAGCATGCGCGACTTGATGTGGATCAGCGTCGACGCCATCACCAGGAACTCGCCGGCGACGTCGAGGTTCAGCTCCTGCAGCACCTCGATGTAGCCGAGGTACTGCTCGGTGATCAGCGAGATCGGGATGTCGTAGATATCCACCTCGTTCTTCCTGATGAGGTGAATGAGCAGATCGAGCGGACCCTCGAACGTCTCGAGCTTGACCTTGTAGGCGTCCGGCGACGATTCGAAATCGAATTGCTGTTGTTCGGTCACTGTCTCATGTGGCTTCCGCCTCAAGGCGGAAGCGACGTCAGTAGCGAAGCTTTACCGCGTCGCGCACGCGCGCCATCGTCTGCTGCGCAATCGCGCGCGCCGCGCGCGAGCCGTCCATCATCACGTCGCGGACGTAGTCGGGGCGCGCCAGCACCTCGCGCCGCCGCTCGCGCATCGGCTCGAGCGCCGCGTTCATCGCCGCCGCCAGCTTCGTCTTGACCTCGACGTCGCCGACCGTGCCGGCGCGGTAGCGCGCCTTGAGGTCGTCGACCTCCGCCGTGTTCGGGTTGAAGGCGTCATGGTACATGAAGACCGGGTTCCCCTCGACGGTGCCGGGAATGTCGGCGCGCACGCGCTTGGGGTCGGTGTACATCTGGCGCACCTTCTTCGTCAGCGCCTCGGCATCGTCGGTCAGGTCGATGGTGTTGCCGTAGCTCTTGCTCATCTTCCGGTTGTCGAGCCCGGGCAGCCGCGGCGTCGCGGTGAGCAGCGGCTGCGGCTCGACCAGCACCTCGCCGTAGAAGTTCGAGAAGCGGCGGATGACCTCGCGCGACAGTTCCAGGTGCGGCACCTGGTCCTCGCCGACCGGCACGAACCGCCCGTCGTAGATCGCCACGTCCGCCGTCTGCAGCAGCGGGTAGCCGAGGAAGCCGAGCGTCGACAGGTCCTTCTCGGCCAGCTGTTCCTGCTGCTCCTTGTAGGTCGGCACCCGCTCGAGCCACGGAATCGGCACCACCATCTGCAACAGCAGGTACAGCTCGGCATGCTCGGGGACCAGCGACTGCACGAAGATCGTGCTGCGCGCCGGGTCGACGCCGGCCGCCAGCCAGTCGACGACGTTGTCGAAGCCGCTGGCGGTGATCCCCGCCGTGTTCGCGTACTCGCTGGTCAGCGCGTGCCAGTCGGCGACGAAGTAGAAGCAGTCGTAGCTATCTTGAAGCTTCGCCCAGTTACTGAGCGCCCCGACCAGGTGGCCGAGATGAAGCTTGCCGGTCGGGCGCATCCCCGACACGACACGTGGTCTCGTTACAGCAGCCATGAGAGGAGGAATTGCGACGGCGGCACGATCAGCGTGGTCAGCGTGCCGGTGAACATCAGCGCGTACAGGATGAGGAAGCCCCAGGGGCGCAGCCGGTCGTACATGTCCGAGACCGGCCCGCGCAGCAGGCCCGACACGACGTTACCGCCGTCGAGCGGCGGCACCGGCAGCATGTTGAACACCGCCAGCAGGACGTTGATCAGGATCGCCGATTCGAGCACCGCCGCCGCCAGGCCCCCGAACGGGACAACGCGCAGCAGGATCGCCGCAATCGTCGCCAGCACCAGGTTGCTGGCCGGCCCCGCCGCCGCGATGGCCATGAACTTCCGCTTCCAGCCGGGCCCGAGTTGTCCCGTGTTGACCGGCACCGGCTTCGCCCAGCCGAGCACCGGCAACCCGGTGGTCAGCGCGATCAGGGGAAACACGATGGTGCCGATGAAATCGACGTGGACGGCCGGATTCAGCGAGATGCGCCCGAGCAGCCGCGCCGTGGCATCGCCGAGCTGGTCGGCCGACCAGGCATGCGCCGCTTCGTGCACCGTGAGGGAAACGAGCAGGACCAGGAACGTGACGAAGACTTGCGTGAGATCGAGGTTCGGCAAAGAACCGACAGGGTACTACGGAGCGCGGTCAGTAGCTGTTGGCGCGCGCCGCGAGCCAGGCGTCGAGCAGACCGAATCCGTAAGCCCGAGCACGTCGCCACGCCCGCCAGAATCGGATGATCCGCATGTATTGCCTCTCGCTAATGTTCGCCGAACACCAAGGAGTCACCTAATTCGTGGCACACAATAGGACAACATATGACAGTTTGTCAAGACGTCATCCCTGGCATTTCAGGCACGGTCACGATCACCGCCTTGCTGCCGCGTACCAGTTCGTAGGCCAGCTTGCCCGGCTCGGTGCTGCTGCGCCCCAGCACGACGAGGCCGATGCGCTCCCGGTGAACGATCTCCAGGATCGTGTCGGGCACCGTGCCGGGCAGGGCCAGGATCCGCCACCCGCGTTCGGGGGCCGCCGGCGTGTTCCGGGTCAGTGCCTGCAGCTGCCGCTGCGCCTCCACGGCCGCGTCGTGGGTCGGCGTGACGTGGACCATGAAGAGGTGGTGCGCGGACCCGGGCGAAAACCGCGCGGCGAACGCGGTCTGGGCCACGGGCGGCGTCGCCAGGTCGACGGGCACGAAGATGATGCCGAAGTGCGGCACGGCGCGCTGCTCGCCGAGCGACACGATCTCCGGATGGGACGGCGGCACCACCGCCAGCGGCACCGGCGACCGTTCCATCAGTGCCGCGGCCGTCGATCCGAAGAGCGCGCGTCCCACGGCGCCGCGGCCGCGCGTGCCGACGACAATCAGCTCGGCGCCGAACTCCGCAGCCGCCGCCAGCACGGCGTCGACCGTCGCCCCGGCCCGCACGCGCAGGTCGAGCCCTTCCCGTCTGCCGTGAACCCCCGGCAGCGCCCGGCGGACGAAGTCGGCCAGCTCGCGGCTGGCCTGGCCCTGCTCGGCCGCGGTGCCGCCGGCCCGCGGATCCACCGTGAGCACGACCAGCCGGCTGCCGCGCTGGAAGGTCAGCCCGGCGGCCAGGTAGAGCGCCGACCGCGCGTGTTCGGAGAAATCGACGGCGCACAGCACCGTCGAGAGTTTTGGGGGTGAGAGCGTCATGACAGCGCCCGTGCGCGCATCTCGGCGCGCAGCCGTTCGATCATCCGTGTCGAGTCGTTGCGCAGCGCCCGCACCAGCACGAACTTCGGCACGTCGAACGCCGGGCGCGCCTCCAGCTCATAGGTCACGACCGCGCCATCCGCGGCCGGGTCGACGCGCCATCCGCCCCGGTAGGACGCAAAGCTCCGGCCGGAGGTGTCCACGAACGTCAGCCCCAGGGCCTGCTCCTCGATGTCGAGCAGCAGGTGGATGGTCTTCGAAAACAACATCACGCGCGCCTGCGCTTCCTGCTCGACGATGGCCCGGTGCGGCTCGCGGGCGCGGACGATGCTGCGCGTCACGTCGGGCATGAAGCGCGGGATGTTCTCGTAGTCGGTCAGGACGGCGAGCACGGCCTCGGGCGGCGCGGCGACGGCAAACTGCGCCGTCACCCGGTAGACCCCCTGCGCTTCATGCACGATGACGCCGCCGGGGGCCGCGGTTTGCGCGGTCCCCGGCAGCGCGGCGCCGAGCAGGACGAGCAGGAGGAACGCCAGCGTCTGCACGGCCGCCTCAGAATGCGATCACGCCTTCCAGCATGCCGCCGTTGAACTTGCCGCCGTGGCGGATGTCGGTCACCGGGAAGTCGTTGTACTCCTGCGTGACGTACTCCGCCTTCAGCAGGATGTTCCGCGTCACGAACCAGCCGCCGCCGAGCTGCCAGCGGTTGATGTTGACCTCGTTGGCAATCCCCGCCAGCTCCGCGTTGACGGTGTTGTAGCGGACGCCGACGAACACCTGCTCGCGCGGCAGGAAGCGGTAGACGACGTCGACCGCGTTCTGCTCGACGCTGCGCTCGGCCGCCTCGGTCGCCGACTTGCCGTCGGCGCGCTCGATGACGCCGAACAGTTCCAGCCCGCGCACCTTGACGAACGGGTTGAACTGCAGGGCGGTCACCTCGCTGCGGAAGCCGGGGTTCAGCAGGCCCGAGGTGAACTGCGCCGACTCGGTCGCCGCGCTGTTCTCGAGCACGTAGTAGTAGCGCGAGCCGGCGCGGTCGCCGCCATAGAGCGTGTTGTTCAGCGACTTGCCGGTCGTATACAGCGACCCGCTCAGGCGCACGCGCAGGTTCGGGTTGATCTGGCTGTCATAGCCGGCCTTGCCGATCATCGCCATCGAGCGCTTCTCGGGGGTCAGCACGGTGCCGCGCACCTCGCCGCCGGTCACCGACCCCATCACGAAGAACGGGCCGGGGCGGACGTAGACCTCGGCGCCGATCTCGGTGGTGAACGCGTCGAGGATGTAGTTGCCGACGAACGGGTTGAACATCGCCTGGCCGTTGTCGCTGCGGCGGAAGTGGGCGTCGCCGTAGTTGATCTCGAAGTGCCCCGCCTTGATCGTCGTGAACGCCATCAGCAGGTTGAGCGGCGCGATGTCGAGCGGCAGCTTGTCGACCAGCAGGTAGCCGTCCTTCACCCAGGTCTCGTTGTGGTGCCGCGACGACAGATACGACGTCAACTGGACACGGATGCCGTCGGCCAGCTGCGCGTTGAGGTACAGGTTCGCCGTCGAGTTGTTGAAGCCGGTGCCGATGTCGGCCAGCGCGTTCTGGTTGACGCCGTTGACCACGCGCGGGTCGGCGGTGTTCTCGTGCGACAGCCCCTGCAACTGCGACGTAAATGCGGCGCCGATCTCCAGATTGAAGCCCTTGTACTCCACACCCGGGTCCTTGGGCGTCTCGAACCTGTTGACGCCGCGCTGGTCGTTCGGGCGGACGTGCTGCAACGTGATCGGCCGGTCGTTCGGCGATGCGGCCTGCGGGTCGGTGCCGGCGGCCTGGTCCTGCGCCGCGGCCGGGAGCGCCGCGGCCAGCAGGCCGGTCAGCGCCAGGACGAATGCAAATCTGCGAGTCATGATGATCCTCTTAGCGTGTCTGAAGGAGGGCTTCGAAGGTGACCGTCACCTTCGGGTCGGTCTTGAGCATCCCGAGCATGGCCTTCGGCGGGACGACGCCGAACTCGGTCATGACCAGCGGCGCGCTGCCGGTCACCTTGAGGCCGGCGCCGGTGCGGGCCACGGTCAGCGCCAGCGGCACTTCCTTCGCCGTCCCGGCAATGGTCAGCACGCCGGTGGCGGTGTAGGTGTCAGGCGCGGCGCCAGGCTCGAGCCGCGACAGGGCGAAGGTGATCGCCGGGTGCTTCTCGGCCATCAGCGCCTTGTGCATGTTCTTGTCGAGATCGCCCTTCGGCGACTTCACCGACGTGACGGGAATGCTGATCTCGAACGCCTCGAGTCCGCCCGGCTTCATCGCCGCGTCGAAGACGTCGCCGTCGGCGGCGGCCACCTTCACGGTGGTCAACGTGACGGCGTCGGACACGGCCGTCCACGCGTGCACGTTCGAGGTGCCGTTCAGCGTGACGCGGGCCGAGTCCAGCGCCAGTCCCTGGGCGAAGAGCGGGGTGGACGCCCCGAGGGCGACCAGCGCGGTGAGCACGAAACGAAGCGGGCGGATGGCCATGATGTCGGTCCTCGTGAAAAGGTTCGCCCTGACGTGAGGCAGGAGGTGTGCCGATCCGCTGGCGGCCTGTTTTCCTAATGATTTCGCGAAGCGCGCGCCCGGGGGCGAGGGCGGGCCGCGAACTATTCCGCGCGCTGCGGAATAGTTCGCGGCAGCTAGCGCGGGAGGCCGAACTTCTCGATGCGGTAGCGGACCTGGTCGCGGTTGATGCCGAGCAGCTCCCCGGCCTGGGTCTGGTTGCCGCCCGATCGCTCCAGGGCCTGGATCAGCAGCTGGCGCTCGAGCTCCTCGAGCCGCACGCCCTCCGGCGGCAGCTGGAACTTCGACGTGCTCACCGTGCGCGCCAGCATCGTCAGGTGCGACGGTTCGAGCGTCTGGCCGTCGATGAGCAGCATGGCCCGCTCGACGGCGTTGCGCAGCTCGCGGATGTTGCCGGGCCAGCCGTACTCCTCGAGCATCTTCATCGCCGCCGCCGAGACGTGGGTCACCTTCTTCTTGAACTCGCGGTTGAAGCGGTCGACGAAGTAGTTGACCAGCAGCGGGATGTCGCCGCGCCGCTCGCGCAGCGACGGCAGCACGATCGGCATGACCTGCAAGCGGTAGAAGAGGTCCTCGCGGAACTTGCCGTCGTGGACCAGCTGGTCCAGGTTGCGGTGAGTCGCGGCGATGACGCGGACGTCGACGCGCAGATCGGCGAGGCCGCCGACGCGCTTGAAGGTCTTCTCCTCGAGGAACCGCAGCAGCTTGGCCTGCAGGCCGACCGACATCTCCCCGATCTCGTCGAGGAACACCGTCCCGCCGTCGGCCATCTCGAACAGGCCGCGCTTCTGCTGGCGGGCGTCGGTGAAGGCGCCGCGCTCGTGGCCGAACAGCTCGCTCTCGAGCAGCTGCTCCGGGATCGCCGAGCAGGTGATGTTGACGAACTGCCGGTTCGAGCGGTCGCTGTTGTAGTGGATCGCTTTGGCGGCGAGGTCCTTGCCGGTGCCGGTCTCCCCCTGCAACAGCACGGTGGATGCCGGGCTCTCGGCCACGCGCGCGAGCAGCGCCTTGACGTCGCGCATGGCCGGGGAGTTGCCGACAATCGACTCGAAGCCGTAGTCGCTCCGCTGGCTGCTGCGGATCGCCTTCACCTCGCGCCGCAGCTGGCTGGTCTCGAGTGCCTTCTCCACCAGCATGGCCACTTCGTCGAGATTGAACGGCTTGTTGACGTAGTGGTAGGCGCCGAGCTTCATCGCCTCGACGGCGTTCTCGATCGTCGAGTAGCCGGTCATCAGGATGACGAGGGCGTCGGGGTCCTTCTCCTTGAACTCCTTGAGCAGCACCAGGCCGTCGGAGTCCGGCAGCCGGAAGTCGAGCAGCACCAGGTCGGGTGAGGCGGCGAACTGCTCGCGCGCCGCGCCGGCCGTTGCGGCTTCGAGGATGTCGTAGCCTTCCTGCGCCAGCCGCTCCCGAAGCGACCAGCGAATCAGCTGTTCATCGTCAACGATCAGGACCGTTGCGTGTGCCATGGTCTCAGGAATTCATGGTCCGGCCGACGAGGTCGACCAGCTCCGGCATGCCGAACGGCTTGTCGAGCACCGGCACGTGCTCGTCGGCCGCGTTGGCGGTCAGTTCGGGCGTGCGGAACGCCGTCATCATCACGAAACGGCAGGCCGGCTGCGCCGCCTGGATCTCGTGCATCAGGGTGACGCCGTCGCCGTCGGGGAGGCGGAAGTCGAGCAGCGCGAGGTCGAGCGGCGCGGCGTCCGCGGCCAGCCGCGCGCCTGCCACATTCGAGGCCTCGACGACGGTGAAGCCGGCGGCCGCAAGCGTCGAGGAGGCGGCCCAGCGGATCAGCGGCTCGTCGTCGACGACCAGCACGCGCCTGGGGATTTTTCCGCTGCCGGTGCGGGTTTCTTCTGGGCTCACAGCAGTTGCGTCCAGTAAATTCGTGATTTCCAAGGGGTTTCCGAGCACTTCACCATGGACTAGGCAAGATGCGGGCCGGCAGAGAACTTGCCCTCAAGCGCGCAGCCGTCGATGGTTGCGACACTATATCTCGCCGCGTTCATCAGCCTGCTGCTGTTGACCGCCGCGCTCGCCCTCCAGTTCCGCCGCCGCGAGGCGCGGTGGCGCGCCGATCTCAAGCGGCTCGCCGACATCAAGTACGCCCTCGACCAGGCGGTCATCGTCGCCACGACCGACGTGAAGGGGCGCATCACCTACGTCAACGACAAGTTCGTCGAGATCTCCGGCTACAGCCGCGAGGAGCTGCTCGGCCAGGACCACCGGCTGCTCAACTCCGGCCTGCACCCGAAGGCGTTCATCCAGGACATGTGGCGCACCATCGCCAACGGGCAGGTCTGGCACGGCGAGTTCCGCAACCGGGCGAAGGACGGCCATCACTACTGGGTCGACACGACGATCGTTCCGTTCCTGAACGGGCGCGGCAAGCCGTACCAGTACACCGCCATCCGGAGCGACATCACGCTGCGCAAGGCGGCCGAGGAGCGGCTGCGCGAGCAGGGCGCGCTGGCACGCATCGGCCAGATGGCAGCCGTCGTGGCGCACGAGGTCAAGAATCCGCTGGCCGGCATCAAGGGCGTCATGCAGGTCCTGGCCGCGCGGCGGCCGCCGGGCGACCCGGAGCAGGCGGTGATGGCCGACATCATCAGCCGCATCGACGCGCTCAACGAGCTGATTCACGACATGCTGCTCTACGCGCGGCCGCGGGCGCTGCGCGTGCAGCCGATCGATCTCGCCTCGCTGCTGCACCAGGCCGTCGAGGTGGTGCGTCGGGATCCGGCGGCCCGCGAGGTCGACGTCGAACTCCAGGCGGAGCCGCTGACCCTGCAGGGCGACATCGAGCTGCTGAAGGCGGTCTTCCTGAACCTGCTGATCAACGCGGCACAGGCGATGTCGGGGCGCGGGCGGATTGACGTCCAGGCCGCCGCCGGCGACGGGACCTGCCGGATCCAGATCGTGGACAACGGTCCCGGCATCGACGCCGCCATCCGCGACAAGATCTTCGAGCCGTTCTTCACCACCAAGAGCCGCGGCGGCGGTCTCGGGCTGCCGATCGCGCGCCGCACCGTGGAGCTGCACGGCGGCACGCTGGCGATCCACTCGGCCCCCGGCGAGGGGACGAGGGTCGCGATCGAGCTGCCGCGAACGCCACCGGTGACGCGGGCGGAGTCGCCCGTCGGCGCGCCTGCGGCCTGAGAACTAACGGGAGGGCCCCATGACCACCGCCTTGCTCAACGCCACCGACCTTCGGGTGCGCAGCGACGTGCTGCGGCAGCTCGAGTGGGACTCGGAAGTCGAGGCCAGCGCCATTGCCGCGTCCGCGCACGACGGGGTCGTCACCCTGACCGGCACCACCGACAGCTATGCCGGCAAGCTGGCGGCCGAGCGCGCCGCCAAGCGCGTCCGCGGCGTCCGCGCCGTTGCCAACGAGGTGCGGGTGCGCCTGCGCCTGGAACGTACCGACACCGAGATTGCGGCCGACGCCGCCCGCCTGTTGGGGCTCAGGGGCCTGCCCGAGTCGGTCCAGGCCGTCGTCCACGACGGCCACGTGACGCTCACGGGCACGGTGCCGACGCTGTTTCAGTGGATGCTCGCCGAGAAGGCACTGCGCCACATCGCCGGGCTCCAGGCGATCGTCAACCGGGTGATCGTCGTGCCGCGCGCGCCGGCGCGCAGCGCCCGGCGCGAGCTGCAGCGCGCGCTCGAGCGCCACGCCGACCTTGCCGGCCTCGCCGTCACGGCCACCGTCGATCACGGCGTGGTCACGTTGAGTGGCAACGTGCGGTCATGGCAGGCACGCGACACGGCCGAGGCCGCTGCCCTGCACACGCCAGGGATCACGCACGTCGAGAACTTGCTGGTGGTCGTGCCGTTCCCGGCCGCCGACGCGGATTGAGACGGCGCCAGGCTAGGCGCGGAGCGACAGCACGGGGCAGGCGGCCTCGCGGACGAGGTGATTGGTCGTCGAGCCGAAGAACCCGATGCGGTCCGCCAGTCCGCCGTGTGCGCCGATGACGATCAGATCGCTCCTGTCCTGGCGGGCGCGTTCGAGCAGCGCGCGATACGGCTTGCCGACCACGACCGCCTCCGTCACGTGGGGGCTCCTGGGCGCCAGTTCGTGGAGCCGCTCGGTCGCCGCGGCGACGAACGCCTCTTCGAACGTCGTCGTACCGGCGGCGCCTGCCGCCACCGGCTCGTAGACCGGGCGTGGCTCGACGACGTGCACGAGGGTCAGGTGCGCGCGCGACTCGCGCGCCAGGGACGCGGCATAGGCGAGTGCCGTGTCGGAGGCCGGCGAGAAGTCGACGCCGCACAGAATCTGCTGGAACAGCACCGGCCCCACCGCAACGGCATCGGCGACGCGGGGCGGCACGGTGAGCACCGGGCAGGGCGCTTTCCGAAGGACGCGCTCGGTGACCGAACCGAGCATGAAATGCTCGAATCCGCGCCGTCCGTGCGTGCCCAGTACCACGAGATCGGCCGGCAGCGCCCGGGCCTGTTCCAGGATGACGGCCGCCGCGCTCCCCTGCGCAACGACCGTGTCGATCGGCGTCTGCCCCACTTCATCACCGACGAAGCGGGTGAGCTCCTGCGCGGCGCGCTCGAGGTCCTGGGGGGTGATGACGAGGGCGCCGGCCATCAGGGGATCGGCGTACGGCACCGGATGCATGACGTGCAGCGCCGTGATGGTCCCGCCATACCAGCGCGCGATCTCCACGGCGTGGTCGAGCGCGTGCCGCGACGGCGCCGAGAAGTCAATCGGGCAGAGAATGCGACGAAAGGCAATCATGGTCATGTCTCCTGAGGCGCGGCGCGGCGACCGGCGTCTGGTAGCCGGCGAGCCGCGCTCCTGCGCCGCCTCAGATGTGGCGCCGGCCGGTATTGGCGCGCACGAACGACCCGCCGGCGCTGGCGAGCGCGCCGCGTTCGACCAACGCGGTCAGCACGCTCTGGCAGTGCTCGACGTCCAGGTTGAACAGCCGGGCGGCCTGCCGCAGCGTCAGCTTGAGTCCCGGCATCTCGCTGTACTCGGCGTGTATGCGGGCGTGCAGCTCGGGGGCATGGCCTCCGGGCGCGGGGGCGTATTCGGTCATGGGGCGAATCATCGTCGGCATTCCTCGTCGGTCCTCGGTTGAAGGTTGCCGCACCTGAGGCAACCGACGTGCCAGCACCAAAGACACCTCCCGGCTGCGGATCCCCAGACCCGAGCGTGTCTCCCCCTCCGCGCGCGCGAAATTTTTCGCGCCGCCGCGGTGAAGTTCGCGCCGGGGGAGGGTAAGGGTCCTCTTTCCTCAGTTCCTGACGATGAGTACGGGGCAGCGCGCCTCGCGGATGACGTTGTGCGTCGTCGAGCCGAAGACGAGCCGATCGACGACGCCGCGCCCGTGGACGCCCATGACCAGCAGGCCGACTTCGTCTTCCGCGGCGCGCTGCAGCAACTGCCGGTAGGCGCGTCCTTCGACAACGGCGGTCTCGACCGTGCAGTAGGTGCGGGCCTCCTCCGGCACCAGGCTCCGCAGCCGCCGCAGCGCCTCGGCCGCGGCCGCGGCGTGGATGCGATCGATGTCGAAGTCCTCGGCCAGCGTGTTCTCGCGCAGTTCCGGCGGCAGTTCGATCGCGTGCACCAGCGTGACGTGGGCGTCGGCTTCCTCCGCGAGGCTCAGCGCGAACGCCGCCGCCGACAGCGAGCTGTCGGAGAAGTCGACCGCACACAGGATCCGCTTGAACTGCACCGGCGTGTCGGGCGGCACGTGCGGCGCGCGCGGCGGGACCACCAGCGTCGGGCAGGTCGCCTTGCGCATCACCTTCTCCGCGATCGACCCGAGCAGCAGGTGCTGGATGCCGGAGCGGCCGTGCGTGCCGATGACGAGCAGGTCGGCCTGGGTGGCGGCGGCCTGGGCCGCGATCTCCCGGTCGACGTACTCGGCCTCTTCGACCCGGTACTCGAGGGCGACGCCTGCAGGCGCGCGCGCCGTCATGGTTCGCATGGCCGAGAGGAGCCGCTCCCGATCCGCGTCACCGAGCACGATCGGCGGCAGATCCAGGCTCGGCCTGGTGGCAAAGACGTGCAGCAGCGTCAGCCCGGCCTCGTACCAGTGCGCGATGACGAGCGCCTGATCCACGGCGTGCTCGGAGGTCACGGAGAAATCAACCGGGCAGAGGATTCGCCGGATTTGGATCATCACCGCCTCCTGCTGGCATGGGTGTTCACCCGCTCGACGCGGCAAGGTGCATACCAGTGAACGAGCGCGGTCCAGCGGGGGCCGACGCGGCGGCGACCGGCGCGTGAGACCAGGCGCGCGAAGAAGTCCACACGGGAGCGAAGAAATCTGCGCTGAGCCGCAGCCCTGAGGGCCCGCGCGCGCGTCGCAAGGCCACTCCGACGGAGCCGGCGATTGGCACGCCTAGTGCGCGCCTCCTGGCGAGGGGCCGCTTGATGTTCCCACCGCGCTCGATCCTGGCCGGCGTCGACTTCTCCGAACAATCACGGGGCGCGCTGATGCTCGCCGCACTGATCGCCCGCCGCTGCGGGGCGCGGCTGCACGTCGTCTACGCGGAGGAGCCGCGGCTCGCTGAAGCGGCCGCGCGCGGCGGGGTCGACCTGGCGGCCGAGTGCCGTACCGAACTGGCGCGGTTCGCTGGCGCCACGCCTGGCGTCGCCGCATGCGCACCGGAGCAGCTCGTCAACGTCGGCCGTCCGGCAACGGTCCTGCTCCACGCCGCCTGCCGGATGCGCGCAGACCTGACGGTCCTGGGCGCCCGCGGGATGTCGGGGGCCGGGCGTTTCCTGTTCGGATCGGTGGCCGAATCCGTGTTGCTGCAATCGGCCGGCTCCGTGCTGGTTGTTCCCGATTGGTGGGCGTCGCTCGCGCCGGCACTGGAGTGCGACGACCGGCTCGGCCCGCTCGTCGTCGGCATCGATTTCTCGGAGCCTTCGGTGCTGGCGCTGCACGCCGCAATCGCGCTCGCCGGACCGCTACAGGCCGGGGTCGAGGCCGTCCACGTCGTTCCCGACCTGGCGGCGCCCGAGGCCTGGAAACGACATGCCGAGGAGGTCGTGGCCGCGCAGGTGGCGGCAGCCCGAGCCGACCTGACCCGGCTCGTGGCGCAGATCACGAGTCCCGTCCACGTCTCAACCCGCGTTGAGCGCGGCGGTGTGGTCGAGCAATTGATCGAGGCGGCCATGCCGCTTGGTGACAGGAATCCACTGCTGGTCGTCGGGCGGCGAGGGACACGATCGAAGGCCGGGATCCCGGGCGCGATCGCGTATCGGCTCGCCTCGATGACACGCGTCCCGGTTTTGATGCACCGCGAGCTGGCCGACTGAGGGCCGGACGACGTGCTGACGTGCTCGGAGGAACCCGATGATCCCGTTTCCGCATCGCTACGAAGCCCATCTCGACGGTGGGCCTGACGGTCCTGGCGTTCTGTCGAGCCCGGGCAAGCCGGCGCTCGAGACCGAGCCGCCGGTCGAGTTTGGCGGCCCGGGCACGGCGTGGAGCCCGGAGCACCTGCTCCTCGCCGCCGTCCAGGCGTGCTTCCTGTTCACGTTCCGCGCCGTGGCGCGGGCCTCACATCTCGACTACACCGCGCTCGCCGTCGATGCGATCGGCGTGGTCGACCGCGACGGACGGATCACGAAGTTCACGGAGATCCTCCTCGAGGCAAGACTGACCGTGGCGCCCGGCACCGACGAGGCACTGGCGCTGCGCGCGCTCACGAAGACGGAGGGTGCATGCCTGGTGTCGGCGTCGCTGTCCACGCCGATTCGGCTGACCCCAAGGGTCGTCGAATCGCTGGTCACGGCAAGCCATCACCGGCGACCCGCGTGACGTCGCCCTGCGACGCGCCCTCTACGCAGCGCTTGCATCTACGCGCTGACGACCGTGACCGGTGACGGGTGGGCCAGGTCGAACCGATCGAGGTTCATCACCTTGACCCACGCCGCCACGAAATCCCGGACGAACGCCTCCGCCGCGTCGTGGCTGGCGTAGACCTCGGCGAGCGCCCGCAGCTCGGAGTTTGCGCCGAACGCCAGGTCGACCCGGCTGGCGGTCCATCGCCGCTCACCCGTGCCGCGGTCCCGGCCTTCAAAGATTCCGGCCGCAGCGGTCGGCCGCCATTCCGTGCGCATGTCGAGCAGGTTCACGAAGAAGTCGGGGGTCAGGAAGCCGGGCCGTGCGGTCAACACGCCGTGGGCCACCTGCCGCGTGTTCGCATTCAGCGCACGCAGGCCTCCGACCAGGACGGTCATCTCCGGCACCGTTAACGACAGCATGTAGGCGCGCTCGAGGAGGAGGTGCTCTGCCGGCAGAGACTGGCCGTCCGAGAGGTAGTTGCGGAAGCCGTCGGCCTTCGGTTCGAGCACCGCAAACGACTCCGCGTCGGTCTGCTCCGCTGCCGCGTCGGTGCGGCCAGGCGCGAAGGGCACCTCGATGTCGTAGCCGGCCGCGCGTGCGGCCTGTTCCACGGCCGCCCCCCCGCCCAGCACGATGAGGTCGGCGAGCGACACCTTGACGGCATCGCCGGCATGTTCGTCGTTGAACGTTGCCTGGATCCGTTCCAGAGTCCGCAGCACCGTCGCCAGCGTCGCCGGATCGTTGGCCTCCCAGTCCTTCTGTGGCTCGAGCCGCACGCGGGCGCCGTTGGCGCCGCCGCGTTTATCGGTCTGCCGGAATGTCGCCGCCGAGGCCCAGGCCGCCGACACCAGCTCCGGCACCGACAGGCCCGACGCCAACACCGCGGTCTTCAGTTCGGCAACCTCTGTGGGCCCGATCAGCGCGTGCATGACCGGCGGAACCGGGTCCTGCCAGGTCTGCGGTTCCGGCGGAACCAGGGGACCGAGATAGCGCGAACGGGGCCCCATGTCGCGATGCGTGAGCTTGAACCACGCCTTGGCAAACGCGTCGGCGAACTCGTCGGGGTGCTCGAGAAAACGGCGCGCGATGGGCCCGTAGATCGGATCCATCCGCAGCGCGAGATCGGTGGTCAACATCACCGGCGCGTGGCGCGTCGAGGGATCGTGAGCATCGGGCACGCTGGTCGCGGCCGCGGGGTCCGTCGGCACCCACTGCCACGCGCCGGCCGGGCTCTTGACCAGGTCCCAGTCGTACCGGAACAGCGTTTCGAGGAAGCTGTTGTCCCAGCTCACCGGCGTGGGGGTCCACGCGCCCTCGAGGCCGCTGGTGATGGCGTCGCCGCCGACACCGGTCCCGTAGCTGTTCCTCCACCCGAGCCCCTGCTGTTCGAGAGGCGCCGCCTCTGGTTCGGGGCCGACGTGGCTGGCCGGGGCCGCGCCGTGTGTCTTGCCGAACGTGTGCCCGCCGGCAATCAGTGCCACGGTCTCCTCGTCGTTCATCGCCATGCGCCGGAACGTCTCGCGGACGTCACCGGCCGCAGCCAGCGCGCTGGGAACGCCGTTCGGTCCTTCCGGGTTTACGTAAATGAGGCCCATCTGCACCGCACCGAGCGGATTGGCCAGCTGCCGATCGCCGCTGTAGCGCGAGTCGCCGAGCCAGGTTTCCTCGGTACCCCAGTCGACCTGCTCCGGCTCCCAGACGTCCTCGCGGCCCCCGCCAAAGCCGAACGTCCTGAACCCCATCGACTCCAGGGCGCAGTTGCCGGCGAACACCATCAAGTCCGCCCAGGAAATCGCCCGCCCGTACTTCTGCTTGACCGGCCAGAGCAGCCGGCGCGCCTTGTCCAGGTTGGCGTTGTCGGGCCAGCTGTTCAGCGGCGCGAATCGCTGCTCACCCCTCCCGGCGCCGCCACGGCCATCGCTGATGCGATAGGTGCCGGCGCTATGCCACGCCATGCGAATGAACAGCGGGCCGTAGTGACCGTAGTCAGCCGGCCACCAGGGCTGCGATGTGCGCATGACCGATTCGATGCCACGCTTGACCGCTTCGAGGTCGAGGGTCCTGAACGCCTCGGCGTAGTCGAACGCGGAGCCCATCGGGCTGCGCGCGGGAGGGTTCTGCTGCAGCCGCTGCAGATCCAGCCGCTCCGGCCACCAGTCCCGGTTCGACCGGGCCTGAGGCGCCTTGTGTGACACCGGGCATTTCTGTTCGCTGCTCATGACGGCTCCTGGCGCCCTATGGCGCGCTGAGAAACACAGGCTTCACGCGGGTGCCGTACGCCAGCGCCTGCGTGTCGGGCGCGAGCACGACGATATCCCCGGCGCGAAGGCCGTCAACGACTTCCGCAAAGCCGGCGGCGTCGGC
Source organism: Vicinamibacterales bacterium (assembly GCA_050247255.1). GTDB lineage: Bacteria > Acidobacteriota > Vicinamibacteria > Vicinamibacterales > UBA2999 > JBFWUM01. The sequence continues at coordinate 71,880 of JBFWUM010000008.1, read as the reverse complement.
CAACCCGATTTGCACAGCAGTCGGGGTGACGCGGCCGTTGCGCACGACCCACACCTCCCCGCGGCCGGTGATGGCAGCCAGAGGCACCCGGATCACGGATGCACGACGCGCGGTTACCGCGACATCGACGACATCGCCTGGGGCAAGCCTGTCCTGCGCCCCCGGCGCAATGGTGATGTCGACCGTCCACGCATCCGCGTAGCCTTCGTCCCCGTCCGCGTCCTGCGTGACCGCCGCAACCGTCCCGGCGAAGTGTTCCCCATCGAGGCGAACCAGTTCGACCGCCTCGCCGTGCACCAGCGCGGTTGCCGCCGGCAGGCTGAACGGCGCAGCCACGTACAGCGAATCGCTCCTGGCCAGATCCACGAGCGGCCCCGCGGATGCGATGTGCTGCCCCTCCGACACGAGAATCCGCAGCACGACGCCGTCCCACGGCGCCCGCACTCGCGATTCCTGCAGGGTCTCGGTGGCAGCCTTCAAGGCCGTGACCGCCCAGGCCCGTCCGGCGATGGCGCCCTCGCACAAGCCGTTGGCGACATCCTGCGCGGCGACGGCGATCCTGATGTCGTCAGCCGAGCCCCCGCCTGTGGCGGAGGCGGCCCGTGCGCTGGCGACGCGCCGCGCCGCCAGCCGCGCACCGGCGCAGTCTTCGACGACATCGCGCGTCGCTTCGGCCAACAGGTGCTGGCGAAAGCGGACCGATGCCAGCGCGTCGCGATTCGACAACACGAGCAATGGCGTGCCCTGCGTGACGCGTGCGCCCGGCTGCACCAGCAGCTCGGCGACGCTGCCGGCCCTTCCTGCGCGCAGGGAATGAACCTGTCGCGCCATCACCAGTCCCGGCACCTCGCTGCGGAGGGTGGCTTCGACGGGACCGACCTCGATCCGGGCCACGGGAACAGTCACCGCCCGGGGCAGGCGGATGACCAGGATGGCCGTGGCGGCCGCAAGCGCCGTGACCACGGCGTAGAAGGCGTAACGAAGCACCCGTCGTGTGAGGATGGGCATACAGCGCACTCCATCACGACGACGACTCAGAAGGCGTGCCAGTCGCAACGGCAGGCAGGTCGCCGCGCCGCGCCGGGCGCCACGCCGCTGGCGCGAATTCCTCACCACCACCGGGGACTCTTTCGCAACGGGTGACGCGCGGTCGCTACACGAGGGCCGGCTCCCAGCCGGTCACGAACCCCCGGACGTGCGGATCGGCGCAGGCGCGCAGGTCGTCGACGCCTCCCTGGAAGTGAATGCGTCCGTCCCTCAGCAGCAGGAAGCCGGCTTCGGCGATCTTGGCGGCGGTCGCCGGCACGATGGTGATGCGGCCGTCCTCGTCGCGCCGCGCCTCGTGGGTGACGATGTAGAAGGCGTCCGGCAGCTGGTGGGTCACGACGACCGTCGTCACCTCCTCGAGATCACGCACCTTGATGATCTCGTCGTCCACGGTCTTCGCCAGGATCGGATCGAGCCCCGAGGTCGGATCGTCGAACAGCAGGATGCGCGGCTTCGACGCCATGGCGCGCGCGATGGCCACGCGCCGTCGCTGGCCGCCGGACAGATCGGCCGGCATCGCGTCGAGGTAATCCGACAGGCCGATGAAGCCGACGACCTCCTCGACGCGCCGGCGCACCTGGTCGGCCGGCAGGCGGGTCTCTTCGGCCAGCCGGTAGCCGACGTTCTCCCCCACCGTGAGCGAATCGAACAGGGCGCTCTCCTGGAAGAGCATCCCGACGTCACCGCGAGGTCCCACCAGTTCGCGCTCCGCCATCGCATCAATGCGGACGCCATTGACCCAGATGGCGCCGCTGTCGGGCCTGAACAGGCCGAGGATCAGCTTGAGGATCGTCGACTTGCCCGAGCCGCTGGCGCCCAGCAGCACCGCGGTCGTGCCGGGCAGCACGGTGAAGCTGACGTCGCGCAGCACCACCGTGTCATCGAACGCCAGCGACACCCGGTCGAAGACAATCGCCGCCATGGCCTACCCCTCGAGCGTGAACGGCGGATACTCGTCGACCAGCAGCAACAGGTACGCCTCGACGCGCAGCAGCCATTGCAGGGCGCCGAGGCCGAACGGCAGGAGCGCGCGGGGATAGGCGCCGGTGACGAGGATGGCGACCCAGGCGATGACGCTGGTCACGAACCACGCGATCAGCACGAAGCACAGCACGACCAGGTGCGGAAGCACGAACAGCAGCCGCAGCGCAATGCTGGTGCGGTCGCGCACGGCCGGCTCGACGATCTCGATCGAGGCCGGATACGGCGCATCTCCGAAGGGCGGGTACTGGTCGACCAGCAGCGCCGTGTAGGCAACCGCGCGGAGGCGCCAGCGCAGGTAATAGAGATCGAAGTCGCGGATCCCCGGGATCAGCGTTCCGGTCACCAGCACGCTGCACCAGTTGACAACGGCCAGAAAGTAGGCCGCGGCGCCGAGCAGGCCGAGACTGCCCGAGCGGTAGAACCAGACGATCGGGCCGGCCAGCAGCGTGTGCGGAAGGGCCAGCAGCGGGCGGAACGCGACGGTCAGCCGGTTCCGCGGCCCCGGCGGCGTGACGACGGACGTGCGAACGGGATAGGCGGTCATGCCGCCTCGTGGTGCCTGGCGGGCCCGATCTCGCCGAGGAAGATCGACGGCCGCGGATGCGTCCGCCGCAGGCCGAACGCGGTCACGGCGTGACGCTCGATGTAGGCCATGGCCTCGTCGAGATCGTCGGTGACCAGGAGCAGGCGAAGGTCGTCCTCGCCAATGGTGCCTGCGGCCACCATGCTGCGCAGCGCCCGCTCCAGCGGCGCCCAATAGTCGCGGCCGATGAGGACGACCGGGAAGTTGGCGATCTTGCCGGTCTGGATCAGCGTCAGCGCCTCCGACAGCTCATCGAGCGTGCCGAGCCCGCCGGGCAGGGCGACGAACGCGTAGGAGTACTTGAAGAGGAGCACCTTGCGAACGAAGAAGTAGCGGCAGGTGACCGAGCGATCGAGATAGGCATTCGGCTGCTGTTCCAGCGGCAGCTCGATGTTGCAGCCGACCGACCGGCCGCCGGCCTCGCGGGCGCCGCGATTCGCGCCTTCCATCAAGCCGGGACCGCCGCCGGTCATCACGGTGAAACCAAGACGCACCAGCCGCCCGCCGACCTCCCTGGCCACCGCGTACGCCGGGTGCCCGTCGCCGAAGCGGGCCGACCCGAAGACGGTCACGCACGGCCCGACGAAGTGCAGCGTGCGAAACCCGCGCACAAAGTCGCGGACCGCGCGGAGCGTCGTCCAGAGCTCGCGGCCGCGGGAGTGCGGGCCTTCCAGGATGGCAACGTCCGGGATCACGAACCTCAGCGCGGCAAGCGGCGTGCCGCGCACTGTGCCGCGCCACACGCGGTTTCAGGCACCGCAGCGCGCGAAATCTTTCGCGATCGATCGAAGGATTCCGCCTGGCGCAGCAGCCCCGGCGCGCCCATCCCCCGACCACGAAGCCCCCACCTGCTGGCACGAGGTTGGCGACCTGCATTGGCACGTGCGGTACGCGATGCGAATCATCCTCGTGATCGTGATGGCCGCCTTCGTGGCGGCGCAGCCGGCCGTGGGCCAGACCGGCGGCAACGGCCTCGTCGGATCGGCGTTCGAGTACACCGTGCAGGCCGGCGACTCGCTCCGCCGTCTCGCTGCCCGCTTCGGCGTTCCAGTCCAGACACTGGCCACGATGAATGGGCGCGGCGTTCGGGACGTGCTGCATCCCGGCGACCGGCTCGTCGTCGACAATCGGCACATCGTGCCAGGCGATCCGGCGGTGCCCCTGCTCCTCAACATCCCGCAGCGCCTGCTGTACCTCCGCAGCGGGACGGAGGTTCGCGTGTATCCCATGGCGGTCGGCACCTCGGGCTGGCCGACGCCAGCCGGCGCCTTTCACATCGTCGACAAGGAAGAACGTCCGACCTGGGACGTGCCGGTCTCCATTCAGGAGGAGATGCGCCAGCAGGGACGGCCAGTGCTGACGCGCGTCGCGCCGGGACCGGAGAACCCCCTCGGCGCGTATTTCATACGGCTGTCATTCAGCGGCATCGGCATCCATGGCACCAACGCCCCGGCGTCGATCTACCAGTTCGCGACACATGGCTGCGTCCGGTTGAGTCCGGCCGACATTGCCGACCTCTACCCGCGCGTGGAGATCGACATGCGCGGCCTGGCGATCTACGAGCCGGTGCTCATGACGGTCAGTGATGGCCGCATCTGGCTGGAAGTACATCCCGACGTCTATCGGCGTGCGCCGGCCGCGCTGAAGACCGTGACCGCGATCGCCAGCGCGCTCGGCGTCCGCGAACGCATGGACTGGACGCTCGCGGCGGACGCCGTCCGCCGCCCCGCCGGCATCGCCGTCGACGTGACTCGATAGCCGGTGTCAGTCCCTTTCCGACGCGAAATCTTTCCCGTATCGCCACCTCGAGCGTGGCGATAGAGTGGTTTTCTTCAACGGAGAGGCACCATGCTGGACGCTGACCTTCTGGTTCGTATCCGCGGTGAGTTCAGGGAGATGCCGGGGCTGCGGTTGACGCGCGCGCAGGCGCGCCGGCTGTGGCACCTCGACCTGCACCAGTGCGAGGCCCTCCTGAACCACCTCGTGGCCGAGGGCTACCTGCATCAACTGCACGACGGATCCTTTGTCGCCTGGCCGCAGCCGAAGGCGGTCCCGGCAACCCTGACGTCGAGACGGCCGCGGCTGCAAACGAAGGAAGGCTGAGGGCGGCTATCCGCGGAGCGACAGCACCGGGCAGGTCGCCTCGCGGACGATGTGGTTGGTGGTCGAGCCGAAGAACCCGAGGCGATCGCTGACGCCGCTGTGGACGCCGATGACGATCAGGTCGCTGCCGTCGGCCGCGCACCGATCCAGCAGCGCGCGGTACGGCTTGCCGACTTCGATGACTTCGGTGACCGCCACGTCGCGCGGCACCAGATCGCGCAGTCGTCCGGTGGCGGCCTCGACCGCTTCGGCCTCGAAATTCTGGAATGCCGACGCGCCGAGCGCCGACGGCTCGTACAGCGGGCGCGCCTCGACCACGTGCATGGCGGTGAGCCGGGCTTCTGACCAGCGCGCCAGCGACGCCGCGTAGGTGAGGGCCTGGGCCGAGGCCGGCGAGAAATCGACGCCGCACAGGATCTGGTTGAACACGACCGGGCCCCGCCCGACGGCGTCCGGCGTCCGCGCCGGGACCGTCAGCACCGGGCACGACGCCTTGCGCAGCACGCGCTCGGCGACCGAGCCCAGCATGAAGCGCTCGAACCCCCGCCGGCCGTGGGTGCCGAGCACGATCAGGTCGGCATCCAACAGGCGCGCCTGCTCGACGATCACCAGCGCCGGGACGCCCTGGAGCACGGCGATCTCGATCGGCATGACCGAGCCGATCTCCTCGTCGACGAACCGCGCCAGGTCGCGTTCGGTCCGCTCGACGTCCGCCGCCGTGTACTCCAGGCCGCCCGCCATGAGCGGATCGGTGTAGGGAATCGGCTGCAGCACGTGCAGCGCGGTGACGGCTCCGCCGTACCACCTGGCGATCGCCACCGCGTGGTCGAGCGCGTGGCGTGACGACTCGGAGAAGTCGATCGGGCAGATGATACGGCGGAACGCAATCACCTCAGCTCAACTCCAGCGATAGGCCAGCACCGGCAGCCGATCGTGCGCGGCTTCGATCGCCGCGTACTGGCGCTCAACCACCGGCCGGGTGTCGGGCGGCAGCATGCCGTTGACCGCCTGGAAGTATGCGCTCAGCGTCGCGCGATCGCCAAGCTCCACCTCGCTGACGAGCGCGGCGTCGTCGTCCAGGAAGCGCTCCTCGAACCGCATCCACGCCCGGTGCAGCGCCGCGACCCGGCTGCCCTCGTGGGCAAGGTCGCCGCCGAGCCGGTTGGCGTGCGGCAGCAGCTCGATCACGAACTGCTCCCGCTGGTCGGCCATCTCCGTGAAGAGCGTCTTGAGGGCGGCATCGTTGACCTGCTCCGCCGACAGGCGCAACCCGCGCGCGCTGTCGCGGCAGGATTCGATCAGATGGTTCAGCACCGCGTGTTCATTCCGGTTCATGGCGTCTTCCTCCTGTTCGCGCGGCGCGATGGCCACGACATCGACCGCCGGTGCAGATGCCCGGCCACATCACCTCGACCCGCAATCACGCGAAAACGCGCCGGTTTCAGCCTGCTGCGGCGGGACGGCCAGACGGCGCGCGCGGACAATCCCGCGCCGGCCGCAAAAATCCCCCGCGCGGCCGAAGCCATCCCGCGATCCCGCGCGGCGGAGGCCCGCCGCGGGCGAGGCACGTTCGTTGCTGAGGTCGCTGGCAGGAGTCCTTCCCATGACCGGCACCCCCATCCAGATCACCTTCCGCGGTCTTGCCCCTTCCGAGGCGCTCGAGGCGGAGATTCGCGAACGCGCCAGGTGGCTCGAACAGTTCCACGGCACCCTCCTCGGGTGCCGCGCGCTGCTCGAGGTGCCGCATCGGCGGCGCCACAGCGGCCGCCAGCTGCACATCCGGCTCGAGCTCAGTGTCCCCGGACGGCTGCTCACCGTCGCCCACGACACGGAGATCACCCGGGCCCGCTACGCCGGTGCGGCGATTCACGAGGCGTTCGACAAGATGCGGCGCTGCCTGCAGGACTTCGCGCGCGAGCAGCGGCATGATGTCAAGACACATGCCGCCCCGGCGATGTAGGACGGACGCGGATACCGCCTGCGGGCGTCGGCCCTTACCGTGAGGCCCGGTGGTGGCCTCCCGATCGCTGTTCGATCACTTGCTCGAAGGCGTGCAGATTGTCGACGCCCGGCGGCGATACGTCTACGTCAACGCAACCGCCGCCCGGCAGGGGCAGCGGCGGCCAGCTGACCTGGTCGGCCGCCACATGGCCGAGTGCTATCCGGGCATCGAGCAGACGCCGGTCTACGCGGCCATCGGGCGGGTGCTCGGCACCGGCCGCCGCGAGTCGCTCGCCTTCGAGTTCACGCTGCCCGACGGCGAGCGCCGCTGGTTCGACACGACGGTCATCCCGGTCGACGAGGGCGTCTGCCTGCTGTCGCTCGACGCCACCCAGCTGCGGCGCGCCGAGCTCGACCTCCACTTCGCGCAGCGGATGGAGGCGCTCGGCCAGCTTGCCGGCGGCGTGGCTCACGACTTCAACAACCAGCTCACGGCGGTGCTCGGCTTCACGGAACTCCTGCTCGAAACCGAGACCGACCCCGACCGCCGGACCGAGCTCGCGGCCGTCCACGACGCCGCCCTCCGGTCCGCCTCGCTGACCCGGCAGCTGCTCGCCTACGGGCGCCGCCAGGTGCTCCGCATCGAGCCGCTCGACCTCAACATCGTCGTGCGCCGCATGGAGCCGCTCTTCCGGCGCGCGGCCGGCGCGCACATCGACCTCGACCTCCGCCTCCACGATCGTCCCACGGTCATACGCGGCGATGCCCAACAGCTCGAGAACGCCCTCACCAACCTGGCGGTCAACGCGGTCGATGCGATGCCGGCCGGCGGGCGCCTGGTCATGGCCACCTCGGTTGCCGATCTCTCGGACGAGGACGTCGAGCAGCGCGCGTCGATGCAGCCGGGACGCTACGCGGTGCTGAGCGTGGCCGACACCGGCCACGGCATGGACGAGGCGACACGGGCGCGCGTGTTCGAGCCGTTCTTCACGACCAAGCCGCCCGGCAAGGGGACCGGCCTCGGCCTGCCAACGGTCTACGGCATCGTCAAGCAGATGGGCGGGTTCATCTGGGTCTACAGCGAGCCGGGCCACGGCACGACCTTCCGGCTCTACTTCCCCGCAACCGCTGACACCCTGCGGCCGCTGAGCAGCGCCGAGGCGGCAACGCCGCGGCAGGCGAAGCCGTCGTCCACGGTGCTGGTGGTCGACGACGATGCCGGCGTGCGGCAACTGACCGTGCGGGTGCTGGTCGAGCGCGGCTATCGCGTGCTCGAAGCGGCGGACGCGGCGACGGCGCGGCAGCTGGCGACCGGCGACGAGCAGCAGCTCGACCTGCTGCTGACCGACGTGATGCTGCCGCATGGCAGCGGGCCGGCGCTGGCGAGGGAGCTGTCCTCCCGTCATCCGGGCACGCGCGTCCTCTTCATGTCGGGCTATGCGGAAGGCGTGGTGCAGCAGGTCGGTCCGACCGACCGGCTGCTGCAGAAGCCGTTCACGATGACGGACCTGCTGAAGGCGGTTGAAGCGGCGATCGACTGACGTGCGCCCCGAGCAGCGCCGCTTCGACCTCCCCCATGTCGAAGGGCTTCTGCATGACCGACGAGGCGCCCAGGGCGCACGCGTCGCGGACCCAGGCCGGCGGATCGGCCGACATCATCACCACGGCGCTGTCAGGTGCGAGGTGCCGGGTCGTCTGCAGCAGCTCGGGCCCGTCGCTGTCCGGCAGCCGGCAGTCGAGCAGCACGACGTCGGGCAGCGGCTCGCCGCTCGTCAGCGCCGCGATGGCACCGGCCGCGTCGCGCGCCTCCCGCACGCGGTGGCCCGCGGTCGCCAGCGTCCGGGCCACGGCCCATCGGATCAGCGGCTCGTCGTCGACGATCAGGACATCAAGGAGTTCGGGCACGGGGCACTATCTCACCCCGGACCGTTTCAAGAAGCAGGCCGGCGTTGACGCGCGTGCCGCTACTGCGGAAGCGGCAGTTGAATCGTGACCGTCGTGCCGCCCTGCGGCGGGCAATCGATGCCGATATTTCCGTGGTGCGCTTCGATCAGGCGCTTGGCCGTCGGCAGGCCCAGCCCGGTGCCGCGCGCCTTGGTGGTGAAGAAGGGGGTGAAGACTTTTTCGCGAACCTCGGGAGGAATCCCCGGCCCATCGTCGCTGATGGTGATGGTGCAGTGCCGGTCGCGCGCGCCGACCGCCACCCGGATCGACCCCTGCCCCTTCATGGCGTGGGCGCTGTTGGCCAGCAGGTTGACGAACACGATCTTCAGCAGCCCCGGGTCGGCTGAAATCGGCGGGGCATCGCCCTCCAGCCCGACGGTGATATCACGCATGGCGGGGTCGGCCGTCAACAGCTCGGCAGTCGCCTGGACCAGCGCCTGGACCTGCACGGGCGCCGGCTGCGGCCGGGGCGGCCGCGCGAACAGCAGCAGGTCCTTCATCAGCTCGCTCAGGGCATCGATCCGCGCGACGATTTCCGTCGTAATTCCCGCCTCCGGGCTGCCGGCGGCCAGCCGCCCGCCGATCACCTGGATGGCGCCGCGGATGCCGGCCAGCGGGTTCTTGACCTCGTGCGCGATGACCGCCGCCATCTCGCCGAGGCGGACGAGCGCCGCCTGCTCGCGCAGTTGCTCCTCCAGCTCTGCGCGCTTCGACAGGTCGTGCAGAATGCCCGTGAACTTGCGCTCGCCGTCCACCTCCATCTCCCCCACCGAGAGGTGGACCGGAAACGTCGAGCCGTCGCGTCGCTGCCCGGTGACCTCGCGTCCGATGCCGATGACGCGGGCGTCGCCGTCGCGCATGTAGCGCGCGAGGTAGCTGTCATGCTCCTCGCGATACGGCGACGGCATCAGCATGCTGACGTTCTTCCGTACCACGTCGCGCTCGCTGTAGCCGAACATCCGCTCCGCCGCCCGGTTGAAGGCCTCGATGCGGCCGCGCGCATCGATGACGACAATCGCATCGACGGCCGAGTCGAGCAGGGCCCGCCAGCGTTCCTGGCTGGCCTGCAGCGCGGCGTCGCTCCGCTTCTGGTTGCCGATATCGCGCGACAGCGACAGGACGGTGGTGATGGCGCCGGACGCGTCGCGGATGGGCGCAAGCGTAACGGTCACCTGGATGAGGCGGCCGTCCTTCCTGATCCGAAGCGTGTCGAACTGCTCGACGCGGTGGCCGGCGCGCAGCCGCGCGTAGTTGGCGGCGACGATGCCCTGCTGTCCGGGGGGCATCAGTTCCGCCATCGAGTGGCCGACGATCTCGGCTTCGGTGTACCCGTACAGGCGCGTGGCCCCGGCGCTCCAGGTCAGGACCCGGGCGTCGAGGTCGGTTGTGGCAATGGCCTCGTCAGAGGCCTCGGCCAGGGCGGCGACCAGGGCTGCCGCGTCGGGTGCGGTCGAAGGATCCGGCAATCGCCGGTATGTTATCGCGTCGCGGTCGCCGTTGGCGCGCCGCTTTCGAGCTTGCGCCGCAGCTCGCGGACGATGGCCGGTGTGCCTGACGCGATCCGCTTCTCGAACAGCATGCGCTTGAACCCGCCGAGCATGCCGCCCAGCAGATCGACCTCGGTGCGGTTGACGTAGGCGAGATAGCACGGCCCGCCGGCGACATCGCAGGTGAGCGTCGTCAGGCCAAGCGCACCGTCGGTGTAGTGGCTGGCGAATATCTGCTGGCTGGCCACGACCGCGGCGGGCACGGGCGGCGGCAGCCCTGGCTCCGCCATCTGCACGTGGCTCACCGTGATGACGTGCTTGCCGGCGCCGTAGCGCTCCTTCGACCAGTAGAAGAAGCGCTCGCCATGGGAGGACGTGGAGCCCTCGATGAGCGAGTCGGCCAGCGCCGGGAGGCCGCTGGTGAGGTAGGGCGACCGCTTCAGGATGGCCGTGAACGCGTCGCCCGGCGACACCGGCCGCCGCCGGTCCACATACGCCGGCAGACTTCCGAGCCCGGCGTCGCGATAGCGGACCACACGCGCCAGCAACAGGCGGCGGAACGCCTGCTGTGCGCGTTCCCGCCACTCGGGCCCGCCGCCGCGGATGGCCTCCTGCACGGCGGCGATCTCGCCGGCTCCCAGCTTGACGTCGCAATCGCCGGCGCGGCAGTCGCGCAGCGCCTCGAGATCGTCATTGTCAAGGGTCAGGCCGGTCAGGTCGTCGAGGACCGGTGGATCGGAGAAGCGGCGCACCGCGATAACGTGCTCGCTTTCCTTGAAGGCCTTGATCGCGTGCGTCCAGGCCATGAGCGCCTCCGGCCCGGCATCGACACGCGCCGCCGCGAAGATCGCCAGGTGCCCGTCATCGGCGGGCAGCGTGCGGACCACGACCTCGCCGGCATCGATCCTGGCCCGGTCGGCCTGTGACACGGTGACCCAGGGCTGGAAGAAGGCAAACGGGTCGGCGGCCGGCGAACTGACGGCGAACGCCGCCGTTGCCAGGACTGTCGTCGCCGCCGCCAGGGTTCGCAGGGCCATCACGCTGTCTATTCTCCCGTGCACAGGCCGCGCCAGTTCAGGTGTTTTGCGGCGGCGCGAGCGGAGGCGCGTGCCGCCAGATCAGGCGCGATATCAGTTCGATAACTCCCCACGCACCAACGCTCGCGGCCAGGGCAACCGCCCAGAGCCGCACCGGAATGGCGGCGTTTCCGAGCATGGCTGCGGTGAATGGAAGCGAGGCGGCGGCGACCTGAATTGCGACGCCGGCTACCACAGCCATGTGGAGATAGCGGTTCGACCGCGGACGAATCCAGGTGTGTCGTGATGGATACGTCAGGAGCAGCTGCCCCACCGCCATGAAATGAAAGGTCGTCGCCCGCCCCAGCTCCGCATCCTGCTCGATCCAGCTCACCCCCCCGAGCAGCGCGAGCGCCAGCAGCGCCTTGACGCTGCCGGCCCACGCGACGAAGCGGATCGAACCGCGGTCGAGCAGCGGCGAGTCGGGAGGCCGCGGCGGCTGCCGCATGACGCCAGGTGTCCGATCGAAGGCGAGCACCAGCGCCGGGATGCCGTCGGTCAGCAGGTTGATCCAGAGGATCTGCGCCGCCGTGAGCGGCAGCAACAGCCCGCCGGCGGCGTCGCGCAGCCCCATGGCGATGGCGAGCAGCGTGCCGACCGCGACGAGCAGCACCTCCGACAGGTTCGTCGAGAACAGGAAGCGGAGGAACTTCTGGATGTTCTCGTAAATGCCGCGCCCTTCCTCGATGGCCGCGACGATGGTGGCGAAGTTGTCGTCGAGCAGGACCAGGTCGGCGACCTCGCGGCTGACATCCGAGCCGCGCCGCCCCATGGCCACGCCGACATCCGAACGCTTGAGCGCGGGCGCATCGTTGACCCCGTCGCCGGTCATGGCCACGATGTCGCCGTCCCGCTGCAGCGTCTCGACCAGCTGCAGCTTCTCCTCCGGCCGCACGCGGGCGTGGACGTTGGCGTCGGGAATGCCGACCTGGCGGGCGATCGCCCGCGCGGTGGCGGGATGATCGCCGGTGATCATGATCACGCGGATGCCGGCGCCAATCGCCCTGGCCATGGCGTCCCGCACCTCGGCGCGAGCCGGGTCCCAGAACAGCGCGAAGCCGATGAAGCGCAACCCCTCTTCACGTTCGGCCTCGCCCCAGGCGAGTGCCAGCACGCGGAACCCTTCGCCGGCATACTGCTCCGCGCGCGCGGCGGCGTCGGCGGGCGCATCCGCGCAGCGCGGCAGCACGACTTCGGGCGCCCCCTTGACATAGCTCACACTGCCTGTCCCGGCGTCCCCCCCGTGCACGGTGACGCGCGCGAACTTCCAGGCGCTGTCGAACGGCCGTTCAGCGATTCGCGGCTGCTCCTCTCGAACCCTCGCCGCGTCGATGCCGTGGTCCTGCGCGTAGCGCAGCAACCCGAGATCGAGCGGGTCGCCGGCGCCGGTCTCCGGGTCGGCGTCGTTGACCAGCACGATGGCGCGCAGCGCCCGTGCCTCGTCTTCGGCATCGAGGCGCCGCACGTCCATCCGGTTTTCGGTGAGGGTCCCGGTCTTGTCGGTGGCGATCACCGTGATCGACCCGAGCGCCTCGACCGCGGCCAGGCGGCGGACGACGGCGCGCTGCCGCGCCATCCGCTCGACGCCGAGCGCCAGGGCCACCGTCAGCACCGCGGGCAGCCCCTCGGGCACCGCGGCGACCGCCAGCGACACCGCGAAGATGATCACGTCGGGCGCGCGACCGAGCCCTTCGGCGGCCAGGCCGATGGCGCACAAGGCGCCGGCGAGCAGCAGCACCCACCGCGCCAGCTGCCTGCCAAGCCGTTCCACGCGCCGCTCGAGCGGCGTCTGCCCCGCCTGAATGCCGCCGAGCATGGCCGCCATGCGCCCCATGGCGCTGGCGGCGCCGGTGCGCGTCACGGTGAGGACGGCGTGGCCGCGCACCAGCAGCGTGCCGCTCATCGCCTCGGCCGCGTCACCCTTGTCGACCGGCACCGATTCGCCGGTCAGGACCGACTCGTCGACCATCACGCCGTGGGCGTCGCCGAGCGTCCCATCGGCCGGAATGCGATCGCCGGCTTCGAGGCGCACGACGTCGCCCGGGACGATCTCGTCAACTGGAAGCCGCGCGAACTGGCCGTCGCGCAGGACCCAGGCGTGGGCGCCGGCGAGGGCGGTGAGCCGGGCCAGCGCCGCCTCCGAGCGCCGCTCCTGGTACAGCCCGAGCGCCGCATTGACGGCGAGGATGAGGGCGATGGCGAGCGCTTCGAGCGGCCACTCCGCCGCGCCCTCGTACAGCCAGAGCCCGGCGTCGAACGCCAGCGCGAACAGCAGGATGTAGACGAGCGGACTCTGGAACTGGCGGAGGAACCGCCGCCAGAACGGCGTCGGCGGCGCGGCCGGAAGCGCGTTGGCGCCGACCTCCTGCCGCTTCGCCGTTGCCTCGGCCGTGGTGAGCCCGGTCATCGCCGGGGAAACTCTCTCACGCCGCGGAGGATTCCCCTACTCGGGTGTACCGCCGTCGCCAGGCGCGCGTAAACCATCACGATTGCGCGGGCCGCATGTGGTACGCGATTCGCCGCAGCACCAGGCGGGGCGTGGTTGACGCCGTCGACCCGTCGCCCCCTGGAGGGGGAACGTGGGAGGGACCGCTCCCCGTTCCCCTGCTTCGACGTGACGAGGGACACCATGGTCAAAGTCGCTGCACAAATCGCGCTCGGCCTGGGGCTGGTGCTCCATGGCCTGGCCAACGGCGTGTGGCCGCTGCGCGGCATCGACGCCGTGGGCGCGGGAGAGTTCTGGCCGCCGATCACGGCGCTGTACGTCATCGCGATCCTCGGGTTCGTCGCCGCCGGACTTGGCGTGCTCGGCGTGAGGCCGCTCTCCCGCGCCGTCGCGCCGGCGGCGCTCGTCGCCGGCGTCTGCGCGCTCGGCGCGCAGTTCTGGCGCGCCGATGCCGACTTGTGGATCGGCGTCCTGTTGAGCGCCGCGTTGCCCGTGCTGGCGACGCTCTACACCGCCACGTGGCCGCCGGAGGAGCTTCCCCGCCGCGCCACCCTGGCGCATCGGCTCGGCAGCCTCCTCGCCGTCGTGTTCCTCGCCTGGGTCGGGGTCAGCGCGACGCTCTGGCCGTGGCATCGGGCCTGGGGGACGACGCCAGTCGAATGGGAGATGAGCCTGCCGGGCGCCGCGACGCCGGGCGATCCCGCCAACGAAATCCTGCGCGCCGTGACCATCGAGGCCCCGCCCGAGGTCGTCGCGCAGGTCGTGCGCGGCCGGGCGGGCGTGCTGCCGTCCGAGGGCGCCGTCGTCCTGTATCCGTACGAGGGCGGGCGCACGCGTCTCCTCATTCGATCGACAATCAGTCACAATCGGATCCCGGCGTGGCTGGCGGCGGTCAACTTCACCGCCTTCGAACTGCCGCACTTCATCATGCAGCGGCGCATGATGCTCGGGATCAAGGCGCAGGCCGAACAGGCGGCGCGCGGATGAGGAGGCTGGATGTTTCCGCTTCGGTCGGTTCTGGTCGCGGTGGACTTTTCCGAGCAATCGCGGCTGGCGCTCGGGCTCGGCGCGCGGCTGGCGCGCCACGCAGGGGCCACGCTGCACGTGCTCTACGTGGAGAGCCCGCTGATGGTCGCCGCGGCGACCCATAACGGGATCGACCTGTTGGCGGAGAACCGCGAGGAGCTGCAGCGCTTCATTGCCACCGCGCCGCCGGCTGCCGCCTGCACCCAGCACCCGGACGTCGTGTCCGGTGAACCGGCCGACGCCATCCTGCACCTCGCCAACCGCGAGGCCGCCGACCTGATCGTCATCGGCGCGCGCGGCATGTCCGGCCCGGGCCGCATGCTCTTCGGTTCGGTGGCGGAAGCCGTGCTCCTCCACGCCGACCGCTCGGTGCTGGTGACGCCGGATACCTGGACCCCGCCGCAGGGCGGGGGCGACACGCTCGCCGGCGTCGGACCGATCGTCGTCGGCATCGACTTCTCCGAGCCGTCACTGCTCGCCGCCCGCGCTGCCTGCCAGCTTGCCGAGCAGCTCCAGGCCTCGGTCGAGGCGGTGCACGTCGTGCCCGATCTCCCTGTGCTCGAGCGCTGGAAGCCGCACGCCGAACGGGCGCTCGCCGAACGGGCGGACCTGGCGCGGCGCGAGCTCGCCGAGCGGCTCGCCGGCATCGACACCCCCGTCCGCGTCACGACGAGCGTCGCCACCGGCAACGTCGCCGAGCGGCTCGCCGAAGCGGCGGCCACCATCGGCGGCCGCCATCCGTTGCTCGTCCTCGGCCGCCGCAGCCCCCGCTCCGAGGGAGGCACCCCAGGCGCCACCGCCTACCGCGTCGCGTCCTCCGCGCGCGTCCCCGTGCTGATGTACCGCCAGCGCGTGAGGTAACGGAGACCGGTTTACGGATCTCACAGGAGAAAAAAGGAGCAAGGAGAACATTGATCACTCCCTTCTCCTTCCTGTGAAAACCGTGATCAACCCAGCAGGCCCCAGACAGGCGGGAACGTCGCGACGAGGCCGGCGACGATCAGGACGACGGTCCAGGCCAGGATCGGGCCTGGCGCGATGTCGTCGCGTCCCTTCCAGCGGGCGTGCAGCACGGCCCAGCCGATCAGCCACGTGATGACGGCGAAGGTCGTGCGTCCGCTCACTCCCCCGGCGGGGCCGTAGAGCGTGGGCGCCGCAAACAGGCCCGCCTCGTTGAGCACGACGAACGCCCCCATGGCGAAGGCGCCGATGCCGCCACCGAGGATGGCGGCCATCGCGGCGCCGCCGGTCTCGACAACGGTAGACGTGTCTGGACGTAACGCGGTAGCCATCAGAAGCCTCGCATTCACTCAAGCGGAGCGACCTTGTTCACGAACACCCCCAGCAGCGACACGAACGCGACGATCGCGAAGGCGATGGCGAGCAGGCTGCCCGTCATCCGGCGCAACGACGGGGTCCTGGTCGCCGCCTCCGGGTAGCGGATCGCGACGAAGGCGGCCGCGGTCGCCAGCATCGAGGCGATCCACGGCATGTGCTCCTTGATCTCCATGGCGAACGAATGGAGCCATGCGGTACCTGGGGACGCCAGCACGAGCGCCCGCGGGAACTGCGCCAGGTCAGTCGTCCCGGCCGGCGGCGTCACCCGGTAGGGCGGAAACACGACATACGTCCCGATGATCACGGTGAGCCAGAGCATGACCGCCGTGAAGACCGTCAGCCCGGCAAACGCGCGGCCGCCGACGGCGTCGTCCGTCGGCTGCGCCGCCGGCCGCGCTGCGTAGAGATAGAACAGCGCGGCGGCCAGGCCGAGCAGCGCCGCGCCGCCAAGCCCGATGCCGTGCACCATCGTCCAGATGCTGCGCTCCGAGAACAACATGGTGATCTCCGTTGATACAGCCGCTGTCGAGCAAGTGTCGTACCCCGCAGGTTGACGAACCCGAAGCGACGAAGGCGCGCGCAGCGGGGTGCGACCGGACGGCGCCGGGGATTTTTGGCGCTCCGGGAGAATTTGTCCGCACTATAGTGGCGGCTGGCCGCGACCTCGTGGCTGGCATCTTGCTCCGGGCAGAACCGTTGACCAGTCCCGCTCAATCCATCCCACCGCGCGCATCGCTGCACGACGAGCCGCGAACCCTCATGGGCATCGCCCGGCACTACATCCGCGATCTCGTTTACGGCGCCAACGACGGCATCATCACCACGTTCGCCGTCGTCGCCGGCGTCACCGGCGGCACGCTCAGCCCGGTTACTGTCCTCGTCCTCGGCGTGGCGAATCTCGTGGCCGACGGCCTGTCGATGGCGGTCGGGAACTACCTGGGGATCCGTTCGGACGAGCGGGTCCGCGAGGCGCAGCAGCTCCCTGAACAGGAGGCGTTTGCCATCCGGCACGCGGGGGCCACCTTCCTCGCCTTCGTCGCCGCCGGCGCCGTGCCGCTCGTGCCCTATGTCATCCGCAATCTCGAGACGGATCGCTTCGCGCTCTCGACCGCACTGAGCCTGGTGGCCCTGTTCACGGTGGGCGCCGCGCGCGCGGCGGTCGGAGCCGGCCGGTGGTGGACGAACGGGCTCGAAATGCTCGCGCTGGGCGCGGTCACCGGGGCCGTGGCGTACTACGTCGGCGCCTTCGTCGCCAGCCTCGTCGCCGGATAGCTGGCGTGCGCGGCCGGGCCACGGCGTTCTACGTCGAGACGTGCTCGAGCGCCCGGCGCAGCCGTTGGGACGCCTCACGGGCGACCGGTTCCACGTCCTGCCGGCCCACCAGCTCGAACATGGCTTCGGGTCGTGCTATCGATACCACGCTGCCGCCCTCCTCTTCCCATACGCATACGTTGCACGGCAGCAGCAGCCCGATGGCCAGCTCCGCCTCGAGGGCCTGGTGCGCCAGCTGGGGGTTGCAGGCGCCGAGAATGACGTAGCGCCGGAACTCGCGATCCAGCTTGGCCTTCAGCGTGGACGTGACGTCGATCTCGGTCAGCACGCCGAAACCTTCGGCCTTGAGGGCAGCGACGATTCGGGCGCGGGCCTCGTCGAACGACACGCCGCGGAGATGGGCGGTGTATCCGTATGCGGGATCGGCGGCTTTGCTCGGGTCCATCGACGATCTCCTCTCTCATCGGTGACGACGCGGAGGGTGATGCAAGTTCCATCCCGCGTCGGCCGCCGGTCCTGAGATCCGTTCTGAGATCCTGTCTCCTGCGTCGACGGCCGAAGGCCTGTGCTAGCGTGGCATCCCGCGCTCGGAGTACGAGCAAGGAGAGACACGCTGGTTCGTATCGTTGCTGTCATCGTCGCCCTTGTCGCGGGGTGCACCATCTGCCAGGCGGCGCCGTCCCAGGCTGCGGCATCCCAGGCGACGGGGACCGCGCCGGGGGCCGATCTCTATCGCACGGCCTGCGCGGCCTGCCACGGCATCGACGGCCGCGGCGTCGCCGTGGCGCTGGTCGGCTTCGACACCCCGCTTCCCAACTTCACCGACTGCAGCTTCTCGACCGTCGAACCGGACGGGGACTGGATGGCCGTCGCGCACGACGGCGGCCCCGCCCGCGGCTTCGACCGCCGGATGCCGGCGTTCGGCGACGCGATGACCGACGCCGAGCTGCAGCAGGCGCTCGATCACACCCGGCGATTCTGCCGCGACCCGGCGTGGCCGCGCGGCGAGCTCAACGTACCCCGCGCGCTGGTCACGGAGAAGGCGTTCCCCGAGAACGAGTCGGTGCTGACCACCACGATCAACGCGACCGGGACCGGGCTGGTCGGCAACGAGTTCCTGTACGAGCAGCGGCTCGGCTCGCGCACGCAGTACGAGGTGGTCGTGCCGGTGCAGGTGCAGGAGGGCCCTGGCGGCGGATGGGAGCGCGGCCTGGGGGACGTCGCGTTCGCCCTGAAGCGCGTGCTGATGCACAGCCTCGACCGCGGCCACATCCTGAGCGCGGCCGGCGAGATCATCCTGCCGACCGGCAAGGACACCGCCGGCCTTGGCGGCGGCGTCACCGTGTTCGAGCCGTTCGTCGCCTTCGGCCAGCTCCTGCCGGCCGACAGCTTCGTCCAGGCCCAGGCCGGCCTCGAGTTGCCGTTCGAGACCGCCAGCGCCGGCCGCGAAGCGTTCTGGCGCGTGGCCGCCGGCAGGAGCTTCTCGCAGGGACGCTTCGGGCGGTCGTGGTCGCCCATGGTGGAACTGCTCGCCGCTCGCGATCTCGAGGACGATGCCACGACCCACTGGGATCTCGTGCCGCAGATGCAGGTCACGCTGAACAAGCGGCAGCACATCATGATCAACGCGGGCGTGCGCTTCCCGCTCAACGAGCGGGCCGGCCGCCGCACGCAGGTGATCACCTATTTCCTGTGGGACTGGTTCGACGGCGGGCTGCTCGACGGCTGGCGATGAGGACACGCATGCACAAGAGGACGCGGGCAGGATGGCTTCCGGCGATGGTCGCCGCGTGGCTGACGGCCGTGTTCATGACGCTGCCGGGGGCCGCGGGCCAGGTGGCGGACGCGCCCGTGCCGCTGCCGCCCGGACACCCGGAGTCGCTGTTCGTCACCTCGCACGACTGCATGGCCTGCCACAACGGCCTGACCACCCCGTCTGGCGAGGACGTGTCGATCGGCGTCTCCTGGCGCGCGTCGATGATGGCGAACTCGTCGCGGGATCCGTACTGGCACGCCGGCGTCCGCCGCGAAATCATCGACCACCCCGAAGCCGCCGAAGAGATCCAGAACGACTGCTCGCTCTGCCACATGCCGATGTCGGCGACGCGGGCGCGCGCCGAGAACCGCCACTCCGAGATCTTCGCGCACCTGCCGATCAGCGCCGGCACGAGCGACGACGATCGCCTCGCCGCCGACGGCGTGTCGTGCACGGTGTGTCATCAGATAGGGCCGGAACGCCTCGGCACGCGCGAGAGCTTCAACGGCGGCTTCGTGCTGGCCCAGCCGACCGGGTCGGGCGAGCGGCGCATGTTCGGCCCGTTCGACATCGACCGGGGACGGCAGACGCTGATGCGCTCGGCGACCGGGATGACGCCGGCCGAGGCGACCCACCTGCGCGAGTCGGAGATGTGCGCCACGTGTCACACGCTCTTCACGCAGGCGCTCGGCCCCAACGGCGACGTGCTCGGTGAGCTCCCCGAACAGGTGCCGTACCTGGAATGGCAGCACAGCGCCTTCCGCCAGGAGCGGAGCTGCCAGTCGTGCCACATGCCGGAGGTGCGGGACGCGACGCGCATGGCATCGGTCCTCGGCGAGGAGCGGACGGGCCTTGGCCGCCACACCTTCCTCGGCGGCAACTTCTTCATGCTCCGGATGCTGAATCGCTATCGCGCCGACCTCGGCGTCGAGGCGCTGCCGCAGGAGATCGAGGCCACGGCCGCCGCCACGATCGCGCAGCTCCAGCGCGATACCGCGGCGCTGACCGTCACCGCGGCGGCAGGGGCGCCGGGACAACTGACCCTCGACGTCGCCGTCCGCAACCTGACGGGTCACAAGCTGCCGACCGCGTATCCGTCGCGCCGCGTGTGGCTGCACCTCGTCGTCCGCGACCGCGACGGCGGGGCGCTGTTCGAGTCGGGCGCCGTCGAGCCGTCGGGGCGCATCCGCGGCAACGACAACGACGACGACCCCGCCCGGTTCGAGCCGCACCATGTCGAGATCACGAGCGCGGACCAGGTCCAGATCTACGAGCCGATCATGCGCGACGTGAACGGCGCCGTGACGACTGGGCTGCTGCGCGGCGTCGGCTACGTCAAGGACAACCGCCTGCTTCCCCGCGGGTTCGACAAGGACACCGCGGCGGCCGAGGTGGCGGTCCAGGGCGCGGCGCGGCAGGATGGCGATTTCGCCGCAGGAGGGGACCGGGTGCGGTACGTCGTGCCCACGGCCGGACGGACGGGTCCCTTCCAGGTTGAGGTCGAGCTGCGCTACCAGTCCATCGGCTTCCGCTGGGCCGACAACCTGCGGGCCTATGACGCGCCCGAAACGAACCGTTTCGTCGGCTGGTACGACGCGATGGCGAGCGGCTCCTCCGAGGTGCTCGCCCGCGCGACCGTGTCGCTGCCCTGACGCCGCCGCCTGACGTCGTGTCCCGACCCCTCGGAATCCTTTCCCCGCCGCCGAGGCTCTGTCTGAATAGCGGCTCAGACCGGGCCGCAGGGAATGGACCCGTTGATCGCCAGGCTTCCAGCCATCGCGGTACTGCTCGCAATCGCCGCCACCTCCGCCGGGGCGCAGGAGGCGCTCACGCTGTCCGATGCCATGGCGCGCGCCCGCACCGCCACGCCGGATGCCCGGGCGCTCGACGCGGCCGAGCAGGAGGCGGAGGCGCGCGTCCGCCAGGCACGGGCCGGCTACTTGCCGACGGTGGACGTCAGCGTCGGAGCGCAGCGCGGCGACCAGCCCGTGTTCGTCTTCGGCTCGCTGCTGTCACAGCGGCGGTTCACGCCCGCTGATTTCGCCGTCGATCGGCTGAACCACCCTTCCGCCGTCACCAACGTCAGGACCGCCGTCACGGCCGCTCAGCCGGTCTGGGACGCGGGCCTTGCCCGCCTGCGCGTCGAGCAGGCCGACATCAACCGCGCCCTGGCGGCCGCGGCCCGTTCGCGTTCAACCCAGGACCTGGCAGTCGCCGCCGCGGCGGCGTTCGCCCAGGTGCTCCAGTTCGACGCCTTGCAGCGCGCCAGCGCCGCGGGAGTCGAGGCGGCCGAGAGCGACCTGGCGCGGGCGCGCGCCCGGCGGGACGTCGGCATCGTCACCGACGCCGACGTGCTGGCGGTCGAGGTGCACCTGGCCGACATGCGCGAGCGGGCGATTGCCACCGGGGGCGATCTCGAGGTGGCGCGGCTCACGCTGCACCAGGCGATTGGCGCTCCCGCCGATGCGCAACTGCGCCTCATCCCGCCCGTGGCGGCGGCCGCCCCGGCGGATGCCGACGCGCTCGTGCGCGGGGCTCTGGCGTTGCGCCCCGAGCAGGCGGAGGCCGGACTGCGTGAACGCCTGGTCGACAACGCGCGACGGGCATCACGCGCCGCGTTCCTGCCACAGGTCGGGTTGCAGGGCGGCTGGGAGTGGAACGGCGACAGTCTCACCGACCAGCAATCGAGCTGGGTGGTCGGCGCCGAGGTGCGGATCAACGTCTTCCGCGGGTTCGCCGACCAGGCGCGCATCGCCGAGGCGGGCCACGCCGTCACGCGGGCCGCTGCGGAGCGCGAAGCCGTCGAGCGCCGCATCGATCTCGAAGTTCGGACCGCCCTGGCGCGACTCGACGCCGCGCGCGCCCGCGGCGCGGCCGGGGAGGCGGCGCTGGCACAGGCCCGCGAGAGCCAGCGGATCGTCCGCGACCGCTACGACACGGGACTCGCGTCCATCACCGACGTGCTCCGGGCGGCCGAGGCCGCGCTCGACGCCGAGGCGCGCGCGGTCGCGGCGGCGATGGACGTCATCCTCGAGCGCGTGATGCTCGACCGCGCGGCAGGCCGCCTGGAAACCCGATGAGCCAAGTCATGCCACACCTGACGACATACCGCCGGCCGATGATGCTTGTCCTGCTCGCCGTCACGCCAATCGTCCTGCTGGCGGCCTGCGGATCCTCGGAGGATCGCGGAACCCGCGCGCCCGACGCGCCCCCGGTGCCTGTCGTGACGGTTGCCGCGGCGATCGCCGAGCTGCCCGAATCGATCGAGGCAGGTGGCGTGGTGACCGCCAGTGCGACCGCCGTCGTGACGAGCCGCGTGGTCGCGCCGGTGGCGGAGGTGCGGGTCCGCGCCGGCGATCGCGTGCGTGCCGGCCAGGTGCTGGTCGTGCTCGACGCCGGCGCGCTCGGCGCCCAGGCGCAGCAGGCAACCGCCGCCACCGCGGCGGTCGAGCAGGCCGTCGTCGCGGCGAAGGCCGAGCACGCCGCGTCGATGGCCGATCAGCAGCTGGCCGACGCCTGGCACACACGCATCGCCGCGCTGCACGCGCGCAAGGCCGCGACGCCGCAGGAGCTGGACGAGGCCGAAGCCAGGCGCAGCGCCGCCGCGGCGCGCACGGCCGGAACACAGGCGCGAATCGAGCAGGCCGCGTCGCAACTGGCGGCGGCGCGCGCCGCGGCCGACGCAGCCGAGACCACCCGCGGGTTCACCGTGATCCGCGCTCCCTTCGCCGGGCTCGTGACCGAGCGGATGACCGACCCGGGCAACCTCGCGTCGCCTGGCGTCCCGCTGCTCCGGCTCGATGCCGCCGGCGCGCCGCGCGTCGAGGCGCGCGTCGACGAGGCGCGCGCCGCGCTCGTGGCGCCAGGCGACCGGGCCGAGGTGCTGCTCGACGCCGGCGGCTCGCCGCTCGAAGGCGTCGTCCTCGAGGTCGCCCGCGCCGTTGATGCTGACCAGCGCGCCTTCACCGTGAAGGTGTCGTTGCCCGCCGGCCATGCCGCCCGGACCGGCAGTTTCGCCCGCGTGCGATTCGACGGGCGGGGCCGGACCGCGCTGCTCGTGCCGGCGGCCGCCATCCGGTGGCAGGGCCAGGTCGCCACCGCGTTCGTGGTGGACGACGGCGTGGCGCGCCTGCGGCTCCTCCAGACCGGCCTGATCAGCGGCGACCGCGCCGAGGTCATGGCCGGCCTCGATCCCGGCGAGGTCGTGGTGGTGGACCCGCCGCCGGCGCTCGTCGACGGCAACCGCGTCACCGCTGAGTCCGCGACGGCCGAAGGAGCAGGCCGATGACCGCCCGCCTCGGGGTGGCCGGACGCATCGCTGCCGCGTTCGTCGGGTCGAAGCTCACGCCGCTCTTCATCGCGGCGTCGCTGGCCCTCGGCGCCTTCGCCATGCTGGCCCTGCCGCGCGAGGAGGAGCCGCAGATCAGCGTGCCGATGGTCGACGTCTTCGTCGCGCTGCCCGGCGCCTCGCCCGCGGAGGTCGAACAGCGCATCACCCGGCCGATGGAGAAGCTGCTGTGGGAGGTGCCCGGCGTCGAGTACCTCTACTCCACCTCCAGCCCCGGCCAGTCGATGGTCATCGTCCGCTTCCACGTCGGCGAGGACGTCGAGCGGGCGCTCGTGCGGCTCAACCAGAAGCTCTCGGCCAATGCGGACCGGATTCCGCCCGGCGGCTCGCCGCCGCTCGTGAAGCCGCGCTCCATCGACGACGTGCCGATGATGGCGCTGACGCTGTGGGGGCCGCGCTACGACGACCACCAGCTGCGACAGGTCGCGGCGCAGATCCGCGAGGCCGTGGGCGAGGTGCCGGACGTGTCCGAGGTGACGATCATCGGCGGCCGGCCGCGCGAAGTGCGCGTCGACGTGGATCCGACGCGGCTCGCCGCCGCGCACGTCGATCCGCTGCAGGTCGCGCGCGCGATCGAGGCGGCGAACGCGCGGCTGTCGGGCGCCGGCCCGATCGCCGGAGGCGGCGTGGCCCGTCTCGACGCCGGCCGCTCGCTGGACGCGGTCGAGGACCTGCGTCGCGTGGTGGTGTCGGGCGCCGGGGCGCGATCGGTGCTGGTCGGCGACGTCGCCACGGTCGTGGACGGCGATGCGGAGCCGGCGTCGTACGTGCGGTATCACTCCCGGACGGAAGGGACCCACGGCGCCGTGACGGTGGCCGTCGCCAAGCGGCAGGGGGCCAATGCCATCACCGTGGCGCACGCGGTGGAGGCCAAGCTCGACACCCTTCGCGGCGCGCTGATTCCGGCCGACCTCGCCGTGAGCGTGACGCGGAACTACGGCGAGACCGCCGCCGAGAAGTCCAACGAGCTCCTGTATCACATGTTCCTCGCGGTGCTCTCCGTCACGATCCTGATCGGCATCGCGCTCGGGCGCCGGGAAGCGGCCGTCGTGCTGATCGCCATCCCGGTGACGCTGGCACTGACACTGTTCGCGTTCGCCCTCTACGGCTACACGCTGAACCGCATCACGCTGTTCGCCCTGATCTTCTCGATCGGCATCCTCGTCGACGATGCGATCGTCGTCGTCGAGAACATCGTGCGCCACGCGCGGATGACGACGGGCGAGCGGCAGGGCCTCGTCGCGCTCGCCGTCCGGGCCGTAGACGAGGTGGGCAATCCGACGATCCTTGCCACCCTGACGGTGGTGGCGGCCATCCTGCCGATGGCGTTGGTCGGCGGCCTGATGGGCCCGTACATGCGGCCGATCCCGGTGGGCGCCTCCGCCGCCATGCTGTTCTCGCTGGCGGCGGCGTTCGTCGTGACGCCGTGGGCGGCGGTTCGCCTGCTCCGGAGCGGCGGCGCGCACGCGCACGAGCAGGAAGGCCGGTTCACGCGCCTCTACCGCCGGGTGATGGGCCGGCTGATGGCCAACGGCCGCACGCGCCTGGCCTTTCTGGGCGCCGTCGCCGGGTTGCTCCTGGCGGCCATCGCCCTGGTGCCGCTGCAACTGGTCACGGTGAAGATGCTGCCGTTCGACAACAAGAGCGAGCTCCAGGTCGTCATCGACATGCCCGAGGGCACACCCCTCGAGCAGACGGCGCGGGTGGCCGGCGACCTCGCCCGCGAGATCCTGCAGGACGCCGTCGTGACCGACGTCCAGAGCTACACCGGCACGTCGGCGCCCTACAACTTCAACGGGCTCGTCCGCCACTACTTCCTGCGGCAGGGCGCGCACCTGGCGGACCTGCAGGTCAACCTGCTGCCGAAGGACGAGCGCAGCGAGCAGAGCCACGACGTCGCCATGCGACTTCGCGAGCGGATCCTGCCGCTGGCGCGGCGGTTTGGCGCGACCGTGCAGGTCTCCGAGGTGCCGCCCGGGCCGCCGGTGCTGCAGACGCTGGTGGCCGAGATCTACGGGCCCGATCCGGAGCGCCGGCAGCAGATCGCCGGCGAGGTGAAGGCGGTCCTCGAGCGAACCGAGGGGGTCGTCGACGTCGACTGGTACGTGGAGGCGGCGCAGTCGAAGACCTCGCTGGTGGTCGACCAGGATCGCGCGAGCACCGCCGGGCTGGCCGCCGCGGACGTCGCGGCCGCCGTCCGGCTGGCCAGCGACGGCGTGCGCGCGGGGCTCCTGCACGACCCGGCTGCGCGCGAAGACGTGCCGATCGTGCTGCGGCTGCCGCGGGCACTGCGGGGCTCGCTCGAACCGATCCGGCAGCTTCGCCTCATCGGCGCCCATTCGGTCGCCATCGGCGAGCTGACGCGCGAGGAACAGACGGTCGAGGCCGCGAACCGGTATCACAAGAACCTGCTGCCGGTGACCTACGTGACCGGCGACATGGCCGGCGGCGCCGAGAGCCCCGTCTACGCGATCCTACAGATGAACGACGCCATCTCGCGCATCGCGCTGCCCGAGGGGTACCGGTTCGACATCTGGAACACGCAGCAGCCGATCGACACGACGAAGTACGCGATGAAGTGGGACGGCGAGTGGCACATCACCTACGAGGTGTTCCGGGACCTCGGGCTGGCCTTCGCGGCGGTGCTCGTCCTGATTTACATCCTCGTCGTCTGGTGGTTCGAGTCGTTCACCGTGCCGCTGGTCATCATGGCGGCCATCCCGTTCTCGCTGGTCGGCATCCTGCCCGCCCACGCGGCCATGGGCGCCTTCTTCACGGCGACCTCGATGATCGGCTTCATCGCCGGGGCCGGCATCGTCGTCCGGAACTCGATCATCCTGGTCGACTTCATCGAGCTGCGGCTGCGGGAGGGCATGCCGCTCGCCGAGGCGGTCGTCGACGCGGGGGCGGTGCGCTTCAGGCCGATGGCGCTGACCGCGGCCGCCGTGATCGTCGGCTCGGCGGTGATCCTCTTCGACCCGATCTTCCAGGGCCTGGCGATTTCGCTGATGGCCGGCGAGGTGGCCTCGCTCCTGCTCTCGCGCGCCACGGTGCCGGTGCTCTACTTCGTGCTGCGGCGCCGCGCCGCCGCGGCGCCGCGTCCAACTGCCGCCGTGCTGGCGGTGTCTCCAGGGAGATGATCATGACCGTCGAACGCGCGCTCCGGCTCATTGCGGGCGCCCTCGTGGCGCTCAGCGTGCTGCTCGGGATGTACGTCCACGTGAACTTCCTGTGGTTCACGCTGTTCGTCGGGCTCAACCTGTTCCAGTCGGCGTTCACCAACTGGTGTCCGATGATGAGCGTGCTGCGGCGGATCGGCCTCAGGCAGGCGGCGTAACCGGCGCCTCGCCGGCGAGACGGCGGTCGAGAAAGTCGCGGACCTGGGCGCGGGCACGGTGCAGCCGCGACTTCTCCGCCGCCAGCGAGATACCGAGCTGCTGCGCGACCTCCGCGCCGGAGCGCTCCTCCAGGTCCCGCAGCACGTAGACGGCGCGGGACGCGGGGTCGAGGTGATCGACCGCCTCGCGCAGCAGCGCCTGCAGCCGCTGCCGGGCGACGGCGACCTCCGGCGAGGGGCCGGTGTCGACCAGCTCCTGCCCGCGCGATTCGGCCTCCGCCAGGTGGATGACCGGCGAGAGCGACTCCCGCCGCTTCATCTGCCAGCAGACGCGCCGCCCGATCTGCGCCAGCCAGGCGCGGAAGGCGCCGTGTTCGCGCAGCTGATCCAGGTGCTGGTACGCCTTGAGCAGCGCCTCCACGAGCACGTCCTCGGCGTCCTCCTGGTTGCCGCAGGTGCGAATCAGCTGACGATACACAGCGTCCTTGTGCGCGGCGGCCAGCCGCTCGAAGTCGTCGGTCACAGTGAGCCCACGTGAACGATACATGAAGATCGCCGGCGTCCCTCCGCCGCGGGCTTTTCCCCGCGCGCTCGAAATAACCCGCGCTCCGCCAGCGGCGAACGCCGTGCGATCGCCAGATTCCTTCGAGCTTCCGTGCATCTCGACCGTGGCCGATCACTTGCACACGTGCCGGGTGCCATACGGAGGCTGTCATGTTCGATCTGATTACGGGCAAGGAGAAACACCTGGCCGGCGGCGGCGGCACCCCCGTGCTCGTCTCGAGCGCGCTGCACGTGCTCGCCATCGGCGCGCTCGTCGTCATCCCGCTCCTCTTCGTCACCAACGCGCTGCCCGACGTGCCGGACACGATGATGGCCTTCGTCGCCGCCGCGCCGCCGCCTCCGCCACCCCCGCCGCCGCCCCCCGCGCCGGCGCGCGCGCAGGAGCCAGTCAAGGCGGTGTCCGCCTCGCCGAACGCCGCGCCCGTTGAAGCGCCCTCGGAGATCACGCCCGAACCGGCGGCAACGGCCGGCATCGACGAAGGCATGCCGGGCGGCATCGAAGGCGGCATCCCCGGCGGAGTGTTCGGCGGCATTGTCGGCGGCCTCCCGGAGGCGCCGCCGCCGCCGCCCCCGCCCCCGCCGCCCGCGCCGAAGGGGCCGGTGCGCGTCGGCGGCAATATCAAGCAGCCGACCCTGGTGCACCGCGTCGAGCCGATCTACCCGGAGATTGCCGTCAAGGCCCAGGTCCAGGGCACGGTGATCCTCGAGGCGATCGTCGACGAGCAGGGGCACGTGCAGAACGTGAAGGTGCTGCGCTCCGTGCCGCTGCTCGACAAGGCGGCGATCGCCGCCGTCTCGCAGTGGCGCTATTCGCCCGTCATCCTGAACGAGCGGCCCGTGCCGTTCGTTCTGACCGTCGTGCTGTCGTTCAACATCCCGCAGAACGCATCGGGGAGGTACTGACCGTATGCAACCCAGCCCAACGCAGTTTGGATCGCTGCTCGACTACCGCAAGGGCGGTGTCGACATCATCGATGACAACGCCAAGGACTACGCCTTCTCCAACGTCTTCGACGTCGCCGCGAAGTCGAAGCCGTACGAGCGCGTGGCCGTCGGCAAGAACCTGAAGTACGTGCTCGAGGCCGTGCGCGCCGAGGGGCCGTCGCCCTGGTACGCCGCGGCGCACGACGAAGCGGTGCTCGTGATGGATGGCGACATCACCATCCACTACATCCAGCCGGACGTGCCGGTCGTCACCCCCGGCGCCGAAGGCGCGGTGCGGCTCGCCGCCGAACCGCGCGGGCGGCGCATGGGGTGGGTCCGCGCCCGCCGCGGCCACATGGCGCTGCTGCCCGCCGGCGGCGCGTATCAGTTCGTCGCCGCGCGCCCCGGCGCGCTGCTCGTCCAGACCATTGCCGGCCCCGAGACGATCGAGCGCTGGGCCGAGATCTGCCAGACCGCGTAGCCATTTCCGAAGGAGCGTTATGAGCACAGTTCTGCAGGCCGCCGCGACGCCGGGCAAGGACCTCGGCTACCGCGAGTTCCACGCCGGCCACTTCACGTTTGCGCGCGACGAGTACTTCGTGCATATCCACTATCCGGGCGGCCGCCACGTCATGCCGGTCGAGGAGTTCCTGCGCGCGCTGATGCGCGACATCGCCTGGGGGTTCTTCTACGGCACCGTCAACTTCGACGGCGTGCTCGGCACGGTCAACCACTACGGCACGGTGGAGCTCTTCATCGGGCTGTTCAACGAGGGCTACCGCGCCTCCAACCGCCATCACGTCGAGACGTTCGAGGCGAAGGAGCTGAAGGCGGTCTTCGAGGCCATGCTCGCCGACTGGACCAACGAGGGGTTCGACCCGTTTGCCGCGCCGGACGAAACGGGGCGGGCCTACGGACCGAAGCGCGGCGAGAACGTCAAGGCCATCAAGCGCCAGCGGGTCGTCGCCCAGCGCATGGTCGGGCTGTCCGGCGACACGCCGCGCCGCTCCGACGACAACGGCTTCCCGGTGAACCGCCAGTTCCTCGACGTGCGGCAGGACGAGCCCGAGGTGCACGCCGAATCGGGCTTCGCCGACCGCGTCCACGCGTTCAATCTCTACGCCTACCTGTCGCGCTCCGACGTCACCTGGAACCCGTCGGTCTGCTCGGTGGTCAAGGACAGCCTGCTCTGCCCGACGACCGAGGAGCACGTGCTGCCGATCACGCACGGCAACGACCGGGTCGAGTGGTTCGTGCAGGTCAGCGACGAGATCTTCTGGGACATCGAGGACAAGGCCACCGGCAAGCCGCTGGCCAAGGTCACCATGCGCGCCGGCGACGTGGCGGCCATGCCGGCCGACATCCGCCACCGCGGCTACTCGCCCAAGCGGTCGATGCTGATCGTCTGGGAGAACAACGACAACAAGGTGGCGGAGATGCACCAGCGGGGCGTCATCCCGCCGTATCCCGTGGAGTTCTAGGAGGTCGGTCATGGCGTTCAGGGTCGCGACGACGATGAAGCAGGCGGCATGGGAGTGCAAGTGGGCCCGTGCCGGGCGCCGGCTGACGCCCGACCCGGATCGCGGACACGCGGAGAGCCTCTGGATGTGCGTGCGCCCAACGCCCTTCGGCACCCGCCGCGTGGTCACCGAAGCCGAGTGCGACGTGTGCGAGCACTGGCAGACCGCTGAAGACGACGAGGCGTAGCACCGCCTCGTCCGAATCGGCGGCACATCAGGCGGGGAGGCCCGTCATGCAACGACAACTTCCGATGGCAGGAGACATCACGCTGGTCTCCCGGATGACGGGCCTCCTCCTCCCACTGCTGGCCGGCAGCGCCATTGCCGGCCTCACGCTGGGCCCGCGCGGCTGGTACGACGCCGCCGCCACCACCTACCCCTCATTTCTCGGACAGGACGCCGTCACCCTGACGCTGGCCGTCCCGATGCTCGCGGCCAGCGCATGGGCCGGCCGCCACGGCTCGACCCGTGCCCTCCTCTGCTGGATCGGCCTGCTGTTCTACGTCGCCTACTCGTACGCCTTCTACGTGCTCGGTGCGCCGGTCACCTGGCTCTTCCCGGTCTACATCGCGATCGTGTCGCTCGGCATGTACGGCGCCCTGGCGCTGCTGTTCGCGCTCGACCTGCCGGCGCTCGACGCGCACGCCGGTCCGCGGCTGCCGCGCCGCGCCATCGCCGCCTATTTCGTGGCGACGGCCACATTCTTCGCCGGGCTCTGGACGATGCTCGTCGCCAGCCGCCTGGCCGCCGGCGACGCCCCCGACATGGTGGTGCGCACCGTCGTGGCCATCGACGGCATCGTCCTGCTGCCGCTGCTGTTCTTCGGCGGCCTGTGGCTCTGGCGACGCACGGCGCTCGGCCTGGCGCTGGCCGGCCCGCTGCTGATGAAGGCCGCCGCCACCTTCCTGACGCTCATCGCCAACACCCTGGTCGTCGTCGCCTGGGGCCACGCGGTGAGCGGCGTCGAAACCGCCGCCTACGTGACCGGGTTCCTCGTCGCCGCGTTCCTGCTGGCGCGCTTCCTGGTCAACATCGAGGAGGAGCTGCCGTGTACCCCCGAGCCCTTGTCATCTGGTGTGCCCTGCTCGTCGCCGCCGTCGCCAATGGCGCTGTCCGCGAGGCGCTGATCATCCCGCGCGTCGGCGACACCTGGGGGCACGTCATCAGCACCCTCACGTTGTCGGCGTTGATCCTGGCGATCACGTTCGTCGCCATGCCGTGGATCGGCGCGCTCTGGGTCGCGATGACCGTCGCCTTCGAGTTGCTCGCCGGCCACTACCTGTTCGGCAACACGTGGGAACGGCTGCTGGCCGACTACAACGTGCTGCGCGGGCGAATCTGGGTGCTGGTGCTGATCACCACGTTCCTGGCGCCCAGGCTCACGCGCTGATCAGAAAGCGTTGCCGATGAACGGCAGCATCCGCCCCCAGTAGACCACCATCAGCCACGAGACGATGGAGACGACGCCTGCCACCTTCAAGGGACGCGGCGTCTCGACGATGACGCCCATGGCGGTGACGCGCTCGCCCCAGGTCGTCTCGAAGACCAGGGCGTTGACTCCGGCGGCCACGAGGAACAGCAGCTTGCCGTAGAACGCCAGATTGTGGATGTACTGATCGGGCGCCCCCAGGAAGAACAGCACACCGCTGACGAAGTTCAGCGCGAAGCCGGCGATGCCCCACGGCAGCAGGCGGCGCAGGGCCGACACCGGGATCCGCCGGAAGAAGCCGACCAGCCGGAGGTCGAGCAGCCCGATCGCCCCCAGCAACAGGCACATGCCGACGAAATGGACGATCTCGAGAAACGGCCAGAACCAGGGCAGTACGCGGATCGCTTCCGAGAGATCGGTGCCGCGCAGCCAGAGGGCAAAGGCATCCATGTGAGCACTCCCTAGACGTAGGCCATGTAACGGCCGGCCGCGATGGCGCCCAGCCAGAGGACGATCGACAGCGCGGCCAGGGCCGGCACGCCGGAGGGCACCGCCGTCGGCTCGTCGCCGCTGCCGTAGACGCGACGCTGCATTCCCGCCGCAACGAGGACGGCCAGGATGACCAGGCCGATCTTGAAGACGAAGAGGCGCGTCGCGCCCTTGGTGCTCGCGTCGGCGGCGAAGAGCATCACGCCCGTCGCCAGGTTGACCCAGAAGCCCGCCCACATCACGCGGAACAGGCGCTGGATGGAAGCGAGCGGCACCCCGGTCGCGACGCCCAGGAAGCGCAGATCGAGTACCCAGTTGGCGCCGACCAGCACACCCATGCCGGCGGTGTGCAGGGTCAGGACGAGGGGGTAGGCCCAGATCGATCCGGACTCGCGCAGCCACGTCGCGAAGCCGGTGCTCTCGAGCGAGAAAAGCCAGTCGGTCACGTCAGATCCCTTTCCGCGCACAGGGGTGGCGCGCGGACGGGTTCCGGCAAGCCCGATGCCGCCCGCGGCCGGGCGGAAATCGGGCCGATCGACGCGCGCCGGCCGCGGCCCGCCGATCGGAGCGCGAATTATTCCCGCCGATTCGAAGGATTCCGCGCGGCGGCTCGACCCCGTACGCCGCACTGCCTCGAATCGCA
Source organism: Vicinamibacterales bacterium (assembly GCA_050247255.1). Lineage (GTDB taxonomy): Bacteria > Acidobacteriota > Vicinamibacteria > Vicinamibacterales > UBA2999 > JBFWUM01. Next base: position 39,623 of record JBFWUM010000008.1, on the reverse strand, counting down.
GGCGTTTGCGGCGGCCGGATTGGAACACCGAGTGCAACAGCACGAGACGAGGTATCCGACCATGACATCACTCGCACGCATTGCCGCGGTCATGCTCCTCGCGCTCGCCACCACGGGATGCGTGACGATGAACGTGGCCACGCATCTCGATCGCACCGCGAACTTCACCGAGTTCAAGACCTGGGACTGGGGACCGGCCGACGAATTCCCGACCGGCGACCCGCGCCTCGACAACAACCCGTTCTTCCACGACTACCTGCAGGGCGCCATGGAGCAGGAGCTCGGGAGGCGGGGCTACGTGCGAGCGGATGACGGGCAATGGCCGGACCTGCTGCTGCACTATCACGCCAACGTCAACCAGCGCTTCCAGGTGATCGAGCCTGACGTGAGCTGCACGCCCGGCAACTGCGAGGCCCGCGTGATCGAGTACGAGCAGGGCACCATCGTGGTCGACATGGTCAACGCGCGCACCAACAAGCTGGTGTGGCGGGGCTGGGCACAGGACAGCCTGCAGGGGATCATCGACAACCAGGATCGGATGGAGGCGCACATCGAGGAGGCGGTCACGAAGATGATGGCGGCCTTTCCCCGGGTGAACTGACCATGCTCGTGGCCGTCACGGCGGTCCAGGCCGGCGTGCCGCTGGCACTGCTGGCCTGGATTGCCTGGCGGCGGACCCCGCCGCGTGGAACATGGCTGGCGGCAATCCTGGCGGCAGCCGCCTGGATTGCCGCGTCACGCCTGGCCGGTCTCTGGCTGCTGCTGCCTCCCTGGCTCCCCCTCATCCTGTTCATCGCGCTCGCCTTGGCGCTGCTGCGCAGCGCCGCGCACGTTCGAGGCGCGTCGTGGCGCCCGCGATCGGCCGGGACCTGGATGGAGCTCGCGGCCATGCTCCTCGGCGTGGCCGCCGGGGTGTGGCTGGGTGCTGCCGGCATCACCGGCCGTCGCTTGCCGGCCGGGGCGCCGGCGGTGGACCTGGCGCTCCCCTTTCACGACGGGCGCTACTACGTGGCGAACGGCGGCAGCAACGGCACGGTGAACGCCCACGTGGCCACGTTGGAGCGCGAACGGCTCGCCGGCTTCCGCGGACAGAGCTTCGCTGTCGATCTCACCGCAGCCGACGGCGACATCGCGGGACGGCCGGTGGTAGCGCCATGCGCGGGCACGGTAGTGGAGGCGAGGAATGACGCGCCGGACGAGCCGACCGCGACGAGCGACCCGAATGGCATCGCCGGCAACTTCGTGTTTCTGCAGTGTGGCGGCGCGCAGGTCTTACTCGGACACCTGCAGCGCGGCAGCGTCGCGGCGCAACCGGGTGATGCCGTGATGGTGGGCGCACCGTTGGGACGCGCCGGCAACTCGGGGAACAGCGACTGGCCCCACCTGCACCTGCACGTGCAGCAACCGGCCGCCGCCGGTGCTCCGATGTTCAGCGGCTCGCCGGTGCACGCGCGCATCGACGGGCGGTTCGTCGCGCGGAATGACATCCTGGACGCGGCAGCCCCTCGACCCGATCCGGCACGCGTGTGGACACCGGCGGTCATGCTCTACGCGCAGCTTGGCTCCATCCTCGTCTCGCTGCTGATGCTGGGCGCGAGCCTCCGGTCGGCGACAGCCGGCCGGCTGCTGTTCGTCGCGCTCTTCGCCTGGGCCGCGCAGGTCAACCTGCGCACGGCGCTGGACGCGCCCGGGGTGTATCTCGACTACGCGCCGCTGGCCGCCCTCGACGTCTACCGCCGGTTCATCGGGGGCTTCTTCGCGGCCCACGTGACCGCCATCGTCAGCACGATCGCCGCCGGTCAGGCCATCGTCGCCGTGCTGCTCCTCTTCAGGGGCCGCGCACGGGCAGCCGGGCTCGCCGGCGCGATCGTCTTCCTGCTGGCCATCGTTCCGCTTGGCACGGGCTCCGGGTTTCCGGCTACCCTGATCATGGCGATGGCGGCGGCCTACCTGCTGGCGGATTTCCGGTGACGATGCCCAACTGGCGCGATGGCGCGGTGTCGGCCACCGATGCGGTGTCCTGCATCGGCAGCGGGATGAACGTCTTCGTGCACGGCGCGGCGGCGACGCCGACGCCGCTGCTCGAGGCGCTGACCGCCCGCACCGACCTCGACGGCGTCCGCCTGTATCACCTGCACACCAACGGACCGGCGCCATTTGCCGAGCCCGAGTGCCGCGGGCGGCTGCGATCGATATCGCTCTTCACGGGAGCGCCGCTGCGGGCGGCCATCGATCGCGGCGACGCCGACTTCATCCCGATCTTCCTGTCGGACATCCCGTCGCTGTTCCTGCGGCGCCAGGTGCCGCTCGACGTCGCGCTGCTGCAGCTGTCGCCGCCGGATGCGCACGGCTACTGCACCCTCGGCACCTCGGTCGACACGGCCCTGGCCGCGTCGCAGGCGGCCCGCTATCTGGTGGCAGAGATCAACGAGCAGATGCCGCGGACGCTCGGCAACACGCTCGTCCCCTTTTCACGCCTGGATGCGTTCATCCACACGTCGCGGCCGCTGCACGCGCGCGACGCCGCCGCCCCGGGGCCGGTCGAAGAGCAGATTGGCGAGCACGTCGCCGCCCTCGTGGACGATGGGGCAACGCTGCAGATGGGCATTGGCGCCATTCCCGACGCGACGCTGCGCCGGCTGGCGCACAAGCAGGACCTCGGGATCCACACCGAGATGTTTTCGGACGGGGTGATCGACCTGGTGGAATCGGGCGCGATCACCAACCGGCTCAAGCAGGTGCACCGCGGGCGCATTGTCACCAGCTTCGTGCTCGGCAGCCAGCGGCTCTACGACTTCGTCAACGACAACCCGCTGGTCGAGTTCCACCCGTGCGACCGCACCAACGACACCGGGATCATCCGGTTGAACGACAAGGTGACGGCGATCAATTCGGCGATCGAGATCGACCTGTCCGGCCAGGTCGTCGCCGACTCGATGGGGTTCCGCATCTACAGCGGCATCGGCGGGCAGATGGACTTCATCCGGGCGGCGGCGATTTCCGAAGGCGGCAAGCCGATCATCGCGCTGCCGTCAACGGCGAAGGGCGGCACGATCAGCCGGATCGTGCCGGCGATTGCGACCGGCGCCGGCGTGGTGACGACCCGCGGCCACGTGCACTGGGTCGTCACCGAGTACGGCGCGGTCAATCTGTTCGGGCTGACGCTCCGGCAGCGCGCCGACGCGCTCATCGGCATCGCGCATCCCGACATGCGCGGCGACCTGCGCCGCGCTCTTGCCGAGACGCGCCACGTCGTCCTTTAACGCCGCCCGACCGTCGCCGGCCGGAAGCCGCGAATCGTCTCGCTCGGGCGCGGGTTCTGCCGGTAGACCCGGTACATGCCCCAGATGTGCAGCGGCACGCCGGCGATGATGAAGTAGGCCGCCACCTGCGAAAAGACCGTGGCGAACAGCGAGCCGAGCGCCAACGCCACCAGCAGCGCGCCAAAGAGCAGCGCCTCCCATTCCCAATAGCCCGCGTGCCAGACCGGATGTTGGTTCCGCATTGACGTTGACCTCCGCGGCGTCACTCAGCAGCGGCCATGCCAAGCGCCGATCGCGGCGCAACGCGCCGTGATTCGCGCGCGTCCTGATCCGAGCGCCCGCCGCCGGCGGGAAATAGTTCGCGGTATCGCGAAAACTCTCCCGGTTACAGCGGCCTCCGCGAGCGCTATCGTCGGAAAGGAAAGGAGTTACACCCGTGATCATTCACCCGCGACATGCCGCGGTCACCGCGGCGGCGGCCGTCCTCGTCACCGTTGGCGTCGCCGCGGCACAGGAGTCGGGCGTTCGCGCCGTCGCCACCGTCCGCCAGATCATGGAGGGGCTCATCGTCCCCACCTCCGACGTGGTGTTCAACGTCTCGGACCCGCCGGCCGATGACGCCGCCTGGGCGCGCGTCGAGCAGCAGGCGGCGCTGCTGGCGGAAGGGGGCAACCTGCTGCTCCTCAGCGCGCACGCCCGTGAAGGCGAGGTCTGGGGCCGAAGCGCGCGGGCGCTTGTCGACGGCGCGGCCAGGGCGTCGGCGGCGGCGCACGCGAAGAACGTCGATGCGCTCGTCGAGGCCAGCGACGGCGTGTACACCACGTGCGTCACGTGCCACGAGCAATACCTGCCGAAGCCGTAGCGGGGTCAGAGGCGGCTGAAGTAGCCGATGACGGCCGCGGCGGTTCGGGCGCCGACGACCGCCTCGAGCTCCTCGCGGGTGGCGCGGCGCACGCCGGCAAGGCTGCCGAACGTGGTGAGCAGCGCGCGTCGGCGCCGCGGCCCGACGCCGGGCACCGTGTCGAGTTCGGACCGCAGGTCGCGCATGCTCCGCGCCTGGCGGTGGAACGTCACGGCGAACCGGTGGGCCTCGTCGCGAATCCGCTGCACCAGCAGCAGCGCCGGGTCGCTGATCGGCAGCACGATCGGGTCCGGATGGTCGCGTGTGAAGATGACCTCTTCCTTCTTGGCAATGCCGACCGCGACGAGCGTGCCCAGCCCGATCGCCTCGAGCGCCACGTAGGCGGCCGAGAGCTGCCCCTTGCCGCCGTCGATGAGGATCAGGTCCGGGAACGGCCCGCCGGTTTCGAGCACCTTCCGATACCGCCGCCCGACGACCTCGCGCATCGCCGCGAAATCGTCAGATTTGTAATGGGGTCGGGTGTCATTTCTTGTGGTCACTTCGGCTTCGGGTGTCCTCAAAAAATGACTCCCGACCCCATTACGAATTCGAAATTTGGGGTAATCGCTCTTCTTCATCCGGCCGTCTTCGCAGACGACCATCGACGCCACCGTCTCGCTCCCCTGGATGGTCGAGATGTCGAAGCATTCAATGCGGCGCGGAATCGACGGCAGCCCGATCACGCTGCGCAGCGTCTCCAGCGCGTCGAAGTGAGCCGCCGTCGTCTCGTTGAACCGCGTGCGATACGACAGCTCGGCGTTGCGCGTCGCCAGCTCGACGAGCGCCTTCTTGTCGCCCCGCTGCGGCACCAGCACCTTCACACGCCGACCGGCCCGCGCCGACAGCCAGTGCTCCACCGCGTCGGCGTCCTCGATCTCGACCGGCAGGTTGATCTCCGACGGCGGCACGCGCAGCTCGTAGAACTGCTGCAGCGCCGCTTCCAGCACGTCCCCCTCGCCCGTCGCCACGCCGGGATCGGTGCCCAGGTCCACTCGCTCGACGACCCGGCCGCCGCGCATGGCAAACACCTGGATGGCCACGCCGCTCGGCCCGACCTTCAGCCCGAACACATCGCGGTCGCCGAGCTGCGCCGTCGCCACCTTCTGCTGCCGGTCGCGCAGCGTCTGCACCGTGCGCATGGCATCGCGCAGTTGCGCCGCCTCCTCGAACCGCTCCCCCTCGGCCGCCGCCGCCATGCGGTCACGCAGCGTGGCCATCAGCTCGTCGTTGCGCCCCTCGAGCAGGAGCCTGGTATTGGCTACCGCCACCCCGTATTGCTCCTCCGAGCAGATCTCCGCGACGCACGGCGCAATGCAGCGCTTGATGTCGTACTCGAGGCACGGCCGCGCCCGCTGCCCGGTGATCACCTCGTTGCAGGAGCGGATGCCGAACACCCGGTGCGCCACCCCCATCGTCCGCCGGGCCAGCTTGGCCGGCAGGAACGGGCCGGCGAAGTAGTCGCCGTTCTTCTCGACGCTGCGCGCCACCAGCACGCGCGGAAAGCGTTCGGTCGTGGTGAGCTGCAGGTAGGGATAGTTCTTGTCGTCGCGCAGCAGGATGTTGTATTTCGGCGACCGCTGCTTGATCAGGTTGTTCTCGAGCGCCAGCGCTTCCATCACCGAGTCGGTGACGATGACCTCGAGCCCGGCAATTTCCTCGAGCAGCGCATCGTGCCGCGGGCTGGTGCCCCACGCCCCCTGGTAGCTGCGCACGCGGTCGCGCAGCGACCGCGCTTTCCCGACGTAGATCGTCTCGCCAGCCCGGTTCCCCCACAGGTACACCCCGGGCTGCTCCGGCAGCCGCGCGATCTGTTCCTTGAGGTCCTGGATGGGCATGAGTTACGATGACGAGTTTAGTCCCGGCGTTAGAAACCCTTAAGTATAACAAACGATGACATTTACCGGGTTCGTGGGAACCGTGTGCATGTTTCCGCTGCGCGCCATCATCAGCGCCAGCGTGGCCCTCGGGATCCACCCCAATACCCTCACGCTGATCGGCGTGCTCATCAACGTGGCGGCCGCCTGGGCGCTCGGCAACGAGCGGTTCCTGCTGGCGGGCGTCATCATGATTTGCGCGAACATCTTCGACTTCATCGACGGCAAGGTCGCGCACATCACCGGGAAATCGTCGCGGTTCGGCGCCTTCTGGGACTCGACGCTCGACCGCTTTTCGGACATCGCGCTGTTCCTCGGGCTGATCTACCTGTACGCGTCGCTGCGGCGCACCGACTACGTGATGATCACCGCGCTGGCGATGATGTTCTCGATCATGACCAGCTACGCCCGCGCCCGCGCCGAGTCGCTGATCGAGAAGTGCAAGGTCGGCTTCATGGAGCGCCCCGAGCGGATCGTGCTCTTCATGATCGGCGCGTTCACCAACCGGATGGCGGCCGTCATGTGGGTGATCCTCGTCCTCTCGATCGTCACCGTGGCCAACCGCATCCACTACACCTACCTCGCGCTCAACGCCAGGCCGATGCCGGTCGGCGGCAACCCGCTCAGCCGTGTCTTCTGGCACGCGTTCTTCTGGCGCGACGAGCGGACGACGCTCCCCTACGACCTGTGGGTGATTGCGATCCTGGCGTTCGTGTGGCTGACGCCGCCGGACTGGATCAACGACCCGACGGCGGCCGGGCTTGGGTTGTGGTCGCTCTTCTAGGCAAGGAGATCCTCGAGGCCCTCGGGCAATTCGGGCCCGTTCACGCCATCAAGCTCTACCGGCTGTCCCTGGACGACCACCCGGTCCGGGTGCCTACGCTTCCCTGCCTTGATCACGAGGCCAAGCTGCACGAGGCGATCGACCCGCACCTGTCGGTCTACCTCGAGGAGCGCTCGACCGGCGAGCTCCATGAAGTCGCCGTGACGCCGTCGAAGCGGCGGATCGACGTCGACCTGGTTTCGACCATGGGCGAGCATTCAGACGGGTCTCACGAGCGGCTGCTGGCCGCGCTGAAGCAACGGTTCCCTGACTACCGGATCGAGGTCCACGGGCCGTCGTGGTGGCGCGGCGAGCGTCGCGTGGCCGCGGCCTGCCGGGCGCAGGTGACGCTGCGCGAGGTGCTGCTGGACAACGACTTCGAGCGCACGGCGCGCCGCATCAACCGCCTCCAGGTCGTCAGCACGTTAATGGAAAAGCAGTCGCGCGTCGCGTCGTGGGGGGTGCGAACGCTGACCGCGCCAGTGCTCGCCGCCGCCGGCGCCATCTCCTTCCAGTTCCTCGGCGTCTTCATCGGCGACATCGGCGCCGATGCGGTCAACACCCTGCGCTATGCCGTGCTCGGCGTGCTCGGCGCGGTGTTTCTGTATTACGGCCTGAAGGCGGTGCAGCTGACCGAGATGGCCAACCGCGCCTGGAAGCGATCGGCCGAATACTCGCTGATCCTCGCCGGAAGGAAGAGGCTGTCGGGCCGGTAGGGCCCGACAGTGCGCCGCCGGCGTCTCAGCGTTCGATGCGCAGCGCCGCGTCCTTGCCGACGTGGACTCTCCTTTCCGGCGGCTTCACGGCCGCTCTTCGGATCGGAGGTCCGACACGACGGGATGGCCGGTCGGCGCGGCCGGCCTCAGGATGCCTTGCGCTTCTTGGCTGATCCGTTGGCGAGGGCCGCGACCTTTGGCGCCGCCTTTGGCCTTTGCCCTTTGCCCTTTGCCTTGGCCAGGTCCGCCTTGGCCGGCTTCTTCTTCTCGGCGCTCACCGTGTTGAGGCTGCGGCGCAGCGCTTCCATCAGGTCGACGACCTTGGCGGGCTCTTCGACTTCCGGCGCGACCACTTCCTCGCCGGCAATCTTGGCGTCGATGATCTGCCGCAGCCCTTCGGTGTACTCGTCCTTGTAGTCCTTCAGGTTCAACTCGGCATCGAACGTCGAGATCACCTGCCTGGCGAGCTTCATCTCCTCCGGCTTCACCTTCGAAGGCACGGAGCTGAGCTCCTCGATCTGGTCGATGCTGCGGATTTCGGCGTCGTGGTGCAGCGTGTACATCACGAGGCCCTTCTTCTGCGGGCGGATCGCCACCAGGTACTCGCGGCCGTAGAGCGCGACCTTGCCGATACCGGCCTTCCCCGCCATCCCCTCGCGCATCACGGCGAACGCCTCCGCCGCCATGCCGCCGTCGGGCGCCAGGTAGTAGGCGCGATCCACATAAATGGGATCGATCTCGGTGTCGTCGGCAAACTGCACCAGGTTGATCACGCGCGTCGACTCGACGCGGACCTTCTGGATGTCCTCGTCCGAGACGACGACCCAGCGCCCCTTCTCGAACTCGTAGCCCTTCACCAGCTCGCTCTGGGTGACCTCACGCTCGCAGTGCGGGCACCACTTCTTCTGCTGGATGCGCGTCTGGCATTCCGCGTGGAGCTGGTTGAACGAGAGGGTCGCCGCCGACTCGGTCGCAGGAAACACCTTGACCGGGATGTTGACGAGGCTGACCTTCAGGAAGCCTTTCCAGGTGGGTCTGGGCGCCATACGCGGGGATTATCGGCTGATTTGCGATTTTCCGTGCACACGTGCCCTAAGTGCTTGTGATATAAGCGCTTCCCATGAGATCCCTGCTGCTTGCCGCAACCCTGGCGGCCCTCGGATCGGTAGGGCTGCGTGCCCAGGACACCCTGCAGTTCTACGCCACCTTCGTCGGGCCGGACGGCCGGCCACTCACGCAGATCACCGCGGCCGACATCGACGTGCGGGAGAACGGCATGTCGGCGCAGGTGGTCCGCGTCGACAAGGTGGACTGGCCGGTGAAGGTGGAACTGCTGCTCGACAACGGCGCCGGCATCGGCCCCGACAACCTGCTGGTGCTCCGCACCGCGCTCGAAGGGTTCGTCGACTGGCTCCCCGAGGGCGTGGAAGCGTCCGTCATCACGCTCGCTCCGCAGCCGCGCACGCTGGTGCGCCCAACCACTGACAAGCAGGCGCTGCGCGCCGGCGCCGGCCTGCTGACGCCGGACGGCGGCGCCGGCCGGTTCGTCGAGGGATTGATGGAAGCCGCCACTCGCATCAACCGGACGCGCGGCGACAAGGACGGCGGCCGCTACTTCCCCGTCATCGTCGCGCTCGGATCGACGGCGGCGCAGGGACGCACGCCCGTCGAGCGCCAGGTGGAGGAGATGCTGGAGCGCATGGCCCGTCACGCCGCCACCGTGCACGTGATCATGCTGACCAGCACGAGCCAGGGGCTGACCGGCGGCGCGAACCAGACGCAGGTGGGGATTGCGGTGAGCGAGCTGACCGGCGGCGTGTACGAGAACCTGTCGGCCGCGTCGCGGATTGCCACGCTGCTCCCGGAGCTGGCGCAGCGGATCGGTGATAGCCACGCGCGGCAGCAACAGCAGTTCCGCGTGACCTGGCGGCGTCCCGCCGGCGCAACGGGAGAAACGGGGCGCGTCACCGTGGGCGCGCGCGGCGCCGCCCGCGCCCAGCTGTCGCTCGACGGGCACCTGCCGTAATTGACGAAATGACGGATTGACGAAATGACGGATTGCATTGATTCGGCAATGCCTTTCGTCACTTCGTCACTTCGTCAATCCGTCAATCCGTCAATCCGTCAATCCGTTACACCGAATCCGCGTCCTCGCGGCTCCCGAGGTCCAGGCCGGTGCCGCCGATGTGGATGTCGTGCGCCTTCACGCGATCGCGCATCAGGCGGCGCGCCTCACCGTAGAGCGGCCCCGGGATGACCAGCCGCCGGGCGATCGCCTTGAAGTGGGACACCAGCACCAGCTGCGGCGCGACCCCTTCCTCCTTCCACGTCACCGCCGAAATCTGCCCCCAGCGCATGAAGCCGGTGTCGGCCCAGACGCCGTCCTCGTAGAAGCCGCGCAGGATGCGCGTCGACAGCGGCATGGCGTAGCCGTAGTAGACGAACATCATCGCCTCGCCGAAGAGCTGATCGGGCGGGCGGCGCTGCACGAAGATCTTGAAGGCGAGCATCAGCCCGAGCAGGACGCCGAGCGCAAGCGAGAAGCCGTAGTACGCGGGCTTCGGCGCTTCCCAGGTGAGCAGCGCGGCGCGCCTGCGCCGCCGGAAGCGCAGCAGGTCGACGACGACCTTCAGGTTGGCGATGAGAAAGCCGACGCCGAACAGGAAGAGGATCTGCCGGAGCAGCCCTTGCGGCTCCATGCCGCCGATCTTACTGCGCGAGGCGTGGATCGAAACAGACTCGGCAGCGCGCTTCGTACAGGCCGGTCGCGCCGACGAGCACGCGGTCCTTGCTGGCCACCAGGCGCTGGGTGTGGTTCGCGGGGTTGCCGCAGACCATGCAGATGGCGAGCGTCTTGGTGATGTACTCGGCGATCGCCAGCAGCTGCGGCATCGGCTCGAACGGCTTCCCCAGGTAGTCCTGGTCGAGCCCGGCGACGATGACGCGCTTGCCCTGGTCCGCGAGCGTGTTGCAGATCATCGGCAGCTCCTGGTCGAAGAACTGCCCCTCGTCGATGCCCACGACCTCGGTCTCGGCTTCGACCTGCTCGAGCAGCGCCCGCGAGCTGGCGACCGGGACCGACGGGATCCGCATCTCGCTGTGCGACACGATGTGGTCCTCGGCGTAACGGGTGTCGATCCCCGGCTTGAAGATCTGCACCTTCTGCTTCGCGATCTGCGCGCGGCGCAGGCGACGGATCAGCTCCTCGCTCTTGCCGCTGAACATGCTGCCGACGATGACTTCGATCCAGCCCTGGTCGGGCCGGTGGCGGACAACATCCATGGATTCTTGAATTGAGGAATTGACGGATTGACGAGTTGACGGATTGTATTGCGTCAATCCATTTCGTCAATGCGTCAATGCGTCAATCCGTCGATACCTCAGGCTCTCTGCAGGTATTCGCCCGTTTCGGTGTTGACCCGGATGACGTCGCCTTCGTTGATGAACGGCGGCACGTTGACGACGAGGCCCGTTTCGCAGGTCGCCGGCTTGATCTGGTTGCTGGCGGTCGCCCCCTTGATGCCGGGCACCGTCTCCGTGACCTTCAGGTCCACCGTCTGCGGCAGCTCGATGCCGACCGGCTCCTCGCCGTAGAACTCGACCTTGATGGTCATCTCCGGCTTCAGGTACGGGACGTTGTCGCCGAGCGCCTCGCTCGAGATGTGCACCTGCTCGTACGACGAGGTGTCCATGAAGTAGAAGTCGTCGCCGTCGCGGTAGAGGTACTGCATCTCGCGCTCGTCGAGCGTCGCCCGCTCGATCATGTCTTCCGAGCGCAGTTTGTCGTCCTTGAGCGTGCCGTTGCGGATGTTGCGGAATTTCACGCGGACGAAACCGCGCAGGTTGCCCGGGGTGACGTGCTGGAAGTCGAGGACCCGGTAGAGGTCGTTCTCGATCTTGATCAGCATCCCCTTTTTGACGCGCGTTGCCTGAATTGTCGCCATGTTTGCCTTTGGTAGAACCTGCCGATCTTACTATGATCCGGCTATGGCCTTCGCCCGCTGGGACCCGATCGCCGACCTGCTGGCCATCCAGCAGCGCCTGGACCGTTTCACCCCGGGGCCGTCGGGATGGCTGCCGCCGGTGGATCTGCACGAGACCGCCACCGACTACGTCGTGACCGCCGAACTGCCCGGGCTGCGCCGGGAGGATGTGCACATCCACGTCCAGGAGGGGCGGCTCACGCTGTCCGGCGAGCGGCGCGAGACGGCGGCCGGCTGCGAGCAGTACCACCGCGTCGAGCGCGGCCATGGGGCGTTCAGCCGCTCGTTCCAGCTTCCGGCGCCGATCGACGCCGACCGCATCACCGCGGACCTGCGCGACGGCGTGCTCACGATCACCTGTCCCAAGGCGCAGGAGGATACGCGCCGCATCCCCGTTTCCTGATCCCATGCCGATCCGCCGCCTGATTCTTGCCGTGCTCCTGCTGGCCTGCGGTTTTGCCGCCGGCCTCGTGATCACCGGCCGGATGCGCGCCGCCGGCGAAGCCGATGCCCAGGCCGGGAACACGCCGGCCGCCGCCGGCCAGGCCGTGGCGGCCCCGGCGGGCGTTGCCCCCGGCGCGCTCCCCGACTTCACCACCATCGCCGAGCGCACGGTGCCGGCGGTCGCCAACATCTCCTCGCAGCAGGTCGTGCGCCGCAACTCGCCGTTCGCCAACGATCCGCTGTTCCGCTACTTCTTCGGCGATGACCCGATGCTCGGCGGCCGCAGCCGCGTCGAGAGCTCGCTCGGCTCCGGCGTCATCGTCAGCAACGACGGCTACATCCTGACGAACAACCACGTGATCGCCGGCGAGTCGGGGCGCATTGCCATCGACCAGCTGCCGGACATCACCGTGTCGCTCTCCGACAACCGCGAGATACGCGCCGAGATCGTCGGCGTCGACCCGGCCACCGACCTGGCGCTGCTCAAGATCGACGCGCAGAACCTGCCGACGATGCCGTGGGGTGATTCGTCGCGGTTGAAGGTCGCCGAATGGGTGCTGGCCGTCGGCAACCCGTTCCAGCTGAATCAGTCGGTGACGCTCGGCATCGTCTCGGCGGTCGGCCGCCGCAACGTCGGCATCTCCGCCTACGAGGACTTCATCCAGACCGACGCCGCCATCAACCCGGGCAACTCCGGCGGTGCGCTGATCAATGGCCGCGGCGAGCTGGTCGGCATCAACACGGCCATCTTCAGCCAGAGCGGCGGCTACCAGGGGATCGGCTTCGCCGTGCCGAGCAACCTGGCGCGACGCGTCGTCAGCGACCTGCAGCAGTTCGGCGAGGTGCGGCGCGGATCGATCGGCGACGTCTGGGTCGCGCCGCTCGACCCGCGGCTGGCGCGGCAGCTCGACGCCGCCGACGCGCGCGGCCTCGTCGTCCAGCGGATGTACCGCAACTCGCCCGCGTTCGAGGGCGGCCTGCGCCCCGGCGACATCATCGTCAGCTTCAACGGCACCGCCGTGACCGACAGCGGGCAGCTGATGCGGCTGATCCAGGACGCGCGCATCGGCAGCACCGCCGCCGTCGGCATCGTCCGCGACGGACAGCGCGTCGAGCTGGAGATTCCGGTCCGCTCCACCGGCCGGCAATAGTGCAGTACCTCGCCGACCTGTCGCTCCGCCTGCAGCAGCTGCTGCCCGGCACGGGGCTGCGCATCGCGATCATCGCCATCGCCGCCTATGTACTGGTGCGGCTCGGCGTCAGCGGCACGCACCGCTTCGAGCGCGAGATGAGCCAGGGCACCGGCCTGGACGTCATCGAGCGCACCAAGCGCGTGCACACGCTCGGCCGGCTGCTGCGGCACACGCTGACGATCGCCGCGGCGGCGATTGCCGGGTTGATGATCCTCCGCGAGATCGGCATCGACATCACGCCGGTCCTCACCGGCGCCGGCATCGTCGGCCTGGCCGTCGGCTTCGGCGCGCAGACGCTGGTGCGCGACTTCATCTCCGGCTTCTTCCTCATCCTCGAGGACCAGATCCGCGTCGGCGACGTGGCCTCGATCAACGGGCAGGGCGGACTGGTCGAGGAAGTGAACCTGCGGACGATCGTGCTGCGCGACGAGCAGGGCGCCGTCCACGTGTTTCCCAACGGCGAGGTGAAGACGCTCACCAACCTGACGAAGGACTTCTCGTTCTACGTCTTCACGGTGAACATCGGCTTCGACGAGGACCCCGAGCCGGTGATTGCGGCGATCCAGGACACCGCCAATGCGCTGATGCAGGACCGCGACTACCAGCCGCACGTCCTCGAGCCGGTCGACGTGATGGGTGTCGACGCCTACGACCGCGGAACGCTGGTCATCAAGGCGCGGATCAAGACCGTCCCGCTGAAGCAGTGGTACGTCGGGCGCGAGCTACGCCGCCGGGTCGCGAGGACGTTCGCGGATCGCGGGATCAGGTTTGCGGTCCCGGAGACGGTCACCCACATCAAGGGCACGGCAGCCCCCGAGACGGACCACCGAGACACCGAGGCACCGAGACAAGACTAGGTACGCACAAGGGATACGTACAAGGATTTCTCGGTGTCTCGGTGTCTCGGTGGTACGTGATCAGTGAAGACGCTGCGAGTAGCAGCTAGATCCGCCACTTCGCATCCGGCATGATCAGCCTGGATCTTCTGCGTGCAGTCGGGGCACATCGAGTGGCTGAACTCGACGTCGGTGTGGCTCTGCAGGTAACCCTCGAGCTGCTGCCAGTACCCCGCATCGTCGCGGATCTTCTTGCACCAGGCGCACATGGGGAGCAGCCCGGACAGGCTCTTGAGCTCGGTGGTGGCTTTCTGCAGCTCGAGGGTGGTCATTTCGAGCTGCTGGTGGAGCGCGGCGACTTCGTTTTCGCTGCGCGCGGCGCGCGCGTGCTGATGCAGTGCCGCCCACAGGGCCGCGGCGGCGCCGATGGCAAGAGCGACGAACAGTAAGGTCAAGGTTCGCAACCGGGTAGGAGTTTGTCCTACGCGCTGCCTATACCTTATACCGTCCGGTTGACCCCCTTCTACCCCTGGTCCCCGACTGTCGACCACCGACGAACGACCACCGGCCCCTGCCGTCCGGGCCCTAGACCCCGTGCCCATACCCCGACTCGTGCACCGTGTGATGCACAACGGCCGGGGTTTCGTCGTCGCTGTTCCGGACGGACGCAATGACCGCCAGCAGGTCGGCATCGGTCAGGACCTTGCGGTCGTCGGCAATGGCCATCAGCGCCCGGTAGACGTCGATCAGCTCGTCGCCGTCGAGCGGGAAACCGAGGTCGGTGCAGCGCTTCTGCACGGCATGGCGACCCGAGTGCTTGCCGAGGACCAGCGGATTCCACGGCGCCCCGACGTCCTCGGCGCGCATGATCTCGTAGGTGCGGCGGTCCTTGAGCACGCCGTCCTGATGAATGCCGGCTTCGTGCGCGAACGCGTTGCGGCCGACGATCGCCTTGTTGACCTGGACCGGCTGCCCGGTCAGGCGCGTCAGCATTTCGCTCGACGGGTAGATTTCACGATGGTTGATGCCGACGCTGTACGGCATCCGGTCGCCGCGCACGCGCAGCGCCATGGCGATCTCCTCGAGCGCCGCGTTGCCGGCGCGCTCGCCGATGCCGTTGACCGTGCACTCGACCTGCCGCGCGCCGCCGCGGATGGCGGCCAGCGTATTGGCGACGCCGAGCCCGAGGTCATCGTGGCAGTGCGCGCTCAGCACGACCTTGTCGGCGTTCGGCACGCGGCTGCGCACGCTGTGGAAGAAGTCGTAGGTTTCCTCCGGCGTGCTGTAGCCGACCGTGTCCGGCAGGTTCACCGTGCTCGCCCCCGCCTTGATGACCGCCTCGATGACGCGCAGCAGAAACTCCATGTCGCTGCGGGTCGCGTCTTCGGCCGAGAACTGCACGTCGAACGTGTGGCGCCGCGCAAAGCGGACCGCCTCGACCGCCGCCTCGATGCACTGCTCGCGGCTGATCCGCAGCTTCGCCTGGAGGTGCAGGTCGGAGGTCGCAATGAAGGTATGGATGCGCCCCTGGGAGGCCGGCTGGATGGCCCAGGCCGCCTTTTCCAGGTCGGCGCGGTGGCACCTGGCGAGACAGGCGATGGCCGGCCGCCGCACCTCGCGGGCGATCGTCCGCACCGCCTCGGCATCCGCCGGCGAGGCTATCGGGAACCCGGCTTCGATGATGTCCACACCGAGCGCGTCGAGCTGGCGTGCAAGCTGGAGCTTTTCCGCCGGACGCAGCGAAAAGCCGGGCGCCTGTTCGCCGTCCCGAAGCGTCGTGTCGAATATCCGAACCTGTTCCTGTGCCATGAGTTGGGGCTCTCCTGCCTCAATTAGTAGACGGGATGGCCGCAATCACTGTCAAACTGATAATTATTCTACTTGGATTACAATTCTTAATAGTCTTTGCAGCTGCGGAACTTCAGTTCCGCCCTGAACATGGAACTGTCCGAACTCCGCGTTTTCCTTAAGGTTGCCGCCGAGCGTAGCTTTTCGCGTGCGGCCATGAAGCTGCACCGGACGCAGCCTGCGGTCAGCCAGGCCGTGCGCCGCCTGGAGGAAAGTGTCGGCGAGCGGCTCTTCGACCGGGCGACCAAGGACGCCACGCTGACCGATGCCGGCCGCCTGCTGCGGGACTACGCCGAGCGCCTGCTGCGGTTGTCGGAAGAGGCGGAGACCGCCGTCAAGGACCTGCGCGACCTGCGGCGCGGGCGCGTCCTCATTGGCGCCAACGAAGCGTCGGTCCACGTGGTCCTGCCGCTGATTGCGCAGTTCCGTGAAACCCATCCGCTGGTCCACGTCGACGTCCGCCGCATCCCCGCGCGCCAGATCGGCGCCGAGGTCGCCCAGGGCAGCCTCGACTTTGGCGTGCTCACGTTCCAGCCGGCCGAGCCGCGGCTCGGATCGATCACGCTCGGGCACGACGAGCTCGTCATGCTCGTGCACCCGTCGCACGAGCTCGCCGGGCTCAAGGAAGTCACGCTGGCCGAATGTGCCCGGCAGACCCTGATCGCCCACAACGACCCGTCGCACGTCCGCGACCGCGTGCTGCGGACGTTCGAGCAGCACCACATTCCGGCCAACATCCTGGTGTCGCTGCCGAGCCTCGAGGGCATCAAGCGCGCGGTCAGCATGCAGATGGGCGTCGCCCTGCTCCCCCGCCGCTGCGCCGAGGCCGAGATCCAGCGCGGCGAGCTGGTGGCGTTGGCCATGCCGGAAATCCGCCTGCGCCGCCAGGTCCGCCTCGTCTTCCGCCGCGGCGGCGAGCGCTCACACGCCTCGGCGGCGTTCCTCGAGACAGTCGAGAAGAAAAAGAGCTAGAGCGCGTCGAGCTCGCGCTGGATGCGATTCGCGGCGCGGGCGTTCAGCCAGATGATGCCGGCCGACATCGCCAGCGCGCCGATCAGCGTGGCCATCGCCTCCAGCGGTGTCTCGCGCACCCGCGCCGCCAGCAGGGTCAGGATGCCTGGCGCGAGCGGCCCGTCCATCCATACCGGTGCATGAAGGCGGCGACAAAGACTGCGCCGGCGGCGATGAGCGACATCCCGACGGCAACTACCGGCCGCTCGGCCCGCGAGGCCATCCAGATCGACGCGCCGACGACCCAGGCCGCCGCGCCGTACTCGATCAGGTTGGCCACCCGCCACCGCCGCTGGAATGCCGCCGCGCGTTCCCGTATGTGCTGCATCGACATCTCTCCTCCGTCGGTCTTCTGCGCGCGCCACAGGCGCTGCACGGCCTCGTCGGGCTGCTCAGGCGTCATGCCCTGCTCCCTTCCGCTGGAATTGCGCAACCACAAGCTGCTTGATGCGATGGATCCGGTTCGTAGGCGGCGGCCAGCCGCGTCAGTGCCGCGCTGAAGCTGGCGGCCGCCTCCTGGTAGAGGTCATCCGCCGAGCGCCGCTCCCCGATGTCCGGCATCTGGAGAAGGTAGTCGCGGCGCCGACGGTCTTCTTACACGAAGTTGTTCACGTAAGGCAGGCGGCCGGCCGTCGCGTCGACCTCGCCGGAGCGTTCGAGCAGCAGCCCGGTGGTGTCCCACGCGCCGGTGGCGAGCGCGTCGCGGACGTTGGCCGGGATCGAGACGCTGAACGTCACGCTGCCCGCCTGGCACGTTCCAGCCACCAGGTCGACCTGCACATGCGTTTCAGGATTCGCCTCGATGGCCGCCATCAGCCGCTCGATATCGGCATGCGGAGCCGTGACGCATGGCAGCCCGAGCATCACCGAGTTGCCGAAGAAGATTTCAGAGAACGATTCGCCGACGATGGCGCGAATGCCCCAGCGGTGCAGCCCCTGCGGCGCGTGCTCGCGCGACGACCCGCAGCCGAAGTTGTGGTTGACGACGAGGACCGACGCGCCGGCGTACTGCGACTGATCGAAGGCGTGCGGCGTCCCCTGCCGCGTCGCCTCCGCGCGATCGTCGACGAAGACGTGCTTCTCGAGCCCCTCGAACGTCACCGAGCGCAGGAACCGCGCCGGCATGATGCGATCGGTGTCGATGTCGTTGCCGCGCACCGGGATGGCGCGCCCCTCGACCTGTGTGATGCGCAGTGCGTCCGCCATTACCTGGCCCCCACCGGTTCAACCAGCAACTCGCGCACGTCGGTGACCTTCCCCGTGAGTGCGGCTGCCGCCACCATCGCCGGCGACATCAGCAGCGTCCGGCCGGTCGGACTGCCCTGGCGTCCCTTGAAATTGCGGTTGGACGAGGAGACGCAGACCTGGTCGCCTTCGAGCTTGTCGGGATTCATGCCGAGGCACATCGAGCAGCCGGCGCCGCGCCATTCGAACCCGGCCGCCTTGAACACGCGATCGAGCCCTTCGGCCTCCGCCGCCTTCGCCACCTGCACCGACCCCGGCACGACCAGCGCCTTGACGTTCGCTGCCACGTGCCGTCCCTTGACGATGCGTGCCGCCTCGCGCAGATCGGACAGGCGCCCGTTGGTGCACGAGCCGATGAAGGCGACGTCCACCGCCAGCCCTTCGAGCGGCGCGCCTCCCTGCAGCTGCATGTAGGCGAGCGCATCGGCCACCGCCTGCGGATCGCCGGAGGTGGCGCCATTCGGCACGGTGTCCTTGATGCCGATCGACTGCCCGGGGTTCACGCCCCACGTCACGACCGGTGTCAGCTCCTCGGCGCGAATCTCCACATCGTCGTCATAGACCGCGTCGGGGTCGGAGGCGATCGATCGCCACCACGCCCTGGCACGCTCGAACGCCTCGCCTTTCGGCGCGAACTGCCGCCCCTCGAGGTACGTGAACGTCGTCTCGTCGGGGTTCACGTAGCCGACGCGGGCGCCCCCTTCGATCGACATGTTGCAGATAGTCATCCGCTCGTCCATCGACATCCGTTCGATGGTGTCGCCGGCATATTCGTAGGCGTAGCCGACGCCGCCGCCGACGCCGAGCCGCTGGATGATGGCCAGGATCACGTCCTTCGCGTAGACGCCCGGCGGCAGCTGACCGTTGACGCGGATGCGGCGTACCTTCATCGGCTCCATCGCCAGGCACTGCGACGCGAGCACGTCGCGCACCTGCGAGGTGCCGATGCCGAACGCCACGGCGCCGAACGCCCCGTGCGTCGAGGTGTGGCTGTCGCCGCAGGCGATGGTCATCCCCGGCTGCGTCAGCCCGAGCTCGGGACCGATCACGTGGACAATCCCCTGCCGGTCGTTGTCGAGGCCGAAGAGCGGCACGCCGAAGTCGCGCGTGTTCCGCTCCAGGGCGCTGATCATGTCTTCGGCCAGCATGTCGAGGAACGGCCGCTTCCGGTCGCGCGTCGGGACGATGTGATCGACCGTGCCGAAGGTGCGATCCGGCCGCGCCACCGTCCACCCGCGCGCCCGCAGCGCGTCGAACGCCTGCGGGGTCGTCACTTCGTGGATCAGGTGGAGTCCGATGAACAGCTGAGTCTGGCCGGTCGGGAGCGTACGGACCGTGTGGAGATCCCACACTTTCTGCAGGAGTGTTTTGCCCATGTGACTGGAAAAATCGATCGTAACCGATCCGGGTCGGCTCTTGCATAGAGCCGCCCCGCATGACTCGCTACGTTCTCGCCTTCTTGATCGTCGCCATTCCAGCCGCCGCGCGGGCCCAGGACGGCGACAGTCGCACCGTCCAGGACATCGTCGACTTCCTGGTCACCAACCAGGGAGTGCAGACCAACGATTTCGACCGCGACCGCGCCGCCGCGGATGCGACGCGCGACACGCTCACCCGCGCGCTGCTGTCGGCCGTCGCCACAGTGCCGGTGGGTAGTTCGTCAAGCGGATTTGTCTACCGCCTGAACCCGGAACTGGGAACGGTCGAGCGCGCCAGCGAAACCTTTGGCCCCTTCTTCGTCGAGCGCGCGCTGACCTCCGGACGCGGCCAGGGGTCGTTCGGCATTGCGCTGCAGGCCGCGGACTTCCGCTCGCTCGACGGCAACAGCCTCGACGACGGGACGCTGGTGACGACGGCAAACCAGTTCGTCGATGAAGCCGAGCCGTTCGACGTCGAGACGCTGGCGCTCGAAATCTCCACGCGCACGGCGACAATCGTCGGCAACGTCGGCGTCAGCGATCGCGTGGACATCGGCGCCGCGGTCCCCATCGTCCGGCTCGACGTGAACGGGAGCCGCGTCAACACCTATCGGGGGCGCACGCTGCTGCAGGCGCGCGGCGAGGCGCACACCACGGGCCTCGGTGATATCGCCGTCCGGACCAAGGTGCGGCTCACCCCCGACGGCCCCGGCGCCGCTGCGGCGGCTGCCGAGGTGCGGTTGCCGACCGGGCGCGAAGAGGATCTGCTCGGCACCGGCAAGGCGGCGCTCCGCCTGATGGGGATCGCCTCCGCCGAAGCGGGTGCCGCGAACGTGATCGGCAACGTGGCGTTTGGCTTTGGCGGGCTGGGCCGGGAAATCAGCTACAGCGGCGCCCTGGCGGTGGCCGCGACGCCGCGCTTCACGCTGATCGGCGAGCTGCTGGCCCGCCGGCTCGAGGGACTGCAGCGCATTACCCCCGTGACCGCGCCCCATCCGCGCATCCAGAACGTCACGACCAGGCGGCTGGTGCCGGCCGGCGAGAACGAAACGGCGGTCTATGCGGTGACCGGCTTCAAGTGGAATGTGGGCGCCACGTGGCTGCTGCACGGGCACGTCCTGATGCCGCTGACCGACCACGGCCTCACGACGCGCATCACGCCGACGATTGCGCTCGACTACGCGTTCACACGGTAGATGGTCGGTGGTCGGTCGTCGGTGGTCGGTCGTCGGCATCCCGAACCCCGACCAGCTACCATCGACCAACGACCATCGACCAACTAGCGCGCCAGCGCCTGGGCGTTCTGGATCTTCCAGGCGCCCTCGTCCTGCCGCAGCTCGAACTGCCACTGCCGAGGCTCCACGCGCGGCTCGCGGCTGCCGACCTTGCCGACGTAGCTGGCCTGGCCGCGGCACGAGGCGTTCGCGCGGGCGCCGTCCAGTTCGATGCTGCAGTCCTCGAACGACACGTTTTGCGATTCGAGGCTGGCGAACGCCCGGGCCAGCGCCCGCTCGTTGACGGTCGGCCAGACGGCGCGGGCGGCCGCGGCGTCAAGCCGGCCATAGGCGCGCGCGTACGCGTTGAGCACGTCGGTCACGCGGCCCTCCTCGAGCCGCGCAGCCGCGGCGGCAGCGGCCGCAGCAGCGGCGGCCGGGGACGGCGACGGCGGGAGCGTCACGATTGAGGACGATCGCGGCGGCAGCACGTCGGCGGGCACGTTTGACGGCATCGGCATCGGCGCCGGCGCCAGGCTGCGGCTGGGGTAGACGAAGTCATCCGACACTTCGCCGACCGGCAGCGGCGCCCGCTCCTCCACCACCCGCGCCGGGGCAATGGCCGCCGGCACGGCCGTCACCGGTTCATCGTCTTCGAGGCGCTCGAAGTCGGCGCGTCCCGTCGTGCCGCGCGGCTCCTCGTCGATCGCATCGTCGGGGCGCGGCGTCACCGGCAGCGTGACCACCGGTTCAGGGGCGACCGTGTCCGTGGCAATCGTGTCGGTGGGGATGAGGGACGGGAGCGACGTCTCGATCGCGGCGGGCGCTTCCGCCGGCTGCGACCGCAGGTAATCGAGGCCGGTCACGAGCCCGATCCCCGCCAGCAGCAGCGCCACCGCGCTGACCGTTCGCCAGTGGCCGACATAGCGCGAGGCCGCCGCCGCAGACGGCGGCGGGATGGCGCTGATGCGCAGGTCGTAGGCGTCAAGCTCGGCGGCGGTAGGCCGCAGCTCCCGTGCCTCGTCCAGTGCCGCCCGCGCGCCGGCCGCATCGCCGGCGGCAACGGCCGCCTTCATCGTTTCGAGGAGTGCGTTGTAGCGACGCTCCTGGATCCGCTGCTCGAAGCCCATCCACGATTGCGCGTCGACGCCGGAGGGAACGAACCTCTGAGAACTGAGTGAAGGATCTGGTGGAGTGCCTGGAGCAGGACCGTTCCGCATGGTCCTGTTCGGGTGCAAGCTTTACGCCCGCCTTTTAGGACCAGAAACGGAACAGTTGTCCGCAACCCAGCACCGCCATGGGCGATCGATGGCAACCCGGATCCCAATTCGTGGCCCCCACGCCACGCGGCCCACGGGGAGCCCGCGATCTTCGATGAACAGGCGGAGCCCTGTCAGGTCGAGCTGGTTCTCTGCCAGCGTAATGCCGAGCGCGCGCGTCAGGTTGCCAGGCCCCCGGCACAAGTCCGCATCGTCAATGTGACGGCCGTCCGGCGCCCGGCGCCGGCGCATGAGGGCAAGCCCCCGAACTGGCTCGAGCGCGCGAATCAACACCGCCGCCGGTTGCCCTTCGGCTTCGGTTACCGCGTTCACCAGGTAGTGGATGCCGTAGTTGAGATAGACGTAGGCGATGCCGGGCGGTCCGTACAGCGGCGCGTTGCGCCGGGTTGGCCCCGGCGCCGCGTGACACGCGGGATCATCTTCCCCGATGTACGCCTCGGTCTCGACGATCATGCCGGCCGCCACCCCCGCCGGCGTCCGATGCACGAGCACCTTGCCGAGCAGCTCTTTGGCGACGATGAGGGTGGGCCGGTCGAAGAACGATTTCGTAAGGGGGTCGGGAGTCATTTCTTTAGGACGGTGTCCTGAAGAAATGACTCCCGACCCCCTTACGGATTTGTTAGTTGTCCGAGTAGGCACGCGCGCGGCTGGCGGCCAGCACGGCGCGCAGTGCCTGGCCGGTGAAGGATGCGTCGTTCTGCGCCACCTGCTCAGGCGTGCCGGTGGCGATCACCTCGCCGCCGCCCTCGCCCCCCTCGGGCCCGAGGTCGATCAGGTAGTCGGCGGTCTTGATCACGTCGAGATTGTGCTCGATGACGAGCAGCGTGTGCCCCGCCTCGACCAGCTTCCGCAGCGCCGCCAGCAGCTTGGCGATGTCATCGAAGTGCAGCCCGGTCGTCGGCTCGTCGAGGATGTAGAGCAGCCGCTCGCCGCTGAACGAGGCAAGGTGCGCGGCAATCTTGATCCGCTGCGCCTCACCACCCGACAGCGTCGTGGCCGGCTGGCCGAGCCGCAGGTAGCCGAGGCCGATCTCGTCGAGCACCTGCAGCCGGCGCAGCACTTTCGGCGACTGGCTGAAGAACGCAATCGCCTCGCGCACCGTCATGTCGAGAACCTGGTGGACGTTCTTCCCCTTGTACCGGACGTCCAGCACCTGCGGCTTGAAGCGCATGCCGTCACACTGGTCGCACGGCACGAAGACGTCGGCCAGGAACTGCATCTCGACGCGCACTTCGCCTTCGCCCTGGCACGCCTCGCAGCGGCCGCCCGGCACGTTGAACGAGAAGTGGCTGGCGGTCAGCCCGCGCGCCTTGGCGTCCTTGGTCAGCGCGAACAGCTCGCGGATCGGGTCGAACGCCTTCAGATACGTCACCGGGTTCGAGCGCGGCGTCCGGCCGATCGGCGTCTGGTCCACGAGCACGACGTCGGTGATGTACTCGAGCCCTTCGAGGGATTGATGCGAGCCGACCCGCCGATCCCAGTCGCCCTTCGCGCGCTTGATCGCCGCGTAGAGCACGTCGTGCACCAGCGTGGACTTGCCCGATCCACTGACCCCGGTCACGCAGGTGATGGTGTTCAGCGGGATGTCGACGTCAATGTCCTTCAGGTTGTGCTCGGTCGCGCCCCGCAGCTTGATCTTCTGGCCGATGCCGCGGCGGCGCGGTGACGGCACCGGGATCGCCAGCTCGCTGCGCAGGTACTTCGCCGTCAGCGACTTCGTTTCCTGCATCAGCGACGGCAGGTCGCCCGAGAACACCACGCGGCCGCCCTGCTCGCCGGCGCCGAGGCCAATGTCGACGATGTGATCGGCGACGCGGATCATGTCCTCGTCATGCTCGACGACCAGCACCGTGTTCCCCTGGTCGCGCAGCTGCTGCAGGATATCGATGAGCCGCTGGTTGTCGCGCGAGTGCAGGCCGATCGACGGCTCGTCGAGCACGTAGAGCGTGCCGACCAGCGCCGAACCGAGCGACGTCGCGAGGTTGATGCGCTGCGACTCGCCGCCCGACAGCGTCGATGACAGCCGGTCGAGCGTCAGGTAGTCGAGGCCGACGTCGCCGAGGAACGACAGCCGCCGCCGGATTTCGCGCAGCACCTTCTCAGCGACCGCCACCTCCTTCTCGGACAGCTGCAGGTCGGCGAAGAACTGCTGCGCCTCGCGCACCGTCAGCGCCGACACCGCGTCGATCGTCCGCCCGCCGACGCGCACGTCGCGCGCCTCGCGCCGCAGCCGCGTGCCGCCGCAATCGGGGCAGGCCGTGTAGCCGCGGTACCGGCTCAGGAACACGCGAACGTGGACCTTGTACTTCTTTCGCTCGAGCCAGCGGAAGAAGCCGCGGACGCCTTCGTAGTCGTGTTCGTCGGAGCCTTCGACGACGAACGCGCGCTCGGCGTCCGAGAGCTCACGCCACGGCACGTCGAGGCGGATCTTCGCCTTCTTTGCCGCCCGCTTCAGCTCGGCCAGCTGCGCCCGGTAGTGCGGCTTGCTCCATGGCTCGATCGCCCCCTGGTTGATCGACTTGGATGAGTCGGGCACCACCAGCTCCATGTCGAGCTCGATGATGTTGCCGAAGCCGTGGCACGTCGGGCAGGCGCCGAACGGGTTGTTGAACGAGAACAGCCGCGGCTGCGGCGTTTCGTAGGCAAGGCCGCACGGCCGGCACTCGAACCGCTCCGAGAAGTCGATGCGCTCGCTCGAGTCCGCGTCAATCGCGAACGCCGCGCCTCCCCCTTCGCGGTACGACGTCTCAATCGAGTCTGTCAGCCGCGTCCGGATGTCCCCCTCCACGCGCACGCGGTCGACGACGACCTCGAGCGACGCGCGGTCCTTGAGCGTGGCCGGATCGACCTCGTCGAGCGCGACCGCCCGCCCGTCGATCAGCAGCCGCCCGAACCCGCGCCGGCGGAGGGTGTTGATGGTTTCCGTGATGGCGTCTGCCTTCGCCGGGCGCGCCTCGCCTTCGTCATCTTCGTCAGGCTCATCCGGCTCCGCCTGGTGGACCACCGGCGCGACGACCGGGAGCTCGAAGCCGATCATCAGCCGCGCTCCTTCGAGCGCGCCGAGCCGCGTCGCGACGACCTCGGCCGTTTCGCGCACGACCTCCTGCCCGCACCGGCGGCAGAACGTCCGCCCCACGCGCGCGAAGAGCAGCCGCATGTAGTCGTGAATTTCGGTGGTCGTGCCGACGGTCGAGCGCGGGTTGCGGATGCTGTTCTTCTGCCGGATGGCGATGGCCGGGCAGATCCCCTCGATCCGATCGACGTCCGGCTTCTCCATCCGCTCGAGGAACTGCCGGGCATAGGCGGAGAGCGATTCGACGTAGCGCCGCTGCCCCTCCGCGTAAATGGTGTCGAAGGCGAGCGACGATTTCCCCGACCCGCTGACGCCAGTGACGATAATCAGCTTGCCGGCCGGCAGCGTGACGTCGACGTTCTTCAGATTGTGCGTGCGCGCGCCGCGGACGATGAGCGGCGCCCGCTCGTCGCTCTCGCCGCCGGTCGTCCCGGGACGCTCCACGCCCTGTTCGCCGGGCGCTGCGCGCTGTTCGTCTGCCAAGTGCCTGCGTAGGCCACCCCTTTTAGGGGGTGCCGCCGTGTCCGTAGGGCACCCCTTTACGGGGTGCCGCTATGTGAGGAATCTGCGCGAAACCGTAAGAGGACATCGTACTACCCGAGACCCACCTCTTCAAGGCCGCGCTTGGTGCGCCCGCAAGATCGGTGACGACCCTCGGCGGCCGCCAGCCCCCGGCCATTGCGAACCACGGCAGTCACAAAGGCCGCAAGCAGTCCGAGCGTCGCGAGCGCGCCGCCGACGTCGAAGACCCTGAAACGGCCAATGTCGCCGATGGTGAGGTAGGGATCGCGGAACAGCGCGAGGGCGCCGATGGCGAGCAGGAGCCGCAGTTCCGTCGGGCCGACGCCGGCGACCGACATCGTGAAGTCGCGCCCCGCCGCGGTCGCCAGGTAGACCTCGCCGGCCACCATCAGGTACGCCGCGAGGGTTGCGATCGCGACCAGCGGCGACATGTAGCCGGAAACAGCCAGGCCGGACATCAGCAGCGCCGTGCCGGCGATGTCGAGCGCGTGGTCGATGTAGTAGCCGTAGCGCGGCCGCTCCAGCTTCCGCACCCTCGCCAGCGTGCCGTCAAGGCTGTCGCCGAACCAGTTGACGGCCAACCCGACAATGACGAGCCAGAGCGCCCGCGGTTCCCATCGCGCCAGCGCGAAGCCGGCACCGCAGAGCGCCATGGCGCCGAGCGCCAACAGCGTCAGCTGATCCGATGTGACCCAGCGCGGCAGCGCGGCCGCGATCCTGACGAGCAGCCGCTTCTCAGCCGCCGCGAGCAGCCCGCGGTTGACCCGAACGTGCGTGATCATCGTGGCGTTCCCCATGCCCGCTAAGGTGCAAACCGCCGCCAGATCGGCTCACGCGCGGCGCAGCAACCGGGCGACTGCTCCTCCGCACCCTCGCACCCTCGCACACCAAGTACCATTGAGCCCAGCCCGTGGAAGACCTTCAGCTCCTCCTGACGCTCGCCGCGACGCTCAGCGGTGCCCTGCTACTCGGATACGCCACACACCGGCTCGGGCTGTCGCCGATCGCCGGCTATCTGCTCGCGGGCGTCGCCCTTGGGCCGACCACACCCGGTTTCGTCGCGAACGCGGAGCTCGCCGAGCAGCTCGCAGAAGTCGGCGTCATCCTGCTGATGTTCGGCGTCGGGCTGCAGTTCCACCTGCACGAGCTGCTGGCGGTCCGCCGCATCGTCGTACCGGGCGCGCTGGTGGCGGCGAGTGTTGCCACGGCGCTCGGCTTCGTGTCGGCAACGTTTGGCGGACTGCAGGGACCCCAGGCGCTCGTCTTCGGCCTGACGCTCTCGGTGGCGAGCACCGTGGTCCTGGTGCGCATCCTGTCCGAGCGGCGCGAGCTGCACACGACCACCGGCCACATCGCAGTCGGATGGCTCGTGGTCGAGGACCTGCTGACCGTCGTCGTGCTCGTCCTGCTGCCGACGCTGGCCGGCGGCGACGTGTCGGCGGCGCGCCTGACCACCGCGATCGGCACGACCGTGCTGAAAATCGCGGCGCTGCTGGCGCTGGCCGCGGTCGTCGGCCAGCGCATCGTCCCGGCCATCCTCGATCGCGTCGCCGCCACCCGCTCGCGCGAGCTATTTGTGCTGACCATCCTGGCGATCGCGCTCGGCATTGCCGCCGGCTCGTCGATGGCGTTTGGCGTCTCCGTCGCGCTTGGCGCCTTCGTTGCCGGCATGGTCGTCGGGCGATCCGACTACAGCCTGCGTGCTGCCACCGAAGCGCTGCCCATGCGCGACGCGTTCGCCGTGCTGTTCTTCGTCTCGATCGGCATGCTGCTCGACCCGAGCGAGCTGTTCGCCGCGCCCTGGCTGTTCGCGACCGGGCTGCTGATCGTCACCGTGGCCAAGCCGCTGGTGGCCGCGGGCATGCTCGCGGCCATGCGCTACCCCACCCACGTCATCTTCGCCGTGCCGGCGGCCCTGGCGCAGATCGGCGAGTTCTCGTTCATCCTCGCGGAACTGGGGCGCGACGTAGGCCTCGTCCCCGACGCGGTGATGAACGCGGTCGTCGCGGTGGCGATCACCTCGATCCTGATCAACCCGATTGCGACGCGCGCCGTGCGGCCGATCGAGAACGCGTGGCTGCGCCGCCGCGGCCGCGCCTCCAGCTCGAGCGAGGACCTCGGCGTCTCCTCGCTGCTCGATCCGCGCGGCCGCGCCATCGTCGTCGGCTACGGGCCGACCGGGCGGACGGTCACGCGGCTGCTGCGCGAGAACGGCATCGCCCCGACCGTGGTCGAGCTCAACATCGATACCGTCCGGCAGTTGAGGCAGGACGGCATCTCGGCCATTTACGGGGATGCGCGTCATCCCGACACGCTCGTGTCGGCCGGGCTGCCGCACGCCGGCACACTGATCGTCAGCGGCGCCGAATCCGGGTCGCCCGACGTGATTGCCCGCGCCCGCGACATCAACCCGAGCGCGCTCATCTTCGTGCGCGGCGCCTACCTGCGGGACGTGCCGCCGCTGCGGGGCGCCGGCGCCAACGAGGTGTTTTCCGGCGAGGGCGAGGTGGCGCTGGCGATGACCGAAGCTGTGCTGCGGCGGCTCGGGGCGACCCCCGACCAGATCGACCGCGAGCGGGCCCGCGTCCACAGCGAACTGATCCCCGGCGGGCCGACCACGCCGGCTGGCGTATAATTCCACCCTTTCCGGGGCTGTTCGTTGCTACGTGGCGGCCGGCTTCACCGGCCCGCCGGGCCCGCCGTCATGGCGGCCATCAGGAGGATCGTGAGATGCGTGCATTGATGACGATGGGCATGGTGGCGGCCCTGGCCGTGGGCACGGTGATGGCGCAGGCGCCGCAGGGACGTCCGGCCGCGGCTCCGGCCGCGCCGACCGTGGTGAAGGTCGGCGACATGGCGCCCGACTTCAACCTGCAGGGGACCGACGGCAAGATGCACAAGCTGTCGGACTATCGCGGCAAGACCAACGTCGTGGTCGCCTGGTTCCCGAAGGCGTTCACCCAGGGCTGCACGATCGAGTGCAAGTCGCTGGCGGACAACGGCGCGCGTATCCGCCAGTACGACGTGACCTACTTCATGGCGAGCATCGACAACATCGACGACCAGACGGCGTTCGCCAAGGCGACGAGCGTGGCGCTGCAGGGGCGCAACGGTCAGCCGACGGGCACCGTGGTCGAGAAGAAGGAAGCCGACTTCCCGATGCTGGCCGACCCGACCAAGCAGACGGCGCAGGCCTACGGCGTGCTCAACCAGGCTGGCGTGGCCAACCGCTGGACGTTCTACATCGACAAGACCGGCCGCATCACCCACATCGACACGGCCGTGCGCCCGGCGACGTCCGCCGAGGACATGCTCGCCAAGCTCGACGAGCTGAAGGTGGCAAGGAAGTCTGAGTAGAAGCTGGAAGTCAGAAGCGAGAAGGGACGGGTTCCTCGCGAGCCCGTCCCTTTTTTCATGTACGGGCGCGGCCGTTGCTTCTCTTTCCCTGGATGTGGCGTCCACCTTCAAGTGGAAGGAAAAGGAGGAGCTGATGGCAGAACGGTGGGAATACGAGCGCGACCGCGATCGCGACTATCGCCACGCCGGCGAAACGGCCCTCGGGCGGCCCGACTGGGGCGACCGCGAGGGCAGCTACGAGGATCGCGACCGCTTCTGGCGCGAGCGCAGCAGCGGCCTTGGACGGACCGAGCCGCACAACCGCACGGTCTACACCGGTCCCGTCTACTGGCGCGACGAGCTGACCCACGTCAACTACGCCGGCATGGGCCCGCGAGGCTACCGCCGGAGCGACCAGCGGATGCTCGAGGACGTATGCGACCGCCTCACCGACGATCCGCGGGTCAACGCCAGCGACATCGAGGTGAAGTGCCACGAAGGGGTCGTGACGCTGACCGGATCGGTGACATCGCGCGAGGAGAAGCGCCACGCCGAGGACGTCGTCGAATCGGTGACCGGCATCCAGGACGTGCAGAACAACCTGCGCGTCCAGAGCGGCCACATCGGCAGCC
This sequence comes from Vicinamibacterales bacterium, assembly GCA_050247255.1. Taxonomy (GTDB): domain Bacteria; phylum Acidobacteriota; class Vicinamibacteria; order Vicinamibacterales; family UBA2999; genus JBFWUM01. The sequence continues at coordinate 10,011 of JBFWUM010000008.1, read as the reverse complement.
CGGGAACGCCCCAGGCCCTCGGTTTGACGAAGTAGGGCACCCCTTTACGGGGTGCCACGGGGTGCCGCGTCACCGGACGACGCGCAACCGGGCGCGTACCGGCTGCTCCGCCGACTCCCGCGTGGACACGTCGGCCGGCGCCTGGGGACGCGGCAGCATGCGCGGCGCCCCGAGTGTCACCTTGAAAGCCAGGAGCAGCGCGATCGTGGCGTCGAGGGCCGCCACGATCGCCGCCCGCCACCCACGAGGCGCGGTCGACGCATCGAGCACCAACCGCATGTCCGACGCCTCCGCGCCCTCCGCCTCCGTGCCGTCCGGCACCTTCGCACCTCCGCACCCGCGGACCCTCGCACCCTCTTCCTCCTCGCCGAAGAAGTGGAGGAAACGATGAATGCTGTCCTCCGGCAGTCCGATCGCCTTCGCGTAGTCGCGGAAGTAGGCGCGGCGATAGATCCCTTTGGGCCAATGCCGAAGGTCCGCGCGCTCCAGCGCCGTGAGGTGGTTGACGGCGATCTTGGTGGTCGCGGAGATCTCGCGCAGCGAGACGCAGCGCGCCTCGCGCGCGCGCTTCAGCGCAGCGCAGAAGGCCTCCGGCGTCGACGCGTAATCGAGTGCGGTGCGCATATTGGGCAGGATGCGCATCGCCTTCGCAAGATCCTTGCTCAGTTCCGATCACACGCCATTCGACTGTCGCCGCTCCGCGCGTGTATCGATCCGCGCAACCGAAATTACATGGGTATCGATTTCAGATGAGCTCACAAGAGGGCTCGGAGCTCACGGGTTCACAACGGAGCCACGGAGACGCAGAGACGCACGGAGACAGAGCGTTCGACGCTGGCCTGCGAAGCAGGCCGGCGCAGACGACACGAGATCCGCGGATCAATAAGCCGGCGAGATTGCGTGAGAGGCTTATTGATCCGTGGATCTCGTGCCGTCTGAGGCCGCCTTCGGCGGCCGTCGAACGCGGTGCACTCTGCGCGCCTCCGTGCCTCCGTTTCTCCGCTGTGAAGCCGTGACCTCCGGCCCCTCCGGCCTGCTCCAATACAATAGAGAGACGTGTCCTCCGAACAGTCCGTCGCTGAAGCCAGCCCGCTTGCCCGCGAAGTGGCGCGCCGCCGCACGTTTGCCATCATTTCCCACCCGGACGCCGGCAAGACGACGCTGACGGAAAAGCTCCTGCTCTACGCGGGGGCCATTGACCTTGCGGGCGCGGTCCGGGGCAGCAAGACGCAGCGCCACGCGGTGTCCGACTGGATGGAGATGGAGCAGCAGCGCGGCATCTCGATCAGCGCCGCCGCCCTCGAGTTCGAGCTCGAAGGGCACCACGTCACCCTGCTCGACACCCCCGGCCACCAGGACTTCAGCGAGGACACTTTCCGCACCCTCCTCGCCGTCGACAGCGTCGTCATGGTGCTCGACGCGGCGAAGGGCGTCGAGCCGCAGACGCTGAAGCTGTTTGCCGTCTGCCGCGAGCGCGGGCTGCCGGTGCTGACCTTCATCAACAAGCTGGATCAGCCTGCCCGCGACCCGTTCGAGCTGCTCGACGAGATCGAGCGCGTCCTCGGCATTGCCGCCGCCCCCAAGAACTGGCCGCTCGGCGACGGCCCCGACTTCAAGGGGGTGTTCGACCTCGAGGCCAACTCGGTGCTGCTCTACGAGCGCGGTAGCCGCGGCCGCCGCACCGAGCCGGTGGTGGTCGCCGCGGCCAACTCGGAGGAGGTCACCGAGCTGGTCGGCGAGAAGCGCCAGCGCGAGCTCATCGATGCCGTCGAGATGATTTCCGGCGCCGGCACGACCTTCGACGCCGGCATGTATCGCGCCGCGCGGCAGACCCCCGTCTTCTTCGGCAGCGCCCTCAACGATTTCGGCGTGCAGCCGTTTCTCCATGCGCTGCTCTCGCTCGCCCCCAGCCCGGGGCCGCGCGAGGCCGACATCGGCGCGGTCGAGCCGACCGACCCGCACTTCTCCGGCTTCATCTTCAAGATCCAGGCGAACATGAACCCGAAGCATCGTGATCGGGTGGCGTTCGTCCGCATCTGCTCGGGGCGGCTCGAGAAGGACATGATGGTGACCAATGCGCGGCTCGAGACGCCGCTGCGGCTGTCGCGTGTCTACCGCTTCTTCGGCCGCGACCGCGAAACGGTGCCCGAAGCCTTCCCGGGCGACGTCGTCGGCATCGTCAATCCCGGACGCATGGCCATCGGCGACACGCTGTTTGCCGGCCGCCGCGTGCAGTTCCCCGAGATCACGCAGTTCCCGCCGGAAGGGTTTGCCTACCTGCGCCCCGGCGACATTCGCCACAAGCGGTTCGACGAGGCGGTGGCGCAGCTGGCGGAAGAGGGGCTGATCCAGGTGTTCATGCCCACCTCGGGCACGCGCCACCCGATCATCGGCGTCATCGGCAGCCTGCAGCTCGACGTCGTCGAGGCACGCATGAAGTCGGAGTACGGCATCGACTGCCGCGTCGATCGGCTGAACCACGTCGCGGCGCGGTGGCCGGCCGTGGCCCCCGGCACCGAACTCTCGCTACCGCTGTCCGGATTGATCCGCGTCACCGACACCCACGGCCGTGAAGCGTTGATCTTCGAGAGCGAATGGGTGATCCGCTACACCCAGGACAAGAATCCCACGGTGGAGTTCAAGAGCCATCCGTAACGTGGTCGCTCGTCGGTGGTCGATAGTCGCGACGACCGACCATCGACCATCGACTATCTACGGCTCAACAAGGCCGACTTTTACCGCGAACCGCACGAGCCCCGCGACATCGTGCACACCCAGGCGCTCCATGATGTGCGCGCGGTGGGTTTCGACGGTCTTGACGCTGAGGCCAAGTTGCTCGGCAATGTCGCGGCTGGTGTGCCCTTCCGCCACCAGGCGCAGGATCTCGCGCTGCCGCTGCGTCAGCGAGTCGAGCGGCGTGGCCTCGCCGCTGCCGGTGCGCTTGACGTAGTCCGAGACGACCCGCTTCGACACCGCCGGGCTGAGATACGACTCGCCCCGCGCGACGGCGCGCACGGCCACCTCCAGCTCCGAGACCGCTGCCGCCTTGAGTAAGTAGCCGGAGCAACCCGCCTGCAGCGCGCGGACGACGTACTCCTCGGACTCGTGCATCGACAGGATGATCGTCGCGACCGGCGGGTCGAGCGCGCCAAGCCGCCCGGCCACGTCGAGCCCGTTGAGGCCAGGCATGCCGATGTCGAGCAGCACGATGTCGGGCCGCGTCTTCTCGACCACGCCGATCGTCGTGAGCCCGTCGCCGGCCTCGCCGACCACGTCTACCCCCTCCAGAGATCGCAGCAGGTGCGTAATGCCGGCGCGGACCAGCACGTGGTCATCCGCCACGACAACCCTGATCGCCCCGCTCATCGCTCTGTCCCGGGAGTCGTCATCGGCACCTCGATTCGCACCTCGGTCCCCTGCCCCGCGGCGCTCGTGATCGAGAGGATGCCATCGATCAACTCGGCCCGCTCCTCCATTCCCAGCAGCCCGAGCGACAGCCCGCGCGCTGCCCGGCCGCGGGCCGCCAGGACGTCAAACCCGGCCCCGTCGTCGCGAACCGCAAGGCGCAGGCGGTCGCCGTCCGCGATCGACAGCTCGACCCACACGTTGGCAGCGCCTGAATGGCGCGACACGTTGGTGAGCGCCTCCTGGGCAACGCGGAAGCAGGTGATCTCGATTTCCGGCGCCAGCTTCGAGACGGGCGTAATCGCCAGGTGCGTGGACAGGCCGTCGCGCCGCGTGAAGCGGTCGACGTGCCAGCGCAGCGCTGCAGCCAATCCGAGGTCGTCGAGCACGGACGGACGCAGCTGCAGCGACAGGTCGCGGACCTGGCTCACCGCGCGCTCGATACATTCGGCCGCCTGCGCCAGGTGCTCGGCCGCCGAGTCACTGCAGAGGCGCGCGGCGAAGTCGATGTGAATCTTCGTCGCCGTCAGCACCTGCCCCAGCTCGTCGTGCAGTTCCACCGCGATCCGGCGCCGGCCTTCTTCCTGGGCGTGCAGCAACCGGCGCGACAGCCGCTTCAATCGATCGTTGGCACGCCGCATCTGGTCCACGAGGCGGCGCCGTTCGATGACCGGCGCGACCCGCTCGGCCACCAGCATGATCAGGCCGAGATCGTCCTGCGTGAACTGCCGTGGCTGCTTCGAGGTGACGGCGACGACGCCGATGACACGATCGGCCACACGCAGTGGCACCCCCATGGCCGACTGCCAGCTGGCCAGAATCGCCGGTAAATCGACCCCGGCAATTCCGCTGTAGTCGAGGGTCCGCATGTCCTCGACGATGACCGGTTGGTGGGTCGCGAAGACCCGGCCGGACAGGCCTGCTCCCACCGGCACGCGGAGGTCGCGGATGCTGTCGACGACCAGCCCATCCCAGGCCCGCACCAGGAGCTGATGCGGCGCTTCAGGATCCGGCAGGTAGACGAGCGCATTGCCGCAGCGGAGCGTCTGGCGAAGCCGGGCGAGCAACTCCTTCAGCAGCTCATCCACCGTCAGGGTGACGAGCGTGCTGTCGGTGATCGCCTGAATGGCCCGCAGCCGCTTCAGCGTCGCCGTCGCCGACTGTTCGTCGTTCTGTAGGACAAACTCCATCGGTAGTTACCCCGGATACCACTGCGTGTTTGCCCGGATAGGCAACACGAACGCCTCAGCGTTATACACCTTACCTGACCAAAGTGTCCTAAATAGCCATGACCGACGAGCCGCTCCGTATTCTCCACCTCGAAGACGATCCGCTCGATGCGGAGCTCGCCGCTGCCACGCTCGCCGGCGACAGTCTCAACTGCGTCATCGAGTGCGTCGCCTCGCGCGGCGCGTTCGAAGCGGCGCTCGTGACGACGCAGTTCGACATCATCCTCTCCGACTACAACCTGCCCGATTTCGACGGGCTCACCGCGCAGGGCGTGGCCCGCCGCCTCTGCCCCGGCGTGCCGTTCATCTTCCTCTCCGGCGCGCTCGGCGAGGACCTGGCCGCGGATCGGCTCAAGGACGGAGCCACCGACTTCGTGCTCAAGCAACGGATTGCGAAGTTGCCGCACGCGGTGCGCCGCGCGCGCATCGAGGCCAGCCTGCGCGATCAGGCGCATCGCGCCGAGGCCTCGTTGCGGGCGCTCAACGCCGAGCTCGAGGAGCGCGTGCGCGCGCGCACGGCAGAACGCGACGAGACCCGGCAGCGGCTGGAGGCGATCCTCGCCTACAGCCCGCACGTGATCAGCGTGCGCGACGACGAGGGGCGGTACGTGCTCGTCAACGACCGCTTCCTGCGCGTCTTCGGCGCCACGCTCGAACAGGTGATCGGACGGACGCCGCACGACATCATGCCGCCGCGGCTGGCCGACGTCGTGCGCGCCCATGACGACGAGATCATCGAGCGACGGACCTCCGCGGTCTACGAGGAATCGGTGATGGAAGCCGACGGCGTCCACGTGTATTCGTCGACGCGCTTCCCCATCTACGATGCCGCCGGGGCCCTGGCCGGGATCTGCGACATCGCCCACGACATCACGGCGGAAAAACAGGCCCAGGACGAGTTGAAGCTGGCGCGGCTCGAGGCCATGCGGGCCAACCACGCCAAGAGCGAGTTCCTCTCGCACATGAGCCACGAGCTGCGCACCCCACTCAACGCCATCCTCGGCTTCGCGCAGTTGTTCGACCGCGCGAGCCTGAGCCATGAGCAGGCGGAGAACGTGTCGCAGATTCTCTCCGCCGGCCACCACCTGCTCAACCTGATCAATGGCATCCTCGACATCGCCCGCGTCGAGTCCGGCAAGCTGTCGCTGTCGCCGGAGGCGGTGGACGTGCGCGAGGCGGTGCAGACGGCGGTCGACCTGGTCAAGCCGCTGGCGCGGGAGCGCGAGATCACCATCGACATCGGGCCGTTGCCCGGCTTCCGCGCCCAGGCCGCGGTTCGCGCCGACAAGCAGCGGCTGATCCAGATCCTGCTCAACCTCCTGTCCAATGCCGTCAAGTACAACCGCCACGCCGGGCGCATCACCATCGAGTTCGGCGGGACCGACTCGATGGTGCGGATCGCCGTCCGCGATACCGGTTCCGGGATCTCGCCGTCGAAGCAGCGCCTGCTCTTCCAGCCGTTCGAGCGGCTCGGCGCCGAGCAGTCTGGCGTCGAGGGCACCGGCCTCGGCCTCGCGTTCTCGCGCGCGCTCTGCGCCGCCATGCACGGCCACATGGGGTGCGACAGCATCGTCGACGCCGGCAGCACGTTCTGGGTGGAGCTGCCGTTCACGGCCGACCTGCCGGAGCGCTTCGAGGCGCGCGAGGAGGCCCCGGTCGAACGGATGACGGCGCCGGATGTCAGCGGCAACATCCTCTACATCGAGGACAACAGCTCGAACGTCCGGCTGATGGAGCGGATGCTCGCGCGCCGTCCAGGGCTGCAGTTGACCCACGTCACGTACGGCCGCGCCGGCATCGACGCGGTGCGCGCCAACCAGCCTGACCTGGTGCTGCTCGACATGCACCTGCCCGACATGTCCGGCGAAGACGTGCTCCGCGCCATCTGGGAGGACCCGGCGACCCGGCCGATCCCGGTGGTCATCCTGAGCGCTGACGCCACCCCAGGGCTGCCCCACCGGCTGCGCGCCGCCGGCGCCCGCGGCTTTCTCGGCAAACCACTCAACGTCAAGCAGGTACTTGCCGCCATCGATGACCTGCTCGCCGCAACCGTAAAGGAACAGGCGTGACCCGTTTGGAATCCGACACCCTGCACCAGCTGAAGAACCAGATCGGCATCGCCGTCGGCTTCGTCGATCTGCTGCTCGATGAGATGCCTGCCGACGACGCGCGGCGCGGCGACCTGCTGCACGTGCAGCAGGCCATCCGCAAGGCGCTCGACATCCTGCCCCGGATCCAGGAAGAGCTCGACACGACGCAGGGGCCGGCGACGTCATGAGCGCCACCGGCACCCACGTCCTCGTCGTCGACGACGAAGCCGGCTTCCGTGAGTTGATGCGGCGGTATCTCGAAGGCGCCGGCTACGAGGTGCGCACCGCGACCAACGCGCACGAGGCGGTCCGCAGCATTCGCGAATCGCCGCCGGCCGTGGCGGTGTGCGACGTGCACATGCCGGGGCCGACCGGCCTCTGGCTGGCGCAGCAGATCCGCGAAGTCTCACCGGCAACCGCCATGGTGCTGGCGACGTCCGACGCGGCGGTGCCGCCCGCCGAGAGCATGCGCCGCGGCGTCGTGGCCTACATCCTCAAGCCGTATCAGCGGGAACAGGCGATCGGGGCGGTTGCCCAGGCGTTCAGGTGGTGGTCCGAACAGGGCGGCGGCGAACTTCCCCGTCTCGAGCCCCAGGCGGGGCCCTCGTCAGCCCCGCCGATCGAGAGAGCCCCTGCGCCCGCACCGCCGCGGCGCGTCACGCCCCAGCGGAGCGGGATCGCCCTCCAGCCGACAACGCTCGTCATCGCCGCGGTTGTCCTCGCGCTCCTGCTGGCAGCCGCGTACTTCCTGGGACAGCGGGCCGACGGAAACGCCCTCGGCCGCGTTGCCGCCGCCTCGGGTGTGGTCATGGTCTTCGATGGTGCGGGCACACGCATGGCGCAGGGCAGCGGCTTCTTTGTCGCGCCGGACCTGTTCGTGACCAACCGTCACGTGGTGAGCGGCGGCGTGGCGGCGCGAATCCTCGGCGCCGAGGAGCGCATGTATAGCGTGGCCGGCCTCGTCGGTGTGGATGCTGCGCGTGACCTCGCGGTGTTGAAGACGGCGAGCGCGTCAGCGGCGACGCTGCCACTGTCGGCGGTGACTCCGGCGATCGGCGACGAGATCTCCGTCTATGGCGCCCCGCTGGGTCTCGACGGCACCTTGACCACCGGCATCGTCAGCGCCGACAGGAGCGACGAGAGCGGCCTGCTGCAGATCACCGCGCCGCTGTCGCCCGGCAGCAGCGGCAGCCCCGTGTTCACGAGCGATGGCGCGGTGGTTGGCGTGGCCGTGTCGGCCAACCAGAACGGCGAGGGACTGAGTTTCGCGATTCCGGCCGGCTTCGTCGCCGACCTCCTGGCCCGCGCTGGCGGCACACAGCCGCTCCTCGTCGCTGCGCGCGGCGCCGGTGACGATCGCGAGCGGTTCGAATTGATCGGCCCGGTGCGCAGCGCGACCCTGACTGTGGACGGCGCCACGGCGCGCCTGATCTTCGACCGCCAGGGCCGCCTCGTCGAACGGGCCGGAGACGAGGTGACCATTCAGTATGCGTACGACGAGCAGGGACGGGTGGCGACCGAGACGCACGTGTCCGGCGAGGAGGTCCTCGCCACCGTCGCCTACCGCGCTGACGGTCCCGCCACCGTCGTTGCCGAAGCCCCTGGCGGCGCGATCCGCCGGCTCACCTACGACACTCGGCATCGGCTGGTCAGCGAAGAGCAGCTGGTCCGCGGCGTCCTCCTCCAATCGAAGCAGTGGCGCCACGGCGGGCGTCCCTGGCCGGGAGCACCGGAGGGACATGACGTCGACGCGCTCGGTAATCC
>JBFWUM010000008.1:0-1423 GCA_050247255.1 Vicinamibacterales bacterium | reverse complement strand
CGCGACCTGCTGGCCTGCGCGCAGACCGGCAGCGGCAAGACCATCGCCTTCCTGCTGCCGATCCTGCACCGGCTGATGGACAAGCCGCGGCGGACGACGCGGGCGCTGGTGCTGACGCCGACGCGTGAGCTGGCGGCGCAGATTCTCGAGGAGTTCAACGGGCTGACCGTGCACACGCCGCTCACCGGCGCGGCGGTGTTTGGCGGTGTCGGCATGGGGCCGCAGGAGCACGCGTTCCGCACCGGCGTCGACCTGATCGTCGCCACGCCCGGGCGGCTGCTCGACCACGCCACCAAGCCGTACGCGAAGCTTGGCGGGCTCGAGTACCTGGTGCTGGACGAGGCCGACCGGATGCTCGACATGGGGTTCCTCCCCGACATCAAGCGCATCCTCCGCCACATTCCCAGCAAGCGGCAGACGCTGTTCTTCTCCGCCACCATGCCGCGGGAGATTGCGACGCTGGCGAGCGACATGCTGAAGGATCCGGTGACCATCAGCCTGCAGCGGCAGGCGGCGCCGGCGGTCGGCATTACCCAGGCGGTCTATCCGGTGCCGCAGCACCTCAAGGCGCCGCTGCTGGTGGAGCTGCTGACCCGCGGCATCCTGCAGCAGGCGCTGGTGTTCACGCGGACCAAGCACCGCGCCAACCGGCTGGCCGAGCACCTGGTGAAGGCCGGGATCAGCGCCGAGCGCATTCATGGCAACCGGTCGCAGGCGCAGCGCACGCAGGCGCTGGCCGGTTTCAAGAGCGGCCGCTACCCCGTGCTCGTCGCCACCGACATCGCCGCGCGCGGCATCGACGTCGAAGCGCTGAGCCACGTCGTCAACTTCGACGTGCCGGCGGCGCCGGAGGACTACATCCACCGCGTCGGCCGCACCGGCCGCGCCGAGCTCACCGGCGAGGCGTTCACGTTTGTCGCGCCCGACGAGGAATCCGACATCCGCGCCATCGAGCGCGCCGTCAACAAGACGCTGCCGCGGGTGACGCTGCCGGACTTCAACTACAAGGCGGCCGCGGCGCAGCAGCTGGAGGTGCCGCTCAAGGATCGCATTGCCGCGATTCGCGCGCGCAAGGCGGAAGAACGTCGGCGGGCGGCGGAAAAGGCAGCGCGCAAGGGCGCCGGGCTGCGCGGCGCATCGCCCGAGCCCTCGCACCGGCCCGCTCGCCCTGGCGGCCCTTCAAGACCTGGCGGCCCGTCGAGCGGCCGCTTCCGCCCGGGTGGCAACAACCGCCGCCGCCCGTAGCGTGGCTTCCGCCTTCAGGCGGAAGGCAGCCGTGGGGGGCCGGCTTCAGCCGGCCCGAACGCACGTGCTAAACTCAGATGTTCGTCCCGCCCAAGCCTGGCCGGCTTAGCTCAGTCGGTAGAGCAGCTGATTCGTAATCAGCAGGTCGTCAGTTCGAGTCTGACAGCCGGCTCCAAAA
>JBFWUM010000007.1:88131-101207 GCA_050247255.1 Vicinamibacterales bacterium | reverse complement strand
GGCACCACCTGCTCGCCTTCGTCATCGACGATTGTCACCGCGTTGGTGGGCACGTCGAAGCCGGCCCCCTCCTGCGTGACGTCGTTGGCCACGATCACGTCGATCTGCTTGCGGGCGCGTTTGTCCCGAGCCTTCCGGACGGCCTCGCCGGTTTCGGCGGCAAAGCCGACCAACAGCGGCCGGCCGTCAGCGCGCCGCGAGGGCAACTGGCCGAGGTCGGCGAGGATGTCGCGTGTGCGTTCGAGGGTGAGCGTCAGCGGCGCGTCGGCCTTCGCGATCTTGTCGTTCGCGGGCGCGACCGGGGTGTAGTCAGCCACGGCGGCGGCCATGACGACGATGTCGGCATTGGCGGACAGCCGCATGACGGCGGCGTGCATCTCAGCAGCGGTCCGGACGCGGACGAAGTCGTCGACCGAGGGTGGCTCGACCCGCGTCGGGCCGGCCACGAGCGTGACCGTAGCTCCCCTCCGCCGCGCCTCGGCGGCGATCGCAAACCCCATCCGCCCGCTGGAACGATTGCCGACGTAGCGGACCGCATCGATGTCTTCGTAGGTCGGGCCGGCGGTGACGAGGACCCGGCGTCCCCGCAGCGGCGAGTCACGCGGGACCAGCACCTGCTCGGCGGCCGCCACGATCTCGTCGGGCTCCGCCAGCCGCCCCTTGCCGATCCAGCCGCACGCCAGGTAGCCCTCGCCGGGCTCGGCGAAGCGGACGCCGCGCGCCGCCAGCGTGTCGAGGTTCTGCCGAACCGCCGGGTGCGCCAGCATGTTGACGTTCATCGCCGGCGCCAGCAGAACCGGCGCCTTCGTGGCCAGGTAGAGCGAGGTGAGGAAGTCGTCGGCGATGCCGTTGGCGAACTTGCCAACGACGTTGGCGGTGCACGGCGCGACCAACAAGAGGTCGATGCCGTCGGCGATGGCGATGTGCTCGATATCCGCGTTCGCCCCCGGCTTCCATTGGGACGTGATGACCTGCCGCCGCGTGATCGCCTCGAAGGTCACCGGGCCGACGAAGCGGGTGGCCGACTGCGTCATCACGGCGACCACCTCGTGCCCGCGCTTCTGGAGCCCGCGGCACACCTCGACAGCCTTGTAGGCGCCGATGCCGCCGGTGACTCCCAGCGCGACGAGGGCCACTTATGCCTCTTCGATCTTCTCGACCTTGCGCCGGAGCACCTCGCGCTGAGCGATGGTGATCTTCTTGTCGCCGGTCTCGCGCGGCGTGGCGCCGGCGAGCAGCTGCCGGGCGCGCTTGCCGGCGATGACGACGAACTCGAAACGGTTTTCCTTGGGCGGATGCGTCATGTCTTCAGCCGGGACTGAAGTCCCGGGCTCCTTTCCTTCAGCCGGGACTGAAGTCCCGGGCTCCTTTCAGCGTAACTACGTTCGAAATGTCCCGATCACGGTTTCGGCCGTCGCGCGCATCGGCTTCACCCTTGCCCGCTCGGCCAGGACAATCGCCCGCAGGCGATCGACCGCTGGCCCGACCTCGTCGTTGACGACGACGTATTCGTAGGTGGCGCACTCGGCCACCTCGCGGGCGGCCACGTTGAGCCGCCGCCGAATCTGCTCCTCGCTGTCCTTGCTGCGTCCCCGGAGCCGCTGCTCGAGCACGGCGGCCGACGGCGGGAGGATGAAGATGCCCACGGTGTCGAGGCCGCGGTTGCGCACCTGGGTGGCCCCCTGCACGTCGATCACCAGGACCAGGTCGTGCCCGGCGGCCAGCGTGGCCTCGGTATCGGCCGCGCACGTCCCGTAATAGTTGCCGAAGACGTCGGCGTGCTCCAGGAACTCGCCGTCCCGGATCATCTGCTCGAACCGCTCCCGGCTGATGAAATTATAGTCAACCCCGTCGGCCTCCCCCGGACGGGCCTTCCGCGACGTGTAGGAGCGGGACATCTTCAGGTTCGGCACCACCTGCACGAGCCGCTCGACCAGGGTCGTCTTCCCGGTCCCGGACGGCGCCGACACGATGAAGAGCAGCCCCCTATTCGACATTCTGGACCTGCTCCCGCATCTTCTCGAGTTCGGCCTTGGCCGAGATGATCAGCTCCGACACGCGCAGCCCGTCGGCCTTCGAGCCGATGGTGTTGACCTCCCGGTTCATCTCCTGCAGCAGGAAGTCGAGCTTGCGGCCGCACGGCTCGTCGCTGTCGGAGAGCGCCGCCCAGTGCGCCAGGTGGGCACGGAACCGCGTCGTCTCCTCGCTGATATCGGAGCGCGCCGCGGCGCGGACGATCTCCTGCGCGATCATCGCCTGGTCCACCGGCAGCTCCTGTCCGATCTCCCGCACGCGCTCGTGCAGCCGCGCCTCGACGTCGCCGCGCCCTTCCTCGGCGGCTGCGGCCAGCCGTTCGATCAGCTCGCGCAGCAGTTCCGTGCGGGCATCGAGGTCGGCGCGCAGGTGGCCGCCTTCCCGCACGCGCATGGCGTCGAGGTCGGCCAGCGCCTGCTCCACCGCCGCCGCGACGCTGGCGCCGAGCTGCGCTTCGAGCGCCGGGTCGGCCTCTGCCGGCCGCTCGCGCACGCTGATCGCCTGCGGCATCCGCAGCAGGTCGCCCGGCGTCAGCGTGCCGGTGATCAGGCCGCGCTCGCGCGCCTGCTCCATGGCCGCCGCCAGCGCGTTGGCAAACTCCTGGTTCAGCTCCACCGTCGGCGCCGGCGCAGTCCGCAGCTGCAGCGAGATCTGGAGCTCGACGCGCCCGCGGGCCAGCCGCTTCTGCAGCAGCGCCCGCACCCGCGACTCGAGGTCGGCCAGCGACGAGGGAACACGCAGCTGAACGTCGAGGAACCGGTGGTTCACGGCGCGCAGCGTCACGCCAAGCGTCGCGCGCTCGTCCTCGTGCGTGAGCGAGGCGAACCCGGTCATCGACTTAATCATGAAACATTCTCTTCGGCGGGCTCTTCCTGGAGCTGCAGCTCGTAGAGTTTCGCATAGGCGCCGCCACGGGCCAGCAGCGCCTCGTGCGTGCCGCTTTCGACGATCCGCCCCTGGTCGAGCACGACGATGATGTCGGCGCGGCGGACGGTGGACAGGCGGTGGGCGATGACGAACGACGTGCGGTTCATCATCAGCGTCGACAGCGCATCCTGGACCAGCATCTCCGACTCGGCGTCGAGCGACGAGGTCGCCTCGTCCAGGATCAGGAGCGGCGAATCGCGCAGCAGCGCGCGGGCAATCGCCAGCCGCTGCCGCTGGCCGCCCGACAGGCGCTGGCCGCGCTCGCCGATCATCGTCTCGTAGCCGGCCGGCAGCGCGCGGATGAACTCGTCGGCGTGCGCCGCTCTCGCGGCCGCCTCGACCTCGGCCCGGGAGGCCGTCGGCCGGCCGTAGGCGATGTTGGCGGCCACGGTGTCGTCGAACAGCACCGTTTCCTGGGTCACGATGCCGATCTGCGCCCGCAGCGAGGCGAGCGTTACGTCGCGCAGGTCGTGCCCGTCGATGGTGATGGCGCCGCTGGCGACATCGTAGAACCGCGGCACCAGGTTCACCATCGTCGTCTTTCCCGCGCCGCTGCGCCCGACGATGGCCAGCGTCTGCCCCGCGCGGACGGTCAGCGAGACGCCGCGCAGCGTCGCGGCTTCGGCGCCCGGGTACGAGAACTGGACGTCGCGGAACTCGATGGCGCCGCCAAACGGCGGCAGCGCCGCGGCGCCCTCCCGTTCGCGCACCTCGCTGTGCGTGTCGAGCATCTCGAAGATCCGCTCCGACGCGCCGATCGCCTGCTGCAGGTTGGCGTTGACGCGGCTCAGCTTCTTCGCCGGGCCGTACATCATGAACAGCGCGGCGATGAAGGCGATGAACTCGCCCGTCGTCAGCCGGCCGGTGGCAATCTCCTGGCTCCCGTACCAGAGCGCCGCGGCGAAGGCGAGCCCGCCGATGAACTCCATCAGCGGCGGCATCACCGACAGCACGCTGGTCACCTTCATGCTGGTGCGATACAGGTGATGCGACGCCGCCTCGAACTTCGACCGCTCCCGCCGTTCCGCGCCGAACGCCTTGACGATGCGGTGGCCGGTGAATGCCTCGGCGCTCAGGTGGGTGATCTGCTCGAGCGCTTCCTGGGAGCGCCGCGTCGTCCGCCGCACGCGCTGCCCGAGACGCACGAGCGGATAGACGACCAGCGGCGCGCCGGTGAAACAGACGATGGCCAGCCGCGGGTCGTAATAGAACAGCAGCACCGCGAAGCCGATGAGCGCGAGCGATTCGCGCGCGAGGTCGCCGAGCGTCTCCGACACCGCCTGCTGGATCTGGGCGACGTCGTTGGTGATCCGCGACATCAGCTTGCCGTGCGGGTTCACGGCGAAGAAGGCCGCCGACTGGCCGAGGACGTGGGTGAAGAGGACGTTGCGGATGTCGCGGACGACGCGCTGCCCCACGTCGGTCATCAGGAAACCGGACAGGTACGCGCCGGCGCCCTTGACGAGATACAGCACGACGATCAGCCCGATGGTGGTGGCGAGGTTCTCGCGGCTGGGGAGGACCTCGTCGAGGATCGGCTGGATCATCGCCGCGACCCCGGCGGAGGCCGCGCCGTACACCACCATCGCCGCCAGCGCGCTGGCGAGCCGGGCGCGATACGGCCGCGCGTAGCGAAGCAGCCGGAAGAATGCGTTCACTCGGTCACTCGGTACTTCAGCAGCACCCAGAGCGCGACCACCCCGTCGCGCCAGCCGATCTTCTTCCCTTCCTCGTAGCCGCGGCCGTCGTAGGTGATCGGCACCTCGTACACCCGGTAGCCGCGCTTGAAGATCTTGGCGGTCAGCTCGGGCTCGATGCCGAAGCCGTTCGACTGCAGCGCCATCGACCGGAGCACCTCGGTCCGCATCACCTTGTAGCAGGTTTCCATGTCCGAGAGCATGGTGTTGTAGAGCACGTTGGTGATGAGGGTCAGGAGCCGGTTGCCGGCGTAATGGGTGAAGAGAAACACGCGATGCCGGCCCAGGAACCGCGAGCCATAGACCACGTCGGCGCGTCCCTGGCAGATCAGCTCGATGAGCTGCGGGAACTCCTCCGGGGAGTACTCCAGGTCGGCGTCCTGGATGACCACGAGGTCGCCGGTGACGGCCGCAAAGCCGCGGCGGAGCGCGGCGCCCTTCCCCTGGTTCTTCGACTGCAGCAGCAGCGTGAAGCCGAGCTCCTGCTGCAACGCCGCCAGCTTGTCACGCGTGCCATCGGTCGAGCAGTCGTCGACGACGATCAGCTGCGTGCGGATCGGCACCGCGAGGACACGGCGGATGATCTCCTCGATCGTCGCGATCTCGTTGAAGGCCGGCATCACCACCGACAGCAGCGGATCGGTGAGCGCACCGCGGAGCCGGGACATCAGCGCTTGAACCCTTTCGGGTGGGCGGCGTGCCAGCGCCAGGCATCGCCGACGATCGTGTCCAGTTCGGGGCGCGTCGGCACCCAGCCGAGATCTTCGCGGATCCGGGTGGCCGAGGCGTAGAGCACGGCGGGATCACCAGGACGCCGCGGTGCGGTCGTATAGGCGACCTTCCTTCCCGTGACGCGTTCGACCGAGGCGATGACGTCCCTCACCGACGAGGGGCGCTCCGTGCCGACGTTATAGCTCGCCGACGGCCCGCCGCGTTCGAGCCGCGACAGGGCGCGGACGTGCGCATCGGCGAGGTCGCTCACATGGATGTAGTCGCGCAGGCAGGTGCCGTCCGGCGTCGGGTAGTCCTCGCCAAAGAGCTGCATCGGCTCTCCGCCGGATGCCGCCATGAAGGCGCGCGGGATGACGTGCACTTCCGGGTCGTGATCCTCGCCCAGCTCACCGTCGGGATCGGCGCCGGCGGCGTTGAAGTAGCGCAGGCGGATCGACCGGATGCCGTAGGCGCGCTCGAAGTGCGGCAGCGCGTGCTCGACGGCCAGCTTTGTCTGCCCGTAGGCGTTAATCGGGTTGGTCGGGTGCGTCTCGCGCAGCGGTGTCTCGACCGGCTCGCCGTAGACCGCGCACGTGGACGAGAAGACGAAGTGGCGGCACCCTTCGAGCGCCATGGCTTCCAGCGTTCCGAGCGTGCCGGACACGTTGTTGCGGTAGTAGCCCGCCGGGTCCGTCACCGAATCGGCCACCGCCAGCCAGGCGGCGAAGTGCATCACCGCGGTCGCACCCGATTCGCGGATGGCCCGGCGCACGGCATCGACGTCGCGGATGTCTCCCTCAATCAGCGGCACCCCGAGCGCCGCCTGGCGATGTCCGGCCGAGAGGTTGTCGTAGATGACGACGGCGTGGCCCGCCTGGCGCAGCGCCTTGGCGGTGTGGCTGCCGATGTAGCCGGCGCCGCCGGTGACGAGAACGGTGCTCTTAGCGCCCAATGGAGTAATAGGTGAACCCGCGCTGCTGCATCTGGTCGGGGGTGAAGAGGTTGCGGCCGTCGAAGACGACCGGCTGGCGCATCAGCGATCGCATGCGCTCGAAGTCGGGACGCCGGAACTCATTCCACTCGGTCACGATGAGCAGCGCGTCGGCGTCCTTGAGCGCGTCGTAGCCGCCGTCGGCAAAGCGGACACGCTCGCCAAAGACCCCGCGCGCCACGCGGGTGGCCTCGGGGTCGTAGGCCTGCACGCACATTCCGGCCTCGAGCAGCGCCTCGATCAGCGGAATCGCCGGCGCCTCCCGCATGTCGTCGGTTTTCGGCTTGAACGCCAGTCCCCAGACGGCGGCCGTCTTCCCCTTCAGGCTGCCGCTGAAGTGGGCGCGGACCTTCTCGAACAGCCGCACCTTCTGGGCCGCGTTCACCTCCTCCACCGCGTGCAGGATGCGGAAGCGATAGTCGCGGTCGGCGGCGAACTTCACCATCGCCTTGACGTCTTTCGGGAAGCAGCTGCCGCCGTAGCCGACGCCGGGAAACAGGAACGAGGTCCCGATCCGGCGATCGGATCCGATCGCCTTGCGCACCTGGTCGACATCCGCGCCCACCAGCTCGCACAGGTTGGCCACCTCGTTCATGAACGAGATGCGCGTCGCCAGCATGGCGTTGGCCGCGTACTTCGACAGCTCGGCGCTTTCCGGATCCATGGTCATGATCGGCGCGCCGGTCCGGATGAACGGAGCGTAGAGCTCCTCCATCATCGCCGTCGCCCTGGCATCGTCGGATCCGATGACCACCCGGTCGGGCTTCATGAAGTCGTCGACCGCCGCGCCCTGCTTGAGGAACTCGGGGTTGCTGACGACGGCGAAGTCGTGAGCGGTGCCGGCGCGGACGGCGTCCCGCACCTTGCGCGACGTGCCGACCGGGACCGTGCTCTTGTCGACGATCACCTTGTAGCCGTCCATCGCCGCGGCGATGTCGCGCGCCACGGCCAGCACGTGCTGCAGGTCGGCCGACCCGTCTTCGCCCTGTGGCGTCCCGACGGCGATGAAGACGATGTCGGACTCGCGGACCGCGCGCGGCAGGTCGGTGGTGAAGGTCAGGCGGCGCTCCTGCGTGTTCCGCCGCACCAGCTCCTCGAGGCCCGGCTCGTAAATCGGCATCCGCCCGGCGTTTAGGGTGGCGACCTTGTCGTGGTCCTTGTCCACGCAGATCACGTCGTTGCCGGTTTCCGCGAAGCAGGCGCCCGCGACCAGCCCCACGTACCCGGTTCCGATCACCGCAATCTTCATTACCCCACATGGTACTCTCTCGGCGTGCGGATTCTCGTCGACTACAGGCCGGCCCTGCGGGCGCGCACCGGCGTCGGCGAGTACATGCACGGCCTTGCGCGGGCGTACGCCGCGGCCTGGCCGGACGACACCGTCGCCGTCTTCACCAGCTCTTGGAAGGACCGGCCGCGGGAGGGGCTTGCCACGGAGCTCGGCGCCGACGTCGTCGACCGGCGCGTGCCGGTGTCGCTGCTCAACTACCTCTGGCACCGGCGTGGATGGCCGCCCATCGAGCGGCTGGTGGGACCGCTGGACATCGTCCATGCCGCGCACCCGCTGCGGATCCCGGCGCGCCGCGCGGCGCAGGTGATCACCATTCACGATCTGTTCTTCATGACCGCGCCGGGGCGCACGCACGCGGAGATCCGCCGCGACTACGCCGAGCTGACGCCGTCGCATGCCCTGGCCGCGCACGCCATCGTCACGCCGACGCGCCACGTGAAGCGACTCGTCGAGACGACGCTGCGGGTGCCCGGTGAGCGGGTGTTCGTCTGCCCCGGCGGCGCGCCCGAGTGGCAGGGGCTCGGCGGGGCGCCGAATGTTCCCGCAGATGGCTATGTGCTGTTCCTGGGGACGCTCGAGCCGCGGAAGAACATCGGGACTCTGCTCGATGCCTGGACGCTGCTCGTGGCCCGCGGCGTCACCACGCCGCTGATGGTGGCCGGCCGCGCCGGCGACGACGCGCGGCCGTGGATTGAGCGGATGCAGCGGCCGCCGCTGGCCGGCCACGTCACATATGCCGGCTACGTGCAGGACCACGCACGGGAGGATCTGTATCGCGGCGCCCGGGCGGTCGTGCTGCCCTCGCTCGACGAAGGGTTCGGCTTTCCGGCGCTCGAGGCGATGTCGGCCGGGGTGCCGCTGGTCGCCTCGACGCGGGGGTCGCTCCCTGAGGTGGCCGGCGATGCCGGAGTGCTGGTGGATCCCGAGGACGCCGCGGCGCTGGCGGATGCGCTGCAGCGGATCGTCACCGACCAGGCATTCGCGCTCGGCCGCGCGAATGCGGGGCTGGTGCGGGCGCGCGCGTTCAGCTGGGCCAGCGCGGCGCAGTCGCTGCGCGAGGCCTACCTCGAAGCCTCGGCCCGCCGGCAGGCAGAACGGGAGGCGCGTGCGCATCGCGGTTGATGCCCGCGAGTTGCAGGGGCGCCCGACCGGCGTCGGCCGCTTCCTGTCGGAACTGCTTTGCGCCTGGAAGGGGCTGCCCGACGCTCAGCCGCATGAGTTCCTGCTCCTCGCGCCCGACGACGGCGGGGGCACCGCCTGGGAGCAGTTCACGCTGCCCCGGCTCATCCGTGAGTCTGGCGCAGACATGCTCTTCGCACCGGCCTATACGGCGCCGCTGCGCGCGGGCGTGCCGGTCGTGCTCGTGATCCACGACGTGTCATTCTGTGCCCATCCGGAGTGGTTCTCGTGGCGCGAAGGGGCGCGGCGGCGCACCATCACGACGCTCGCCGCCCGGCGTGCGCGGCGCGTCATCACGGTGTCGGAGTTCTCGAAGCGCGAAGTCGTCGCCCATCTCGGCGTCGACGCCTCGAAGGTCGACGTCGTCTACCACGGATTGACACGTGTGGCTTCCGGCTCGACGACGGATGTGGCTTCCGGCTTCAGCCGGAAGAGCGGCACCACCGTGCTCTACGTCGGCTCCCTCTTCAACCGGCGCCACGTCCCGGAACTGATTGACGGCTTCGCGCGCTTCAACCGCACCGGGCAGTTCGACCTGCAGATCGTCGGCGAGAACCGGACCTCACCGCACATCCCGTTCACGGCGCTGCCGCCGCGCGTCCACCTTCGCTCGTACGTGCCGGACGAAGAGTTGATGCGGCTCTACGGGCAGGCAGCCGCGTTCGTGTTCCTGTCGGACTATGAAGGATTCGGGCTGACGCCGCTCGAAGCGATGGGCGCCGGGGTGCCGTCGATCGTGCTCGACACGCCGGTGTCGCGTGAGGTGTATGGCGACGCGGCGTTCTACGTTCCACGGCCCGACCCGGATCTGATCGCGGCGGCGCTCGCCGAAGTCACCGGCGACACCGCCACCAGGCAGCGGCTGCTGGCTGCCGCGCCATCGGCCCTTGCCCGCTATTCGTGGGACGCCTCCGCCCGTCGCGTGCTGGAGATCCTCACGCGATGACCCTCTCCATCGTCATCGTCACCTACAACTCGCGCGGGCACATCGACGGCTGCCTGGAGTCGCTGGTGACGCACGCGCCGGGGATGGATCACGAGATCGTCGTCGTCGACAACGCGTCGCCGGACGGCACCGCGGCGGCTGTCCGGGCACACTGGCCGATGGTGCGCGTCGTCGAGGCCGGCGGCAACGTCGGCTTCGCCGCCGCCAACAACCTGGGGATTCGCGCCAGCGGCGGCGAGCTGGTGCTGCTGCTCAATCCCGACACGGTGGTCCGGGCTGGCGCGATCGACGCGCTGGTGAAAGCGCTGGAAGCGCGAGCCGATGCCGCCATCGCCGGCCCCCGTCTGGTCGACGCGCACGGCCGCGCCGAGCTGTCATTTGGTCCGATGATCGGGCCGCTGAACGAATGGCGCCAGAAGCGCCGCCAGCGCGACCGGGCCTTCGTCGAGTCCGCGACCAGGGTTCCGGGAGAGGTCGACTGGGTCAGCGGCGCCTGCCTGCTGGTGCGGCGGAGCGATGCCGAGGCGGTTGGCCTGCTCGACGAACGCTATTTCATGTACACGGAAGACGTCGACTTCTGTGCTGCCGTCCGCGCCCGCGGGCGCGCGGTGATTTTCGTGCCGGATGGACAGGTCACCCACCTGCGCGGCGAATCACGCAAGTCGGCGTCCGCCGCGACCGAGACGGCGTATCGGCAGAGCCAGCTGGCCTTTTACGCCAAGCATCATCCCATCTGGGTCCCGCTGCTGCGTCTCTACCTGCGACTGCGCGGCCGGCTTCCCTGACGCGCGGTTGGACGCGATACACTGAGCAGATCGATGCGCCATTGGATTCGAGCTGCCGCCTGGCGCAGCACGGAGTTCCCGCTCAGCACCCACCTGCCGAAGCTCACGGTGCTGGCGCTCTGCGTGACCGCCGGATTCTTCGTGACCCGGGCGGTCGCGGTGCGTCATCGCGCCGATCAGGTCGCCGACGCCGAGACGTGGTACCACCGGGGAACCGTCTCGCTCCAGAACGGCGAGTCTGATGCTGCCGTCGCGGCCTTTCGACGCGCCGTCACGGCCCGCCGCGACAGCATCGTCTATGCGACGGCGTACGCGCGGGCGCTGGGCGACGCCGGACAGCTCGAGGCGGCCAGCAGCGCCCTCGAGCGTGTGCGGCTGATGTCGCCAGGCGACGCACATGTCAACCTCGCGTTGGCGCGCCTCGCCGTCCGGCGCGGCCTGCCGACCGAGGCGATCCGCCTGTATCGCAATGCCCTCTATGCCACGTGGCCCAACGAAGCCGAACGGCTCGACGTCCGCCTCGAGCTGGCCTCGTTCCTCATCGACGAGGGGCGCACCGCCGACGCGGCGGCGGAGCTCGTGGCCGCAGCGGCCGCGGCTCCGGTGAGCATCGATGCGCTGCGGTCGATCGGCGCGTTGCTGCTCCGGGCCGAGGACCCGGCGCGCGCGCTCGAGGTCTATCGCTCGGTCCTCACGCGGGCGCCGGCCGACCAGCGCGCGCTGGCCGGGGCGGCAGAGGCGGCACTCCGGCTCGGGCAATATGCGGCGGCGCGTGAGTACTATGCGCGGATTCCCGAGGGTGACGCGGCGACGCGGGAGGGACGGGCGTTCGCCGATGCCGTGGTCACCCGCGACCCGCTGGCGCCGAGACTGACGCTCGCCCAGCGGCGACAGCGCGTGGCGGCGAACGTCGCGGCAGTCCTCGAGCGGCTCGAGCCCTGCGCGGCCGCGGCGGACAGCCCGGACCGCGTCGAGGCGCTCACCCGCACGCGGGAGCGGCTGTCAGCCGCCAGCCGGGCGGCGCCCCGTGCCAGCCGCGACGAGCTCGAGGATTACGTGGCGCAGACGGCCGCCGCGGCGTCGCTCATCGACGAGGTGTGCGGCGCGCCACCGCCGCTCCATCGAGCCCTTGCCGCCATCGCGGCCAGGCACGGCCTCGCCCCATGAGCAGCCAGTCGGAGCGCGAATCGATCAGCACGACCGAGGATCGCCTTTTCCTGATCCTGACCATCATCGTCGGCATTGCCGCCGGTATCACGGCGGTGCTCTTCAGCGTGGCCATCGAGCTGACCACGCGGCGACTGTTCGGGCTGGACCCCGGACCCTGGCGGCTCTGGCTCACGCCCGTCATCGGCAGCGTCTTCGCCTCGGCGCTGCTCGCGTTCGCCGTTCCCGAGGCACGCGGCAGCGGCGTTCCGCAGACGAAAGCGGCGTACCAGCTGCACGGCGGGATGATTCCGGGCCGGGTGGCCGCCGGCAAGTTCCTGCTCGGCGTCATGACGATTGGTTCCGGGCAGGCGCTCGGACGCGAAGGGCCGTCGGTGCAGATCGGCGCCGGGCTCGCCGCCGCGACCGGCCGCTGGCTGGAGCTCTCGCCCCGGCGCCGCCGCGACCTGGTCGCCGTCGGCGCCGCCGGGGCGCTTGCCGCCGCGTTCAACACGCCGGTGGCGGCCGTGCTGTTCACGCTCGAGGAAATCATCGGCGACATGAACGCGCCGCTGCTGGGCTCGACCGTCGTCGCCTCGGTCGGCTCGGTCATCGTGCAGCGCGCGATGCTCGGCAACGAGCCCCTGTTTCACGTCCCGACCTACGAGCTGGTGCACCCGGGTGAACTTGGCGCGTATGCCGTCCTGGGTATCGTCGGCGGCCTCCTGTCGGTACTGTTCTGCCGGGGGCTGCTGCGGCTGCGCGCCGGTTTCCGCCGGCTGCCTGCGCGCACGGCCCCGTGGCATCCGGTGGTCGGCGGACTCGCGACCGGCTTCCTCCTCCTGATCGCCCCGGCCATTCTCGGCGTCGGTTACGAATACGTCGACGGGGCGCTCAACGGCAGCCTGGCGCTGCAGGTCATGATCGTGCTCTGCCTGCTGAAGGCAATCGCCACCGGCCTGTCGTACGCCTCGGGCAACAGCGGCGGCGTGTTCGCGCCGTCGCTGTACATCGGCGCCATGCTCGGCGGCGCGATCGGGGTCGTCGTGCACACCTATGCGCCGTTTCCGACTGCCACGCCCGGTGCGTATGCGCTGGTCGGCATGGGCACGATCTTCGCGGGCATCATCCGCGCCCCGCTCACCTCCGTGTTCATGATCTTCGAGATCACGCAGGACTATCAGATCCTCGTGCCGCTGATGGTCGCCAACCTGCTCAGCTTCCTGATCTCAAAGCACTACCAGGCCGTGCCGCTCTACGACGCGTTGCTACAGCAGGATGGCGTACACCTTCCGGGACGGCATCCTTGAGAGCAATGTCGGTACTAACGGTACTGTCGTGTGTCGGTGCTAGGGGTGCTAGGGGTGCT
>JBFWUM010000007.1:63653-88031 GCA_050247255.1 Vicinamibacterales bacterium | reverse complement strand
GCCAGTCCATGCGCGCTCGTCGCCGGGCATCGCGCATGACGCCGGGGAACACGCCGGCGCGGCGGGCGGTCTCGGCGGCGTCGTCGATGGCGGCGCGGAGCTGGTCGGCGTTGCTGCGGAGCGTCTCGAGCCATCCCGGGCAGTTGTAGGCCGACAGCGGCGCGAGGGTCACGCCGTTGGGCTCCAGAACGGCAAACCACGGGCGGTCGCCCGCGTTCACGGCGCTGGTGACGCACAGCTGCGCGCCCTGCTCCCAGTACTGATCGAGCGCGGCGCCGCGCTGAGCCGCCGCCGCCACCACCTGCGCGTACTGCTGCCCGGCACGCGTCCGCGCCATCTCCGCCTCGGTCTGTCCCGACATCGTCTGGTTGAGCGCCTGCAGCGGCGTCGACGTCGCGCGGGCGCCGCGCCCGTTCAGCAGGTCGGCCGCGTGATCGATGGCCACGGCGAACGCCAGTCCCTGCCCGACGCGGCTGGCGACCGTCATCGAGTTGACCCCGATCACCGTGCCGGTGCGATCGAGCAGCGGCCCGCCACTGTTACCGGGATTGATCGCGGCATCGGTCTGCAGCAGCGTGATCTCCCCGGCCCGCCGGACCGCGCTGACAATCCCGCGGGTCACGGTGTTGGCAAGGACCCCGAGGGCAGACCCGACCGCGACCACCTCCTGCCCGGGCCGCGCGGCCGATGCCGATCCGAGCCGCAACACAGCCTGCTGCGGGTTGGGATTGGTCACCTGAAGCACCGCAAGGTCGGCCCCGGGCGATACGCTGGCGACGCGCGCCGAATACTTCGCAGTGCCGCTCGTGAGCTCGACGAACGACTGGCCGTCGATGACGTGATGGTTGGTCAGGACGCGATCGGGGCTGACGAAGAAGCCGGTCCCTCGCGACGCGCCGGCCTGGATCGAGACGACCGCCGGCAAGGCGCCGGCAATGACATCCTCCAGCGAACGCGGGGCTGACGCCGCGATGACCGGGGGCGATATCGGTGCCGGTGCCGGTGCCGCTGGCGCCGGCGTGAAAGCAGCGGCGGGAGCCGGGGCAGGCGCCGGCGCTGTCTCAATCACCGGTACCTGTTCGACGATGGCGGGCGCAGGCAGCACGGGCCGGAGCACCAGCATGGCGCCGAAACCGACGATCAATACCAGGGCGAGCGCCAGAAGCGCGCCCCTCACCTGCCCGCTGTCCATGTGTGCTCAATTGCCGCGCCTGACAGGGGCGGCCGACAGGGTTATCGGCCGATGGACCGATATAATTCACCCACATGCGCGTGGCGATTGATGCCCGGAAACTGCACGATTTCGGCATTGGCACCTACATCCGGAACATCCTTCGCCACCTGGCCCGGATCGACCAGTCGACCGAGTACGTCCTGCTGACGACCGAGCAGGATCTCGGCGTGGCCGCCTCGCTCGGACCCAACTTCCGCGCCGTGCTCGAGCCGTCGCCCAACTACTCCATCCGCGAGCAGCTGCACGTTCCCTGGGTGCTGCACCGCGAGAAGCCGGACCTGTTCCACGCGCCGCATTACGTGCTGCCGCAGGCGATCCGCTGCCCGGCGGTGGTGACGATTCACGACTGCATCCACCTGATGTTCCCGCAGTACCTCCCCAACCGCGCCGCCTACGCGTATGCGCGCGGCACCATGTGGAGCGCGGCGCGCAAGGCGGAGCGCATCCTCACCGTGTCCGAGGCCTCCAAGCGCGACATCCTGCACTTCTTCCGGGTCTCGCCCAGCAAGATCGACGTCGTCTACAACGCCATCGACGAGCGGTTCTGGCGCGTGCCGCCCGAAGAAGAGGTGGCGCGGGTGCGCGAGCGCTACCAGCTCGCCCACCGCTTCGTGCTCTACGTCGGCAACATCAAGCCGCACAAGAACCTGGTGCGGCTGATCGAGGCGTACGATGCGCTGCGGCAGACCGCGGGGTTCGAGGACGTCAAGCTGCTGATCATCGGCGACGAGATCAGCAAGCTGCCGGCCCTGCGGCGCGCGGTGCACAGCCACAAGCTGCACAAGCAGGTGCGCTTCCTCGGCTACCTGTCCGACGATACGCTCGCCGTCCTCTACCGGCTGGCGTCCGTCTTCGTCTTCCCCTCTCTTTACGAAGGCTTCGGCCTGCCGCCGCTGGAGGCGATGGCCTGCGGCACGCCGGTCGTCACCTCGAACGTGTCGTCGCTGCCGGAGGTGACCGGCGATGCGGCCGTGCTCGTCGATCCGACGGACGTCGAGTCGATCGCCGACGGCATGCGCCGCGTGCTCGCCGATCCTGCGCTGGCCGCCGCCATGCGCGAGCGCGGCCTGAAGCGCGCCCGCGACTTCTCCTGGGAGCAGTCGGTCGCGAAGATTCACAACGTCTATCGCGCGGTGGGAGGAGCCAGAAGCTAGAAGCCAGAAGTGAGAAGGCAGAACCACCTTCTAACTTCTAACTTCTAACTTCTGACTTCTAACTTCTAACTTCTATGCAAATCGCCCTCGTCCACGACTGGCTGACCGGCATGCGCGGCGGCGAGCGATCGCTCGAGCCGGTGGCCGAGGCGTACCCCGGCGCCGAGTTGTTCACGCTGCTCCACGTGCCGGGGTCGGTGTCGCCGGCGATCGAGCGGCGTCGCATCCATACCTCGGTCGTGCAACGTCTCCCCGCGGCACGCCGCTACTACCGGAAC
The DNA here is from genome assembly GCA_050247255.1 of Vicinamibacterales bacterium. Lineage (GTDB taxonomy): Bacteria > Acidobacteriota > Vicinamibacteria > Vicinamibacterales > UBA2999 > JBFWUM01. Next base: position 85,365 of record JBFWUM010000007.1, on the reverse strand, counting down.
TACCTGCCGCTCTTCCCGTGGGCCATCGAAGGCTTTTCCTTCGATCGCTTCGACCTCGTCCTGAGCTTCAGCCACTGCGTCGCCAAGTCGGTCGTCACGCCCGGGCACGCGCGCCATCTCTGTTACTGCTTCACGCCCATGCGCTACGCGTGGGATCAGTTCGACGCCTACTTCGGCCCCGAGCGCGTCGGGCCGATGGCCAGCGCTGCGCTGCGCCGGGTCATGGCGCGGATGGCGCGATGGGACCGCGCCACGGCAGGACGCCCGAGCCGCTATCTTGCTATTTCCCAACATGTTGCGCGGCGGATCCGGCGATACTACAATCGCGAAGCGACCATCGTGTATCCACCCGTCAACACCGAATACTTCACCCCCGACCCGGCCGTGCCATCAGGAGATGCGTTCCTGATCGTCTCGGCGCTGGTTCCGTACAAGCGGATCGAACTGGCCATGGAGGGCGCGCGCCTGGCCGGCGCCCGGCTGCGCATCGTCGGCGACGGTCCCGAACGGGCGGCGCTCGAGCGGGCGGCCCTTCGGCTCCGCTCAGGGCAGGCCGGCTTCGACGTGGAGTTCCTCGGCCGGCTGCCGGACGATCAGGTCCGCGACGAGTATCGCCGCGCGCGCGCCGTCGTCCTGCCGGGCGAGGAGGATTTCGGCATCGTGCCGGTGGAAGCGCAGGCCTGCGGCCGCCCCGTCGTCGCACTCGCCCGCGGCGGCGCGCTTGAAACCGTCGTGGACGGTGAGACCGGCGTGCTCGCCGCAGAACCGACCGCGGCGGCGTTTGCCGAGGCCTTCGACGCCGCCGCGCGCGCCCGGTTCGACACGGCGCGCATCCGTTCGCACGCCGAACGGTTCTCGACCAGCCGCTTCGTCCGCGAGTTCCAGGCCGCCGTCGACGAAACCATGGCCGCGCCTGCCGGGACGCGATGGTAAAGCGCTACAACCGGCTGCTCATCGCCTTCTATGTGATCACCGATGCGGCGCTGGCGGCGTGGGCGTTCCTGCTGGCCTACGGCATCCGCTTCGAGAGCGGCCTCATCCCCGTCATCCGCGGCTACCCGCCGATCGAGCAGTACCTCACCGTGCTGCCGCTGGTCGCCGTGCTCACGCCGATCGCCTTCCAGCTCCAGGGGATCTACCGGCTGCGCCGCGGCCGCTCGCGCATCGACGACTTCTTCGCCGTCCTCATCGGCAGCATCCTCGCCGTGGTCCTCGGCGTGGTGACCACGCTCTACTTCCAGGCGTATTACGCCTCGGCGGCCGAGCGGGCGCGCGGCGCCTACCAGGTGTCGCAGGTCGTCTGGGTGCTGTTCCTCGGCCTGGCGGTGCTCTTCACCTACGGCTCACGCGAGGCGGTCCGGCAGCTGCTGGAGCACCGCTGGCGCGCCGGGGTCGGCCTGAAGCGCATCCTGATTGCCGGCGCCGGCGACCTCGGCCGCATGGTGGCCGATCGCATCCTGCAGCACCGCGAGCTCGGCTACCAGGTGGTCGGCTTCGTCGACGACCGCGCCGGCGGCGACCACATCGGCTACCGCGGCCTGCCGCTGCTCGGCACGCTGTCGGAGGTCGGCGAGATCGCCCAGCGCGAGCGCGTCGATCATCTGTACGCCGCGCTGCCGCTGGAGGAACACACGAAGCTCCTCGACCTGGTTGAGATCACCAGCCGCGAGTTCATCGACGTCAAGGTCGTGCCCGACCTGCTGCAGTTCATCACGCTGCGCGCCAGGCTCGAAGACCTGGACGGCCTGCCGATCATCAACATCAACGACGTGCCGCTGCAGGGGTTCAACGCCCTGCTGAAGCGCGCCATCGACATCGTGCTCTCCGCCGCGGCGCTGGCGGTGCTGGCGGTGCCGGGCGCGCTGATCGCCCTGGCGGTGAAGCTGGGGTCGCCCGGGCCGGTGTTCTACCGCCAGGAGCGCATGGGGCTCGACGGCAAGGCGTTCAGCGTGTACAAGTTCCGCTCGATGGACGCCGGCGCCGAGGATTCCTCGGGGCCGGTGTGGGCGCGTGACGACGACCCGCGGGCGACGCCGGTCGGCAAGTTCCTGCGCCGCTTCGACCTCGACGAGCTGCCGCAGTTCTGGAACGTGCTGCGCGGCGACATGTCCATTGTCGGACCACGGCCCGAGCGGCCGTTCTTCGTCGAGCAGTTCAAGCACCGGATTCCGCAGTACATGCTGCGGCACAAGGTGAAGGCCGGCATCACGGGCTGGGCGCAGGTCAACGGCTGGCGCGGCAACACGTCGCTCGAAAAACGCATCGAGTACGACCTCTACTACATCGAGAACTGGTCGGTCGCGCTCGACATCAAGATCATGTGGCTGACGCTGTTCCGCTTCCGGTCGTCGAATGCCTAGAACCGTCGTGACAGGGGCCGCAGGGTTCATCGGCTCCCACCTCTGCGAAGAACTCCTCCGCCGCGGCCACTCGGTCGTCGGCATCGACAACCTGCTGACCGGCGACATGGGCAACATCGCCCACCTGCGCGACCAGGACTTCCAGTTCATCCGCCACGACGTGACGCGCTACATCGACGTCGACGGGGCGGTGGACTACGTGCTGCACTGGGCGAGCCCGGCGAGCCCGATCGACTACCTCGAGCTGCCGATCCAGACGATGAAGGTCGGGTCGCTCGGCACGCACAACGCGCTCGGGCTGGCCAAGAGCAAGGGCGCCCGTTTCGTCACCGCCTCCACGTCCGAGGTGTACGGCGACCCGCTGGAGCATCCGCAGAAAGAGACGTACTGGGGCAACGTCAACCCGATCGGACCGCGCGGTGTGTACGACGAGGCAAAGCGGTTTGCCGAGGCGCTGACGCTGGCCTACCACCGCTATCACGGGCTCGACACGAAGATCGTCCGCATCTTCAACACTTACGGCCCGCGCATGCGGCTGCGTGACGGCCGCGCCGTGCCGGCGTTCATGTCGCAGGCGCTGCGCGGCGAAGACGTCACCGTCTTCGGCGACGGCACGCAGACGCGCAGCTTCTGCTACGTCACCGATCTCGTCGACGGGATTGTGCGGCTGATGGATTCGAGCCTGAACGACCCGGTAAACATCGGCAACCCGCACGAGGTCACGATCGAAGAGATCGCGCGGACGATCATCCGCCTGGTCGGCTCGAAGAGCCGGATCGTCTATCGCCCGCTGCCGGTGGACGATCCGAAGCAGCGCCGCCCTGACATCACCCGCGCCCGCACCCTGCTCGGCTGGGAACCGAAGGTCCAGCTCGAAGAAGGGCTGCTGAAGACCGTCGAATACTTCAAGGGCAAGATCTAGACAGGTTTCACAGAAGCAAGGAGGCAGGAGAACACTTGTAGATCTCCTTTCTCCTTTCCTCCTGTGATCTAGTGCTCGTTGACGAGTCGCCGCAACCGAACGAGGTAGTCGCCGGCCGAGACGAGCGTCAGGGCCAGCGCGAGCGCGATGGCCACGTCGACCAGCACGGACTGCTGGCGCATCCAGTTGAAGAACATCACCACGACCACCAGCACGATGTAGGCCGCTGTCGCGCACTTCCCCCACAGCGACGGGCGGAACGTGCGCGGGCCGATCGCCAGGTTGACGATGGCGACGACGGCGACGATGACGACGTCGCGGCTGATCACGAGGATCGTCAACCAGACGGGGATGTGGTTGGTCAGCGGCAGCAGCGGCAGCGTCAGCATGATGAAGCTGGTGACCGCCAGCAGCTTGTCAGCGGCCGGGTCGAGCCAGGCACCAAGCGCCGTGCGCTCCCCCGCGCGGCGGGCGGCAAGGCCGTCGAGCGCATCGGTGATGCCGGCGGCGACGAACGCGGCGAACGCCGCCCCGAGCTGATCGTAGACGAGCAGCAGGACAAAGACCGGGATCAGCAGGATCCGGAGGATCGTCAGCTGGTTCGCCAGGGTGAGGTAGCGCACGTTCAGCGGGCGTTGGCGAGCGCGCGGAGGCGGGCGACGGCCTCGACGGCATCGGCCCCCGACACGGGAGCGGTCACATCGAAACGGTTGCCGGGCAGCAGCGGGAGCACTCCGGAGGCAACGGCGACCGAGACCTGCGGGTAGTTCAGGTGTCCGGGCGGCACGTCCGCAATCTGTGGACGTCGTCCGATCTGCGTCTGCAGCGCGGGCCGGCTGACCGCCAGGTAGCTGACGAGCCGGCTGACGGCGGCGGCGAGGTCAACGCGCCGGACGGCAGCCGCGGGCTGGAACGTGTGGTTCTCGAACGCCTCGACGACCCCGGCGCGCTCGACCTGCGTAACCCACGGCGTCGCCCAGTGGCCTCGCACGTCGGTGAGGACGTCCTCCTGTCCCGGCATGGCGGCAATGATGTCCGCGAGCCGCACGCCGATCAACGCCGCCAGGTCGCCGCGCGTCAGGCGCGCGGCGGCCGGAATGGCTCGGAAGGGCGCCGGCAGCGCCGCGTCGCGCGCCAGGGCCGCCGTGTCGGCGATGCGGCGCGCCAGCTCCGGCGTCGGCTCGATGGTGTTGGCGGCGCGGTAGGCCGCCTCGGCGCCGGCGTAGTCCCCCCGCGCGGCCAGGATCTCCCCGAGTTGCACGCGCGACACGGCGTCGAAGGCGTCGAGATCCGCGGCGCGGCGGAAGTGATCGAGCGCGGCCGACTCGTCGCCCAGCCGGCGTTCGACGAGGCCGAGCTCGCGGTACACCAGCCCGCTCTCCGGCGAGAGCGCGACGGCGCGTTCGAGCGAGGCGCGCGCCTCGGCCAGCTGGCCAGCCGCCGCGGCCGTCCTGCCCCCCGCAATCAACTCCTGCACCACGTTCAGCCGCACGGCGTCGATGCGCGGGCGAAGCGCGGTCCGCGCCGGGTCGGCGGCGAGCGCGGCCTCGAAGGCGGCAAGCGCGTCAGCCTCCCGGTCGAGCGACAGCAAAGCCTGGCCGCGCCCGACGAGCGCGGGCGCATACCGGGCGTCGGCGGCGAGCGCCGCGTCGAAGAACGGCAGGGCGGCCGAGGCATCGCCGCGCGCCAGCGCCACGTAGCCGCTGCCGGCCTGCGCCGGATACAGAGCCGGGTCCCGGCGCCTGGCCTCGGCAAACTCGCGATCGGCCTGGCGCACGTTGCCGTTCTGCAGGAAACGCCAGCCGCGGTCGATGCGTTCAGCGCCGGGCGACGCCGCGAGCGCTGCCGGCACCTGCGGGTAAACGAAGTCAGGATGCTGCAGCACCGACGGCAGCGGCGGCGCCGTCCGCGCCGCGCACGCCGCAATCGTCAGGCTGAGGGCCACCAGGAGGAACCTACGCATCGATCGTCTCGCCGGGGGTGGTCAGCCGCTCGATGAACCGCCGCGGCACGTCGGCCTCGATCACAACCTTGCCGTTGCTGGCAACATGGCTGATCACGCGCGCCACCCGGTAGAGCCGTCCAATCTGCTGCCGATCGAATTCCTTGGCACTGTCAAAGGTGATGGTAATCCGCCTCGTGTCGAGCGCAAGTCGGGAGGCCACCACCTGCAGCAGCTCGTCCACGCCGCGCCCGGTCTGCGCCGAGATCAGCACCGCCGCCGGGTCGGCGGCCTGCAGGCGCCGCGCCTCATCGGCGCTCACCGCGTCGATCTTGTTGAACACGTCGATCACCGGCACCTCGGCGGCGCCAACCTCCTCCAGCACGCGGCGAACGGCGGCCATGTGGCGATCGCGCTCGGCGCTGGACGCGTCGATGACGTGCAAGGCGAGATCCGCTTCGGCGACCTCTTCGAGCGTCGCGCGGAACGCGGCAACGAGCGCATGCGGCAGCCGGTCGATGAAGCCCACCGTGTCCGACACCAGCAGCTCCCGTCGATCCGGCAGCTTCACCTGCCGCACCAGCGGATCGAGCGTCACGAACAGCGCGTCGGACGCCACGGCATCGGCATGCGTCAGCCGGTTGAACAGGGTCGTCTTGCCGGCGTTGGTGTAGCCGACCAGCGCCACCGTCGGCACCGACTGCTTGTGACGCCGGTCGCGCAGCTGCGACCGCCGCTGGCGGACCTGGTCGATCTCCTTCTGGATCGCCTGGATGCGAACGCGGATGCGGCGCCGGTCGCTTTCCAGCTTCGTTTCACCGGGGCCGCGCGTGCCGATGCCGCCGCCCAGGCGGGAGAGGGCAGCGCCGGACCCCACGAGCCGCGGCAACAGGTACTTGAGCTGCGCCAGTTCCACCTGCCACTTGCCTTCGCGGGTGCGGGCGCGGCGCGCGAAAATGTCGAGAATCAGCTGCGTCCGATCGATGACCTTGCGCTCGAGCTTCTCTTCGAGCTGCCGCAGCTGTCCGGGGGTGAGTTCGTTGTCGAAGATGACGACGTCGACGCCGGCCTCGCTGCAGGCCGCCGCGAGCGCCGCAACCTTGCCGCTGCCGATGAAGGTGGCGGCATCGGGCTTCGGCCGCTCCTGCAGCATGCGCAGGACCACCTGCGCGCCGGCGGCGTCGGCCAGGCCGGCCAGCTCCTCGAGCGACTGTTCGGATTCGACCCGCCGCGCGGACGAGGTGACGAGGCCGACGATCGCGGCGCGTTCAGTTGGAGGCGATGATCGACGATCGGCCATCGCCTCCTAGTGTAGGCCGCTTACGGCTTGACGACGAAGGTCAGGCGATCGCGGTCCGTCCGCCGCTTTGCCTTTGGCCCCAGGCCGTCCACCTTCAACTGCAGGGTGTGCCTGCCCGGTTCGAGATCGATCTCCACGGTCTCGAAACCGCCTGGCGTGGGGTGCAGGTAGCCAGTCACGTCGACGCCATCGAGCATCGCCGAGAAGGTCGAGGGGATGATCGTGTCGCCGTACCAGATGGTCAGCGCCAGCACGCTGTCCGCGGCGAGCGTCGTCCGCCGCTTCACGATCCCCTCATAGCCGAGGAACGCGTTCACGCTGGGACGTTGCCCGTTGCCGAAGTATTCGGGGCCCGACGGCGGCGGCGGGGGCGGCGGTGCGGCGGCCACGGTGAGCGTGCCGCAGCTGCTGCCGATGTCCGAGCAGTACACCCGGCCGGCCCTGTTTTCGATCGTCGTCGTCCCCGACGCGATCGCGGTCGCCATGGCGCCTCCCGGCCCCTGCGTCACAGTGGCCACGGCGTGGTTGGCGCTGAACCAGGTCGCCTCGGGCGGACGGAATGCCTGGAACGTCGCGACACTCGTGGCCGGCGTGCTGCCCGTCAGACCGCCCACTGCCCACAGGCGGGAGTTGAAGATGGCGAGACCGAACTGGCTGCGCGGCTGCGGCATGTTCCCGAGCGTCGTCCAGCTGTTGGTCATCGGGTTGAACGCTTCGACGGTGCCGAGCGCAGACCCGTTGTAGCCGCCGATGGCGTAGACGATGTCCTCGGCAACGGCCGCGGCCAGCAACGTCCGCGGTGTCGGCATGGAGGCCGCCGCGGTCCATGTGTCGGTCTGCGGGTCGTACGCTTCCACCACGCCCACATTGCCGCTGCCGTCGAAGCCGCCGATGGCGTAGAGGAGCCCCTCCACGACCGCGGCAGCCAGCCCTGTCCGCGGCGTCGGCATCGGCGCCCGCATCGTCCAGGTGTCCGTTGCCGGGTCGTAAGCCTCGAGAACGCCCAGCGGCGCCGACGGTTCGCCGCCGCCGACGACGAAGATGACGCCGTCGATCGTCGCTGCCGCAGGCCATGTCCGCGGCGTCGGGATCGGAGCGCGTGCCAGCCACGCATTTGCGACCGGGTCATAGCGTTCGACGTTGGCCGTCAGGACGCCGCCGGTCGTGTGACCGCCGAACACGTAGATGAACCCGTCGGCGTCTGTCGCGGCCAGCCCTTCGCGCGGCGTCGGCATGCTGGCCACCTGCTGCCACATGTCGAAGCCAAACGGCGGGGTCGCCGCCAGGTAGCGGTCGACGCGTCCGCTCGGCCCGGTCGAATCTGCGCCGCCGATGGCGTACACACCATGCGCCACCGCAGCCGCCGCCAGCGAGAACCGCGGCGTCGGCAGCGCGCGCTTGCCGAACCAGACGCCGGGTCCAGACAGCAGGGGGCGCGTGCCGCCGTTCGTGAAGGTCCCCTCCACGGTATACGGCTGCTGCTGCCCCGCATTGAGCGTGACGTTGACGGGCACGACCGCGGTCGTATCGAGCCACGCGGCATTGGCCGTGAGGGTGCTGTTCCCAGTCACCATGAACTCGCAGGGCGACGAGGAGCAGCCGGCGGCATCGCCGGTGCCGGCGGTGAACCCGGAGAACAGCGAGTGCGGCGCGTTGCGCGCTTCGAGCCTGGCGACGGATCCGGGCGCGTAGAACACCGTGCACGCACTGAACCCGAGCTCGAAGTTCTGGCAGACGGCGTTATCGACGCCGACGTGGGTTCCACCGTCACCCGCGGGGGCAATGGTGATCGCCGGGTACGAGCCCGCCGTGAACGTGGCCGTGATGGCGCTGTTCTGCGTGAGGGTGAACGCGCAGGTACTCACCGCTCCGCAGGACGCCGCATCGCCGGAGCCGTTCGAGAAGATGCCCGGCGTCGAGGGCGAATTGGCCACGATCCGGATGGCCGTGCCGTCGGGGATCGTCAGGGTGCAGGTCCCGCCGCCGGGGACGCTGCACAGCTGGCCGACCGGCATCACCGCCACGTTGCCCGCGTTGGGCCCCGTGGTGGTGATGGTGAGCGTTGCGCCGTCCGCCTGGGCCACGAACAGACCCAGGCAGAGGACGATCGTCAGTCGCAGGATGATGGTCATCGGCATGCCCTACTTCGAGAGGGTGATGATCCAGGTGCCGGTCGGCGTGTCGCTGAGCAGATCCTCACCGACGCACGCCGGCGGGAACGTCATGGCGAGCTGCCCCGAAATCGAGGATGCGGTCGCCGTGAGGGTGCCGGTGCCACTGAACGCGCAGGCGGCAAGCGACGGATCGGGAATGGCCCCGGCGGCCACGGTGAAGGTCGCCGCCAACTGGTTGCCGGTCACGGTTCCGCCGAAGGTGGTGGGAACGTTCACCGCCTGACCATCACCGGCGTCGGCGATGACAATGAGCGGTCCCGTGACGCTCGAACCCGTCTGGGTGGCCGTCCAGGAGCCGATGCGGGTCGGGTCGTTGTCCCCCGGCTCGGTGAAGTTGCCGCTCCAGGTGCCGGCGAGGTTCAGCGACGTCGTCGAGGTGGACGAGGGGGCGGCAGGGTTGGATACCTTGTCGTCGCCGCAACCGACGGTCGTGATCGCCATGGCGAGCGCGAGGCATGGCAGCCAGAGTGAGCGAAGAGTCATGGGCGTCTCCTGATGCTGGGCGGGGATGTCCCGCGTTCAGCGAGGTAGACGGACATGCCTTCAGAATTCCGTCGCACGCCTTGTGCGCCCGCGCGTCCGCGACCAATAATCGGCCCGGATGTCCTCGACCACGTGCGCCTTCGACACGTTCCAGGCGGAAGGCGACGTCGCGATCGACGCTACTGACGAGACGCGCTTGAACTCCTTCAGAGAGCGCTGCCGCGTGCTCCTGCCAGGGCGGGTCCAGGAGCACGCCAGCCGTGAAGGGGCCGTGGCCTACTGCAAGTCGCGGCGCGGCCCCGTGGACCTGATCGGCCACGGGCGGGCCGGTCTTGTCGGCACCGGATGCGGCGATCCCCCGTACGCGCCACCCGAGGGTTCGTTCATCAATGCCGCCCACCTCGGAGACTGGTCGGGCAGAACGCTCACGTCGCTTCGCGTCATTGCGTGCAACGCCGGCGCGGGCGAGGCGGGGCTTACCCTGGTCCAGGGACTGGCCCGCGCAAGCGGCGTGCGGGTATCGGCGCCAACGGGGTTCGTGTGGATCGGCGCCGGATGCGCAGATATGTACCTCGAGCCCGGGACCGTCTGGATCACCGACGCGGCGACCGCGGCAGTCCCTGAGCCGTCCTTCGATCGAGGCGGCTGGGAGTTCGGCACCGACCCGGTCCTATTCGCGAGCCTGACCGGATTCGTCGCCATACCCAGCCGGCAGCTGCGATCGGTGCGGCTGCGGTCTCGCGACACGGGCAGCACGGAGCTATGGGTCGGCGCAGCAGTGCGCGACGCCCTCGAGGCCGTGCAGTTCGAGGCACCGCTCCTGAGGGGGTCCCCCCTGGCGTTCGAGACGGGCGAGATCGAAGTGACGTACACGACCGCGAACGGCCCCGAACGGCGCGCATTCGGGGTGTTCAACGATCGATTCATCCGCGACCGAGTCTTTGGCGACGTCTACTACCGCGCCGACGTCGCCCGTCTTCGCGTGTCTTAGATCGGCGTCAGTACCAGATCTCCGCCTGATTGTCGCAATCGTCGTAACCCAGGCCCGCCGCCATGGCAGGGATCAGCACGTTGCTCGGCACCGCATCCTGCTCGAGCACGTTGTAGTACTGCGCGAACTCCATGTCGAAGATCGGATGCTCTTCCGGGAGACACACGCAGAGGTTGGTGAAGGCGATGACCGTGTCGCCCTTGGCGTCGACGGTGACCTGGCGCGAAGGCCCTCCGCCTTCCGGTGTCGCGGAGATACGCAGACGATCCCCAGGAGGCAACGTCACCTCGATGATGTCGATGTCCTGACGGCCGGCGCGCTTCGCCTCCGGCTGGCCGCTGCCGTCAGCGGCGGCCCTCATCGCGGCGTCGAGCGCCACGTAGGCATTCGGCGGTGACCTGAAGAGGCTGCGGCCGTGGCCGCTTCCGCCTCCGACCTTGATGGCCGCGTGCACCGCTCCGCTGCTGGAACCCTTCAGGCACCGGCGATCCAGCGTGGCTCCTGGCCGGCCGGCCAGCTGTTCCAGTTCGCCGAGATCGACCAGTTCCTGGTTCGCCGCAAAGGTCAGCGGGACACCGCCGGTGGTCATGGTGTCGATCGTCCAGCCTCGAAGATCCCAGACGAACTGCTCGGCCGTCTTCGGATCAACTCCGGCCATCGTGCGGTAGGTCGGAGCGAAGGTGGTCGGCTGGACGCCGGCCTCCGGTTTCACCGCGACGTGGTGGCGCGCGATCGTCATCAGGGCGCGATGTTCGCGGAGGCCGGCGCGCCGAAACTGCATGTTCGGCATGAGAAACGTCAGTTCCGGCTTCCCACGGTCTCCGGTCGCCGCCATCACGAAGCGGCCGTAAAACCTGCAGATGAACCTGTTCACGATTCAGCCTCTCGTCCTGCGGCCATGCCGCCAAAAGCCGTAAACCCACCCCAGATGCGAACGGCAGCCCCCGCGCCCCGCGTGCGCAACACCGTCAACTGGGCCGCGCGCAGCGCGTCCGCCGGCGGACTGGACGCCGCCAACTGCCGATGCACCGCGGTCATAAGCTCGTGCGTGTCGTCCTCGACGGGCCACAGGCTCGCGATAACGGCCGGCACGCCGGCACCGAGAAAGGCGCGCGCCACGCTCACCACCCCTTCGCCGTCGATGACCGTGCCGAGACCCGTGTCGCACGACGCCAGTACAACCACCTGCGTGCGGTTGAAACGATGCGCAAGGACTTCCGAGCCGAGCAGTGCCCCATCGCCGCCGCGGCCCTCGGGCGCAAGCAGCAGCCTCGAGAGCAGCGGGAACTCGCGGTTGACAACCGTGTGCCCGGCGAAGTGCAGCACGTCACCGCTGTCGGCCAACAGGCCTTGGCGCGTCGCCGCGGTTCCGGTCAACACCGTCCGCTGCGGGTACAGCGCGCCAACGGCCCTGGCCTCGGCGTCGGCAAGCGGAAGCATAGGCAGGTGGCTGGCGGAGGGATCGTGCCCGTCGCCAAGGGCCACCACCGAGCGCGGCGCGGCCCGCGACAGGCGCCCGACTCCCGACAGCAGGTCGGTCAGGCTGGTGCCGACGCCGATGGCATGGTTGGCGACCAGTGGCTCACCACTCGCGTCGGGAAGCGCCGCAAAGGGGACCCGCGCGAGCGGGCCATCGGGCACGATGAACACCGTGGAACGGGGCCCCGCCGCTTCAAGCACCGGCGCGACCAGCTCGCGCATGATTCTCGCGGCCGGTGCCATCAGGCCGCGGACATCGGCGCCATCGGCAATGGCTCGTTCGATGCGTTGCACGTCGAGCGACAAAGCCTCACGCGGCCACGTCCGGGAAAAGTGGGAAATCCTGTCGCGCGTCAGGGTCCACGCCAGAACGTGGTCATCGAGCACCTCAAAAAACGCCACTGCCGTGCCGGCCGGGAGCCGTGCGTGGTCGCTCGCTGGATCGAGCAGCCCGCCATGACGCCGGCCGGCCCCGGCCCGGGACCGCTCAGCGACGCCCAACGCCGCAATCGCGTCTCCGGCGCCTAGCGCCTCCAGTTGAATCAACTGCTTGAAAATCGGGCGCTCTCCATCGAAGGCCCGGAGCTGATCCTCCACCGACGCAAGTTGAGTGCGCTTGGCCTCGAATTCGTCGATCGCGGCAATCAGGTCCGTCCTGGCCGCAGCGATGTCGCCCTCGCGCTCGTAAGCTCGCGCGCGCAGCGCGAGTAGCTGGGCGAGGCGAAGGGCCGGATCCCGCTCAGGCACCGTTCGCATGGCCTCGTCGGCTTCCTGAATCGCCCGGCGGCTGTCGCTACGACTCAGGAGTTCGGCCCGGGAAATACTCACATCCGCCGCGTTGCGAATGCGCAAAGCCTCATCGGCGAGCTGCTCCACTGATGCAACCGCTCGATCTAGATCGCTCTCGGCGGCCGCGTAGTTCCCGAGCAGGGTAAATGTCCGGGCCCGCCGCTTGAACGCTTCCGCCAGCGTGCGCGGACTGCTTACCGCCTGCACTCGAGCCGTTTCGAACTCGAGAGCGGCTTCGGGTAACCTGGCGCTGAGCGCAAGCCTCCCGGCAATCGCCAGGTGGTAGAAGCTGGGTCGAATGCCGCCCCGTTCGATTTCACGCGAGACGTCACGGACGTGCATCCACGCGCGTTCGTGATCCCCCAACACCCATTCAGCTTCCGCCAGCAGCGCCCGCGTCGACACGGTGTAGGTCCGTTCTGACGAACGACGGAATCCGTCCACAGCGCGCTCGAGATACTGAATGCCACGGTCATAGCGGCCCTGTTCGTCATAGCCAACGCCCGTGCCCCATTCCACGCGCGCGCGTAGATGGCTATAGGAGGCTGGCGGCGAAGCTGCGGCGACGCGGGCGAAGGCATCGATTGACGCCTGCGGCTTCCCTTGGTTTCTCAGGAGGATGCCGCGAAACACATGCTCCCAGAGCGCGTAGTCGCTACCGGCCTCGCGAAAATGACTCGCGGCGCTGGTCATAAGGTCCACGGCGCGCTGCTGCTCATCGGCGTCCAATGCCTCGCGCGCGCGGCCGTACATCTCGTGGCCATGCGCAGCTGCCAGGACCCGGTCGGCGTCGCCCCTCTCTGAAAGCCCGCGGATCAGCGCGATCCCCTGGACCGGCATGCCGTCGCCGCCGCGATTGACGATGTCGAGAGCCACGCGCTCGGCTTCGTCGAGCCGCTCGGCGGCTGTCCCCAAATCGCCCGCGGCATACGCCTCACCCCATTCCCGCAGGAGGACGTGTTCGACCCGCTCGCGCAACGGCTGAAGATCGAGCGGCACCGCTTCGCTTTGCGGCGACACCAGCCGCTGCCGGTGCTGCTCGGCCTCAGCGGCCCAGCCGGAGTCGCCGTCGCGGGTGCCGTACTCAGCCCAGGCTTCGATCGCCTGCTCTCGCAGCAGCGCACCCTCGAGCGCGAGCGCGCGGTTGAAGTGCGCCTCGTTGCCCGCGCCACGCGCAATTGCGCGATTCGCCGCGGCCAGCGCCGAGGCCCAGTCTGCCGGCGATCCGCCCGCTGAGCGCGCACGTTCCAGGTACGCAGCAGCCAGATCGCTGTGATAGTCCGCGTTCTGCGGATCCAGGACCGACGCTTCGGTCAGCGCGTCGATCGCGCCGTCGATGTCGCCGCGAACGAGCCGGGCCACTCCCAACGCCGCCTGCGTCGCCGCCGTCTCGTTGGCGATAGCGGCCTTTTCGATATTGGCGGCGGCAATCTGCACGTCGGGCCCCACTCCTCTCCCGTCAGCGCCCCGGGTAACCGGAGGCGGCGGCGCATACCGATAGCCACCCGCAAGGCGTCCGGCGAGCGGCCGCGTGCCCTCGCCTGCCAGCGCGTCGGCCAGCGCTTCGAGCTCCGGTGTCGCGAAGGTAGAGGCCGGTCCGGGCACCCACACCCGGACCGCGAGCACGACCGCCGCGGCGAGGCCAGCCGCGACGGCTACAGCCCGATACCGCAGCGGCCATGACACCACCTTCCCGCCGGCGGCGGGGCCGGCAGCACGGCTCTCCACTGGGTTCAGTTCCATCGTTGCCACGAGCACCTGCCGGCAATCGGCGCACTCCGCGAGGTGGGCCTCGATCCGGCGGCGCTCCTCTGCTCCCACCGTGCCCTCAGCGAACGCCGCCAGCGACTCAGCGTCCGGGCACGAGGGGCCGGCGCCGTCCGACGCCGCGAGTCGGTCGTCTAGCGCCACTCTGAGGCTCCTTTCACCATAGACGGCCGCCGAATCGCGAATTCCGCCGCATCGGCGTCCCCGTCATGCATTCCCTCCACCGCCAGCGCCTCCAGCACCGATGCCGCCTCGAACCCGTCTGCCGCAAGGAGACGACGGAGGTCCCTGAGCCGCTGCTCGATGCGTCGGTACGTCTGTCGGGCATCGAGCTTGAGCGTGTCGGCGATACGCGCCACCTGTACGCCATCTTCAAAACGCATCGCCAGGATCAGCCGGTCCTGCGGCGGCAACTGCGCGGTATGGGTCGCCAGGGCCTGCCGCACGCGTTGGATGGTGTCTCGCCGATCGCGGGTCATCGCGTGCTCGTCCGGTGACAGTGCGTCGACCGCCACCTGTTCGAGCTGATCGTCCCCTTCGAACCGCCGCCTCGTTCGAGCCGGCAGGCTCCCCGCAATCGTCTCGATCTCGGCTCGGGGAATAGACACATCATGTCGAGACGCCAACACTTCGCACGCCTCCTCGAACGTATGGCCGTCGCGCGTGAGCAATCGTTCGAGCAGGATGCCGACCTCGCCGTGGCGCCTTGCCTCGGCGGATGGCCGCCACTTGCCCCAGGACCGCGCGCGAAAATCGAGCAACTGGCGCTGGATGACGACGGTCAGGAACGTGCGGAGGCTGCTGCGCCCCTCGAAGCGGCGCAGGACCGCGCAGTCGTCCTCGAGCAGGCGGACCATCACGTCCGAGGAGAAGTCCTCGGCCTCGGCACTGGTCAGGTGAGAACGGGAGGAGACGAGGCGGATAACCTGTTCGATCTCCGCCACATGGCGCTCGAATAGTGTCCGGCCTTCTGGCGCGACGGGGAGGGAGCCGACTGCCATGCTGGTCAGAAGCGTTAAGGATGAGCTGACCGGGGATTATACCGGGTTAGCGGATCCTGCTCGTGGTCGCGGCGCCGCCGAAGGGCGGCTTCGTCAGTCAGGGCTTATGGTGAACCGCCGACGGCCACGCGGGCGGTAGATTGAAAAGTGCCGGCGATCGAGCGTGAAGATCCGCATCGACGAATCCCGCTCGGCCACGCGCACCAGCGCCGCATCCGCCAGGTCCATCGGCAGGTCCCGGTACTTCTCCATCAGCTCGCGCATCCGCGGCGCGTCGCTCTCGTCCAGCGGCGCCAGCGCCAGCGCGTCGGTCTCCAGCCGGCTCCAGAGCGCGCGCTGCGCGAGCCATGACCCGCGCAGCAGGTACATGGCTTCGGTGAACGCGGGCCACACGGTGACCATCGGCTCGCGGAGTGTCTGCAGGGTGGCGACGCAACGCTCGTGCTCGGGATCGCCCCGATCCAGCAGGGCAACGAGCGGTCCGGCGTCAACGAGCACGGCGCGTGGAAGATCGACGAAGCAGGGCGGCGAACTGCTCCCCGGTCGTCCGCGCCGGATCGCGCACGCCGAGATCGACGACGCCGATGACGTCCACCCACGCGTCGTAGGGACGGTCCGGCTGCCCGGCGGCCTCCCCCGTCCCGTACTGCTCGAGCGCCTCGCGGACGATATCCGACCGCGTGACACCGCGGCGCCGGGCGGCGGCGTTCAGTGCGCGCTCGGCACGTGAGCCGAGACGGACGGTCAAAGCCATGGCCGAGCCTCCTCCTCGTAATACATGCAAGTATTACACGAGAGCCGGCCGGCGGCAATCCCGGCCTCAGAACCGGATGCGCGGGTCCTTCTCGTCGGTGACCTGGATGCTGTCGATGAACCGGATGCGGTGCGGGTTGGTCTGCATCACCAGCGACGTCGTCCGGGTGCCGTCGCCGAAGAAGCGCACCCCCTTCATCAGCGTGCCGTCGGTCACGCCGGTGGCGGCGAAAATGAGGTTCTTCCCCGGGGCAAGGTCCGCGGAGCGATAGACCTTCTTCAGGTCGCTGATCCCCATCGCCTTGCAGCGCTCCTCGTGCTCCGGCTTGGTGACCACCAGCCGCGCGAGGATCTCGCCGTTGAGGCAGCGCATGGCGGCGGCGGTGAGCACGCCTTCGGGCGCGCCGCCGGTGCCCATCACCGCGTGCACGCCGCTGCCGACGACCGCGGCGGCAATGCCGGCGGCGACGTCGCCGTCGCCAATCAGGCGGATGCGCGCGCCGGTGGCGCGGATGTCGGCAATCAGCTTCTCGTGCCGTGGCCGATCGAGGACGATGACGACGAGGTCCTCGACCTTGCGGCCAAGGGACTTCGCAATCGCCCAGAGGTTGTACTTGACCGGGGCGTCGAGATCGACGGCATCCTTCGAGCTGGGGCCGACGATCAGCTTCTCCATGTAGATGTCGGGCGCGTGCAGCAGCCCGCCGGCTTCGGCCGCGGCCAGCACGGCGAGCGCATTCGGCGCGCCGGTGGCGCACAGGTTGGTCCCCTCGAGCGGATCGACGGCGATGTCGATCTTGGGGTACTTGCCGTCGCCGTTCCCCGGCTTGTGGCCGAGGCCGACAGTCTCGCCGATGAACAACATCGGCGCCTCGTCACGCTCACCTTCGCCGATGACGATGGTGCCGCCGATCGGCAGCGTGTCCATCTCGGCGCGCATGGCCTCGACGGCGGCCTGGTCGGCCTTGTGCGCATCGCCCTGCCCCATCGTGTGCGCGCAGGCGATGGCCGCCTGTTCGACGACGCGCAGGAATTCGAGCGAGAGATCATCCATTCGTGGCGGCTCCATACGGCGGCAGGTCGCACCGCATCGGCTTGTCGGTCCGGTACCCGAGCAGGTAATCAGCCTGCATCAACTTGTGAATCTCGCGCGTGCCCTCGTAGATGACCGCGCCCTTGCAGTTGCGATAGAAGCGCCCCACGGGATACTCGTCGGAGTAGCCGTTGGCGCCGTGGATCTGCACCGCATCGCCCGCGGCACGCTCGGAGGCGACGGTCGCGAACCACTTGGCCAGCCCGGTCTCGCGCGTGTTCCGCCGCCCTTCGTTCTTCAACCAGCCTGACCGCAGCCATAGCAGCCGCGCCGCCTGGTAGTCGGACTCCATCTGCGCGATCATTTCCTTGACCAGCTGATAGGAGCCGATCTCAGCGCCAAAGGTCTTCCGCTCCCTGGCGTACGTCACGCTGGCGTCGCGGCACGCCTTGATCAACCCGGTGGCCCCGGCGGCGACGGTATAGCGCCCCTGGTCGAGCGCGAACATCGCAATCTTGAACCCCTCGCCCTCGCGGCCGACCAGGTTCTCGGCCGGCACCTCGACCTCCTCCATCGTGAAGAAGCCGGTGTTGCCGGCAAGGATCCCCCACTTCTCCTTGAGCGTGCCGCTCGAAAACCCCTTGAACGCGCGCTCGACGATGAAGGCGCTGATGCCCGACGGATCGCGCTGCTTCTTCTTCTCGAGGTCGCTCCAGGCGAAGACCAGGTAGTTGTCGGCGACGTCGGCGAGCGAGATCCACATCTTCTCGCCGTTGAGGACGTAGCGGTCACCCCGCTTGATGGCCACCGTCTGGATGCCGCGCGCGTCGCTGCCCGCCGACGGCTCGGTCAAGCCGTAGGTCGCGATCTTCTCGCCCTTCGCCTGCGGCACGAGGTACCGCTGCTTCTGGTCCTCGGTCCCCCACGTCAGCAGGGACAGGCAGTTCAGCCCGGTGTGAACCGAGAGGATGACGCGGAGTGAGGTATCGACGTATTCGAGCTCCTCGCTGGCAATGCCGAGCGAGACGTAGTCCATGCCGGCGCCGCCGTACTCGGCGGGAACGCAGATGCCGAGCAGCCCAAGCTCGGCCATCTGCGGCAGGATGCCGCGGTCGAACCGGTGCTCGCGATCCAGCTCGCGGATCCGCGGCGCGACGGCCGTGCCGGCCCATTCGCGGACCGACTGCTCGAGGAGGCGGTGCTCGTCACCCAGCTCGAAGTTCAGCATCGGAACAAACGTCCTAGGCTATCACGGGGCGGAACGAAAGTTCCGCAGCTACGACAGGCGGCGAACGGTCACGGGTGTCCCCCGATCGAGGCTCAATCGCGCTGCGGCGCTGCCTCCATTCACCGCGACTTCCAGGTGGTCGCTGCTGCCAAAGAGCGCGCAGACATCCCCGGCGGCCGCCTCGGCGTAGGTGGCGACGACCTTCTCCACGTGATGCGGCCCGGCGGCAACATCAATCACCCCGTCGGCGGCGAAGCGTTCGAACAGGTGGCGCGGCACGTTGGTCACCAGGTTGCCGAAGCGATCGACGCGCAGGACCTCACCGGCGATCTCCGCGTCCGACACCACCGGCTCCGGCACGTCCAGCTCCTGCCATGTGGTCAGCGTACGCCCGAGCGCGGTCAGGTCGATCCCCTTCGCCAGCCAGGCCGCCGCCGGCGCGAAGCGGTCGCGTCCTTCGAACGTGCGGCTCACGGTCGGGCGCGCGTAACGGCGCTCGGTCAGCTCCACCACCTTCTTCGCCGGCGCCTCGCGGAAGACGAGCGTCAGCAGCCCGTTGTCCGGCGCGACGAAGCGATACCCGCCTGCTTCAGCGGCCAGCCCGCGCCGCGCCGAGCCGACGCCGGGATCGACCACCGCCACGAAGATGGTGCCGGCGGGAAAGTACTTGAAGGCCGCGGCCAGCTCGAGCGCGCCGGACAGCACGTCGTGCGGCGCGATGTCGTGGGTGATGTCGACGAGGGTGGCATCCGGACAGATCGACAGCGCGACCCCCTTCATGGCGCCGGCGTAGTGGTCACGGCTGCCGAAATCGGTGAGGAGCGCGATGGTCGGGCGCGCCATGGCCGGCGTGCCTACGACTGAGGACCGTGGCTTCCGCCTTCAGGCGGAAGAGGCCGCGCCGCCGGCTTCCGGAACAGGACTTCCCGCAGGTTGGTCTTCAGCAGGAACTGCTCCGCGACACGCAACGGCTCGAACATCCGCTCGATATCGCGGTTGAGCAGCGGCTTCTGCTTGCCGCGGGCGGCAGCGTAGGGCCGGTACTGCAGGCCCGACGGATCGACGACGACGTAGCGCGTGTACTCGGGGCGGACCGGGGTCGTCGGCTGCGTCGCCTGGAAGAACGCGAGCAGCGCCCCCTCAGGCTTGAGGATCCGCGCCAGCTGCTTCGCGACGGCCTGGGCGGCGGGGCGATCGAGGTAGTCGAGCACGTCCCAGCACAGGATGCCGTCGACGCTGGCGCTCTCCTGCGGAAAGCGCTGCTCGAAGAACCCGGGAAGGGCCTCGAGCTTTCCCTCCTTCACGTGCCGGTCGATGTCCTTGTACAGGTTCTCGACGAAGATCTTGCAGCCAAGCTGTTCGCCGAAGAACGTGACGTTCTGGCCGACGACCGGGCCCAGGTCGAGCAGCACCGGCTGCGACCGGCTGCCGAGACTGGTGAGGAACCTGGCGAGTGCCTTGGTGGGGTGCACCGGGCCGTCGGACGGCCCGGTGTCTGCGTCTGGATCTTCCGCCTTCTTGCGGCGGGAGAAAAGGTCGGAAAGCGACACCGCTCTCCGCTAGTGCGCTGCCGCGACGGCCGGCTTCTGCTGCTGCCCCTGCGCCTGGCCCTGGTTCTGCTGCTGGCCCTGGCTTGGCGCCTGCTGCGGCGCGCCGCCCTTGCGCTGCATGTCGACGCTGCCGCGGAAGTGGGCGCCTTCGGCAATCGCCACGCGCGGCGAGACGATGTCGCCGTCGACCGATCCGCCGTCGCGGATGTCGACCTTCTCGGTCGCGGTCACGTTGCCGTTGACCTCGCCGAGCACGATCACCGCCTTCGCGAACACCTGCGCCTTGATCTTCCCGTTCGGGCCGATGGTCAGCACGTGGTCCTTGAGCTCGATCTTCCCCTCGACGTGCCCTTCGATCGTGAGGTCCTCGCTCCCGTTCAGCTCGCCCTTGATGACAACCGACTTCCCGATGTTCACAACGTCCCTCTCGATCTGGCGACGGCTCTCGGCCGCCTGCGGGGCCGGCGCGCTGGCCTGCTGGGTGGGTGCCGGCTTGGTCTCCGAGGCGGGACCACTGGTCGGTTTCACCGCTTCATCACGCTTCCACATAGTTCCTCCGCCACGCGGGTCCGGTGCAGACCCCGGCGCACTGTCCCGGCACCCCGTAAAGGGGTGCCCTACTCACGGCGTCCCGGACAGGGGCGCCCGACGTCCTCGATCCAAAAAACCGGAAATTCAGGGCTGACTGGTGCGAGAGCCCACTGAGTATATCGGCCGGTTTAAAAAGTTGTCCAGTGAGGAATGTCGTTTTACGGCTGAGGGTTAGGGGCGAATGCTACGATCGAAGGAGCCGTGACCCGGATTTATCTCGATCACAACGCCACGACGCCTCTGTCGCCTCGAGTCATAGAGCGGATGTCGGCCGCCCTGAAAGACGACTGGGGCAACCCGTCGAGCGTCCACCACTTCGGCCAGCAGGCCAAGGCCGCGCTCGACGAGGCACGCAGCGCCGTCGCCACCCTGGTGGGCGCCGACCCCTCCGAGGTCGTCTTTACGAGCAGCGGCACCGAGAGCGACAACCTGGCGATCCGCGGCGCAGCCGAGGCGCTCGAGCGGACGGGACGCCGGCACGTCATTGCCAGCAGCATCGAGCATGAGGCGGTGCTCAACACGGTCAAGGCACTGGCCCGGCGCGGCTGGGAGACCACGCTCCTGCCGGTCGACCAGAGCGGTATCGTCGCGGTCGAGGCGCTGCGCGCGGCGATCACCGATCGCACGGCCCTCGTCAGCGTGATGCACGCGAACAACGAGATCGGCACGATCCAGCCGGTGGCCGAGCTGGCGCGCGCTGCCCACGAGCACGGCGCCCTCTTTCATACCGACGCCGTGCAGTCGGCCGGCAAGATTGCCGTCGACGTCAAGGCGCTCGGCGTGGACCTGTTGTCGATCTCGGCGCACAAGTTCTACGGGCCGAAGGGGGTCGGGGCGATCTGGATCCGCCGCGGGCTGCGGCTGCAGGCGCTGATGACCGGCGGCAAGCAGGAGCGCAGCCGGCGCGCCGGCACCGAGAACGTGCCCGGCATCATCGGCATGGGCGTCGCGGCGGCGGAGGCGCATGCGAAGCGCGACGCCGAGGCGGCCCGCCTGGCCGTGCTGCGCGATCGGCTCGAGGAAGGGATCCTCGCGGCCGTGCCCGGCATCGCCGTAAACGGCGCCCGCTCGCCGCGCGTCGCCAACACGACGAACATCAGCTTCGATCGCGTCGAGGCGGAGTCGCTCCTCATCGCCCTCGACCTCGCCGGCGTCGCCGTGTCCACCGGGTCCGCCTGCTCGTCGGGCACGCTGGAGCCGTCGCACGTGCTGAAGGCGATGGGCTTCCCCCCGCACCGGACCCAGAATTCGATCCGCTTCAGCCTGGGCGCCTCGAACACCGAGGAGCACGTCGATCGCGTCGTCGCCGCGCTTCCGGCCATCGTCGAGAAGCTCCGCAGCCTGACGCG
>JBFWUM010000007.1:23292-63553 GCA_050247255.1 Vicinamibacterales bacterium | reverse complement strand
TCGTCGGTCGCCGCGGCGCTGCTCGCCGAGCAGGGGCACGACGTCGTCGGCTTCTCGATGCAGCTGTACGACCACCGCGGGCCGGAGGCCTTCGGATCGTGCTGCTCCATCGACGACCTGCACGATGCCCGGCGCGTCGCCTCCGTGCTCGGCTTCCCGCACTACATCGTCAACTTCGAGCGGCAGTTCCAGGACACCGTCGTGTCGAACTTCGTGCGCGAGTACGCGGCGGGACGCACCCCGATCCCGTGCGCGCATTGCAACAGCGACCTGAAGTTCGCCACGCTCCTCGATCGCGCCCGCGGCCTCGGGGCCGAGCACGTGGCGACCGGGCATTACGCCCGCGTCGAGCAGGCGCCCGATGGACGCTGGCTGCTGAAGCGGTCCGCCGACGCCGAGAAGGACCAGTCGTACTTCCTCTTCTCGCTGACGCAGGAGCAGCTGTCGCATGCGGTCTTTCCCGTCGGCGCGCTCCGCAAGGCAGAGGTGCGGGAACAGGCGCGCCGCCTCAGCCTGGCGGTCGCCGACAAGCCCGACAGCCAGGAGATCTGCTTCGTTCCCGACGGCGACTACGCCGCGTTCGTCGCCCGCAAGGCGCCGGAGACCCTGCAGGGCGGCGTCATCGTCGACGAAGAGGGGCACGCGCTCGGCCGCCATGACGGCGTGCATCGCTTTACCGTCGGCCAGCGCAAGGGGCTCGGCATCGGCGGCACAACTGCGCCGCTCTACGTCCTCAAGATCGACGCGGCGTCGCGGGCTGTCACCGTCGGCCCCCGCGAGGCGCTCGACCGCGGCGCGCTGACGGCGTCGGGGGTCAACTGGATTGCGGTCGATCCGCCGGCCTCGCCGCTGCGCGTGTCCGCACAGATCCGCCATCGCCATACCGCGGCGCCCGGCCGCGTCGTCGCGCTGCCCGGCGGCCGCGCCGAGTTCACCTTCGACACCCCGCAGCCGGCGGTCACGCCGGGCCAGGCGGTCGTCTTCTACGACGGCGATCTCGTCGTCGGCGGCGGCTGGATCGACTGACGGGGTAAAATCCGCGCCACACCTATGGCGCCGGGGATTGCCGGGTATCAGTTCGGTCCATTCCGCCTGGATCTCGCCTCCATGCAGTTGCTGCGCCTTCCGCCTGAAGGCGGAAGCCACGGACCAGGCGGAGGCTACGAGACGATCCCGCTGACGCCGAAGGTGTTCGACACGCTGGTCGTCCTGCTGCGGCACCGCGGCCGCGTCGTCGGCAAGGAGGAACTGGTCAGGCACGTCTGGGGCGACACGGTCGTGTCGGAGGACAGCCTCAGCCAGAGCATCTCGATCCTTCGGCGGGCGCTTGGCGATGACCGGCACCACGCCGAGTACGTCGCGACGGTGGCACGGCGCGGGTACCGGTTCATTGCGCCGGTCGAGGAAATAGCTCACGCGGAGGCTGGTGGCCCCTCCGTGGGGGTCGCGCCTGCACCGGGCGTGGCCGCGCCGACCCGAGGCGTCTCGCGCCACGTCGCTGCCGTGCTCGTCATCGCTGCGGCCATCGCCGGGGTACTCGCCGGCAACCGCCTGCTCCCCTCGCCGTCTCGCAACCAGGGATCGGGCCCGCTGCAGTTCACCCTCGAGGCCCCGCCCGGGACGACGCTCCGGTCGGGGGCGCAGCTGTCGCCGGACAACCAGCACGTGATGTTCGTCGCCGAGGACCCAACGGGCACGACCGCGGTCTGGGTCCGGCCGATCACCGGCGCCGAGCCATGGCGACTTCCAGGCACTGACGATGCCTCGCGGCCGTTCTGGTCGCCTGACGGACTGGCCGTCGGGTTCTTCGCCGGCGGCTACCTGAAGCGCGTGGGGCTTTCGGAATCCGCGGCGCAGTCGCTCACCGCCGTCGGCCTCACGCCAGGCGGCGGCTCGTGGGCGCCACAGGGAGAGATCCTCTTTGCGGGATGGCGCTCGGGCCTGTCGGCCGTGCCCGCCACTGGCGGGGCGCCACGACCGGTCACGACGCTCGACACCGGCGCCGGCGAACGGGCACACACCCAGCCCCAGTTCCTGCCCGACGGACGCCATTTCCTGTTCCATGTCGATGCCGTGGAGGCAAATCGCAGCGGCACCTTCGTCACCTCGCTCGACGACCCCACCCAGCGCGTCCGGATTCTCGACGTCGGCGGCGCGTCGTACGTCGCACCTGACCACCTGGCGTATGTGCGCGACGGCGCGCTGCTGATGCATCCGTTCGACACCGACGCACGGCAGTTGCGCGGCGAGCCGTGGGTGCTGGCGGGCAACGTCATGCCGCCGCGCGGCGAAGGCACGATCTCCTCGTCGCCTGGCGGGCTGCTGTCGTTTGGCGGCGGGACTCCCCCGTCCCGGCTGGCCTGGTATTCGCGGAGCGGCCAGGCCATCGACGCCATCGACACGCCGGTGCCGTTGCGGGACCCGGTGTTCACCCGCGACGGCAGGCAGTTCCTCGCGAGCGACGGCCAGGCGTTGTGGACGGTGGACGTGGCGCGCAGTTCAACGACGCGGCTGGCCAACGCCGGCGTGGCGCCCTATCCATCCCCCGACGGATCGCGGATTGCCTTCACCTCCGACCGCAACGGTGGCATCTCACAGATCTACGTTCGCAGCGCCGGCGCAGCGAGCGACGAATTGCTCCTGGAGACACCCGAGAACAAGATCGTCAACGACTGGACGCGCGACGGGCGGTTTCTCGTCTACGTCACCACCAACGCGCGCACGCTGAAGGACATCTGGCTGCTGCCGATGGACGATGCCGATCGGACGCCGCGGCCCTACCTGGTGACACCGTTCAACGACATCCAGGCGCAGGTGTCGCCCGATGGCCGATGGCTCGCCTATGCCTCGGATGAGAGCGGGCGGTGGGAGGTCTACCTGCAGGCGTTCCCCGATGCCGGCCGCAAGCGCGTCCTCTCAGTCGGCGGCGGTGCCGCACCGCAGTGGCGCGCAGACGGGCGCGAGCTGTACTACCTGTCGCCCTCGCGCCGGGTGATGGCGGTCACGCTCGAGCTCGCCGGGGACGAACGGATCGGCGCGCCGGTCGCGCTGTTCGATGCGCCGGTGCGGGGACGTCTCAACTCGTTTCGCAATCATTTCCTCGCATCGGCAGATGGACAGCGATTCCTCGTGGATGCGGTGGAACCTGGACAGCGCAACCCCGTGACCTTCCTCGTCAACTGGCGATAGAATCGCGCCGCGTGGCGGCCTATTCCTTTGGTCCCTTTCGTCTGGACGTCGCAACCCGCCAGTTGTGGAAGGACGGGGTCGTCGTTCCGCTGACTGCCAAGGCGTTCGACACGCTCGTCACCCTCGTCACCAATCACGGACGCGTCGTCACCAAGGACGAGCTGATGAGGGCCGTCTGGCACGATGCGATCGTCAGCGACGACAGCCTCACCCAGAACATCCGCGCCGTCCGGCGCGCGCTTGGCGACGATGCCGTGGAGCCGCACTTCGTGACGACGGTGGCCCGACGCGGCTACCGGTTCATCGAAGCAGTTGGGGAGGCTACCGACGCCACGGCCCGGCCGGGAACACTGCCGGCCGCGCTGCCGGCCGCCCCGCTGAACACGCCGCCGCCGGCACGGGCGGAGGCCAGCAACGGTTCGTGGCGGCCATGGGTGGGAGGCTTCGTCGCCGGCGCCGTCGCCGCGGGACTCGTCTTCGCGATGGCCTGGCAGCCGTCGGCGTCGGTGCCGCACGAGATCCTGCGCTTCAACATCAGCCCGCCGCCCGGCACCATGCTCGAATCGGGCGCCGCGGTGGCGCCGGATGGCCGGACCATCGCCTTGGTCGCCTCGGATGCGGAATCGGGGCGCGGCAGCCTGTGGATCAGCGAGTTCACCAGCGGCCAGAGCCAGGTCATGCCGGGGACCGACGGCGCTGTGCGTCCGGCGTGGTCGCTCGACGGCCGCGCGATCGCCTTCTTCGCCAACGGCGCGCTGCGCACCGTTGACCGCGCCAGCGGGCGGGTACACACGCTGGCGCCGGTGCGTAATCCGGGAGGCGCGAGCTGGGCTGCTGAGCAGGTGCTGTTTGCCGACCTGCGCTCGCCCATCCTGTCAGTGCCGGTCGAAGGCGGCGAGCCGGTTGCGGTGTCGACCCTCAATGCATCGCAACAGGAGATCGCCCACCGGTGGCCCCATGTCCTCCCCGACGGCCGGCGGTTCCTCTACTTCATCGAGAGCACCGACCCCGCGCACACCGGCACGTATGTCGGTGAACTCGGGACGGCGCTGAAGCGGCGGATTTTCGACGTGCCCGCCATCTACCGCGACGGCTACCTGGTGTTTGTCCGCGAACGGGTCCTGCAGGCGCAGCGGATGGACCTCGACGCCTACGTGCTGTCGGGAACGCCGGTCACGCTGGCCTCCGATGTCGCACCGCTCGAGATCACGACGACCGCCGCGCTGTCGGCGGCACAGGCGCTGCTCGCGTACACAGCCATGCCGTCAGGACAGCGGCTCACGTGGTTCGATCGCGCCGGTAACACGATCGAGCACATCGAGGGACCACCTGGGCTGTACAACCCGTTCCTGCGGCGCGACGGCCTGCAGCTGCTGGCGGCCACCGGCACCGGCGGCGGCCCGCGCGCGATCTGGGTGATCGATCTCGAACGTGGCGCGCCCATGCGGCTCGAAGGCGGCATGCGGCCGTTGGCGTCGCCGGACGGCGGGCAGATCGCCTTTACCGACGACGCCGCCACCGGCATTGCGGACGTCTACGTGCGCAGCGCCGCCGGCAGCGACAAGGCGCAACTCCTGCTGCGATCGCCGGAGAACAAGATGGTCGACGACTGGTCGCCTGACGGACGTTACCTGCTCGTCTCCAGCTCCTCGGCCCGGACCAAGACCGACCTCTGGCAGGTCCCGTTGTCGGGCGAGGCGCCGCGGGCGCTGGTGCAGACCGGCGCCAACGAGCTGCACGGCCGCCTGTCGCCCGACGGCCGCTGGCTGGCGTTTGCCTCGGACGAGACCGGCGCGCTGGAGATCTACCTGCAGTCGCTGACGCAGCCGGGCATCCGGCACACGGTGTCGGTCGGCGGCGGTTCGGAGCCGCGCTGGCGCGCCGACGGGCGCGAGCTGTTCTACCTTGGCGAGGACCTGTCCGTGATGTCTGTGGAGTTGACGCCCGGCGATGCGTCGCGGATGTCGGCGCCACGGAAGCTGTTCCGCGTCCCGATGGCGCGCGGCCGCAGCCTGTACATCAACCACTACGACGTCGCGGCCGACGGCCAGCGGTTCGTCATCCAGTCGGCCGAGCAGCAGGCGGCGCCACCGCTGATGGTCCTGCTGAATTGGCGGGAACTGCTGCCGGAATGAGCAGTGGTGGAGGCCGGCTGTACCCGCCTACCGGATCCTCCTGAACTCCCGATCGCCGTTGTCCGGCGGCAGCCCCATCAACTCGCGGATGAGCGCGGCTGTCTCGGGCTTCGGCGGGTCGGCGTCGAGCGCAGCGTCGAGCGGCGTCTGGCCGGGGATGTCGAGCGGCGGCTCGTTGTCCACCGTCGGCGCGCGCACGCTCGGCTTGCTCGAGACGTCGAGCCGGCCGCCCTTCTCGAACAGGAACTTGACGATCTGGTTGGCGCCCCGCTCGGCCGCGCCGTGCATGGCGGTGAAGCCGTTGTTGTCGGCGGCGTTGACGTCGAGCCCCTGCTCGAGCAGCAGCGTAATCGCCGCGATCGAGTCTTCCTCGGTGGCAAACCCCTCCGCGATCGCCGTGCTCATGGTCGTCTCGTTCCAGCGCAGGCCGGCGGCCGCGTGCAGGGCGTTGTGACCGTTCGGGGTCGTGATCGTCGGGTCGGCGCCCTTGTCGAGCAGCAGGCGCATCATCGGCAGGTCCGAGGTGACGGCGGCGCGCAGGAAGGCCGTGGCGCCGCGGCCGGCCAGCGCGTGCCCGCCGCCGCCGAGCGGCCGGCGGGCGTTGCCGGTCAGCTTCGCGTTCACCGCCGCGCCTTTGTCGAGCAGCAGCGCCGCCAGCTCCATCGTCCCGATTTCGGTCTGCGACCGCGGCGTCGGGCGGTTGTAGGTCCAGAGCAGCGACCGGATGTCGACGAGCGCGTACAGCGGGGCCTGGCCGTTCCGGTCCGGCTGGTTGACGTCCGCGCCCTTCTCAATCAGCGCCGCCGCCGTGTCGAACTGCGCGTTCATGATGGCGATGTGCAGCGCTGAATAGCCTTCCGGATCGGCCGTCGTCAGCACCGCTCCCTTGTCGGCCAGCATCCGCACGGCGTCGGTCGCTCCCTGGCGCGCGGCGTACATGAGCGCCGTCAACCCGCCCTTGGAGAAGTTGGTGTTGAAATTCTGCAGCGCCTCGCCGTTGATGCCGTTGCGACTGTCCTTGCCGTAGCGCCAGGTCGGCTCGCCTTCGAGGATGTGGGCGCGGGCGTTGACGTCGGCGCCGCGGTCGGCGAGCTCGGCGATCACCGCCGGGTGGTTCTCGATGGCCGCCCACATCACGGCCGTCTGGCCGTAGAACGTGTCGCGGGCGGCAAGGTCAGCCCCTCCCTCGATCAGCGCGCGAACGGTTTCAACGCTGCCTGAGCGGGCCGCGCTCAGCAGCATCGGCTCCCCTTCCCCGCGAGTCGCATTCGGGTCGGCACCGGCGCGGAGCAGCGCCGCCACGATCGCGCCGTTGCCGCGGGTCGCGGCGATCGCCAGCGGGCTCGTCCGGAACCGGTTCTCGGCATTGACGTCCACGCGCGCCGCGATCAGGCGCTCGACGGCGGCGAGGTCGTTGGCCTCCACCGCCTTGTGCAGCGGGGTATTGCCGTAGGCGTCCACCTGCGCGCGAATGGTGGCCGCGGCGGCGACGAGCAGCAGCGCAACGGCCAGGGCTGTGCGGGTCCGCATGACTGTGCTCCGTTACAGGCTGACGACGCCCGTGCTGTCGCCGAACTGTGTGAGGTCGGCGCCACCGCTCTGCGCGAGCGCCAGCAGCAGGTTGCCCATCGGCGTCTTGCCTTCCTCCTGCACCAGGTTCCGTCCGCCCGTGAGGTGCCCGGCGTCCCCGCCCAGCAGCACCACCGGCAGCGGATCGAACGAGTGGATGTTCGGGTTGCTCATGCCCGAGCCCCACAGCAGCAGCGAGTTGTCGAGCAGCGTTCCCTCGCCGTCTGGCGTGGCCTGGAGCTTGGCGAGGTACTTCGAGACCAGCTGCGCATGGAAGGCGTTGGTCTTGGCGTACTGCGCAATCCGCTCCGGCTTGTTCTGGTGGTGCGAGACCGCGTGGTGCGGCTCGGTGACGCCGAGGTTCGGGTAGATCCGGCCGCTCAGCTCGCGACCCATCATGAACGAGAAGACGCGGGTGATGTCGGCCTGGAAGGCCAGCACCATCAGGTCGAACATCAGCCCGACGTGCTCCTCGTAGTCGTCGGGGACGCCGGCCGGCGACACCAGGTCTGGCGAGGCGGCGTTCTGCTGCTCCACCCGCGCGATCCGCTCCTCGATCTCGCGGATGTTGGCCAGGTAGTCGTCGATGCGCGCCTTGTCGGAGGGCGCCAGCTTCGCCTGCAGCAGCCGCGCCTGCTCGCTGACGCTGTCGAGCACGCTCCTGCGGTTGCGCAGCCGCGCCGCCCGCTGCTCGGGCGACCCGCCGCCGGCGCCGCCGAACATCCGCTCGAACACCAGCCGCGGATCGATCTCCATCGGCAGCGGCTGCGTCGGCGTCCGCCAGGAGATGGTGTTGAGGTAGGCGCAGCTGAAGCCGAACTCGCAGGAGCCGACGGCCGTGGTGAAGTCCTCGGCGCAAATCTCGAGCGACGGGAACATCAGCCCCTCGGAGTACTTCGTCGCCAGCACCTGGTCCAGCGTCGTGCCCGCCTCGAGGTCATAGCCCTCCGTCTTCTTCGGGTGGACGACGCCCGACATGAAGCAGGGCTCGGCCAGGGCGTGCCCGCCCTGCCGCTGCGGGCCGGTGTTCAGGTTCGTCACCACGGTGACGTAGTCCTTGAACGGCTCGAACGGCTTGAGGATCAGCGGGAAGTCGGTCAGCTCACCGGGCGCCGCCGGCGTCCAGTGGTCCATGATCATGCCGTTCGGCGAGTAGGCCGAGGCGAAGCGGCGCACGCGGCGCGCCGGCGTCTGCGCCAGCGCCGTGGCCGCCGGGACCATGGCATCGAGCAGCGGCAAGGCGAGCGCCGCCCCGACCCCGCGCAGGAACGTCCGCCGCGGCAACGACATCTTGGTGACAAACATAGTCGCGTCCTCTCGTTAATTCGTGGCCGTCGTACCCTGGGCCCGAGCCCGCATCTGGAACGGCACGCTGCGCGCAATGCCGAGCACGATGGCGGACATCCGGTAGTCCTGCGCCTTCGCGTCGCGCACGATGGTGCGCACCGCGGGCATGTCAGCGGCCGTGAGCCCGCGCCCGAGGGCGTAGGTCAGCAGCTTCTCCGTGAGCGTCGAGACGAACTGGTCGCGGTTCGCGAGCAGCGCCTGCCGCAGCGCCACCGGGCCGTCGATCGGCGTGCCGTCGGCCAGGGTGTCGGCCGGGTCGATCCGCTGCTCGCCGTCCTTGATCCGCCAGGCACCGGTCGCGTCGAAGTTCTCGAGCGCGAAGCCGAGCGGGTCCATCACCTTGTGGCACGAGGCGCAGACCGCGTTGCGGCGGTGCGCCGCCATCCGTTCCTTCATCGTCGTCGGCTTCACCGTGTCCGGCAGCACGTTGGACAAGTCAGGCGGCGGCGGCGACGGCGGCGTGCCGAGCACGTTTTCGAGGATCCACTTGCCGCGCAGCACGGGCGACGTGCGATTCGGGTACGAGGTCACCGCCAGCACGCTGGCGTGGCCGAGCAGCCCGCGGCGCGCCGGGTCGGTGACCGGCACCCGGCGGAAGGCGCTGCCATACACGTTGTTGACGCCGTAGTGCCGGGCCAGCCGCTCGTTCATGAAGGTGTAGTCGGCCTGCAGCAGGTCGAGCGCGCTGCGGTCGTCGGCAATGAGGCTGGCCACGAACAGCTCGGTCTCGCGGCGCATGGCCTGGCGCAGCAGGTCGTCGAACTCCGGGAAATCGGTGCGGTCGGGCACGAACGCGGCGAGGTTCCGGAGGTGCAGCCACTGCCCCGCGAAGTTCTCCACCAGCGCCGACGAGCGCGGGTCGGCCAGCAGGCGTCGCACCTCGCGCTCGAGCACCGCCGCCCGCCGCAGCTGGCCGCGCGCCGCCGCGTCGAGCAGCGACTCGTCGGGAATGCTGCTCCACAGGAAGAACGACAGCCGTGTCGCCAGGTCGAGATCCGGAACCTGGTAGACGTCGGCGCGCAGGTTGGCCGGATCCTGCTCGATCCGGAAGAGGAAGTGCGGGCTCGTGAGAATGCCCTGCAGTGCCAGTTGGATACCGGGCTCGAAGCCGCCGTCCCGGCTGCCGGTGCGATACATCTCCAGCAGCGGACGGAGATCCTCGTCCGTCACCGGGCGGCGGTAGGCGCGGCGGGCCAGGCGAGACAGGATCGTGCGCGCGCAGCGGGGATCGTCGGCCCCCGACGGCGCGCAGGTGAAGATCGCGCGGCGGCTCGGCGTGTCCTTCGGCGGCTCGGGATTGAACGGCCCCTCGATCGTCACGCTCTCGATGCCGGGCACGCCGTGGATGTAGAGCGGGTCGACGGCAAACATCGACGGGCGCAGCGCCTCGGGACCGGTCGTGACACCGCCGGCGATCGCCAGGAACGTCGCCAACACGTCGTGCGGGCCGGCGGTGACGCGCACGCGCGCGCGCAGGCGGCGGTCGAGCGAGGCATCGATTGCCGCGGCGTTGAGGACGCTCAGCTCGTAATCCGACCGGCCACCCACCGTCGTCTGCAGCGCCGGGACACCATCGAGGCTGACCTCGAGGTCGTGCTCACGCTGCAGGCCGCGCGTGAAGCCGACGCTGGTGCGCCAGAGCCGGACCTTGATGACGTACTCGCCGTCGAGCGGGAAGTTGTGCGTGAAGAGCGTGCCGCCGCGAGTGCCGGCCGGCAGGCCCGGGATCTGCTCGCCCTGCGGCAGGTCGTGGCGAACGCGATGCAGCGTCGCCGTGACCGGCTGCGAGACGTCGCCCACCGCCAGCGCGCTGATCTTCTCCGCCGCGCCGATATAGCGCTCCATCAGCAGCGGTGAGATGCCGAGGATGTCGGCGATGTTGTCGAAGCCGAAGCTCGAGTCGTCCGGGGGCAGAATCGAGGCGGCGTCTATTTCGACGGCAAGCAGATCCCTGATGGCGTTCTGGTACTCGGCGCGGTTGAAGCGATGCAGGAGCTTGCGTCCCGGCTTGGGGTCGCGCGCGGCCGCCTGGTCCAACGTGCGCTCGAGGCCGGCGACGAACCCGGCGAGCACCGCCGGCTCGGGCCGCGGCATGCCGGCGGGCGGCATCATGTTGCCGCGCACCTTGCGGATGACCTTCTCCCAGATCTCGGCGTTGGCCGGCAGGTTGTCCTTGTCGACCGCGTCGAGCGCGAGCCCCGCGGTGCGCGTCCGCGAGTTGTGGCAGGTCACGCAGTAGCGGTCGACGACGCCGCGCACCGACGCCGAGTCGGGGGCCGCCGCCGAAGGCTGAGCCGGCGCCTGTGCGGGGGCAGGCCCCTGGGCGCTCGGAACGCTCCACAGCGCCAGCATCCAGACGGCCGTCGTCACGGCGAACAGGGTCCGCACGTTCTTCACGGTGTGGTCTCCACGGCCGGCGGCTCGGCAATTCGAATCGCCGCGAGCGCGGCGGGATCATCCGCCAGGGGCGCCTGCCCGGCGGGAAACTCGTTGCCCTGCAGGATGTAGGCGAGCACGTCAGCCGCTTCGCGCCCGGTTACGCTGCCCGGGTTGTCATCCGGCATGAACTTGACGATCGTCGTGTACAGCTCCTCGACGGACCGCCCGCTCCACGACGGCCGCCAGAAGGGATCGGGATGGCACGCGGCGCACACATCGCTGAACAGCACACGGCCGCGCGCCGCCTGCGCTGCGGTGAAGACACCGTCCATCGTGGAGCGCGAGACCGGCCCAGCCGACGTTGACCGCTGCGGCGGACGCTCGGCCGTGCGGATACCGGTGGGCGCGCCATTGATCTTGATCGCCTGCCGCCGTGACAGCGTCCTGCCGTCGAAGCCGAACACTTCGATGGCGCTGTCGGCGCCGCACTGTACGACCAGCGTCGTGCCGGCGGTGTTCCACGCCGCGCCCTGGCACCATCGGCCGATCTCAGCCTCGGTCACGTAGGCCAGCCGCGTGCCCTCGAGCGCGTAGATCTTCAGGATGCCGCGTCGATGGTAGTACGGCGACGAAGGCGACAGCTGGGCTCCATTCTGGATGGCGGCCGCGACGAACCGCCCGTCGGGCGACAGCGCGATCCCTTCGGGCACCATGCCGACGAACACCCCGTCCACGACTCGCGGCGGATCCATTCGCAGGTCGACGACCTGCAGCGTATCGGAGCCGCCCTGCGGCCCGTTGCCGATGTTGGCGACGATCGCGACGTCACCGCTGGGCGGAATAGCCACGCTGTAGGGACGCAGCCCGGCGGGAATGACCCGCTTGGTGAACTCCACCCGGGCGCCGGTCACCGACAGCTCCGCCAGCGCGTGCGCGTTGTTGAGGCTGACGTAGGCGCGCCGGCCGTCAGGCGTGAACACGGGCAGGCTCGGCTCCGACTGCGGCAGCCCGAGTTCGATGGTGCCCGCCGGCTTCACCTCCTTGCCGCTGATCGTGAAGACCGACACCGAGCCCTCAGCGCGATTCGCGACAAGCGCCAGCGTTCCGGCCGGGTTCACCGAGACGCCGGCCGCCCGCATGCCGGTCTGCAGCGTGGCGATGACACGCGGCGGTGCCGCGGTGAGGTCGATCACCGACAGCACGTTGTTGAAGACCGTGCGCGCCGGGTTCGCCGGATCGAGCTTCGCCCCGGACGCGACGAGGGCCAGTGATTCATCGGGCGTCACCGCCACGCTCTGTGGCGGGGCCGACCATCCCCCGGGGGCTTCGAGTTCCGCGATCACGCGCGGCTCGGGCGACGAGAGGTCGAGGATCGTCACCGTATCGGGCTGCGGGTTCGCGGGCACGGTATTGACGCCGTCAACCCAGACCGCCTTGTTATCGTTGGACGAAACGGCGATCTGGGCGACGGCGTCGGCGCCGCCCAGCACCGTGAGGGCGATGAGGGCGACACGTCTCAGGATCATGATCAGCGGGCCGCTCTCGCGGCGATGAGCCGCTGCAGGAGCGCCTGCGTGCTCTTGTGCTCGGGGCGGCGCACGTTGTCCTCGGCCGAGGTGTCGGCCTGGCCGCGGGCTTCGTCAAACGGCGTCCGGCCGTCCTTGTTGACCACGTCGAGCTGCGCGCCGTTGTCGACCAGGAACTGCACGATGCGATCGGCCCCGCGCTGCGCCGCGCCGTGCATGGCAGTTTCCCCAAGGCTGTTCACCGCGTTCACGTCGGCGCCGCGCTCGAGCAGCAGCTTGATGCCCTCGAGCGATTCCTCCTCGGTGCCGAGGCTGGAGATCTCCACCCAGTTCAGCCCGGCGAGCGCCATCAGCGCCGTCGTCCCGTTGCGGGTCGTCGCCAGCGGGTTGGCTTCGCGCTCGAGCAGCAGCCGCATCATTGGCAGGTCGGACGTGGTCGCCGCCTTGAAGAACGCCGTGGCGCCCTCGGCGATGTTCCGGTTGCCGGTGGCGTTGTGATGCAGGATGAACGGCCGGCCGGTCAGCGCCCCATCGACGTTGGCCCCCTTGTCGAGCAGGCGCGGGGCCAGGTCCAGCGCGTCGAGCTCGCCGGACGGCTCGGGAATGGGACGGCTGAACAGCCATTCCATCGAGTTGGCGTCGGCGGTCATGAACAGCGGCGTGCGGCCGGCGCGATCCCCCTTGTTGACGTCCGCGCCCCTGTCCACGAGCAGCGCGGCCAGATCGAAGTGGGCGTTGATGATCGCGAGGTGCAGCGGCGTCAGGCTGTCGGGATCGGCGACGTCGGGGCTGGCGCCGCCGTCGAGCAGCGCGCGCGCCGCGTCGATGGCGCCTTCACGCGCGGCAAAGTGCAGCGCGCTCAGCCCGCCCTTCGGGAAGTTGCTGTGCGCCGCCTGGATGGCAACCCCCTGGCCGCGCGGCAGCCGCGGCTGGCCGGGAAACGACTTCGCTGCCACGTCGGGCGTGGCCCCCGCTTCGAGCAGCGCCCGGACGACGTCGGCGTGGTTCGCCGCGGCCGCCCACATGAGCGCCGTCTGCCCCTGCCACTGCTCCACCGCGTTGGCATCGGCCCCGCGCGCCAGCAGCGCCCGCACCGCGCCAACGTTGCCGGCGCGGGCGGCGGCCATCAGCACCGTCTCCCCTTCGCGGGTCACGGTGTTGGCATCGGCGCCGGCACCGAGCAGCGCCTCGACGATCTCGGGCGCGGCACCGGCGCTGGCGAGTTCGATCGGCGTCACGCCGTAGCGCGTGCGCGCGGTGGCGTCGGCGCCGGAGGCCAGCAACTGCGTGACCAGCGCCCGCTCGTTCTGCTGCACCGCGCGGTGCAGCGGCGTGGTGCCGTCAGCTTCGAGCTGCAGTTGCTGCGCGTACGCCGGACCGGCGAAAGCCGGCCCCCACATCAGGGCGAGGACGACCGCAATACGAGTGGAGGTCATACGTCCATCGCCTCCGTGCTCTCGCCGAAGCGCTCGAGCGGCAGTCCGGCCTTCTGGCCCATCGCCAGCAGCAGGTTGGCCATCGGCGTGTTCGGCGGCGAGGCAATGTGCTCGCCGCTGCGGCGCATCTGCCCGGAGCCGCCGCCGAGGACCATCAACGGCAGCGGGCTGTGCGTGTGATCGTTGGCGTTGCTCATCGAGCTGCCATACAACACCATCGAGTGGTCGAGCAGGTTCCCGTCGCCGTCCGGCGTCGCCTGCAGCCGTTCGACGAACGTCGCAAACAGCGCCGTGTGATGCGTGTTGACGCGCGCGAACTTGACCTGCTGGTTCGGGTCGTCGCTGCGCCCGTTCGCCTCGTGCGACAGCGCGTGGTGCGGATCAGGCACGCCGATCCGCGGGAAGGCGCGGCTGCTGATGTCGCGCATGGCCATGAAGGTGAAGACGCGCGTGACATCCGATTGGAAGGCAATCGCCAGCAGGTCGAACATCAGCGCCACGTGCTCGTCGTACGACTCGGGCGGGCCGACCGGCGCCTCGAGATCCATCGGGTCGCGGCTGGCCTGGGCCTCGGCGCGGGTGATGCGGCGCTCGATCTCCCGCACGTTGTCGAGATACTGGCCGAGGCGGCCGCGGTCGCGCGCGTTCAGCCGCGCCTGCAGCCGGCGCGCGCTTTCAAGCGCGCCGTCGAGAATGCTGCGGTCGCTGGCCATCCGCGCCTGGCGCTCGGCGCGCGTGGCGCCGCCGCCGAACATCCGCTCGAACACCGCGCGCGGGTTCGTCTCCATCGGCAGCGGCGTCGCCTCCCCCGCCCAGGAGATGGTGTTCATGTAGATGCAGCTGTAGCCGGTGTCGCAGGCGCCGAGCGAGGTCGAGAAGTCCTCGGTCGCCACCTCGAGCGACGGGAAGACGGTGTCCTGCCCCATCGACTTCGCGATCACCTGATCGAGCGTGATCGAGGCGCGGACGTCGGTGTTCTCGGTCTGCTTGGGCTGCACGTTGCCGGTCAGGTAGGAGGCTGGCGCCACCGCGTGGCCCCCGTTCTGCACCGTCGGCCCGGCGCTCAGGCCGCTCAACACCACCATCTGCTCGCGAAACGGCGCCAGCGGCATCAGGATCGGCGACATCTCGTAGCCGCGCCCCGTGGTCGCCGGCAGCCACTGCGTCTGCAGCAGCCCGTGCGGGACGTAGACCGCGCCAAAGCGGCGCACGGGTCTGGCGGCGGTCTGCGCCAGCGCGGTTGCCGCCGGCACCATCGCATCGAGCAATGGCAGCGCCACCATCGCCCCCATCCCCCGCAGGAAGGTTCGCCGCGGCAGTGCGTTCCTGGTGATGAACATAAGTCCCCCTAGTCCGCGGACGGCCCCTTCAGGCGCATCCGGAACGGTTGGCTGGTCGCAATCCCCTCGACGATGGATGAAAAGCGGTAGTCGTTGGCGGCCGCCGCGCGCAGCACGGCACGCACCGCCGGCATGTCGTCGGCCGTCAGTCCGCGGCCGAGCGCATACACGAGCATGTTTTCGGTGAACGTCCGCGCCAACACGCGCGGCCGCGAGAGCACGGCGTCGCGCAGGTCGGTAACGTCGCCGATCGGCGTGCCGTCGGCAAGCTCCGTCGTGGTGTCGATGCGCACGCCGGCTTCGCGGACGCGGTAGCCGCCGACCCCGTCGAAGTTCTCCAGCGCCAGGCCGACCGGATCCATCAGCCAGTGGCAGTTGGCGCAGGTCGGGTTGCGGCGGTGCTCCTCCATCCGCTCCTTCATCGTCCGCGGCCGCGCCCGGCCCGTCGATTCGTCGAGCGGCGGCACGTTGGGAGGCGGCGGCGGCGGCGGCGCGCCGAGCAGCTGCTCGAGCACCCACTTGCCGCGCTTCACCGGCGAGGTCCGGTTCGGGTGCGACGTCACCGTGAGGATGCTGCCGTGGCCGAGCAGCCCGCGCCGCGCCGGGTTCGTGACCGGCACGCGGCGGAAGTGCGAGCCGACGACCCCGCGCATGCCGTAGTGCTCCGCCAGACGCTCGTTGACGAACGTGTAGTCGGCGCGCAGCAGGTCGAGGATGCTGCGGTCCTCGCGCATGAGGCTCTCGAAGAGCATCTCGGTCTCGCGGCGGAACGCCTGCCGCAGGTTGTCGTCCCAGTTCGGGTATTTCATCGGGTCGGGCGACACCCGCTGCAGGTTGCGCAGCTGCAGCCACTGCCCGGCGAAGTTCTCGACCAGGGCGCCGGCCTTCGGATCGGCCAGCATGCGCCGCACCTGCGGCAGCAGCACGTCGCGGTTCCGCAGGCGGCCTGCTTCCGCCGCGCGCAACAGCTCCTCGTCGGGAATGCTGCTCCACAGGAAGAACGAAAGCGACGAGGCGAGCTCGATATCGCTGATGCTGAACGCCGCGCCGGCCGCCACGCGCGCCGGGTCCTCGACGGCGCGGAAGAGGAAGCCCGGGTCGGCCAGCATGCGGCGGATGACCATCTGCACGCCCGCCTCGAAGGTGCCGTCGCCACGCCGCCCCCGGTCGTAGTACTCGAGCAGGTCGGCGATTTCGGCGTTCGCGACCGGGCGGCGATACGCGAGCCGGGCCAGCCGGCGGGCGATCTGCTCGGCGCACGCGCGCTCGCGTTGAGCATTCCCGTCGCCGCGGCAGCTGAAGATGCGCCGCCGGCTCGGCGTATCGCCGGGCCCCTCGACGGTGAGTGGACCGGTGATCGTCACGCTGTCGATGCGCGGCACACCGTCGGAGTCGACGACGTCGGTCGTATTGATCAGCGGCTCGAAAAACGCCTGGTTCTGGGCGCGCGGCTTGGCGACAAACGTCACCGCGATGCGCCGCGGTCCTCCCTGCAGCCGGACGCGCGCCTGCAGACGCGCATCCACCCGATCGGCACCAGGCCCGGGCGTCGTCAGCAGCGTCATCCAGTCGTCCTGGCCGCCGACCGTCGTGCCGAAGACGCGCGCCCCGTCCACCAGGAACTCCACGTCGTGCGGCGACTGGAGGCCGCGCGTAAAGCCGTTGTTGGTGCGATAGAGCCTGGCGCTGATCTGGTACTCGCCGTCGGCGGGGATCGTCTCGTCGATCAGCAGCCCGCCGCGCGTGCCAAGCGGCAGCCCCTCGACGTGCTGCAGCTGGTGGCTGTCGGCGCGGGCGACCCGCGTCTGCGCCACCGGCCGGCTCGGCGCATCGCCGACGGCGAGCGCGCTCACGCGATCGGCGGCCGACAGGTAGCGCTCGAGGACCGCCGGCGACAGGCCCAGCGCGTCGGCGACGTTGTCGAACCCGTTGCTGGTCTCGTCGGCCGGCAGGAGCGCCGCGGCGTCGACGTCGAGGGCCAGCAGGTCGCGCACGGCGTTGGCGTACTCGGCGCGGTTCAGGCGGTGGAGCACCGTCACGCCCGGGTTCGGACGCGCGTCGGCGAAGCCGTCCAGCGCCGCCTCTACCGTGCCCACGAAGCGGTCGAGCGCAGGGGCATCAGGACGCGGCAGCCCCGCCGGCGGCATCTGCCCGGCGCTGACCTTTCGCGCGACCTTCTCCCAGACCTCGGCATCCGCCGGCTGCAAGCGCCGCCCCTGCAGCGACAGGCCGCCGGTCCGCGTGCGGTCGTTATGACAGCCGAGACAGTACTGTTGAACCACGGCGGTCGCCGCAGCTTCTGGCGTTCCCCCCAATGGCGCCTGGCCCGTGCCGGCTTGTCCCGATTGCCCCGAGGCGGTCCAGGCCAACAACAGCCACGCCGCCGCCATTCCCATGAACAGGCGCTTCACAAGGTTGTCCGAGTGTCTATCTACGCTCCTCCCCACAACAAGTCATGAAAGCAAACCGATAAAGCGCTGATAATGCCGTGAAATGGACCGCAGAACCTTTCTTGGCGTGAGTGGCGGGGCGATGTGGGCGGCAATGCTCGAGGCGCGGCTGCGCGCCCAGTCGAGCCCGGGCCCCGTCGTAGAAGTCCAGTCGGGCCGCCTCCGCGGCGTTGCTGACGCGGGCCTGCAGATCTTCAAGGGGGTGCCGTACGGCGCACCGACCTCCGGCGCCCGAAGGTTCCTGCCGGCGGTGGCGCCCGAGCCGTGGACCGGCGTTCGCGATGCCGTCGAGTACGGCCGCCGCGCCTACCAGCCATTCCGCCCGATGATCCCCGAGGTGGGCGACGTCCTCACCGGCAGCGGGCCGATGAGCGAAGACTGCCTGCGGCTGAACATCTGGACGCCGGGGACCCAGGGTCGTCGCCCGGTGATGGTCTGGTTCCACGGCGGCGGCCAGCGGACCGGATCCGGCAACTCGATCTTCTACGACGGTTCCGCCCTCGCCCGCGCCCACGACGTCGTCGTCATCACGACGACGCACCGGCTGAACGCGTTTGCCTACCTCTGGCTCGCCGGGCTGCCGGGAACGGGCGAGCGTTTCGCCGATTCCGCCAACCTCGGCGTGCGCGACCTGGCGCATGCGCTGCGCTGGGTGCGTGACAACATCGCGCAGTTCGGCGGCGATCCGGGCAACGTCACCATCTTTGGCCAGTCGGGCGGCGGCGGCAAGACCGCCATGCTCACGGCGCTCCCTGAGGCGAAGGGGCTCTTCCACCGCGCCATCATGATGAGCACGCTCGCCGAGACCGCCATCCGCGGGGAGACACCCGAGGACATCGTCGAAGCCTCGGAGCAGCTGCTCGCGCGCCTCGACGTGCGGCCGGTCGATGCCGCCAGGCTGCAGGAGCTGCCGGCCGAGCGCATCGTCGAGGCGCTCACCGGCGGCGGCGCGGCCGGCGGCCAGTCGGGCCAGACGGGCCCGGCGCGGGACCTGTCGCTGCGCTTCGTGCCGGTGGTCGACGGCAAGACGCTGCCGGCGCACCCGTTCGAGCCGGCGTCGCCGCTCTCGGCCGACATCCCGATGATGACCGGCTCCAACGAGTGCGAGGGGATTCCGTACGCCAACCCCGACGATCCGTACTGGACCACAGACATCACGACCGACGCGCAGCTGCGCGACCGCGTGAAACGCACGCTGCAGGTCGAGGATGCCGATGCGGATCGCATCATCGGGCTCTATAAGACGGAACGTCCGGGCCAGTCGCTCGACGAGATCGCCACGATCATCGCCGGCGACAACTCGCTGCTGCGGCTCGCCGGGCACACCATTGCCGAGCGCAAGCACGCGCAGGGGCGCGCGCCGGTGTACCTCTACCAGTTCAACTGGCGGTCACCGCTGCACAACGGCAAGCTGCGCGCGATGCACGGCATGGAGCTGCCGTTCGTCTTCAACCATCCCGACCTGATCTCGTTCATGACCGGCGCGTCGCCGGAACGCGCCGAACTGGCGCAGAAGATGAGCGCCGCCTGGGCCGCCTTCGCGCGCAGCGGCAACCCGAACCACAGCGGCATCCCGCGCTGGAACGCCTGGACGCCCGAGCGCTTCCAGACGATGGTGTTCGATCGCGAGATCAAAGCGGTGGACGACCCGAACAGCACCACCCGCGGGGCGATCGCGGAGTTGAGGGCACGGAGACGGGCTTAAACCACGAAGCGCACGAAGATCACGAAGCTTCGTGTATTTCGTGTATTCCGTGGTTAAGACCCGTTACTCCGCGATCTCTTCCAGCGACGCGCACATATTGAAGTCCACGTGCGGCGGGTCTACGGCCCCTCGCACGTGGAGCGTGACCGCAACGACCGACAGGCATCCCCACCCGGTGTAGCCGACGCGGAATCCGGCGTTGCGGTCGCGGCCGACCTGGACTTTCTGCCGGAACGTCGGGTGGTTGAACTCCCAACTCACCTCGTCGATCGCCTGCAGCGCATCGGCCGGGCCATCGACCCACAGTGAGAACGCATAGGCGGGCAACTCGGTGCCGGTAATCTGCCGCCCCACCGGGCGCCGCGATGCGCGCAGCCGCACCCGCTGCAGCACGTCCGGAGGCGCAGCGAAGGCCACCGCGGGCGGCGCCACCGACACCGGCGGGCGACGGGCTTCGAGCGGCGGCCGCGCCGCTGGCGCCGGCGCCGCGGGTGCCGGCGCCGCGCCGACCGGGACTGGCGCCTCGGCCGCCGCGTCGGACGACGCCGGCAAGGTCGGCGTTTCGACGACGACGCCGCGCCCCGCAATGAGGGCTTCAACGGTCTGCTGCTTGCGCTCGGCGAGAATCCACCCGGCGATGGCGATGAACAGCAGCACCACGACCGCGCCGATCAGCGTCACCAGCGAGCGGTTGCGCATCTTCAGGGCCTGGGCGGCCTGCCCCTGCTCGTCGGCGCGACGCCGTTCGAGCTCGACGAGCGCCAGCGTCTGTTCGAGCTCCCGGTTGCGCCGGCGATCTTCCTCCTCCTCGGCGGCCTTCGCCGCCTCGGTGCTTGCCGCGACGAGGGCCTGTTCCAGCGGCGAGAGATCGCCGTAGCTTTGCGCCTCCTCGAGCAGCGAGCCGCCGAGGAGTCCGCCCGGATCACGCCCGTGCTGGTGCCACTGCTCCGCGGCGCTCGTCAGCCGCAGCCGGCGGCGCGACGCCATCCGCTCTTCGTCGAGCCATTCGACCAGCCGCGGCCAGTTCCACACCAGCGCGCCGTGCGCCAGCTCGATCAGCTGCTCGCCGCCGTCTTCCCCCGACACCATGCGCGCCAGCCGCGCCGACACCAGCCGCGACACCACGTCGTCCACGCTCACCGGGTCGGCCGCGTCGTACGCCGCGCGCGGGTGCACGGCCACGGTCACGATCTCGCCGCCGATCACCGGGCGCACCATCCGCAGCAGCAGCACGCGGAGCGCCTCGCGCCCCTTCTGGTCGAGCGACTCGTAGAGCTCGTCG
Organism: Vicinamibacterales bacterium; assembly: GCA_050247255.1. Taxonomy (GTDB): domain Bacteria; phylum Acidobacteriota; class Vicinamibacteria; order Vicinamibacterales; family UBA2999; genus JBFWUM01. Next base: position 43,195 of record JBFWUM010000007.1, on the reverse strand, counting down.
GCGGCCGCGGCCAGCGCCCGCCGGCCGCCGCCGATGCGGCGATAGGCATCGAGCGTCAGCCGGTTGTGGTCGCGCAGGTCCCACAGCTTGAGCAGCGAGAACTGCAGCAGCGGCAGCCCCGCCGGCTCGCCGAGCGTTTCCTTGACCAGGCGATCGACCAGGCCCGGCTCGAACTTCAGCCCGACCTGCTCCGCCGGCCGGCAGATCACGTCGCGGAGTTCCGCGGCGCTGAGCGGCGGCACGCGGAACGCCGCGTCGCCGAAGCGGGCATGCAGCGGCGGCACCGCGGCAATCTGCGCTTCGAAGTCGCTGCGGAGGGTGACGATGACGAGGTGGCGGTTCGGCGACTCCGAGAGCGCGACCAACGCCGCCGCGAACGCATCGCGCGCGTCCGACGAGGCGCAGCGCGTGAAGATCTCTTCCAGTCGATCCGCCACGATGACCGCCGGCTGCTCGCCGCCGCCGTCCACCGCGCGCACGATGTCCTCCGGCTGCAGGCCTGCGCTCCCCGCCTGGGCGGTCGCGCCCACCGCCCTCGCCAACGCGTCGAGCGGCTCGGCCCCGGGGGTGAACGGCGGATAGAAGCGGCACGCGGCGCTGCCGGGCAACTTCCCGGCTTTGAGCGCGGGAATGATCGCGCCGAGCACCAGCGACGACTTGCCCGAGCCGAGCGGCCCGACCACGGCAAGGAAGCGGCGGTGCGGCAGCAGTGCCAGCACGTCGCGCACCACCTGCTCGCGGCCGAAGAACAGCCGCTTCTTCGACTCGCCAAACGCCTCGAGGCCGACGTACGGGCAGGCGCTGTCGGGCAGGGCCGGCGCCATCTCCGGGTTGAACGGCTCGAGGAACGCGCTCGACGGCGGCCGCTCGGCGCGGCTCAGGATCGCCGACCAGTAGTCGAGCAGGCTTTGCGCCCCCATCCGCTCTTCGTCATCGTCGAGCACGGCGCCGGTGGCGGCGCCGGCGCAGATGAACGCCTCGGCCTGGTCGAGCAGCGTCGGCGATCCGCCGGCACCGCGATAGAGCCGCAGCAGGTCGGTGTGCGCCGTCCGCAGGGCGGCGAAGGAGGGGAAGGACGCGCGGGCATCGCCATCACCAGGGTGCATCATCGGATCAGGGCCAGGAGGGTGGTGAGCGGTTCAGCGACGGTGCGAAGGCTCTCGCACACACGCTTGAGCGCGGTGTCGACGCGGTAGAAGCGATCGGCGCACTGCGCGTACAGGCGATGGAACGCCTGGCGCTCGCGGCTTTCATCGTGCTCGGCAATGCTGGCCGTGACCGTCTCGAGGGTCGTGCGCAGCGCAGCCGCCCACGATTCATCGGCGGCGCAGAGCGGCGCCAGCATGATGGCGACCCGCTCCCACGACAGTTCGAGCTCGATCACGTCGCTCTTCAGGTTCTGCTGGATGCGCCGCAGGTCGAGGTCGAGCGCCTGCCAGCGATCGTGTTCGGTGACGAGCGCGGTGACGCTGTCCTGCAGCGCGGTCAGGCTGGCGATGCTGTCGGCAAAGGCCTGGACCTTGGCCGGCTCGAGCCGGCTGGCCTGGAAGCGATCGCGCAGCAGGGTCAGCGCCGTCACCAGGCGCGTCAGCCGGAGCGCCCGCGCCGCGGCGTTGAGGCGCGTGTTGATCTGCGACGGCTGCACCGCCAGCACCCGGTCCATCAGCCAGATCGCGCGCGTCAGGCGCCTGGCGTCCGCGTCCCGGATGGCCGCCTGGAACTCGCCGTGCGCCTCCCGCAGATCGGGAATCCAGCCGACCGACGCGTCCGTGTCCCGCCGCCGCACCGCCACCTCGTCGAGCCGGCGGATCAGTCCGTCAAGCGTCAACTCGTGGTCGATGAGGATCTCGCGCGAGGTGTCGTCGCCCGGAAACCGCCTGGCCTCCTGCGTGATGCCGCGGTAACACTGGAACTGCAGCGTGTGCAGCAGGTCGTGCAGGTCCTTGTAGAACGCCAGCACCTCGATCTGCACCGCCGCGGCGCGGAAGTCGGACTCGAAGCCGGCAACCGCCTCACGCACGTCAGGAGACCGCATGAGCTGTTCGAGCGTCTCGAGGCCGCGGGCTGCCGTCTCGCCGCGCTCGGGACGTTCTTTCGCGTCCTCCACCGGATCATCCGACTGTTCGGCCAACTGCGTCGCAAAGGCCTGCAGCGCCGCATTTCCCGCCTTGTCGGCGCAGGCCTTCTCGATGAGCAGCCGCAGCTTCCCCTCCTGCTGCGCCCAGTCGATGACGCGGAAGACGATCTCGGGCAGCGCTACATCACCGGCCAGCAGGTTCAAGTTCTGCTCGAGCTCGTAGCGGAGAAACTGCTCCACCGCGAAACGGCTGGGGTATGCGCTGAGGAGCGCGTCCTGCAGTTCAGCTTGCTGTGATCCCGTCAACACCATCGCGTCATCAACTACTGCGTCGATGGATAATGCGTCCGCCATGGGCAATTCTGATCCGCTCCTCACCTATCTCAAGTCGTTCGGCTACAGCGTCGTGCGCCTGCCGCGCACCGACCTCCGTCCCTTGCAGTTGCTGGTGCGCGAAGACACACGCCTGACGCGGCTCGGCGACCTCACCGCCGTGTTGCTGCCCGGCGAACGCGCGCCGCTCCCGGCGATCACCGACAACGTCGCGGCGGCCGACATCTCCGGCGAGCGGACGCGCGACCTGTCGCTCGGCGTCGGTCTCTCGATCCTCGGCGGCGTCATCGGCGCCATGGGTGGATCGACCGTGGGGCTCGACGCCGGCTACAAGCAGGCCAGGACGGCGGTGTTCGAGTTCCACGACGTCCTCAAGGACAGCGCCGACCTGGCGGCGATCGATCAGTACCTGACCGACGCCGACGTCAACCCGCTCAGCACGCACGCCGCGCAACTGCTCGATGCCGACGCGGTCTACATCCTCGTCTCCACGATCAAGACACGCCGGTTCGTGGTCGACGCCAGGGATTCCTCCGGCGCATCGCTCGACGTGCAGGTGCCCGAGATCCAGAAGATCGTCGGCGCCAAGGTGAACGTGGCGCCCGCATCCGGCGGCTCCTCCAAGATCGCCTTCGAGGGGCCGGTCCCGCTGGTGTTCGGCTTCCAGGCGGCGCGCCTCTTCTACGACAAAGGGCGCTACACGGCGTTCAAGCCGATGGCGCCGGGCGAGGGCGCCCTCGAGGCGCGTCCAGGTGGCACGGCAGTCGCCGAGATGCTGCAGACCGAGAGCCCGTTCGCGCGTCTCGATCCGTGAGCTGGCGCACGCTCGACGATGTGTTTGCCGGCCCTGTGCTGCAGGACAGGTTCCTTGGCGTAACTGCGCCGGCCAGCTCGACGAGCTGATCAGCGCGTTCTCCCTCGAACGCGGTTCCGCGTGGTTGACGTTCGCGACCGCGATCAAAGGGTAATCTCCTCGAGGGAGGCGATCGGCACGGCGGCCGCGGCCGCCTCGAGCGCGCTTCGCCCGGCCAACGCGTCGGCCTGGCGCAGGGGCCCGAAGTCGAGCCGCGTGCGCCGCTCGAGCGTGCGCAGCGGCACCTGGTACGGCTGGTAGGGACCGGCCGTGAACTCCTCGAGCGGCAGGTCGGCGATGAGCGCTTCCTGGCTCAGGATGAAGCCGAGCGCGCGCAGCTCGCCGCCGGGCCGCGCGCAGACGACGACCTTCCAGAACTCGCGCGGCACCCGCAGCCCGCGGTGCAGCCGATCAGTCGCGCGGAACACCGGGCCGTTGAAGATCGAGATCCGCTGGCGCGAGGTCGAGGCGTGCGCGGCGATGTATTCCTCGATGTTGCCCCAGAGCCGCAGATCCTGCTTCTGCGCCTTGCGCGCCTGGTTGTAGATCTCGTGCTGCGGCGAGCAGTTGGTGAAGTGGAAGGTGTCCTCGCTGGCGCGCTCGGCCTCATCGGCCGTCCGTCCCCACGCCGCGTCGGCGCGCCGCACGAGGTGACCGCGATCGAGCGGGTTGTCGCTGTAGAACTCGTCGCCGGCCTGCACATCCTTCGGCAGGCGCGGATCGGCGAACCAGCGGTCGCTCCCCTCGCGCGACTGCCGGTACGGCGCCGCCGCATCGAGGTTGACCGCGGCGACAAATGCCAGCCGTGCCCCGGCATTCATGACGATGCTGAAGTGGTCGTACTTCAGCTCCCACCCGGTGGCGCCGCCGTCCGTCGACATCCGCGCGGCCTGTGTCCTCGCCTCGTCCGACAACGTGGGCAGCGGCACCTCGCAGCCGAGAAACGCCGGGTCGTACCCGGCGCGGTCGCGATAGTCGGCGGCCTTCCTCACGCCGTGGCCTCCAGGTGGCCGAGGATGTGCGGGTAGACGTCCCGGCTGGCGTGCTGCCCGATGATGCAGTCGACGTGGCCGTAGTCCGGGATCAGCCGGCGCGAGTACCACGACGCGCCGTTGGCCTCGGTGAGCCGCCGCAGCGTGATCGCGGTGGCCTCCGGCAGCACGCACTCGTTCTTCTCGCCGTGGAGAAACAGTATCGGCAGCGCCAGCCGCTCGACACGCGGCAGGTACGCTTCCGCGCCGGCTTCGTCGACCAGGTGCCCGACGCGCCCAAGGAGCGACAGGTGGCTGAAGGCTCGCACGCTGACCACGCCGAACTCTTCGCCGAGCCTGGCGTGCGTCGCCTCCGACAGTTGGGCGTGCTGATACAGCTCGCCGTACATCGCGCTGATGCGGTGGCAGACCGCGCTCGTGCAGCGCTCCTCGCGCTCCACGGGCTGGAGGCGCAGCAGCGCGTCGAGGACCTGGTCGCCGCACGTCGGGTCGAGCGGCGTCGTCGTCATCGTGTCGATGCCGGCTGCGGCCGCGACTGAGGTCAGGCGCAGGTCGGCCTTGCGCTTCATGGCGGCCGGCAGCACCAGGTCGGTCGACACCTGCGAGCAGACCGCCGACTTCACCCCCTGCAACCCGGCGAGCAGCGCCATCGTCAACGTCGACGCGCCGACGCCGTGGGCAATCACCTGGACATCCCGTCCGGTGGCATCGCGCACGGCCGCGACCGCAGCCGGATAGTCGCGCCTCGCCACATCGTCGAAGCTGTGCGGCCTGACGGCCTCGGGCAGCCGGATGCTGAAGCGGAAATCGAGCAGCCAGACGTCGTACCCGGCATCGACGAGGTAGTCACGGAGGTTGGTTTCGATGCTGTCGAGCGTGTACATCCCGCTCGACACGCCGATGCAGTGCACCAGCATCACCGGCCCGCGCGGCCCTCCCCGGTGCCGCTCCAGCCGCAGCCGGACGCCGTCATTCGCGACGGCGGTATGGACGGTCATGCCCGGCCTTTGGGCCCGTACGTCTCCCACAGGCTCCCCATGAAGAAGCGGCCGAACGTCGCCAGCGCCTTGGCGTGATCGCCGGGTCCTTTCGCGTTGACGACGTGCAGCGTAGAGGTGAGGCGGGCGAGATCGCCGACCCCGAGCCGCAGCACGCCGGCGCCGAGCACCGGGCCATTCGCGTCGTTCCCCTCGTGCAGCCGCGTCAGGAGCGTCGTGGTGTCGTTCCAGAGATCGGTGCCGCGGCGGTCGTTCTGCACCTCCTTGCGCCCGGCGAGGTAGTAGGCACGGCCAGCGTGCTGGAACCCGAGCTCGTAGACCATGTAACGAACGCCAGGGCGATCCCCGGGCGAGAACAGGCGGAAGACCCCGCGGTCTGCCGGGATCTTCATGCCGAGCGGCGCGAAGTCGATGTGGCCCGTCAGCCCGCCGGTATGGGTCTCGTCGGCGACAAAGCCGTCGATGTCGTCGATCTCGACGGCGGCGTGCATCGACAGCTCGGTGTTGGCGCGGCGCCCCGCCTGCTCGCCCGCCGCGGGATCGGTCTCGCCCATCGCGAACGGCCCGGTCATGGTCTCGCGGAACGTGATGCCCAGCGTGCCGTCAGTCATTGCCGTGGCCTCCCAGGTCAGGGGCACGCCGTCGTCACGCCGCTCTGACAGGTAGCGGCGCGCATCGCGGTAGCCCATGTCGATCAGCGTGGCTGCGTCGACGTTGTTGAAATAGAGATCCGGGTCGAGCGGCAGCGGGCGCTGCGGCGCGATCACGTGCACGCGCACCGGAGTCGTCCGCCCGTGCACCCGTTCGCCGGCCGCAATCCGCCGGTTGATGTCGGCAATCCGCTCGAAGTCCTCGAACAGCGCGCCGTTGGCGCTCATCTCGAGCATCTGGATGTACTGCGCGAAGAGTCCGGGGCGGTACTCCGGGCTGTTGCCCAGGGTCCAGACTATCCAGATCTCGTCGGCGCCGCGGCGGACCGCCTCGAGCGGGTTGGCGTCGCGGATGAACGCCGAGTCGGTGTACCAGGTGTCACCGCGCCGGACAGGCGGCATGAAGATCGGCAGCGACATGCCCGCCACCAGCAGCTCGGCGTCGATCTCCTCGTGGGTGAAGACCTCGTTCACCTTCCGCGTGTAGTTGCAGACATTGAACGTGCCGGTCATCCCCTCCGCGTGCCGGATCCGGTCGAAGTCGATGCCGAGTTGCGGAAACACCTTCTCGGCGATGCCGCGGCTGCTGCCGAGGGCCATCGGGCCACTCAGCGAGAGGTATTCCGACAGCGGCATGAAGGAGACGAAGTCGCGGGTCCGTAGCGACCGCCAGCGATCGCACATCTCGTCGGGGGTCAGCCCTGAGAGGAGCATGGCCAGCGTCATCCCGCCGCCAGACGTGCCGTCGCCATGCGCGAACTCGAGACCGGCCTCGGCGAGCGCCTTCAGCACACCGGACTGGTAGCTGACGCGCATGCCGCCGCCGGACAAGACGAGCGCGCGCCGCGGCGTCATACCGCCTCGCGCACGGGCGCCGGGAGCCACTCCTGCCCCAGCCCCAGGGTGACCACGCTTTCGAGCCCTTCCGGCGGTGTCGACGGCAGCGTGTCGTAGTGGAGGAACCAGGCCTCGATGTGGTCGTCGAGGGTCCCCTGCGCCGCCGGCAGGAAGGCGGTCATGATCGGCTCTGGCGCCACGTCGAGGTCGCGCAGCACCTGGAGCCGTGGGTGCGTGCCGACGCGCAGGCTTCCCGCGGCACGCGGCAGCACGCGCACCGCCGCCTCGCCGGTGAAGTAGATGGTCGACTTCATCAGCATGCCGCGGAAGGCGCAGTAGTTGGCCGCCTTCATCCGCACCGGCAGCCGCGGCTCGCCGGGATGCTCGATGTCGATCGCCAGCACCGACTGGCCGTCGAGGTCATACTGGCTGCTCACCGAGCGATCGGTGATCGTGAAGTCGAGGTTCGCCTGGTGCTTCGGCATGCCCCAGATCCCCTTCCCACCTTTCACGGAGATCTCCGTGCTGACCGGCAGGTCGAGCACGAACTGGCCGGTGCCGAACAGATCGGTCAACAGGCCCGGGACGATGGCCGGCGCCGGCTTCTCGCCGTGGGTGCAGCCGATGCCGACGTTGAACTCGATGTACTTGCCGATGGTCGTCTGCTGGTAGTCGATCACCGCGACGAGCAGGACGGCTCGCCCGTTGAGCAGGCGCACAGGGAACAACTCCTTGCCTGGCAGCAGCGCGGCGGCCTTGTCGCCGTCAATCGTGAACGCCGCCATCAGCACCGGCGACGGGGCGCAGACCACCGGCAGCTCGAAGGGAATGCCGTCCACCAGCGCCCGCTGCCCCTGCTGCCTCAACACCCGTTCAGGAATCTGCACGTTCGAGCTCCTCGACGATGATCGGAAAGGTGTCCTGCGCCGCGCGCGCGCCCATGAAGATGTCGAGGTGCCCGTAGTTCGGGATCACCCGCAGCGAGTGGAACGACGGGCGCAGGCGGTTGAAGTAGTCGAAGCTCCGCTTCTGGCTCTCGGCCAGGAAGCACTCGTTCAGCTCGCCGGCGATGAACGCGAACCGCGCATCGGTGCGCGGCCCCGCCTCCTCGAAATCGTCCGGCAGTTCGCGATGCGCCCCGGTCGACACCAGGTGCCCGCGCTCCACGCAGCGGAGCATCTGCTCGAAGAACGTCAGCGGCACCTCGGCGAACTCGTCCGACAACCAGCCGTGGGTCGCCGCATTCAGGTTCTCGTGCCGCCACAGCGTCGGATGACCCGCGCCGTAGACGAAGCTGGCGTGCTTGCAGACGGCGTTGTCGCACTCGCGATGGGTCATGTTGACCATCAGCCGCACCAGGCGGGCGGTGGCCGTCGGCGCCGACCGTCCCCATTGCGGGTTGAGGTAGTCGGTCATCCGCGCCATGAGCGGCGTCGCCACTTTCAGCTTCTTCTCCGCCGCCTCGGGGACGACCGTGTGCAGCGCCACCGCGTTGCTGACGATGGTGCTGACCTTTGGCACGAGGCCCGCCATCGCCGACATGACGAAGCTGGTCGAGCCCTGGCAGTGGATGATCGCCTTCACTTCCGAGGCGCCGGTCTCGCGCACGATGGTGTCGACCGCCGCCGGATGATCGAAGAGCGCCGCCTGGTCGAGGTCCCACCGGTTCGGCGCGAAGTCGATGCTGGCCCGCCAGTTCTCGAGCCACACGTCGTACCCGCGCTCGAGCAGGTAATCGGCGATGGTCGTCTCGATCGGCGCGCGAAAGATGTTGGCGCGCACGCCGGCGCCGTGGACCAGCATCACCGGCCCCTTCGACGGCGGCTGCTGTCCGGTGACGTGAATCAGGTTGCAGCGGAAGCCGTCGCGCGCCCTGAACTCGACGACTCGCTCGGTGGTGGACATGTCGGTCACCCGAGCTCGACGCGCCTGCCGCGCTCGTCGAGCAGCTTGAGGATGGCGCCCACCGGGATGCCTTCGTTGTAGACAGGCTTGTGGTCGGGATCGAAGTTCGGATCGCCGCTGTGGTGCAGCGCCACCAGCTGCCACTCCGGCGTGAAGCAGGGCGCGCCCGACGACCCGCCCTCGGTGTTGACGCGGTACTGCACGCGCGTGCCGTTGCCGTTCGGGCCGATGACGCCCGTCATGTCGAGGGCGAGCTTCAGCGGCGCCGAGTCCGGGTGCTGCAGGATGAACAGCGGTGACTCCGCGGGCGGCACCGGGGTGTCCGCCAGCGTGATCCAGCCGCGCGGCGGCGACTTCGGGTCGGCGCCGCAGCCGGCCGCGTCGTTGCCCGGCTCCCCCTCGACACGGATCAGCGCGTAGTCGAGCTCGTTCGCGGCCGGCACGCCGGTCTTCGGCTCCGGCTTCAGGTCGATCTCGCTCGGCGGGCTCGAGTCGACCAGCCAGTCGACCGCCAGTTTCACGGTCGTCCCCTGGCTCACCGTGGCGGATGACGTGCGCTTATAGTCGAAGCGCAACGTGGTCGCTGCCGGAGCGACCTTGCCCGCAATGACCTGATCCATCACGTGGTAGTTAGTCATCACCAGCGACGGCGCGACGAGAAATCCCGTTCCGTACACGGTGCCGCGCGGCGTCGCCACCTCGATGCGGCATACCTGGTTCTCGAGCTCCGCGAGACGCGTCCTGAACAGCTCGACGTCGAGATACGGGGTCTGCTCGCGAATCGTGCGCTCGAGGGCGGGCGTCACGGCGGCCAGGCCCACCTCCTGGGCAAAGGCCTGCAGCTGCGCGTTGCCAGGGTTCGACTGGCGCGCCGCGGTCAGCAGCTCCGCGGTCCACCCTTCGGACTCCGCCCCCGTCATCACCTCGAAGACGATCTCCTGGTAGTCACTGCCGAGCGAGTAGTCTTCCAGCCGCTTCTCCAGCCTGAAGGTCAGGACCTCGCGCAGCCGCTGCAGCGGAAAGGCGGCGCGCAGGGCTTCGCTGAGCTGCCTGAGTTGCTTGCCGGAGAGCTGGAGCGACGCCACGGGCCTACGCGAGCTCCTGCTGCCGCAGCACGGTGCCGTCCGGCTCGTGGATCACCTCGTTGACGTGCGCCCCTTCGAACTCGAGGCTCACGTAGCCGTTGGCGCCGTACTTCTCCTCCTCGCCCGTGACGTAGCGATTAGGCGCATCGAGGATCAGCGCGCCGGGCACCATGTTTCTGGCGCCGTGCCGCCGCCAGACCTTGTCTTCAGCGGGCCACTCGCCAAGCGCGTCGCGGAAGTACGGGTAGCCGCCGTGCCCGACACAGCGCCCGTGGAACCCCCACGCGGGATGCTTGTCGTAGAGCACGCATCGATGCTCGTGCCCCCAGTACCACGCGAAGATCTTTCCGGCGCCGAGCAGTGTGCCGAGCTTCTCCACCAGCTTCGGACCCTGGCTGTCGAGCAACGAGAACGGCTGGTGATGCGAAAACAGGATGACCTTGCGCCCGCCGGCGCGGTCCACGAGGCGCGTCAGCCACGCCACCTGATCGCCGTGGAGATCGTGATCGGCGTAGGCGGTATCCAGGCCGACCAGCAGCCAGTGGTCGTTCTCCAGCGCGAAGTAGCTCGCCTCCTGGGCAAACGCGGGCAGGACCTGGCGGAAGTACCCCTCGCCGCCTGTGTACATCTCGTGGTTCGCGTTGCAGGCGCGGCTGATCGCTCCCGACCGCGACGGCCAGACGTCGAGGAAGCGGCTCTTCGTCTCCCCGACGGTGCCCGAGTAGTAGATGTCGCCGAGGTGCAGCAGCAGGTCGAGCGGACCGGCGTCCTGCTTGATGGCGGTGGCGCAGACCGGCGCGCCGTACAGACCCGTCCCCCAATCCGCGAGCATCGCCAGCCGCAGGTGCGAGCCACGCCCGATCGGCTCAGGGTCGGCGGCGGCGGTCAGCCACGGCTCCGGGCGGATCTTCCGCCACCACGAGAACACGCTGCCGACCCAGCCGAGGATGTCGTGCTCGTCGTACTTCACCTCGAACGCGCTCTGCGCCGGACGCTCCGGCGGCAACTCGCGCAGGCCGCCCCCGGGCGGCGGGTCTTCGAGCAGGCGCGACTGCAGCAGCGAAGCGAACTGGTGCTGCACCGCGGTGATCATCCCGGGCCCCTGCCGGCGCGCCTCCCGCTCCAGCATCGCCATCGCCTCGGAGAGCTGCGCGCGCAGCGCCACTTCGTCGCTCCCATCCGTGGACGACTCGAACGGCGAACGCGGCGCCAGCGGGCGGGACGGCGGCGCATCGAACGCGCCCGAGAAACTTCGATAGGTGACGATGGCGTTGGTCGGTGTGGTGTCCGGCATGGTCCTGCTCAGCGGCGTTCAGCGGCGATGAGCGCGGCGATCCGCTCGGCCAGCGCCGCGATGGTCTTCGAGGGGTTCAGGCCGATCGCCTCGGGGACGATGGAGCCGTCGGCGACGTAGAGGTTGCGATAGCCGAAGACTTCGCCCTTGTGATCGACCACGCCGGTCTGCGCGGAGGTCCCCATGTTGGCGCCGCCGAGCGGGTGCGGGGTGATCAGGTCCTTCATCAACGTCCAGGTGATCGGCACCAGCGGGATGCCGCCGGTCGCGCGCGCCAGCCGCTCGTGCGTGCGGACGACGGCATCCATCGCCGCCTCGGAGCGGGCGTGTCCCAATCGAGGTGGAGCGTGCCGTCGCGCAGCGAGAGCTGCCCGTCGGCCGCGTCGCGCGCCTGCGCGAACCAGGGCATGACCCGCTCGAACGCGTTGAGCCGCAGCAGCACGCGCAGGCTCTCCGCCATCGCCTGCGCCCGCGGTGTCGGCCCGGCCTCGTCGGCCAGGTCGCGCATGAAGCCGACCGCCAGGTCGGGCAGCCCGCCGTCCTCGATGAACACCGCCTGCCCGTCGGCGCTGCCGTCGAGGAAGTCGATGGCCGAGGTGATCGTCGGGCCGCGCGTCGGCGTGATCTTCCGCATCGGGTGCAGCGCCGGCGTCAGGAAGTCGCCGTTGCTGCTCCAGTTGCGGCCGAGGAAGGCGCTCAGTTTCGGCAGGCTCCGGTACTGATCGCGGCACCGCAACAGCAGCTCATTGCTCCCCATCGTCCCGGCAGCGACGATGACGATGCGGCCGTGGACCGAGCCAGGGTGAAGCGCCCCACCGTCGATGCGCTCGAAGTCGACCCGGTAGCCGCCTTCCTCCGGAACGATGGTGCGGACCAGGTGCAGGGGGCGGATCTCCGCGCCATGCTTCTCGGCAACGGCGAGGTAATTGAGATCGAGCGTGTTGCGGGCGTTGACGCGGCAGCCGATGTCGCACTCGCCAAGGTGGACGCAGGTCCCCTGCTGCTTGCCGTGCGCGTTGACGAACGGCTTGGAGTGCGACTCCGCGTACGGGTCCGGCAGCCCGTCGTGCCACTCGGGATCGAACGTGACGGCGAGGTCGAGGCGGCGGAAGCGATCGCCGTGCCCCGACTTCTCCGCCGCCTCCTTCATCAGCTTCGTCCGCTCAGGCCACTGTGCCTCCGGCACCTTCTGCACGTTGAGCATGGCGCCGGCCGCCTGGTAGTACGGCTGCAGCTCCTGCCACGTGATCTCGGGCGGCCAGCCGGCGTCGAAGCTGTCGGGCTTGGCGTCGATGACGATGTTGGCGTAGACGAGCGAGCCGCCGCCGACGCCGGCGCCCTGCACGACCGCCATGTGTGGGAAGACGCGGAAGTCGAACCACCCGTGGCAGCGCGCCGGGTCGCGATGATCCCAGAGCCACGGATCGTTCGGGCGTCGCGGAAACGTCTGCGGCGTCCAGCGGCGCCCTCGTTCGAGAACGAGAACGCGATACCCCTGCTCTGCCAGGCGTGCCGACGTGACAGCGCCGCCAAAGCCGCTGCCGATGACGACAGCGTCGAAAGACTCAGCCATTCCGCTCCCGTGCGGATCGGTCAGATTCTTGGTGGGCCGAGAATTCCCGGGGGGGCGGGGGACGGCCGGGCCCGATCTGTTGTTCGTGACGAACTGATCGGACGCGGCATGATGAGTTGCTTAACGAAACTTGTCAACAGCCAACAGTGTTAGCTGCACACAAAACTGCGGATGAGCTGAGCGCAGCGTGGAGCGTTACGCCTGCGCCGGCGCGTCACACGCCGCGGCGTCGGTGCGTTCATCGGGCACCGGCAGGTGCTCGAGGTACCGCTCCGCATCGATCGCCGCCATGCAGCCGGATCCAGCGGCGGTGATCGCCTGGCGATAGACGTGATCCTGCACGTCGCCGGCGGCGAACACACCCGGCACGCTCGTCTTCGATCCGTCGTGCGTCCTGATGTAGCCGGTCTCGTCGAGATCGAGCTGCCCCTTGAACAGCGACGTGTTCGGCACGTGGCCGATGGCGATGAACACGCCGTCGAGCGCGACCTCGCTCAGCGACCCGGTCTTGAGGTTGCGCACGACGATCGAGGTGACCTCGCCCTTCGAGACGTCCTTGACCTCGGCGATCTCCGAGTCCCAGATGAACTCGATCTTCGGGTTGGCGAACGCCTTGTCCTGCATGATCTTCGACGCGCGCAGGCTGTCGCGCCGGTGGATCACCGTCACCTTCGAGGCGAACTTCGTGAGGTAGATCGCCTCCTCCATCGCCGAGTCGCCGCCGCCGACGACCGCGATCGGCCGGCCGCGGAAGAAGTAGCCGTCGCAGGTGGCGCAGGTCGAGACGCCGTGGCCGGACAGCAGCTTGTCGGAGCCGATCTCGAGCCACCTGGCCGAGGCGCCGGTGGCGACGATCAGCGCGCGGGTGGTGATCGTCGCGCCGTCGCCGAGCGTCAGCGTGAACGGCCGCTGCCCGATGTTCACGGAGGTGACGTTGTTCTGCACCACCTCCGTGCCGAAGTGCTCCGCCTGCTTGCGCATGTTCGCCATCAGGTCGGGCCCCATGATCCCGTGCTCGAAGCCGGGAAAGTTCTCGACCATGGTGGTGAGCATCAGCTGCCCGCCCGCCTCGATGCCCTCGATCAGCAAAGGCTTCAGGTTGGCGCGCGCCGCGTAGAGCGCCGCGGTCAGCCCCGCCGGCCCGGACCCGATAATGACGACGTCGCGATCGGCCATGGGGGTTATGCCAGCGCCTTCTCGAGCTTCGACGCGATCTCTTCCTTCGGCACCAGGCCGACGATGGTGTCGGCGAGCTGGCCGTTCTTGAAGATCAGCAGCGTCGGGATGCCGCGCACCATGAAGCGGGTCGGCACCTGCGGGTTCTCGTCGACATTCAGCTTCGCCACGGTCGCCTTGCCGTCGTACTCGTCGGCCAGCGCGTCCACGAACGGCGCAATGCGCCGGCACGGCCCGCACCACTCGGCCCAGAAGTCCACGAGGACGACGCCGCTCTTCGTTTCCGCGTCGAAATTGCTGTCGGTAAATGTCTTGACCTTCTCGGAAGCCATAGTCTCCTCAATTAGGTAGCTGGGTATCTGGGTTGTTGGGTAGCTGGGTCTTCCCCAGCCACCGAGCTACCTAGCCACCCCATACACCTTCTCGTACTTCCTCGCCGATGCCTGCCACGAGAAGTCCTGCCGCATCCCTTCGGCCTGGATCCTCCGCCAGGCGCCCGCATCTGTATAGATGCCGAGCGCCCAGCGCAGGGTCCCAAGCAGCGCCTGGGCCGAATACTCGTCGAAGGCGAACCCGGTGCCGCTCCCCGTCTGCGGGTCGTAGCTGCGCACCGTGTCCGCCAGCCCGCCGGTGGCGTGCACCAGCGGCACCGTCCCATACCGCAGGCTGTACATCTGGTTCAGCCCGCACGGCTCGAAGCGGGACGGCATCAGGAACAGGTCGGCGCCTGCTTCCACCCGATGGGCCAGCCCCTCGTCGAACCCGATCCTCACCCCGATCCGCCCCGGGTGGCGCGCCGCCAGTCCGAGCCACAGGTCCTCGTACCGCCGATCGCCGGTGCCGAGCAGGACGTAGGTGGCGTCGAGCGCCGGCAGCACGTCGGCGAGCTCGGCGATCAGGTCGAACCCTTTCTGATCGACGAGGCGCGACACCAGGCCGACCAGCGGCCGTTCGAGCGTCGCCGCATCCGCCGGCAGGCCGTACTCGGCCAGCAGCGCGCGCTTCGAGACCCGCTTGCCGTCGAGCGCGTCGGCCGAATAGGGCGCGGCCAGGTGCGGATCGCGCGCCGGATCCCACTGATCGTAATCGATCCCGTTCAGGATCCCGATCAGATCCGCCGACCGGTGGCGCAGGATGCCGTCGAAGCCGAAACCGTATTCCGGCGTCTGGATTTCCTCGGCATATCGCGGGCTGACGGTCGTGACCGTGCGGCTGAAGACGATGCCGCCCTTGAGGAAACTGATGCGCCCCCAGAATTCCATCGCGTCGAGCTGCAGCAGGTCCCAGCCGAGACCGAGCCGCGGCAGCCAGCTGGCGTCGGCCAGGCCCTGGTACGCCAGGTTGTGGATGGTGAACACCGTGCGCAGCTGCGACAGGGCGCGATGCGTGGCGAACTCGCGCTGCAGGAGCACCGGTGCCAGCCCCGCCTGCCAGTCGTGGGCGTGCAGTACGTCGTACGGCTCGCGGCTGGCGGCCGCCCACTCGAGCGCGGCGCGCGACAGAAACGTGAAACGCTCGGGGTTGTCCGGGTAGTCGTGGCCGCCGGCGCCGTACAGGTAGTCCCGGTCGAAGTAGCGCGGGTGGCTGGCGAGAATCGTGCGCACGCCCCCGGCCTCGACCTGCGACAGCGTCGCGTCCTCGACGCCGGGCCCGATCGGCACCCGCAGCGCGCCCAGCGGCTCCCCCGCGTCGACGCCGCGGTACTGCGGGATCATGACGTCCACCTGATGCCCGCGCGCCGCCAGCGCCCGCGGCAGCGCGCCGATGACGTCGGCGAGTCCGCCGGTCTTGGCAAACGGCACCGCCTCGGAGGCGACCATCAATATCCGCATCGCTCCGCGATTATTCCATCAATGCCCAATGCTCAAGGCTCAATGCCCAATGCCCAAGGCCCAATGCCCAAGGCCCGAGGTCCCATGACCAACTTTCTCATTGAGCATTGGGCATTGGGCATTGGGCATTGATCTAAGATGACCTCATGGCTGAGGCACCGCAGCGCCCGGCGCGCCCGAGCCGCTCGGAGTCGCGCGAAGTCCTCGAGCTGCGCGCCCTCGCCGAACGGCAGCCCGAGCTGGCCGATGCCGTGGCGATGCACCTGGAGATCGTCGAGCTGTACCGGCGCATCCAGGGGCGGGTGCCGCTCCCCTGGTTCGAGCTCGGCGCCCAGTCGATGTCCGAGCACAACGCCCAGGGGCGGCCGGTGCTCCACTTCGAGCAGATCCCGATCGAGCTCACCGACCTGCGGCTGATGGTCCGGCAGACCACCGACCTGCTGCGCCGCCACGGCGCGCTCGACGATGCCGACTACGACCGGGTCCAGGCCATCGGCCGCGACACCTCCATCCTCACCGTCGTCGGCCACTGGTTCCAGCAGGTGTCGCAGCGTCATGCCGTGGCCGGCATCGGCCACGAGCCGTCCGCGGCGCCGATGGACGCCGCGCTCGACCAGGTGCTGACGCTGGCGATGCGGCCGTTCCTCTCGCGTTGTGCGGAAGTGCTGCAGCAGCGGCAGGAGCTGGCGCTCTGGACGCACCCGCACTGCCCGCTGTGCGGCTCGGAGCCCGACCTGGCCGTGATCACCCCCGCCGCCGAGCGCCACTTGATCTGCGCTCGCTGCACGCTGCGCTGGAAGTTCGAGCCGCTGACCTGCCCCTACTGCCGCAACAGCGACAAGGCGCGCATCACGTCATTCGCCACGCCCGACGGCCAGTACCGCGTCTACGCGTGCGACGTCTGCCAGCGCTACCTGAAGGCGTACGACGGCCGCCGCGCGTCGCGGCCCGTGATGCCGGTGGTGGATGGCGTGGCGACACTGCCGCTGGACGCCGCAGCGATACAGCGTGGCTACTCCTAATTCAGAATGCAGGATTCAGAATTCAGAATTCAGAATGAAAGACAAAAGGCCCGAGCGCTGTGAAGCACCCGGGCCAATTCTGAATCCTGAATTCTGAATTCTGAATTATTGAGCCGGCGCCGCCACCGCCCCCACCGTAACCGGGGCGCTCGCCACATCCTCACCCCCGAACAGATCCTGCGCCTTGGTCGAGAGCCAGTTGAACAGGTGGCGGGTTTCCCAGAAACGCAGGGCGCTCGAGTTGGCGCCGAGGACGACGACCGCGACCTGCGGGCCGCCTTGCGGCAGGCGCAGCAGCGTGGCGAGGCAGTAGCCCGCCTTGCGGATGAAGCCGGTCTTGCCGCCAACCACGTCGTACTCGCCGCTGCGCAGCAGCGCGTTGGTGCTGTGGATCGAAATCGTGCGGCGGCCGACGTTGAAGCTGTACGACGGCTTCTGCATGATGCCCGAGATCAGCTCGTCGCCGGCGGCGAAGGTAATCAGCCGCGCCATGTCGTACGCCGACGACAGATTGTCTGCCAGCAGGCCTGACGGGTCGGCGTAGGAAGTGTTCTCGAGCCCCAGCTCCTTCGCCTTCTCGTTCATCCGCGCGATGAAGCCGGTGGAGCCGTGCGGCGACACGCGCGCCAGCGCCCGCGCCGCGGCGTTGTCCGAGCCGATGAGCAGCAGGTGCATCAGGTTGCCGGTGGTGATCTTGTAGCCGGTGCGCAGGTAGGTCGTGGACGCGCGGCGCGTATCGGCGGCCGTGATCGTGACCTCGCGCGACAGGTCCGGGTCGTCTTCGAGGAACACCAGCGCCGTCATCACCTTGGTGATGCTGGCAATCGAGCGCTGATCCCGCGAGTTCTCCTCCCAGAGGACCTCGCCCGTTTCCGGGTTGTAGATGATGGCGGCCGCGGCGCGCAGATCGGGAACCAGGGCGCCGGTCTCATCGAGCTTGAAGTGCGGCTGCTGCGCTTCGCGCTGGGCGCGGGCGGCGGCTGCCGCGCGGGCCCGGGCGGCGGCGGCGCGCCGGGCGCGGGCGCGCTGGGCGGCGGTCGGCTTCTTGGCCGCCGGTTTCTTGGCTGTCGTTGTCTTCTTCGCGGTGGCGGTAGACGACTGCTGAGCTGCCTGGGCAACACCGGTCGGAAGCCCGACTGCGGTGAGCAGGCAGATCAGTGACAGGGTCCTGAAGAAGAGCCGGGTTCGGGTCACAGGCAAACCTTTACGAGACAGCGTGTTACAGAATGTGTCGGCATTGTAGCAAACAATCTGTAGCCCGCAATCCCTTTTTGACACGAACGGAGGGGCCAAAGAGGGCAGCCCAGTTCTCTTTTCGGTCACCTCGACCGGCCCACAGGCCGCCGCCGTGCACGGGACATGCCGGCGGCGGGGTCGGTGGTCGGAGGGTTCAAGGGTTCGACCACCGACGACCGACCCCCGACCACCGACCATCGACCACCGACTACACTCTCCCCCATGCAGCCACCCCTTGCGACCGCGGAGTACCAGGCGCTTCGGCAAACCATCGCGGCCCGCGGCACCGCGCGCATGGTGCTGTTGCCGGTGACCCTCATCGGCTGGGGGGCGCTGGCCATCGTCATCCTGCTGTTCGGCGACTACCCCGTCGCCACGCTCGTCTCGCTGGCCGTCCTGGCCGGCGGGTTCGAGGCGATCCACGCGCTGCATGTCGGCGTCGAGCGGATCGGCCGGTTCATCCAGGCGTACTACGAAACGCCCGACGGCCCGCACTGGGAGACGACGGCGATGGCGGTCGGCCCGGCGCTGCCGGGCGGCGGAATCGATCCGCTCTTCTCGTTCCTCTTCGCCGCCGCCGCGTTCATCAACCTGATCCCCGCCCTGGTCCCGGCCCCCACCCGGCTCGAGGTCGGGGTCATCGGCGTCCTCCACCTCCTCTTCGTGGTCCGCGTCGTCCGCGCCCGCGGCGCGGCGGCGAGGCAACGGGCCATCGAGCTGGAAACGTTTCGCGCGCTCCGCGCCGAAGCCCCAGGCACCAAGCCCCAGGCACACGGATCTGGGATTTGAGATCCAGATCCAACTCGTTGCATCGCTGACACGCCGCGTGGCCTGGAGGACACAGGCGGGCGCGAAACTGGCGTGATTTCGTTAGGGTTTCGACCGACCTCTTCGGTACGCCGTTTGCTTGACCTCGGGCACGCGGCATATAGGGTGCCGCGCACCGCCGCGTCGCCGGCGCGGCTGGAGGATCGGGCCATGAGTCTCGTGCGGCTCCTTGGGTTTCGGACACTCTCCTGCGGGTGCGTCATCGGCCGGTATCGCGAGCTGGCGACCAGCCGCGAGCTGACCTACGTCGAGGAAAAAGGCACCGACTGCGAGACCTGTGCGCATCGGCGCAATCACACGATTGCCGCCGATCGCTTCGCGACGGTCCCCGCCCTGACCCGGGCCTCCTGAGCCTGGGGCTGTACTCGCCCGAAGCGATCCGGTACGATCGCTCCACGTGAGCCGCCCCCAGCCGTACGCCTCGTTCAAGCTCCATCGCGCCAGCTTCAAGTTCTTCCACGGCGACTGCGTCGACGTCCTGGCGCATCTGCCGCCACGTTCCATCGACGTCATCGTCACCTCTCCCCCGTACAACCTCGGCATCCAGTACCGCAGCTACGACGACACCATGCCGCGCGAGGACTACCTGACGTGGACCGGCCAGTGGGTCGCCGCCGCGGCGCGGGCGCTGGCGCCGGAGGGATCGCTGTTCTTGAACGTCGGCGCCAAGCCGACCGACCCGTGGACGGCGCTCGACGTGGCGCAGGCGGTGCGCCCGCACCTGCAGCTGCAGAACCTGATTCACTGGGTCAAGTCGATCGCCATCGACAAGGAGGACCTGGCCGTCGGCCACTACAAGCCGATCAACAGCAAGCGGTTCCTGCACGACTGCCACGAGTTCGTCTTCCACTTCACGCCGGCCGGCCGGACACCGCTCGACCGCCGCGCCATCGGCGTGAAGTACCAGGACCAGTCGAACGTCGCCCGCTGGGCCGACGCGGCGTCAGGCGTCCGCTGCCGGGGCAACACCTGGTTCATCCCCTACGACACCATCCAGAGCCGCGACAAGGACCGGCCGCACCCGGCGACCTTCCCGCCACGGCTGCCGGAGATGTGCCTGCGGCTGCACGGCCTCGACCGCGTGCGCCTGGTGGCCGACCCGTTCCTCGGCCTCGGCTCCACTGCCGTCGCCTGCGCCCAGCTGGGCGTCAACTTCACCGGGATCGAGATGGATCGGAGTTACCTGGATGAAGCGATCCACAGGGTGAAGAC
>JBFWUM010000007.1:11458-23192 GCA_050247255.1 Vicinamibacterales bacterium | reverse complement strand
GCCTGGTGGCCGACCCGTTCCTCGGCCTCGGCTCCACTGCCGTCGCCTGCGCCCAGCTGGGCGTCAACTTCACCGGGATCGAGATGGATCGGAGTTACCTGGATGAAGCGATCCACAGGGTGAAGACCACGTAGGAGTGTCGGTGCCAGGGGTGTTGCTTGTCGGTGCTAAGGCGACTCTTGCCGGTGCTAGTCCGCTGTCGCTCGTCGGTGCTAATCGGCTGACGCTCGTCGGTGCGACAGGCATCGCTTGCCCGGTACGAAAGCGCATCGCGTGTCGGTGCTAGCACCCTTAGCACCCTTAGCACCTTTAGCATCCTTAGCACCTTTAGCACCCCTAGCACCGACAAGCATCACCCCATAGCACCGATGTTCGCCCATCCATGCGCATGCGTTATGATTTGCCATGGATCTCCGCCAGCTCGAAATCATCCGGGCGATCGCTGACACCGGCTCGTTCACCGCCGCCGGCGAGAAGCTGCACGTCTCGCAATCAGCCATCAGCCGCCAGATCCTGCTGCTCGAGGAGGAGCTCGGCGAGGCGGTGTTTCACCGCATTGGCCGGCGCATCCGCATCACCCCCGCCGGCGAGGCGCTGCTTCAACTGAGCAACCGCGTCTTCCAGGACCTGCAGGACACGGTCTCGACGATCAGCGAGAAGCAGGAAACCCTGCGCGGCACCATCCGCCTGGTCGGCGGCATGACGGTCTGCCTGTACGTCTTCCCGATGCTGCTGCAGGAGGTCCGGCGGACCCACCCGCAGCTCGACGTCAAGATCACCGTCGGCAGCACCGAGCGATCCATCGCCATGCTGCGCGCCGGCACCGCCGACCTCGGGCTGCTGACGCTGCCGATCGAGGCCTCGGACCTGGTGGCGACGCCGGTGCTGCAGGAGGAGCTGCTGGTCGTGACCTACCCGGCGCACCCGCTGGCCAGGCGGCGGCAGATCGCGCCGGCGGATCTCAACCGCCAGCCGTTCATCATGTTCGAGACCGGGTCGATTACGCGGCGGCTGGTGAACGAGTTCTTCACGCGCGAAGGGATCGAGGCGGAGATCGTGATGGAAACCGAGAACGTGGAGATCATCAAGGCGATGGTCCGCACCGGGCTCGGGATCGCGATCATCCCGTGGCAGGCCGCCGCCGCCGACGTGAAGGCCAGGCAGCTGTTTGCGAGCCGCGTCACCGGCTACCCGCTGTCGCGGCAGACCGGCTGGCTCTACCCGAAGATGAGCCGGCTGCCGCGCGCGGTGACCGAGGTGATCCGCGTCTTCGAAGAGGTCAGCTCGCAGCTCGATTCCGCGACGCAGGCGCCGCGGAATCTCTAGTTGTTGTTCTGCGGCGTCGCCCGCAGCGAGTAGGACGTGCGCGACCAGACGGTCACGCCGTCGCGCTTGGTCTTGATCTCGATCCGGCGCGTCCGGCGCAGCGGGTCGGGGTTGCTCGAGTAGTAGCCGAGCACGTAGTAGTCGCTGGTCTCGGCGTCGATCCGCTTCAGCGCCTTGTCGAAGTCGTTCTGGTTGACGACGGCGATGCCGCCGGTCTCCTCCGACAGCACCCGCAGGCTGTCCTGCGTCCGCCGGACGAAGCGGTTCCACTCTTCCATGTGGTTCTCGAGCACCTGGTCGTCCACGTCCGGACCGGCCACCAGGCCGCGCGGGTCGATGGTGTAGAGCGTCGCGTTGGCGCGGTTGGCGGCGCGCGTCACCTCGGCCAGTTCGCGCACGAGGTCGGCCTCGGCAAACTGGATCCCGCTGAACTGCTGCCGGAAGAACGGGTCGCCGCGCAGGTCCTCGCCGGTCACCCCGAACGTGCGCCCCATCGCTTCGAGGCGAGCCGACTCGAACGGGTTGAAGTCGTAGCCGCTGCTCACCCAGAGCACCGCCTTGCGCCGGTTGCGCAGCTGCTCCAGGTTGCGCATCAGGTCGTAGGCGGTCTTGAACGCCACGTGCGCGCGGTAGCGCAGCTCGGTCGGCCCCTGCGACCCCTGCATGCCGTTGACGATGTCCACCGGCTTCATGCCGCCGCCGGTCATCCGCGCGATCGCGTCCTCGAGCACCTGGCGGTCGTAGGTCAGCTGGATCGACAGCGACGAGGTACCGGTCGTGACGATGCCGAACATGTCGCCTTCGTGAATCAGGTTCCGCAGCATGCGCTTGACGAGATCGCGCAGGCGAGGCGTGCTGCCGAAGTCGAGGTGCAGGTCGTCGATGAACAGCAGGAACACGCGGCCGGCCGTTTCGTTGGTCGGACGGCTCGGCGGCAGGATGATGCCTTCCTGCGCCGGCGGCGGCGGCTCGGCCTGCACGTTGAACGCGCGGCCGCCGTGGACCAGCACCATCGAGCTGAGGTCCTGCTTGACGCCGTCTTCGTAGACCTCGAATTCCTCGGCCTTCAGGTCGGCGATGAACTGGTCGGTGCGCGAGTCGCGCACGATGACGTCGGTCGTCACCAGGTCGACGTTCACACGGAAGGTCGGCTGCTGCCCCGGCCCGGTCCCCGGAACGATCTGCGTCCCCGGGGTCGGCTCGTCGCCCTGCACTTGTGCCGCCGGCGGCACCTGCGACGGCGCCTGGGCGTGAAGTCCGACGACCATCGCAAGCGCACAGGCGCCCGCGGCAAGGAACACGGCTGGCTGACGCATAGGCGGAAAGTATAGCAAGAAGATATAGTTACGGGTCGTGTCCAGCGACTCGCCCGCCTCCGACCCGCAACGGTTCAGCATTGCCATCGGCTCCGACCACGCCGGTTTCGCCTACAAGGAGGCGATTCGCCGGGCGCTGGCGGCCGACGGCCACACGGTCCACGATTTCGGCACCTATTCAGACGCCCCCTGCGACTATCCGGACTTCGTCCGCCCGGTGGCCCAGGCGGTGGCCCGCGGCGAGTTCGAGCGCGGCATTGTCCTGGGCGGCTCCGGCAACGGCGAGGCGATGGTCGCCAACCGCATCCGCGGCATCCGCTGCGGCCTCTGCTGGAACGAGCAGGTGGCGGTGTGGAACCGTTCTCACAACGATGCGAACGTCCTGTCGCTGGGCCAGCGCACGATCAGCGAGGCCGACGCGCTGGCGATTGTGCGGGTCTGGCTGGCGACACCGTTCGAAGGGGGCCGCCACGTGGCCCGCATCCGGAAAATCGACGAAGGCTGAGCGCCGGTGCCTTCAGGCGCCGCGAAACGCCCGCCGCGCCGACCGCGTGATCGCGGCGCTCGCCAGCACCGTCGCGATCAGCCCGGCCACCAGCAGCGTGTAGTACTCGGGGCCGCGCGGCGGCGCGACCCCCGCCGCCAGCAGCGTGACGTCGCCGATCACCTTGCCCCAGTAGGTGTACATGACGATGGCGGGCAGCATCCCCGGCATCGCCAGCGCGAAATCGCGATACCGCACGCGCGCGAGTCCGAGCGCGTAGTTCAGCAGGTTGAAGGGCACGACCGGCGAGAGCCGCAGCAGGAACTGCACCCACGTACTCCCCTGGGCGACGGCCGTGCGCACCGCCGCGACACGCGGTTCGGCGTCGAAGCGCGCCAGCCACCGCGTGCCGGCCAGCCGGCGCGCGATCGCGAAGGCGGCCGAGGCGCCCAGCGCCGCGCCGACGAACACGAGCAGCGACCCGAGCCAGATCCCGTAGATCGCGCCGGCGGCCACGGTGAGGATGAACGACGGCGCCAGCGTCACCGCCGACAGCACGTACACCAGGATGAACAGCAGCTGGCCGGCGACGCCCAGCGCGCCCAATCGCAGCAGCAGCTGGGCGAGGAACTGGGTCATTCTTCGGGCGGCTCGTCGGTGCCAGGGCGATGCTCGTCGGTGCTATCGGGGTGTTCGCTGGTGCTATCCGGATGCTTGCCGGTGCTAACGGTGCTCCGCTTCTTGCGCGCGCGGCGGCGGCGTTTGGCGAAGACGTGCGACAGGCGTTCGAGCGCGTCGGCGGCGGGGCCGAGGCCGGCGGTGATCTCGTCGGCGTCGGTCCAGTTCGCCGGGTTGAGGCGTTCGCAGAGGGCGAACAGCGCCTCGCGGCGGGCCGGGTCGGCGACGCGTGTGTCGATCTGTTCACGGACCGTGGCATACCACTGGGCCAGGAACGCGATCTGCTCGTCGGGCGTCTCCCCTTCCACGCGTGCCGGGACGACGACGCGTGGCGGCGCGGGCGGCGCCTGCGCCGCGGCCGCTGCCGCAGGGGCGGCCGGCGCCGGGCGCGCGGCTTCGTCGTCGCGGCGCGCCTCACGCCGCTTCCGCGGCCGGCGCGGCTCGGGCGACGATTCGATGACCTGCCGGTTCTCGAGCACCACCGGCCAGTCGAAGTCGATCTCGGGATGGCGCGCTTCGATCTGCTGGATGACGTCCGGTTCGAGCGGCGCGCGGCCGACGCGGACCCCACCCGGCGTCCGGAAGGCATAGATGATGCGCGACTGCTGCCGCGATCCCTCGCGAAACCAGTGCATCAGGTACGTGGTTTCGTACCCGCGCTTGTCGCGGATGACCCGGAGGAACGGCACGCCCCCGCCCTCCTACTTGCGCTTCTGCGCGCGCGACGAGGCGGTCTTCTTGGCGCGGCTCGCGGGCTTGGCGGCGGCGCTGCGGGGCCGGGACGTCGATGCGGCGCGCGGTTTGGCCGCCGGCTTGCGGCGCGCGCTTGCCGTCGCGGGCCGGCGCGCGGTGGTCGAACGCGCGGCGGGCCGGGCGGCCCGGCTCGCGCCGTTGCCGCGGCCAGCGGCCGGTTTCGCGGCGGCCGCCGCGGCCCGCGCCTTGGCCTCCGCTGCGGCTGAGCGCTGGACCAGGGTGAACCGCACCTGGTCGCCGATGGCGTTGTAGGCCCAGAGTTCGGCGACCGAAATCTGCAGGTCGCCGGCGAGCCGGCGCGCCGTGTCGACGCTCGCCACCGGCACATACAGGTGAAACGGCGCGCGCAAGCGCGCCAGGGCCGCCCACTGCGACATCGCCTCGAGGTGGTTGACCGACTCGGCGGTCTCCACTTCGACGACGCCCAGCAGTTTCCGCCCCCGCTCCTGCGACTGCAGGACCAGGTCGGGATACCACGCGCCCGGACCGGTCCCCACCGGGACGGTCTGCTCGTGCCCGGGGTTGATCGCCACCTCGAACTTTCTCTTGTACTTCGCCTGCAACAGGCGAATGACCCGGTCGTGCTCGAGTTGCTCGCGGACCGGCCGCACGAGAATGGGGCTCAACAGGACCTCCGGCGCGTGTACATACCTTGACCAGAGGAGACTGTCCCCTGTCAGCGCCGGAATATAGCATGAGACAATGGCCGCGGTGCCCTCCCCGACAGCCGCAAATTCCCCGGCGCGCGTCCTGATTGTCGACGACGACGTCAGCGTCACCGACACGTTTTCGCGAATGCTTCGTCTGGAAGGCTACGAGGTCTGGGCCGCCCTGTCGGCCGACGAGGGTCTCAGCCTGGCGCAGAAGCACCGGCCGCACGCGGTCATCCTCGACCTGCGGATGCCGCTGACCAGCGGCGTCCAGGTGCTGCGGGCGATCCGGGCGATCCCGGGGCTGACCTCGACGCCGGTGGCCATCGTCACCGGCGACTATTACCTGGACGAGGAGCAGTCATCGGAGATCAAGGCGCTGGGGGCCCAACTGCGCTACAAGCCGCTCTGGCTCGAAGAACTCGTCACCCTCGCCCGCGACCTCCTGGACGTCCAGTGACCGATTCCCGATTCCTGAAGGCCTGCCGGCGCGAGCCGGTGGATGCCACCCCTGTGTGGTTCATGCGGCAGGCCGGCCGCTACATGGCCGAGTACCGCGCGCTGCGCGAACGCCACTCGCTGCTCGACATCTGCCGCACACCGGATTTGGCCACCGAGGTGACGCTGCAGCCGGTGCAGCGGATCGAGGTGGATGCGGCGATCCTCTTCTCGGACCTGCTGCTGCCGCTCGAGCCGCTCGGGCTGCCGTTCGATTTCATCAAGGGCGAAGGGCCGCAGCTGGAGCGGCCGATCCAGGGCCCGGCCGACATCGACGCGTTGACCCGGTTCGATCCGCGCGAGCGGCTTGGCTACGTGCTGGAGGCCATCGGGCAGATCCAGCGCGAGCTGGCCGGGCGCGTGCCGCTCATCGGCTTTGCCGGCGCGCCGTTCACGCTGGCGTCGTACGCGATCGAAGGAGGCCACTCCAACAACTTCGCCCGCACGAAGTCGCTGATGTACGCCCATCCCGATGCCTGGCATCGCCTCTGCGCGCTGCTCGCCGACGTCGTCGCCGACTACGTCGTCGCCCAGGTGGACGCCGGGGTGGATGCGATCCAGATCTTCGACTCGTGGGTCGGGGCGCTGAACGGGACGGACTATCGCGAATTCGCGCTGCCGCACACGCAGCGCATCTTCGCGGCGATCGGCGGGCGCGTCCCGACGATCCACTTCGGCACCGGCACCGGCGCGATGTTCCCCGAGCTGCGCGAAGCGGGCGGCGACGTCATCGGCGCCGACTGGCGGATCCCGATCGACACCGCGTGGGACCTGATCGGCCACGACCGCGCGGTGCAAGGCAACCTCGATCCGACGCTCCTCCTCGGCCCGACGCGGCGGATGCTGGACCAGGCCGAGGACATCCTGCAGCGCGTCGGCGGCCGCCCCGGCCACATCTTCAACCTCGGGCACGGGATCCTGCCGTCCACGCCGGTGGAACACGTCCAGCTGCTCGCGCAGTACGTGCATCGCGCGTCACGCAACCGCTGACCATGGTTGATGTCGCCATCATTGGCGGCGGCATCTCGGGCCTGAGCGCGGCCTACGAGCTGCAGTGCCGCGGCCGGCGCGTGCAGGTGCTCGAGGCCAGCGAGCGGCCCGGCGGCGTCATTCAGACCGAACGGTTCGACGGCTGGGTCGTCGACGGCGGTCCCGATTCCCTTCTCGTCCAGAAGCCGGCGGCCGTCAGCCTGTGCCGCGAGCTCGGGATTGCCGATCGGCTCGTCTCCACCCTGACGCCGCGCACCGCCTACGTGCTTCGTGACGGGCGGCTCCACGCCATCGCGGAGGGGTCGTTCCTCGGGTTCCCCATCGGCGCCGGCGCGCTCGCCCGTTCGTCGCTCTTTTCCATCGCCGGCCGGCTGCGGATGGCGGCGGAGCTGTTCGTGCCGCGCGCGCGCGAGGGGGAGGATGAATCGATCGCCTCGTTCGTGCGGCGCCGGTTCGGTGAAGAAGCGGCCGACTACCTGGCGGAGCCGCTGCTGGCAGGCATTCATGCCGGCGACGCCGAGACACTGTCGCTGCGGGCGCTGTTCCCGCGGCTGGTCGATGCCGAGCGGCAGTCCGGCAGCGTCATCCGCGCGCTGCGGGCGCTGCGCGTGAAGCCGTCGCCGCGCGGGGCGTTCGTGTCGCTGCCGGGCGGCGTTGGCGAACTGGTGGATGCGCTGACCGCGGCGCTCGCCCCCGGGACCATCACCTGCGGCGCGCCGGTGTCGGAGCTGCGGCGGGCCGGCCACTACACCCTCACCACGCCGCAGGGCGACATCCATGCCCGCGCGGTGATGCTCGCGGCGCCCGCCTACGTGGCGGGTCAACTACTGCGCGGGTTCGACACGACGCTCGGCGCGCTCTGCGAGGGCATCCCCTACGCGTCGACGGCCACCGTGGCATTCGGCTACCGCCGTGAACAGATCGGCGCACCCATGCCGGGCTCCGGCTTCGTGGTCCCGCGCGTGGAGGATTGCCCGCTGCTGGCGGCGACGTGGGTGACGTCGAAGTGGCCGGGCCGCGCGCCGGACGGCCACGTGCTGCTGCGCGGCTTCCTCGGCGGCGGTCGCGATCCGCAGCGGCTGGCGGCCAGCGACGATGAGCTGGTCGCCACGGCGCGGGAATCGCTGACCGAGATCATGCGCATCGAGGGGGACCCGCTGTTCACGCGCCTGTTCCGCTGGACGCGGCGCAGCCCGCAGTTCGAGGTCGGCCACCTCGACCGCGTGCGCACGATCGGCGAACGCGCCGCCGGCATCCCCGGCCTCTACCTGACCGGCAGCGGCTTCAGGGCCATCGGCATCCCCGACTGCATCGCCGACGGGCGGGACACCGCGGCGCGCGCCGACGAGTATCTCGCGGCGACGAGAGGCACGGAGACGGTTTAAACCACAAAGGTCACGAAGAACACGAAGAAGGCACGGAGGCGACAAGGCCTTCGTGGGCGGCGAGCCGTTCGACGGACGGCCTGCGCAGCAGGCCGTCCACGCCGGCGGATGAGGTCGTGAGCGCAAACCCGGCGATGACTCATGAAGGGGTTTGTGCTCGCGACCTCATTCGCCGGCGTTGGCCGCCTTCGGCGGCCGTCGGACGGCTGCTGCCTTTGTGACCTTCGTGGCCTTCGTGGTTGAGACCGTCTCCGTGAACTCCCTGACATAAGATCGTCGCCATGCGTCTACTTATCACCATGGCCGTGGCTCTCTCACTCGTGGCTGGCGTTGGCGCGCAGCAGCGCAAGTCGGGGGCGATGACGCCGCAGATCGAGGCAATCCTCGAGAGCATCCGCGCTGCCGACAAGGGACAGCTGGCGGTCTCCGAAGAGGACGGGTTGTTCCTGCGGACGATGGTGGCCACCAAGGGGGCGCGATCGATCCTGGAAATCGGCGCCGCGTCTGGCTACAGCGGCATCTGGCTCGGGCTGGGCGCGCGCGAAACGGGCGGCCAGGTCATGGCCATCGAGTACGACCCGCAGCGGGCGAAGGAGGCGGCCGCCAACATCCAGAAGGCCGGCCTCACCGACGTCGTGCGCGTGATCCCGGGCGACGCCTTCGTGGAAATCCCCAGGCTCTCCCGCTCGTTCGACATGGTCTTCCTCGACGCGTGGAAGCCCGACTACAAGAAGTTCTTCGACATGGTCTATCCGCGGCTCGACCCGGGCGGCGTCTTCCTGGCGCACAACGTGGTCAACAAGAGCAGCGAGATGGAGCCGTTCCTCCGCACCATCCTCACCCACCCGTCGCTCTACACGAGCATCGTCTCGCCGAGCGGCGAAGGGATGTCCGTGTCCTACAAGCTGCGGCGGTAGGCGGCGCGATGGCGAAACCGGTTCACCTCATCGGCGTGCCGCTCGATCTCGGTGGCGGCCGGCGCGGCGTCGACATGGGGCCCTCCGCCTTCCGCATTGCCGGCCTCGGCGACCAGATCGCCTCGCTCGGGCGCGCCGTCGTCGACAAGGGGAACCTGCCGGCGCCGCAGCGCGAGACGCAGCAGCCGACCGACCCGCAGAAGAAGTACATCCGCGAGATCGCCGCGGTGTGTGCCGCGCTGTACAAGACCTCGCTCGAATCGCTCCGGGGTGGCGCGCTCCCGCTCGTGCTGGGCGGCGATCACAGCCTCGGCGCAGGCTCGGTGGCGGCCAGTGCCGCCTGGGTCCGCGAGGCGACCGGCAAGCCGCTCGGCGTCCTCTGGGTCGATGCGCACGGCGACATGAACACGCCCGAAACCACGGGCAGCGGCAACGTGCACGGCATGCCGCTGGCGGCGCTGCTCGGCCGCGAGCCGGTCGAGCTGTCGTCGATCGGCGGGGTCTCCCCCGCCATCAGCCCGGAGCGGACCGTCCTGGTGGGGATCCGCAATCTCGACGAGCGCGAGAAGGGGCGGATCCGCGACGCCGGCGTCCACGTGTTCACGATGAAGGACATCGATCGCGACGGCATCGCCGAGGTCGCCGCGCACGCCCTCGCGCTCGCGTCGCAGGGGACGGGCGGCATCCACGTCTCGTTCGACATGGACGTCTGCGACCCGATGATTGCGCCCGGCGTCGGCACGCCCGTGAAGGGCGGCCTCGACTACCGCGAGGCGCACATGATGATGGAAATGGTCGCCGACTCGGCTCGGCTGATCGCGCTCGATCTGGTCGAGGTCAACCCAACGCTCGACATCCGCAACCAGACCGCCGAGTTCGCCACAGAGCTGGCGCTGTCGGCGTTAGGGAAGAATATTCTGTGACGGCCGGGAACTGAAGTCCCGGACTCCGGCTGTTGGAGCCCGAGACTTCAGTCTCGGCCGGCTCGTGTCGCGCTCAGCATCTCGTCGAGCTGATCGATCAGCCAGGTGATCGACGCCGGCTTCTCCACCATCTTGGTCCGCGGGCGCCTGTCCTCCAACTGCCCGCTGGCAGACTTCATCCCGGAAAAGATGATGACCGGGGCCGCTTCGGGCATCCGCACCACCACGTCGCGTCCCGATCCCCGCTTGAGCTGCAGGTCGACGATTGCCGCGTCGGGGCGTGCAGTTTCGAGTAACGCCAGCGCCGTGTCGGCCGCGTCGGCGGTGATGACCTCGTAGGAGCGCTGGCGCAGGAGGTGTTCGAGCGGCTCGCGAAACTTCGGTTCGTCTTCGACGAGGAGGACCAGTCCGGCGGCGTGCGGCGACATCTTGCCTGTTTATCGGACGGACCTCAGCGGCCGGTAGTGGCCGCATCGCGCAGCTGAGGCACCTGGATTGCACCGTCCGGTGCCGTGAAGGTCCTGCTCGTCGTCATCGACGCCGCCTCCCCGCGCGTCGTTTGCCCCGCCGTCCAGACCGGTCGGCTGCCGAACCTCAAGCGGCTCGCCGACGCCGGCGATATGCACCAGGCCTCGACCACGATCTTCCCGTCGATCACGCCGGCCGCGACCACCTCGATCATCACCGGCGTCTATCCCGCGCAGCACGGCATTGCCGGCGCCGCCTGGTACGACCAGGCCCGCGGCGAGATCGCCTATTACGGCGACGACTTCTGGGTGATCGCGCGCGAGGGGTTCGGCGAGTTCCTGCGCGACTTCCTGGTGCGCTTGAACGGCGATCGCCTGACCTCGCCCACCTTGTTCGAGACCGTCGAGCAGGCCGGGCGCAAGGCCGCCTGCCTCAACTACCTGGTGCACCGCGGCCTGCACACACACGAGGTCCACGTCCCCTGGCTGCTCTCGATGCTGCCCGGTGTCCCCTTCACCGAGTCGGTTCTTGGCCCGACAACGCTGTCGCTGGGGAATTTCGTGACCGGGCGGACGCCGCGCAGGCACAAACACCTGCACGAGAAGGCCGGCGTGCTCCACCGTTTTGGCATGGATGACGAGGCGACGGCCACCCTGCTGTGCGAGCTGGTCGAGGCCGGCGGGATGCCGGACTTCACCGTGGCCTACTTTGCCGACAACGACTTCAAGAGCCACGCGGCCGGCCCCCACGCGGCGCTGCCGTCTGTCGAGCGCGTCGACCAGGCGCTTGGCGCCATGTTCGACGCCGGCGGCGGGTTCGACGCCTTCATGCGCGACACCTGCGTCATCGTCACCTCCGATCACGGCCACTGCGAGATCCTGGCGGATCGGGACGCTGCCGTCATCACCCTGCAGGCAGTCCTCGCCGACTTCAGCCACGGCGAGCTCGGCACGCCGTGGCGCGAGGGGGACGAGCTGCTCGTCTGCCCCAACATGCGGGCGGCGCAGATCTACCTGCAGCACGCGACGTCGGAGCTGATCGAGCGCGTGGCGCGCACGGCGCTCCTCGACCCGCGGGTCGACCTGATCATGTGGAAAGGCGACGGCTACGTCGTCATCGGCCCACGCGGCCGGATCGATTTCCGGCGTCTGGGCGACGGCTGGCACTGGGAGGGGGATGCGGACCTGTTGAAGCTGCAGGGGCAGGGCCGGGACGCCGGGTCGACTGAGTATCCCAACGCGTTCGAGCGAATCGCCGGCGTGCTCGACGCCCGTCAGAGCGGCGATTTGTGGCTGACCGCGCAGCCCGGCTGCGAGTTCGACCTGCCCGGCGGCAAGGCCCACCTC
>JBFWUM010000007.1:0-11358 GCA_050247255.1 Vicinamibacterales bacterium | reverse complement strand
GTCGACTGAGTATCCCAACGCGTTCGAGCGAATCGCCGGCGTGCTCGACGCCCGTCAGAGCGGCGATTTGTGGCTGACCGCGCAGCCCGGCTGCGAGTTCGACCTGCCCGGCGGCAAGGCCCACCTCGGCGGCGGCTCCCACGGCGCGCTGCACGCGCTCGACTCATTGAGCCCGGTCATCGCAGCAGGCCTCCCCCGCCGCCTGCCACAGAGGATGCGAGCCGTCGACATCGCTCCGCTCTGCCTGGAAGCGATGGGCCTGAGGACGGAGGTCACGGAACGGTTGAACCACTAAGGACACAAAGAGCACAAAGGAGAGTCTTCGTGATCTTCGTGACCTTCGTGGTTCAAACCGTCTTTGTGTCTCTATATGGCTAGCGCTGCGCCAGCAGCTTCTCCATCTCGTCCATCACCGCATTCATCTTGCGGATGGTCAGGTCGAGCGGCTCGTCGGTCGTCATGTCGACGCCGGCGTCCTTCAGCAGGTCGATCGGGTACTTCGAGCCGCCCGCCGACAGGAACTGCAGGTAGCGGTCGCGCGCCGCCATGTCGCCGGCCAGCACCTTCGAAGCCAGTGCCTCGGCGGCGGTGAACGACGTGGCGTACTGGAACACGTAGAAGTCCCGGTAGAAGTGCGGGATGTAGCTCCACTCGTGCGCCACGTAGTCGTCGACGATCGTCACCTTCTGGTCGTGGCCGTAGTACTTCTTCGTGATGTCGTGATAGAGCTTCGCCAGCGCATCGCCGGTGATCGGCTCGCCCTTCTCGGCCATCTGGTGCATCCGCAGCTCGAACTCGGCGAACTGCGTCTGCCGGAACACCGTGGCCTTGATGTTCTCCAGGTAGTTGCCGAGGATCGCTATCCGCGTCGGCGTGTCCTGCACCTGCTCGAGCACGTGGTCCACGAGCAGCGCCTCGTTGAACGTCGAGGCGACCTCGGCGACGAAGATCGGGTAGTTCGCCAGCGGGTACGGCTGCGTCCTGTTCGAGTAGTACGACTGCATCGTGTGCCCGAGCTCGTGGGCCAGCGTGCTGACGTCGGTGTACTGCCCGAGGAAGTTCATCAGGATGAACGGGTGCACGTCGTACGCCCCGCCGTTGGAGTAGGCGCCCGAGCGCTTTCCCTCGGTGGGATACATGTCGATCCAGCGCTCGCCGAACGCGCGCCGCAGCACCGACGTGTAGTCCTCGCCGAGCGGCGATGAGGCCGCCAGGACCAGGTCCTGCGCCTCCTCCGCCGTGTATTTCAGGTCGACCGACGCGACCAGCGGTGCATACAGGTCGTAGTAGTGCAGGTCGTCGGTCAGCCCCATCATCTGCTTGCGCAGCTTCAGGTAGCGGTGGAACGTCGGCAGGTTCCTGTTCACGCCGTCGATCAGCCGGGTGTAGACCGACGTCGGGATGTTCGGGCCGTCGAGCGCCAGCTCCAGGTTCGAGCCGTACTTGCGCGCCTTTGCCAGGAAGCTCACCTTCTGGACTTCCGAGTTGATGGTCGTGCCGTAGGTGCGGCTGAACGAACCGAGCGCGTTGAAGAACGCCGCCATCGCCTGTTCGCGGTCGGCGCGGTTCGGCAGCGTGCGCAGCTCGGCGTAGCCCGCCTGGTCGACCTTCACCTGCCGCCCGTCGCTCAGCGTGATCGTCGGGTACGGGAAGTCGGCGTTGGCGAGAATGCCGTAGATGTTCGACGCCGACGCCGCCAGCGGCTGCACGTCGGCGAGCAGCTTCTCCTCGGCATCCGACAGCGTGTGCGGCGCGCGCCGGACGATGTCGTTCAGGTAGAAGGCGTAGACCTTGAGCCGCGGCTCCGAAGCGACGAAGCCGGCGACCGTGGCGGCGCCGACCCGCAGCAGCTCCGGTTCCATGTACGACGCCTGCGCGGCGAAGTTCGCATAGAGCTGCTGCATCTCCTGCTGCATCCCCTGCGGGCCCGACTGGCGCGTGTCCTGGTCGGACAGCATGCTGGCGTAGACGTAGAGCCGCGACAGCTCCTTGTCGAGGCTCGAGGCGAGCTCCAGCGCGTCGGCCAGGGTCGCGGCCGACGACCCGAGGCGTCCCTGGAAGGCGGCCACCTTCGGGATTTCGGCGGTGATCCGCGCCTTCTCGGCGCGCCAGGCGGCTTCGCTGGGATAGATATCGGCGAGATTCCACGTGTAGCGGGGGGCGACCTGCGCGCGGTCGCGCGTCTGCCCAAGCGTCAATACCGACATAGACATCACAACGGCCACGATTGCGGTGGCCCGGACTCGAGCTCCTGACATGGCGGCTCCTGGCAAAAGCCTAGTCTATGATCACTGCCAACGCATGCCGCGACAGCCCCTCCCGGCGGACTGGGCCTCCGTCCCCGATGACGAACTCCTGGACATCCGGATGTGCGATCTGCCCCTTTCCATCGAGGGAACGCTGGCGATCCGCACGGAACGGCTGCGCCAGGAGCTGCGCGACAAGGGGCTCGAGTTTCCGCTGCATTTCTACATCGCCGACGAATGGTTTACCCCGGATGGCGCCACCGCCATCGCCATCCCCTTCTACCTCGCGCACCCGCGCCTCGAAAAGCTCGAGGAGGCGCAGATGTTCGAGGTCGAGGGGGGCGATGAGGACTGGTGCATGCGCATCCTGCGGCACGAGGCGGGGCACGCCATCGACAACGCCTACCGGCTGCGGCTGCGGCGGCAGCGGCGCGAGGTGTTCGGCTCTCCGTCCAAGCCGTACCCGGAGTTCTACACGCCGAAGCCGTACAGCAAGAGTTTCGTGCTGCACCTCGACGCCTGGTACGCGCAGAGCCATCCCGACGAGGACTTCGCCGAGACGTTCGCCGTGTGGCTGACGCCCAGCAGCGAGTGGGCCGTCCGCTACGCGGAGTGGCCGGCCGGCAAGAAACTGCAGTACATGGACAAGTTGAT
Organism: Vicinamibacterales bacterium; assembly: GCA_050247255.1. GTDB lineage: Bacteria > Acidobacteriota > Vicinamibacteria > Vicinamibacterales > UBA2999 > JBFWUM01. The sequence goes on along the minus strand of JBFWUM010000007.1, from coordinate 8,458 downwards.
GGCGTCGCTGCGCGGCGTGCCGCCGCGTGTCGACAACCCCGCCGAAGTCGAAGCGCTGCCCCAGGTGCGCAAGACGCTGCGGCAGCACTACCGGACCAAGCGCAAACACTATGGAGTCGACTATCCCAACTTCTATGATCGCGACCTGCGCAAGCTGTTCTCGGCGGCGCCGGAGTTTGCCGGCAACATCACGGCCGCGCAGTTCATCGCCCGCCATCGCCGCGCCGTGCGCCGCGTCGTCGCCAACTGGACCGGCATCTACCAGTACACGATCGACCAGGTGCTCGAGGACATGATCGCGCGATCGCGCGAGCTGAAGATGCGGCTGGCGGTGCCCGAGGACCAGGCGCGCCAGGAGTTCACCGTGCTGCTGACCGTGCAGGCGATGAACTATCTCCACAGCGGCGGACACCGGCTGTTTCTCTAAGTGGAAAAGTTGAAAAGTTGAAAAGTGGAACAAGTGGAACAAGTGGAAAAGTGAAGAAGCGTCGCGTCCTGGCCCTGGTCCACGACCACCTCGTCCCGCCCGAGGACACCACCGGCATCGACGTCACCGAGGCCGAGTGGAAGATGGAGTTCGACGTCATCGAGACCCTGCGCGAGCGGGGCCACGAGGTGCGCGTCCTCGGCATCGGCGACGAGATGGCCGGCATTCGCCCGGCCGCCGGGTTCTTCCAGCCGCACATCGTCTTCAACCTGATGGAGGCGTTTGCCGGCGTCACCACCTTCGACCAGAACGTCGTCAGCTACCTCGAGCTGCTGCGGCTGTCGTACACCGGGTGCAACCCGCGCGGGCTGATCCTGGCGCGCGACAAGGCGCTGTCGAAGCAGCTGCTCGCCTACCACCGCATCCCGGTCCCGAACTTCGCCGTCGTCCGGCGCGGGCGCAAGCCGGTATTGCCCGCCAAGCTTCGCTTCCCGATGATCGTGAAGTCGCTCTTCTTCGAGGCCTCCACCGGCATCTCGCAGGCGTCGGTCGTCGAGAACCACGAGCAGCTGGCGCGCCGCGTGCAGTTCATCCACGAGAGCCTCGGCACCGCCGCCATCGTCGAGCAGTTCATCGACGGGCGCGAACTCTACGTCGGCGTGCTCGGCAACGAGCGGCTCGAGGTGCTGCCGGTGTGGGAGATGTCGTTTGCCAGCATGCCCGACAACCGCTGGCGCATTGCCACCGAGCGGGTGAAGTGGAGCACGCAGTACCAGAAGAGGCACGGCATCATGACCGACCGCGCCAAGCTGGAAGGCCCGCTCGCCGAGAAGATCCAGCGGATCGCCAGGCGCACCTACCGCGCGCTCGACTTGAACGGCTACGCCCGCATCGACCTGCGCATGGACCACGAGGACCGGGTCTACGTGATCGAGGCCAACCCGAACCCGAACCTGGCCTACGGCGAGGACTTCGCCGAGTCGGCGGAAGTGGCCGGCATCTCCTACGAGCGGCTGCTCGAGAAGATCATGACCCTGGGCCTTGGCTGGGAGGCGGAGCGCACCGGTTAACAAACTCTTAGCACGGCGGTTGGCGCAATGCTTTAGCATTGGCAGACCGGATGGGGCCCTCGTTTTCCTCTGAACTCAAGTTCCTCGTGGAACCCGATGTCGCCCAGGCGTTGCGCGAGTGGGCGCGGGCCCATCTGGCGGCCGACCCGCACGGCGGCGGCGATGCCGGCGACCAGTACCGCACCACGAGCCTCTACTTCGACACGGCGCGGCTCGACACGTTCCACCGCCGCGGCTCGTACGGCCGCGCCAAGTACCGGATTCGCCGCTACGGCGACGCGCCCGAGGTGTTCCTGGAGCGCAAGCTGAAGCGCAACGGTTTCCTCTGCAAGCGCCGGATGCTCGTCCCGCTCGTCGAGGCGCCCCGTAAAGGGGCGCCCTACGAGGACGACCGTCGGGCACCCCTTTACGGGGTGCCCGAAGCGGCGTGGTTCGAGCGGCGCGTGCAGGCGCGGCAGCTCGCGCCGGTCTGCGAGATCAGCTACGTCCGCGTGGCGCGCGCCGGCGTCACCGACGAGGGTCCGGTGCGCGTGACCATCGACACCGACATCACGGCGCTGGTCAACAGCGAGCGCCGCTTCCTCATGACGCGCGGCACCCCGGTGCTCAGCAGCCACGCGATCGTCGAGATGAAGTTTCGCGACGCGCCGCCGGCGCTCCTGCGGCGGCTGATCCAGGACTTCCGGCTCGACCCGGCGGCGGTCTCCAAGTACCGGCTGGCGATGACCGCGCTCGGGCTCGCCCACGACGCCGCCACGGAAGCGGCCGGACGGCTGCATGCCTGAGTTCCTGCTGGCGCCGTTCACCGACGTGCCGCCGGTGGATCCGCTGCAGGTGCTCATGCGCCTGGTCATTGCCATGGCGCTCGGCGGGATCGTCGCCCTCGTCTACCGGCGCACCCGCCCCCGCGACGAAATCGTCTCCTCGTTCAGCATCACCCTCGTCCTGCTGACCATCCTGATCGCCATGGTCACGCAGGTGATCGGCGACAGCGTCGCCCGCGCGTTCAGCCTGGTCGGCGCGCTGTCGATCGTCCGCTTCCGCACCGTCGTTCGCGACACGCAGGACACCGCCTACGTCATCTTTGCCGTCGTGGTCGGCATGGCGGTCGGGGCGAGCCACCCATGGGTGGCGCTCATCGGCATCGCCGTCGTCGGGGCCGCGGCCGCCATCATGCGGCCGCGCGGGCTGCCGCCGTCGGCGCAGCTGCCCTACCTGCTCCAGGTCCGGATCGCGCTCGGCCGCGACGCCAACGAGGTGCTCGGACCGCTGCTGGATGCCCACGCGACGACCCGGCGGCTCGTCTCGCTGGCCACCGCGCGCCAGGGCACCTCGCTGGAAGTGTCCTACCGGACGACCCTTCGGACGGACCAGTCAGCCGCCGAGCTGGTCAACGGCCTCAACCGGCTCGATGGAATACAAAGCGTTGCCTTGCAGCGCGTGGACGAGGAAGATTAGCGCCATGCGCCGTACCCGCCTTGCCTGGACCGTCGCCATCGTTGCGCTCGCCACGGCGACCGGCGGCGCGCAGTTCGGCGGGTTCGGCTTCGGCCGCCCCGAGCAGAAGATCGTCGAGCAGTTCGATCGCGACAACGACGGCCGGCTGAACGCCGTGGAGCGGCGGGCAGCGCGGAACTACCTCGAAGGACAGCGCGGACGCGGCCGCCGCAACTTCTTCCCCGCCAACGTCAGCAACGGCGCGCGCGTCGTCCCGGCCGACATCAAGCCGCCGTATCCGGCGACGCCGCTCTACGACATGGCGACGCTGCGGACGATCTTCATCGACTTCCCCGGCGTCGACTGGGAAGACGAGCTCGAGACCTTCTACAACACCGACGTCGAGGTCCCGGCCAGCGTCATCGTCGACGGCAAGACCTACGACCAGGTCGGCATCCATTTCCGCGGCAACTCGTCGTACCGCCAGGTGCCGGCCGGCTACAAGCGCTCGCTCAACCTGTCGTTCGACTTCGTCCACGGCAAGCAGGACCTGCGCGGCTACAGGACGCTCAACCTGCTCAACTCGCACGAAGACCCGACCTTCCTGCGCACGGCACTCTCGCAGGAGATTGCCCGCGACTACCTGCCGTCGCTGAAGTCGAACTACCTGCGGGTGGTCATCAACGGCGAAAACTGGGGCATCTACGTCAGCAACCAGCAGTTCAACAAGGACTTCATCGGCGAGTGGTATCCCTCCGACGATGGGGCGCGGTGGAAGGTGCCTGGCAGCCCGCGGGGGCGTGCCGGGCTGGAGTACTGGGGTGAACAGAACCTCGCCCAGTACAAGCGGACGTTCGAGATCAAGTCGAAGGACACGCCGAAGGCGTGGGCCGACCTGATCAACCTGACCAGGGTGCTCAACGAAACGCCGGCCGACAAGCTCGAAGCGGCGCTCAAGCCGCTGCTCGACGTGGACGAGGTGCTCAAGTTCCTCGCCGTCGACATCGTCCTGACCAACGGCGACGGCTACTGGGCGCGCGGCAGCGACTACTCGCTTTACCAGGATGTGGGCGGCCGCTTCCACGTGTTCCCGGGCGACATGAACGAGACGTTCAGCGAGGGGGGCCGCGGCTTCGGCTTCTCGGGTGCGGCGCCGAGCGCCACGCTCGATCCGCTGGCCGGGCTGAACGACCCCTCCAAGCCGCTGCGGTCGAAGCTCCTGGCCGTGCCGGCGCTGCGCACCCGGTATCTCGGCTACGTCCGCGACATCGCCACCAAGTGGCTCGACTGGAACCGCATCGGTCCGCTGGCCAGGAAGTACCAGGCGCTCATCGCCGCCGAGGTCGAGGCCGACACGCGGAAGCTCGATGCGTTCGAGGAGTTCCCCGTCGACATCGAGGGGGCGCAGAGCGACTTGCGCGGCTACATCGAACGCCGCCGCCTCTACCTGCTTTCATATCAAAGGTAGCTGAGTAGCCAGGTAGCTAGGCTGCTGCGGCTCTTACCCAGCTACCCAACAACCCAGCTACTCAACTACCATTCCTCGATGACCGACGTCGTGGAAAAGACCTGGAACCGGTGGCACGAGGGATGGACGCTCACCGTCGAACGCAGCACGGCGGGAGCGTTCCGCTACCGGAGCCAGCAGCAGGGGCAGCCCGAGCATGCGTGGCAGCCGGCTGCCAGCCTCGTGGATGCCCAGCACAAGGCCGAAGACATCGTGCGCAACAGCGGCCACCGCTGCGTCGCGCGCTGCAGTTTCTGGATTGCCGATCCCCCAGACGAGGAGTAACGCCATCATGGAACAGACGAAAGCGACCGACGTTCACCCCGAGGTCATGCGGTTGTTCGACCGCTACGTCCACGGGCTCATCGATCGCCGCGGGTTCATCGACCGGGCGGCGGCCGTCACCGGCAGCGCCGCTGCGGCGGCGATGGCGCTCGACCTGCTGCGCCCCGACTACTCGGAGGCAGCGCAGGTGGTGCAGCCGAACGACCCGCGGATCAGGACGCAGTGGATCGAGTACGACTCTCCCGGCGGCGCCGGCAAGATGCGCGGCCTCTTCGCCGAGCCGGCCAACCGGCAGGGGCGCGTCGGCGGCGTGCTCGTGGTCCACGAGAACCGCGGCCTCAACCCGCACATCCAGGACGTCGTCCGCCGCTTTGCCGTGGCCGGCTTCGTGGCGTTCGGCCCGGATGCGCTCTTTCCGCTCGGCGGCTGGCCCGGCACCGATGAAGCCGGCGTCGAGCTGCAGCGGAAGCGCAACCAGGAGGAGATGATCGTCGACTTCGTCAACGGTGCGCGGCTGCTGAAGGCGCGTCCCGAGGTCAACGGCAAGATCGGCGCGGTCGGCTTCTGCTTCGGCGGCAGCGTCGTCAACCAGCTGGCGGTGCGGCTGGGCGCGGACCTGGCGGCGGCGGTGCCGTTCTACGGCGGCCAGCCGCGCGCGGAGGACGTGCCCAGGATCAAGGCAGAGGTGATGATCCAGTACGCCGAGAACGACGAGCGGATCAACGCCGGCGCGGCGGCTTACGAGGCGGCGCTGAAGGCCAACAACGTCAAGTACGAGCAGCACTTCTACCCGGGCACGCAGCACGGGTTCAACAACGATACGACCCCGCGCTTCAACAAGGCGCAGGCCGACATCGCCATGGAGCGCACGATCGCGCTCTTCAAGCGGACGCTCGCCTAGATCCGCGTGGACGCCACGGCCGTCGTCCGGGAGTACTACCGCCTGTTCAACGAGCGCCAGTTGGACGAGGTGGCGCGCCTGGTCGACCCGCAGGCGTCCTTTCACTACGTGCCGACCCGCCAGCGGCTGCTGGGGCGCGCGGGCTACCGCGCCCTGGCGGCCGGCTGGCTGATTGCCTTCGAGGACGCGCTCGTCGAGCTCACGTCCATCGAGCAGGAGGGAGGCGACACGGTCCGCGTCCGCTTCATTGGCCGCGGCACGCACACCGGGCCGCTCATGCTCGGCGAGCACACCAGCATCCCGCCAACCGGCCGCCGCGCCGACCTCCAGTTCACCGAGGTGCTGACGGTACGTGGGGGATTGATCGTGAAGAGCGAGCTCGATTTCAGCCTGCTGGACCTGCGGGAGCGGCTGGGATTGGTGTAGGCCGCCTACTGGACCGAGATCAGCTCGACGTCGAACACGACTGGTGAGTTCGCCGGCACGCCTGTCGTGCCGCGCTCGCCGAACGCCAACCGCGACGGCACCAGCAGGCGGCGCGCACCGCCGACCTTCATGCCGCGCACGCCCACCGACAGCCCCTGAATAACCTCGCCCGTGCCGACCGAAAACGTCAGCGAGCCCGAGTCTGCCTGCGGCCCCTTCCCCTGGAAGGCGGCCTCATCGAACACCCACATCGTGAAGGTGATGGTCGCGGTCGTGCCGGTGGCCGCCTCGGCGCCGGTCCCGATGCGAAGCTCGGTGATGGTGAAGCCGGGTTCGCTGCTCGACGAGGGCCCTGTGGTCGAGCGGTCGTCGCAGCCGGCGGCAAGGATGGCCAGGAACAGGAACGAAAAGAGGCAGCGGCGCGGGATCATCGCCGCATCTTATCCGCTAATCGCGGCGGCTCAGCGGCAATCGCGGGCCCGCCGCCCGCGGCAGGGCCGGGCGCTGCGCTCCTTGGTACGCCGCTCGAGCACGGCCCACTGCTCTACCAGCAGGATCCGCGCGTCGTTCGGCGTCAGATCGAGAGTATCGCCGACCGCATAGCCGCGCAGATCGACCCCGTCGATCCAGTCCGCGTACTTGCGGGTCAGCCATACTCTCATTGTGGATGGAATTTAAAGCAACGTTCATGCCTTGGCGTGCCGGTTCCGCCACTCTCTCCCGTCGATCAGGTCGGCGCTCGACCGGCTGACGATGGCGTCGCGCCCCAGCGCCTGGACGGCCGATGCGGGCAGCACGTCTTCGCGCTTCATGATGCCGCCGTGGCGGACGACGAGCCCGACGAAGCCGTTGGTGGCCTCATCAATCAGCAGGTCGGCGACCGTGCCCAGCTTCTCGCCGCCATCGGCGGCGACGATCGGCTTACCGATGAGATCTGACATCCTATGAATCATGCGCCCTCTCCTCAGGAGGGATGCAAGCAGACATTGAGCCGACACAGGGGCACCTCATCATGAAGATCACCGTCTACCAGAAGCCCACCTGCAGTACCTGTCGCCAGGTGTTCACCACCATGAAGGATGCCGGCGCGCGAGCGATTCTCGCCCGCCCCGCCGACCGTGTGCGGGAAATCCTGTAGGGGGACAACTCCTGTAGGGCACCCCTTTACGGGGTGCCTGACTGCGGATTTCTCAGCGCGACGCGCACGTCATCGGCCTGCGGGTCGTACTTGATGTCGAGCGCCGTCCACCCGTCGACCTCGAACGTGGTGGTGTAGGGGCGCGGTCGTCCGAGCGGTCGTTGCCACGCTGACCAGACGACTGCCCGCTCGCACGCGGCCACCGCGCGCCAGCGCTAATCCACCAGGAAAGCGGTCCGGGCAATCCAGACGTCGACGCATTGCTTGTGGTTGAGCGAGCTCGACCCCGAGCGCCACTCGACGACAATCCCCTCGTCGCCCGCCTTCATCACGCGAATCTCGCGCACTTCCTTCACCACCAGCTTCGGCTCGACGAAGTCGATCTGGTTGTCGTCCATGGTGTTGTAGGTGATCTCGGCAAAGCGGGCGAACACCTCGGCGGCGCGGCTCCTGGCCTTGATGTTGGCGACGCCGATGACGGCAAGATCCGTGATGAGGCGCAGCGAGCGGTCGTCGTTGATGACCGCCTGGTCGCCGAACATCCGCCCGATCAGCTCCCAGTATTCCGGCAGGCGCTCGGTCGGCTGCTTCCACTCCGGGGTCGTCTGCGCCACGGCCGTTGCCGTCGCCAGGCCGAGCATGAAGGTCACGTGAAGCAAGAGACGAGTCATGGGGTTCGCGGGGCCGGCAGCGGCACCGTGCCGGGCACGACGCCCTTGCACGAGCCGAAGTAGGTCGTCGTCGTCAGTGCCTGCGTCGCGACCTCGACGAAGTCGGAGGCGCGGGTGCCGTCGGCCAGGTCGGCCGACGCGATCTTCAGGAAGTAGGTCCCTTCGAGCGGGACGATGTTGACGAAGGGGTTGCCGAGGGTCGCGCGCACCGGCAGCGCCGTGCAGCCGCGCGTGTCGCAGCGGCGGATCACCGGCAACTCCCCCGCTTCCAACGCTCGTGTCGTGGCATCCAGCAGGAAGTCGAGCGGCGGCACCAGCAGGTAGGCGGAGCCGATCTCGGCGTCCGTGCAGCCAGCCGGCGAGCATTCCACCTTGCGCGTGTACTCGCAGGCGAACTCCAGCCCCTGGGCCGCCGCCGGCGCGCCAAACAGGACCAGGGCACACGCGATCACATGCGACCGCATTCGGCTGCCCTACTCGAACGCCACCTTCTCGAGGCTCGGCGGGTTCTCGTCCATGAAATGCGGGTGCACCACATAGACATCGTCGCCGACCACCGCGGCGGTGGTGGCCTGTTCCGCGAAGGGCGCCTGCCC
>JBFWUM010000006.1:95352-107984 GCA_050247255.1 Vicinamibacterales bacterium | reverse complement strand
TGAGCTGTTCGGCAGCCGCGTCTTCACCGACAAGGTGCAGCAGGAGCGCCTGCCGAAGCCGGCCTACCGCGCGCTGCGCGCCACCATCACCCGCGGGGAGCCGCTCGACCTGTCGACGGCCGACGCGGTCGCGACGGCGCTGAAGGACTGGGCCGTCGAGCACGGCGCCACCCATTACACCCACTGGTTCCAGCCGCTGACCGGCATCACCGCCGAGAAGCACGACTCCTTTCTGGCGCCGACCGCCGAAGGCGGCGCGATCGCCGAGTTCCGCGGCAAGGAGCTGATCAAGGGCGAGCCCGACGCTTCGAGTTTCCCGTCCGGCGGCATGCGCAGCACGTTCGAGGCGCGCGGCTACACCGCGTGGGACCCGACGAGCCCGCCGTTCCTGCACGTCAACGGCAACAACGTGACCCTGGTCATCCCGACCGCCTTCGTCAGCTGGACGGGCGAGGCGCTCGACAAGAAGACGCCGCTGCTGCGCTCGATGGACGCCGTGTCGAAGCAGGCGGTGCGCGTGCTCAAGCTGTTCGGCTCGACGGCCGAGCGCGTGTTCTCGACCTGCGGCCCGGAGCAGGAGTACTTCCTCATCGACCGCAATTTCTACTTCTCGCGCCCCGACCTGATCAACGCCGGCCGCACGCTCTTCGGCGCCGCGCCGCCGAAGGGGCAGGAGATGGAGGACCAGTACTTCGGGGCGATCCCGGAGCGCGTGCTCGCCTGCATGGCGGAGACCGAGCTGGAGCTGTTCAAGATCGGCGTGCCGGTCAAGACGCGCCACAACGAGGTCGCCCCCAGCCAGTACGAGATCGCGCCGGTCTTCGAGAACGCCAACGTCGCCGCCGACCATCAGCTGATGGTCATGGAGATGCTGAAGAAGATCGCGCCGAAATACGGCCTGGCGGCGCTGCTGCACGAGAAGCCGTTTGCCGGCGTCAACGGCTCGGGCAAGCACAACAACTGGTCGCTCTCCGACGAGTTCGGCAACAACCTGCTCGGCCCCGGCGACACGCCGCACGACAACATGCAGTTCCTCGTCTTCTGCGCCGCGGTCATCCGCGCCGTCGACAAGTGGCAGGGGCTGCTCCGCGTCAGCATTGCCCACGCCGGCAACGATCACCGGCTCGGCGCCAACGAGGCCCCGCCGGCGATCATCTCGATCTTCCTCGGCGACATGCTCACCGACATCTTCGAGCAGATCGAGAAGAGCGGCGGCGCCAAGTCGACCAAGCAGGGCGGCCTGCAGGACCTCGGCGTCAGCGTGCTGCCCAAGCTGCCGCGCGACGCCGGCGACCGCAACCGCACCAGCCCGTTCGCCTTCACCGGCAACAAGTTCGAGTTCCGCGCCGTCGGCTCGACGCAGAACATCGCCTGGCCGAACACCATCCTCAACGTGGCGATGGCGGACTCGCTCGAGTACGTCGCCACCGAGCTCGAGGCGGCAACCGGCAAGGGCGAGGACCTGAACAAGGCGGTCGGCAAGCTCCTCGTCAAGATGATCAAGGACCACAAGCGGATCATCTTCAACGGCAACGGCTACGCCGACAGCTGGCAGAAGGAGGCGGCCAGGCGCAAGCTGCTCAACCACAAGAACACCGTGGATGCGCTGCCGGAGCTGGTCAAGCCGGAGGCGATCAAATTGCTCGATCGCTTCAAGATCCTCAACGAGCGCGAGGTCCACGCGCGCTACGAGGTGTTCCTCGAGAATTACAACAAGACGATCAACATCGAGGGGCAGCTCGCCGTGCTGATGGCCAACCGCTACATCCTGCCGGCGGCGCTCGAGTACCAGAAGCAGATCGGCCAGAGCGTGGCGGCGGTGAAGGCGGGCGGCGGCGTCAGCACCTCCGGCAGGAAGCTGCTGGCGTCGTACACGAAGCTGGTCGACAAGTTCGCGGCCGCGGCCAGTGCCCTCGAGCAGGCGCTGTCGCACGCCGGCGGCGGATCGGCCGAGAAGCACGCCAAGTACATGCGCGACAAGGTCGTGCCGGCGATGGTCAAGCTGCGTGAGCTGGGCGACCAGATCGAGGTCAGCACGCCACACGAAATCTGGCCGCTGCCGACGTATCGGGAGATGCTGTTCGTGAAGTAGTGACGAAGAAGTCAGAAGCTAGAAGCTAGAAGCTAGAAGCTAGAAGTCAGAAGGGGCCGGCGGTGACGCCGGTCCCTTCTGCTGTACGCCCCACTTTCCATCCCCCGCCGGCTGCCGGCTGCCAGCTTCAGGTACTGATCCTGCAGCCCGTCGCCGCGCTACCTGCGAAGGCGCCGAAAGTCTCGCGATCTCGGCGCCCGAACTACGATTAACCGTTCGCGACGATCCAAATAACCGAATGGGCCTTCTCGAAAAGCTCCGTCCCGCCCCCCGTTGGAAGCACACGGACCCCGCCGTCCGCGCCGCCGCCGTCTTCGAGCTGGGCGCAGACGAGGGGGAAACCCTCCTGGCTCTGGCCCGCGAAGATGGCGACGCCCGGGTGCGTCGCGCTGCCGCCGGCCGCCTCGACACGGCCCTGGACGATGCGGTGCCGGCGTTGGCTGACATCGCGCGCACCGACCCGGACGAGGAGGTCCGCGGCGAAGCCATTCGCACGCTGGCGGGCATGGCGGCCGAGACGGTCAACGTGGCGCAGGCCACCGAGGTGGTCCGCGTGCTGGCCTCGCTGCAGCGCACGCGCGAGCTGGTGAGCGTGGCGCGCGATGCCGCCAGCCCCGACGTGCGCGCCGCCATCGTCGACCTCGTGGACGACCAGAAGGCGCTGGGATCGATCAGCCGCCACGCCGCCGACGCCGCGACGCGGCTGCGTGCGCTGGCGCGCGTGTCGGACGCCGGCGAGGTGGTGAACGTCGCCGTGAAGTCGGAGCACACGGACGTGGCGGTGGCGGCGCTCGAGCGCGTCAGCGACGCCGAGGCGCTTGGCGCCATCGCGCAGCGCGCCCGCAGCAAGGTCGCAGGCCGGCGCGCGCGCGTGCGGCTGCGTGAAATCGAGGAAGCGGCCCGGCCCGCCGCCGAAGCGCCGGCGGCGCGGATGGCCGCGGCCGATCGCGAGCGTGCCGACGGGCTGATCCGCCGTGTCGAGCAGCTGGTGGTCCTCGCCGAGGCCGCCGAAGCGTCCGCGCAGCTGGCGGACGCGCGTCTCGGCTGGGCGGACCTGCAGGCAGACACTGACGTCGAGAGCGAGCTCGCGCAGCGATTCGAGGCGGCCGTCGAGGCGGTGCGCGAGGCGATTGCCGAGCGCGAACGTGAGCGGGCGGCGGACGAGGAGCGGGCGCAGGCCGTGGCCCGCGAGCAGGCCGACCGCCTGGCCATCTGCCAGGAGATCGAGTTGCTTGACGGCCCGGATGCCCTCGACCGGATCGCCGAGCTGCGCGTCCGGTGGGACACGCTGCCGCCGATGCCGTCTGAGTACGCCGGGTCGCTGACGCGCCGGTTCCAGGACGCGTCGCGCGCGTTCGAACTGCGCGAGCGCCGCCGGGCCCTCGCCGCATCGGCGTCGAGCCGGCTCGAGACGCTGGCGACCGAGCTGGAACAGCTGCTGGCGTCGGAGCAGCCCCTGGAAGAGATCATCGCCCGCTGGCGCGGGCTGCGGCGCGATGCCGATCTCCTGCGCGAGCACGCCGACGCCAACGCCCCGGCCGCCGAGCGGCTCGAGCGCGCCGTCGCGACGCTCGAGGAAAAGGAGCACGAGCAGCAGGCCGTCCGCGCCAAACAGGAGCAGGACAACCTGCGGCGGCTGCAGCAGCTCGCCCGGCAGGTCGAGGTGCTGATTGCCGCCGAGCAGATCTCGCTGAAGGCGGGGGAGCGCGCACTGCGCGATCTCAAGGAGGCGCTCGACGCTCGCGCGCCGCTGCCGTCGAAGCAGGATCGCCAGCAGATCCAGGCGCGCCTCGAAGCGCTGCGCGCCACGCTCGGGCCGCGGGTGCAGGAGCTGCGCGACGCCGACGAGTGGCAGCGCTGGGCCAACCTCCAGGTGCAGGAAGAGCTGTGCAAGGAGATGGAGGCGCTCGTCGCCGAGGAGAACCTCGATGCCGCCGCGCGCCGCATGCGCGAACTGCAGGCCCGCTGGAAGCAGGTGGCCCTGGCTCCGCGCGCGCAGGGCGAGGCGATGTGGCGCCGCTTCAAGGAGGCGCAGGACCAGGTCTACGGCCGCACGTCCGCGCACCTGGCCGCGCAGCACGAGGAGCGCGCGGCCAACCTGGCGCGCAAGCAGGCGCTGGTCGAGGGCGCCGAGGCGCTGGCCGACTCCACCGAGTGGGTGAAGACCGCCGCCGAGATCCAGAAACTGCAGGCCGAGTGGAAGGCCATCGGGCCCGTCAGCCGCGGCCACGAGAAGGCGATCTGGGAGCGGTTCCGCGCCGCCTGCGATCGGTTCTTCACGCGCCGCCAGGAAGACCTGAAGACGCGCAAGGACGAGTGGGCGCACAACCTGGCGCGCAAGGAAGCGCTCTGCGAGCAGGCCGAGGCGCTTGCCGAATCAACCGAGTGGGAGGCCGCCGCCGCGAAGCTGAAGCAGCTGCAGGCCGAGTGGAAGACCATCGGCCCGGTCCGCAAGGCAAAGTCCGAGGTCGTCTGGCAGCGCTTCCGCACGGCGTGCGATCGCTTCTTCGAGCGCTACAAGCACCGAGACCAGGTGGACCTGCTGGCGAAGGCGGCGCCGCGCGAGGCGCTCATCCGCGAGCTCGAGGCGCTCACGCCGGCCGACGCTCCTGCCGATGCCGCGGCGCCCGACAACCTGTACGGCCTCGTCGCCGATGCCCGCGCCCGCTGGTCGCAGGCGCCGGAGCTGCCGCGCTACGTGCAGCAGGAGCTGGCCGCGCGCTACCACCAGGCCGTCGGCGTGCTCGTGGCGCGCTGGCCTCAGGCCTTCGCCGGTACCGACATGGACCCGGAGACGACCCGCAAGCGGATGGAGAAGCTGGTCGCCAAGGTCGAAGAGCTGGTGCCGAACGGCGCCAGGCCGCAGGCCGCCAGGGCGCTGTCGCCCGCCGAGATGCTGGCGCAGCAGTGGCGTGACCGCCTGGCCGCCAACACGATCGGCGGCCGCGCCGCCGAATCCGACGATTCCCGCTGGCGCGCCGCCGAGCAGGAAGTCCGCAGCGCGCAGTCGCAGTGGATGCGCCTCGGCCCGGTGCCGCCCGACGTCGCCGGCCCGCTCAACGAGCGCTTCCAGCGCGCGTGCAAGCGGTTCTACGACCAGAAGAAGCGGTAGACTCTCGAACCGGGTGCTCCCGACACACTCGGCTCCCGGTTCGAGGTTCGCGATCCTCGTCGCCCTCCTCGCCTCCTCCTGCTTCAGCGTCACCTTCATCGTCAACCGCGCCATCGGCGTCGCCGGCGGCCACTGGGTGTGGACCGCGGCGCTGCGCTACGCGTGGGTGCTGCTGCTCCTCAGCCTGTGGTTCGTCATGCGCTGGCAGCTCGGCGGGGTGCTGCGGGCATTCCGCGCGCACTGGCTGTTCTGGACCGTGGCCGGCACCGTCGGCGTTGGGCTGTTCTATGCGCCGCTTGCCTATGCGCCGACGCTCGCGCCCGGGTGGGTGGTCGCCTGCACCATGCAGTTCACCATCCTGGCGACGCCGCTGGTGCTGCTCATGTTCGGCGCTCGCGTGCGGCGCAGCGGTGTGCTGCTGCTGGCCATCATCTTTGCGGGCATCGTCCTCGTGAACCTGGATCGGCGCGACGCGTCGGCGACCGTGCAGGTGCTGGGCGTGCTGCCGGTGGTGCTGTCGGCGTTTGCGTATCCGTTCGGCAACCAGCTGCTGCAGGAGGCGCGCAGCGGCGGCGGCCGCTGGATCCCCCGCCTCGACGATGAGGTCACCGCCAACGCGACCGCGCGCGTGCTGCTGATGACCATCGGCTCGATCCCGTTCTGGCTGCTCACGCTGTTGCTGCCGCACTCGCCGGCGCCAACACGCCAGCAGGTGGCTGGAACGCTGATCGTCGCGCTCTTCGGCACCATCGGCAACGCGCTGTTCCTGTTCGCCAGGCAGATGGGCGGCCGCGATCCGAACGCCGTCGCCAGGGTCGACGCGACCCAGTCGTCCTATACGGCGATGACACTGCTTGGGGAAGTGGTGCTGCTGAACACGGCCCTGCCGGGGGCGATCGGGTTTGCGGGACTCGTGCTGGTGCTGGGGGGACTGGCGTTTTATACGATCAGAACCGGTTCCTAGGTGCTCCGAGGGGTTGGTTCTAGCCCTCGAGATACGTATACCCGTGGAGCCCGTCCTCGTAGAACCGGAGTAGCCGCCCCGCTCCTTCGTAGTTGATCTTCCCGGCACGCACGGCGGTTTCCACGTCGGTGCGGAGCTTGCCGAGGAGCGACTCGGCGTCGAACTCGACGTAGTCGAGCACCTCGCGCACGGTGTCACCCTTGATCAGCGTGTCCAGTCGCGCGTTGCCCTGCTCGTCGAGGCTGACGTGCACGGCGTGGGTATCCCCGAACAGGTTGTGCAGGTCGCCGAGGATCTCCTGGTAGGCGCCGATCAGGAAGACGCCCAGGTAGTAGGGCTCGCCGTTGACGGTATGCAGCGGCAGCGTCCGCTTGACGTCGCGGCGATCGACGAAGCGATCGAGCTTCCCGTCCGAGTCGCAGGTGATGTCGCCGAGCACCGCGTGGTTCAGCGGCTTTTCACCGAGGCGGTGGATCGGCACGACGGGGAAGAGCTGCTTGATCGCCCAGCTGTCGGGAATCGACTGGAACAGCGAGAAGTTGCAGAAGTACGTGTCGCTCAGCGACTCGTCGAGGTTCTGCAGGTCCTCCGGCACGTCGGCCATCGTCTGCACGATCTTCTGCAGCTTGGTGCAGATGGCCCAGAACAGGTTCTCGGCCATGCTGCGCTGATCGAGCGGCAGGTAGCCGCCGTTGAACAGCCCCAGCGCCATGTCGAGCGCCTGCTGCGCGTCGTGGTAGGCCTCGAGCGCGTTGCGGGCGGTGACGTTGTTGTAGGTCTCGATCAGGTCGGCGAGCGGCTGCTCCCAGTCGGGGTTGGCCGTGGTCGGCACCTGCTCGTCGCCGAAGCCCGACACGCCGAGGACGTTGAACACCAGCACGCTGTGGTACGCGACGACGGCGCGACCGCTCTCCGACACGATCGTCGGGTGGGGCACGCCGGCCTCGTCGCAGACGCTCTGCACGTGGTAGATGACGTCGTTGGCGTACTCCTCGAGCGTGTAGTTCATGCTCGACTCGAAGTTCGTCTGCGACCCGTCATAGTCCACGCCGAGCCCGCCGCCGACGTCCAGGTACTTCAGCCCGGCCCCCAGCTTGGCGATCTCCGTATAGACGCGCGCCGCCTCGTTGAGCGCCCCCTTGACGATGCGGATGTTGGTGATCTGGCTGCCGAGGTGGAAGTGGAGCAGCTGCAGGCAGTCGGCCATGCCGCGCGACTTGAGCTCCTCGAGCCCGCGCATGATCTCGGTGACCGTCAGGCCGAACTTCGAGCGGAAGCCGCCTGACGACTGCCAGCGGCCGCTGCCGCGCGACGCCAGCTTGACGCGCATGCCGATCATCGGCCGGACGCCGATCTTCTCGGCCGCCTCGAGGATCAGCCCGAGCTCGGTGTACTTCTCGACGACCGGGATGATGTTGCGCCCGATCTTGAGCGCCAGCATCGCCGTCTCGATGAACTCGGCGTCCTTGAAGCCGTTGCAGATGATCGGGGTTTCGTTGTCGGCAATGGCCACGACGGCCAGGAGCTCGGGCTTGGAGCCGGCCTCGAGGCCGAACTTGTAGGGGCGGCCGAAGTTCAGCACTTCCTCGACGACGTGCCGCTGCTGGTTCACCTTGACGGGGTAGACGCAGCTGTAACCGCCCTGGTACTGGTGCTGGTTGATGGCCGCCTGGAAGGCGGCGTAGATGTCGCCGAGCCGGTGCTTCAGGATGTCGGTGAAGCGGACGAGCACCGGCAGGCTGATGCCGCGCAGCTCGAGCCGGTCGATCAGCTCCTTCAGGTCGATCGCCCGCCCCGGCTCCTTCGTCGGGTGCACCTGCATGTGGCCGGCGGCGTTGACCGAGAAGTAGCCGTTGCCCCAGCGCGGCACCTCGTAGAGCTCGCTGGCGTCGTGGACGCTCCAGGCGCGGGTCGAAGACGTGCTCGCCGCGGCGGCGGGCGCCGTGGAGCGGCCATTGGCGGCAGTGCTCATTGGTTGTTCATGATAAACGCTTTCTGGAACAATGTAGCGTTCATGTCTGAGCGCGTTCCGGCGATCAAGGTGCTCCTGCTGCCGAAGGACACCAATGGCTTCGGCACCATCTTCGGCGGTGTGATCCTGTCGCACATCGACCTGGCGTCGGCCGTCGAGGCGCGCAAGGCAGCGGACCGGCGCTTCGTCACCAAGGCGATGCGCCAGGTCGAGTTCCACGAGCCGGTGTTCATCGGCGACGTGGTGAGCTTTTACACGGAAACGGTGCGGATCGGCCGCACGTCGATCACCGTGCGCGTGCTGGTCGAGGCCGAGCGCTGGAGCCGGCGCGGCGAGCACGTCAAGGTGACCGAGGCGGAAGTCGTGCTGGTGGCGGTCGACGACCGCGGCACGCCGATCCCGATTCATCCCGACCCCCTACAGGCCTGACCGACCCCATGCAGTGGATCAGTTCGCGCGGCGCCTCGCCGCCCGTCCCGTTCATCGACGCCCTGTTCGCCGGCACCGCGCCCGACGGCGGCCTCTACATGCCCGAGCGGCTCGACCCGCTGCCGGCGGACCGGCTCGAGGCGATCCGGGCGGCGGGCTCGATTGTCGAGATCGGGACACTCGTCGGCGCGCACCTGCTGCGCGATGAGATCACCCCCGAAGGGCTCGAGCCGCTCGTCCGCGACGCGCTCGATTTCCCGGTCCCGCTCGTCCAGGTCACCGACCGCGTCTGGGTGCTGGAGCTGTTCCACGGCCCGACGCTGGCGTTCAAGGACGTCGGCGCGCGCACGCAGGCGCGCCTGCTGCAC
The DNA here is from genome assembly GCA_050247255.1 of Vicinamibacterales bacterium. Taxonomy (GTDB): domain Bacteria; phylum Acidobacteriota; class Vicinamibacteria; order Vicinamibacterales; family UBA2999; genus JBFWUM01. Next base: position 99,047 of record JBFWUM010000006.1, on the reverse strand, counting down.
CACTTCACCGACGGCACGCCGCTGACCATTCTCGTGGCCACCTCCGGGGACACGGGCAGCGCGGTCGCCCAGGCCTTTCACAACGTTCCCGACACGCGCGTCTTCGTGCTCTACCCGGAAGGGCAGGTGAGCGACGTCCAGGAAGCGCAGATGGCGTCGCTCGGCGACAACATCACCGCCGTCGCCGTGAGCGGCACCTTCGACGACTGCCAGCGCCTGGTCAAGCAGGCGTTCGCCGATGACGACCTGCGCGCGCACGTCTGGCTGACGCCGGCCAACTCGATCAACCTGGGCCGGCTGCTGCCGCAGGTCTTCTACCACTTTGTCTACGAGTCGCTGCGGCCGGCGCTGGTCTCGGTGCCGAGCGGCAACTTCGGCAACCTCACGGCCGGATTGATCGCGAAGCGCCTGGGCGGGTCGGCGGGGCGGTTCGTCGCGGCGACCAACGTCAACGACGTCGTGCCGGCGTACCTGCGCAGCGGCGAGTACCAGCCGCGGCCGTCGCTGCGCACCGTCGCCAACGCCATGGACGTCGGCGCGCCGAGCAACTTCGAGCGGATCCAGTTCCTCTACGGCAGCGACCTGGCCGCCATCCGCCGCGACATCGTCGGCGCCGCCTATGACGATGCGACGATCGTGGCGGAGATCGGGCGCGTCTACCGCGAGCACGGCTACCTGCTGGATCCGCATGGCGCCGTCGCCTGGCTGGGCCTCCAGGAGGCGCTGCGCGACGCCCCGCCGGACGCCCGCGGGGTGTTCCTGGCGACCGCGCACCCGGCGAAGTTCCGCGAGGTGGTCGAGCCGGCCATCGGCCAGTCGATCCCGCTGCCGCCGGCGCTGGCCGAGGCGGTGGCCCGTCCCCGCCACGCCGCGCGCATCACGGCTGAGTACGCCGATTTGTTGAAGCTGCTGCGCTAGGTCTGGCTAAAGCCAGACACTACGTGCGTAGTGTCCGCCTTCAGGCGGACCCGCAAACGGTAAGATCGCTGGATGCCGCCGCTCGATACCTTCCGCCCTGAGTCCGGAACGCTGCCGTCCCGCGAGGCGATCCCCGATCGCTACAAGTGGGACCTGACGGCCATCTGCCGCGACTGGGACGACTGGCAGCAGCGCTACCAGGCGCTCGAGCGGCAGATCGACGCGTTCCAGGCGTTCCAGGGAACGCTGTCCCAGGGCGCCGACCGGCTGCTCTCCGCGTTCGCGGCGATGGACGAGATGGGCGCGCTCAGCTACCAGGTCTGGTACTTCGCTTCGCTGCAGTACGACCAGGACCAGCGGGACAACGCCGTCAACGCCCGCCGCCAGCAGGTGCAGATCCTGTTCGCGAAGCAGGCGCAGGCCAGCTCCTGGTTCAACCCCGAGCTGCTGGCGATCTCCATCGGCACCGTGCGCCGCTGGCTCGACCAGTCGCCCGCGCTGGCCACCTACCGCTTCGCCATCGAGAGCCTCTTTCACGAGCAGGAGCACGTCCTCGACGAGCAGGGCGAGCGGCTGATGTCCTACGCCGGGCGCTTCAACACCGTCCCGTACGACAGCTACTCGGCGCTCACGACGGCCGACATGAAGTGGCCGACGATCGCGCTGAAGAGCGGCGAGACGACGCTGCTGACCTACGGGCAGTACCGGGCGCTGCTCGAGACGAACCGCAACCAGGAAGACCGCGCCACCGCCTACCGCGCGTTCCACGCCACCTACGCCGGCAGCCAGAACACCTACGCCTCGCTCTACAACGGCGTGCTGCAGCGCGACTGGTTCCATGCGCGCGCCCGCGGCTACGCCAGCACGCTGGATGCGGCGCTGCACGGCAACAACATTCCGACGTCGGTCGTCGAGAACCTGATTCGCGAAACCAAGGCGGGCGTCGAGCCGCTGCGCCGGTATCACCGGCTGCGCCGCCGGGTGCTCGGCCTCTCCACCTACCGGCTGTTCGACGTGTTCGTACCGCTGGTCGACCACGATGCGCGATACCCGTACGACGAGGTCGGCGGCTGGATTGCCGATTCGGTCAAGCCGTTGGGCCCCCAGTACCAGGAGGAGGTGCGTAAGGCCTTCGAGGGTGGCTGGATTGACGTATTCGAGAACGCCGGTAAGCGCAGCGGCGCCTATTCGGCGCCCGTGTACGGGTCGCACCCGTACATGCTCCTCAATTACAACGAAACGCTCGACGCGGTGTTCACGCTGGCCCACGAGATGGGCCACTCCATGCACACGCTGCTCTCGCACCAGGCGCAGCCCTTCGTCTACGCCGGCTACACCATCTTCGTCGCCGAGGTGCCGTCGACGCTGAGCGAGGCGCTCTTCCTCGATCTCATGCTCGAGCGCGCCCACAGCCGCAACGAGCGCATCGTCCTGCTGCAGCACGCCATCGACAGCATTGCCAGCACGTTCTACACGCAGGTGATGTTCGCCGACTTCGAGCTGCAGGCGCATCGGCTGGTGGAGCAGGACCAGCCGGTGACCGCCGAGACCTTGAACGGCATCTACGCGACGCTGCTCAAGGACTTCTATGGCGACGTGCTCGACGAGGAGGAGGTGTCACGGGTGACCTGGGCGCGCATCCCGCACTTCTTCAGCACGCCGTATTACGTGTACCAGTACGCCACCTGCTTCGCCTCGACCGCGCGGCTGATGCAGGGCCTGCGCGCGGTCGATCCGGTCGTGCGGGCCGAGACGGTTGATCGTTACCTGTCGCTGCTGCGGGCCGGCGGGTCCGACTACCCGATGGACCTGCTCGCGCGCGCCGGTGTGGACCTGAGCCAGCCGGATACTGTCAGGGCAGTATCCGCGGAGCTCGACATGCTGGTGACCCGCCTCGAGGCCGAACTCGCGTAGTGACCCTTACATCGACTTAACACGTATTCCGGGTCTTTCTGAGATCATAGGCGGCCATGCGCCGTCCGTGTGTCCTTCTCCTCTTGCTGACCGCCCTGCTGCCGTCCGTCGTGTCGGCGCAGGAACGCGACCGCAAGCGCGCACAGGCTTCCCGCGTGCCCGATGGCGCGATCCGCGTCGACGGCCGCCTCGACGAAGAGGCCTGGCGCCTGGCGACGCCAGTCACCGACTTCGTCCAGAAGGAGCCCGACGAAGGGCAGCCGGCCACCGACGCCATTGACGTCCGCTTTGTCTTCGACGACAGCGCGCTCTATGTCGGCGCACGGATGGTGTCGGCGTCTTCCATCCAGGCGCCGCTCGGCAGGCGAGACGAAGGCGATCAGGCGGAACACCTGATCGTCTCGCTCGACACCTATCTCGATCGGCGCACCTCCTACAGCTTCGGCGTGACCGCCTCCGGCGTCCGCATCGACTTCTTCCACGATAGCGACGACGAGTTCAGCGACGACGAGACGTTCAATCCCGTCTGGCAGGCGCGGACCGTGGTGGAGGACGGCGGCTGGACGGCGGAGCTCTGGATTCCGTTGTCGCAGCTGCGGTTCAACGAGCGGACGCCGCAGGTGTGGGGACTCAACGTCAAGCGCTGGGTGCCGACGAAGAACGAGGAGCTCTACTGGAGCCCGATCCGCCGGACCGACGACCGCTGGGCCTCGCTCTTCGGCGAGCTGCACGGGCTCGACGGCATCGAGCCGCGGCGCCGGATCGAGCTGCTGCCGTACGTGGCCGGCGATTCGCGCAGGTCGACCGCGGAAGCTGGAGACCCGTTTGGCGGATCGACCGGGACCGGCCGTGTCGGCGCCGAC
>JBFWUM010000006.1:90016-95252 GCA_050247255.1 Vicinamibacterales bacterium | reverse complement strand
CGGCGAGGTGGAGTACCAGGAGACGCAGCCGGCGCGGTGGTATCGCGAGTATTCGTTCACGTTTGGACAGAGCGTCGAGTGGAACTACGGGCGCGACCTGCAGACGTCGATGCTGGTTGGCAGCGCCGACTTCACCTGGCCGAACTTCTGGGAGTCGGAGCTGACCGGGACGTACGATTTCCGGCGCCAGGACATGCGCCTGACCCGTGGCGGGCCAAGCATGGAGCGTCCCGCCGGCTGGGGGCTGACGTTCTCCTCCGAAACCAGCAACGCCAGCCAGACGCAGGGGGAGCTCACCCTGGTCTACTCGCGGAACGAGGACGGCGGGCTGTTTTTCGAGGCGTCGCCCGGCATCGAGATGCGGCCGGCGCCGCAGTGGCAGCTGTCGATCTCGCCGAGCTACGAGCGCGAGGTCGACACCCAGCAGCACGTTCAGACGCTCGACGGCGGCGGCGCGGCGACGTTCGGCCGGCGGTACATCTTCGGCGCCATCGATCGCTCGACCTGGTCGGCGGAGATCCGGGTGAACTACACGTTCAAGCCGGACCTGACGCTCGACTTCTACGGCGAGCCGTTTGCCGCCAGCGGCACCTACGCTCGCTTCGGCGAACTCGCGGCTGCCCGCGGCCGGCTGCTGTTGCCGGTGGACGCCGCGACGCCTGGTATCGACGAGGACTTCAACGTCCGGTCGTTCCGCAGCAACCTGGTGCTGCGGTGGGAGTGGCGTCCCGGCAGCACCCTGTTCCTGGTCTGGCAGCAGGACCGCGAGTCCGACGCCCTGCGCCGTGCCCGCGCCGGCCTCGGTGACCTGTTTCGATCGTTCGGCGCCGCCGGCGACAACTTTTTCGCCGTCAAAGCCAGCTTCTGGTTCGCCCCGTAGGCGTGGCTTCCGCCTTCAGGCGGAAGAGCATTTGACAAAGCTGAGGCGCGCCATCTACCATTCCATCCGGATATACGGATGGTAGCCATCCTCGACCACATGTCGGCCCTCGCCGACACCACCCGCTGCCGCATGCTCCTGCTGCTCGAAAAGCATGAGCTGACGGTCTCCGACCTCTGCGCCGTGCTGCAGATGCCGCAGTCGTCCGTCAGCCGGCAGCTGAAGACGCTGGCCGACGACAGCTGGGTGGCCTCGCGCCGCGATGGCACCAGCCGCTTCTACAGCATGAACGCGGATGACCTGGACGCCGGCGCCGCGCAGTTGTGGCCGATCATCCGCGCGCAGGTCGAGGCGACCACCGCTGCCGGTCACGACGCGAAGCGGCTGCGCGGCGTTCTCGCGCGCCGCCGCGCCAAGTCGCAGGAGTTTTTCGCCACCGCCTCGGCCGGATGGGATCGCCTGCGCGAGGATCTCTTTGGCGACACGTTCTACCTGTGGGCCGTGCTGGGCCTGATCGATCCCACGCTCGTGGTTGGCGACCTCGGCTGTGGCACGGGCCAGCTCAGCGCGACGATCGCGCCGTACGTGAAACAGGTGATCGCGGTCGACGGCTCAGCGGATATGCTCGATGCCGCGCGCGCGCGCGTCCAGGAACTGCCGAACGTCGACGTGCGCGAAGGCGATCTCGAGTCGCTGCCGCTCGCCGCCGCCGACCTGGACACCGCCATGCTGTCGCTGGTGCTGCACTACTCGCCCGATCCGGCGCGCGCCCTCACCGAAGTCGCGCGCGTTGTCCGGCCCGGCGGACGGATCCTGGTCGTCGACATGCTGCCGCACGAGCGCGTCGAGTACCAGCAGCAGATGGGCCACGTGTGGCTCGGGTTCTCGGAGAAACAGGTCGCGCGCTTCCTCACCGGCGCCGGCTTCGACGATGTGCGCGTGAGGGCTTTACCCGCCGACCCCGATGCAAGAGGGCCGGCACTATTCGCCGCGGTTGGAACTCGCGGCAACGGACACTGATCACGGACCACCGAGGCACTGAGACACCGAGAAGAGAATCCCTCTTTGGCTCGGTGTCTCGGTGCCTCGGTGGTACGTGGCTGTGAATAACGCAACGATGTGGAGAGAAGAATGTCAACTGTTCTGAGCGAGAAGATGCACGCGTTCGAAGCGGCCGCCAAGGCGGGCCGTCCCGGCTACAAGGTGGCCGACCTGGCGCTGGCCGACTGGGGGCGCAAGGAGATCCGGCTGGCCGAGCACGAGATGCCGGGGCTGATGGCGCTGCGCGCGCGCTACAAGGGCAAGCAGCCGCTGGCCGGCGCGAAGATCATGGGCTCGCTGCACATGACCATCCAGACCGCGGTGCTGATCGAGACCCTCACCGAGCTTGGCGCTGACGTCCGCTGGGTGTCGTGCAACATCTTCTCGACCCAGGACCACGCCGCCGCTGCGGTCGTCGTCGGCCGCCCGGAAACCGGCGGCACGGTGAAGGATCCGAAGGGCACGCCGGTCTTCGCGTGGAAGGGTGAGACGCTCGACGAGTACTGGTGGTGCACGGTGCAGGCGCTGGTGTGGCCGGACGGCTCCGGCCCGTCGCTGATCGTCGACGATGGCGGCGACGCGACGCTGTTCGTGCACAAGGCCGCCGAGTTCGAGCAGGCGGGCAAGGTGCCGGCGTTCAACGCCGACAAGGAGCCCGAGGAGTGGGGCGTCATCCTCAAGACGATCACCGCGGAGCTGAAGGCGAACCCCGGCCGCTGGTCGCAGGTCGCCAGGGGCATCCGCGGCGTCAGCGAGGAGACGACGACCGGCGTGCATCGCCTCTACCAGATGATGGAAGCGGGGACGCTGCTGTTCCCGGCCATCAACGTCAACGACTCGGTCACCAAGAGCAAGTTCGACAACATCTACGGCTGCCGCCACTCGCTGCCCGACGGCCTGGCCCGCGCCACCGACGTCATGCTCGGCGGCAAGGTCGCGCTGGTCATGGGCTACGGTGAAGTGGGCAAGGGGTGCGCGCAGGCGCTGCGCGGCCAGGGCTGCCGCGTGATCGTCACCGAGATCGACCCGATCTGCGCGCTGCAGGGGGCGATGGAGGGCTTTGAGGTCAAGCGCCTCGAGGACGTGCTGCCCGAGGTCGACATCTTCGTCACCGCCACCGGCAACTTCAACATCATCACCGCCGAGACGATGGCGAAGATGAAGGACAAGGCGATCGTCGGCAATATCGGCCACTTCGACAACGAGATCGACATGGCCGGCCTGAAGAAGGTGAAGGGGATCGAGAAGATCAACATCAAGCCGCAGTACGACGAGTGGAAGTTCCCCGACGGTCACAGCGTGCTGATCCTCGCCGAGGGGCGGCTGCTGAACCTCGGGTGCGCCACCGGCCACCCGAGCTTCGTGATGTCGGCGTCGTTCACCAACCAGGTGCTGGCGCAGCTCGAGCTGCACGCCAACGCCGAGCAGTACGGCAAGACGGTGACGATGCTGCCGAAGGCGCTCGACGAGGAGGTGGCGCGGCTGCACCTCGAGCACCTCGGCGTGAAGCTGACGCAGCTCTCGAAGGAACAGGCCGACTACATCGGCGTGCCGGTCGAGGGCCCGTACAAGCCCAACCATTACCGGTACTAGTTGGTAGTTGGTCGTTCGTAGTAGGCAGACGTGGGGGCCGGCTTCAGCCGGCCCTTCGTCTGTACGGAATGCCGGTTGCAACTCAAGCGGCCGCGATGGCTACCATCCGGCCGATTCTCGTCTTAACCGGCGTGTGCCTGCTGTTGATCGCGATCGCTGTCAGGACGCGCGGGCTGGTCGCCGCCTCGCAGCCACCGCTCTCCCTCGACAACATCACCAGCGCCGACATCGTGGAGATCCGCGATGCCCAGGGCAATGCCGTCCTGACTGGCGAATTCCGCACCCGCGTCGACACGCTTGGCAATACCGAGAAGGACGCCGCGCTGCGGAACCGCTCCGGCAGCACGGTGATCGGCGAGGTGGAACTCGAGATCCCGGTGGAGGGCCGCGAGAACCGCCGCCCCGAGCTCGAAGTCGACGTCATCAGCCTCGAGCCAAACCAGACCTACACGGTAGCGATCGATGACAGGCCGGTCGCGACGTTCATCACCGACGACCGCGGGTCGATCGACGTGGAGCTGCAGGAAGGTGAGGTCTGATTTCACAGGAGGAAGGAGCAAGGAGACGTACTAAGGTACGTACAGAGAAAACTCCTTTCTCCTTCCTCTTGTGATCTTCTTAGAGGGCTCTGATGCGCACGTTGCGGAAGCGCACGGTACCGGCGCCGTACTGCAGCGCGATCGGCCCTCGCGCGAACTGCGTGTTCTCCACGCCGTCCACCACCGTCGTCCCGTTCAGCACCACCGTCAGCTTCGGGCCCTGGGCGGTGATCACGAAGGTGTTCCACTGGTTGCCGGCGTTGATCATCGCCGTCGGGCTGGCGATGTTGACGATGCCGCCGGTGCGGAACTTCGGGTCGGGGCGCATGTCGAAGATGTTCACCTCGTAGGAGTTGTTCGCGGTGATCATCATCGGGTCGGCGCAGCGGATGAACACGCCGCTGTTGGCATCGGGCGTGACCCAGAAGTCCACCGACATCTGGAAGTCGCCGTAGGCGTTCGGCGTCACCAGATACCCGCCGCCGCTGGTGGCCTCCATATAGCCGTCCACGACCCGCCAGTTGGCATCGCCAACGACATTCCACCCGTTGAGCGTTTTCCCATCGAAGAGAGAAGTCCACCCGTCCTGCTGTGCCACCAGCGGCTGCAGTGCGTAGAGGCCGAGCACGAGGACGAGCAATGGCATCAGGCGACGTGACATGACAACTCCTTATTGAAGGACGAATTTCTGGAGACGCTTCCCGGTATCGACCTCGCCGGTGTACAGATTTCCCTGCGAGTCGCTGACCACCTGGTGGACCCAGTGGAACTGGCCGGCGTTGCGCCCGTTGCGGCCGAACGATCCGAGCGTCCTGCCGCTGTCGCGATCGAGCATCCAGATCACGTTGTTGCGGCCATCGCCGACCAGCAGGTACGGTTGCTGCGCGCCGCCGGCAAACGCCACGGTCCACGCCGATCCGTTCGCCAGCGTGCCCGGCGCGACGAAGAACTCCTTCACGAACCTCCCCTCGCGCGTGAAGACCTGCACCCGGTTCGACGTGCGATCGCACACGTAGACGAAGCCGTCATCAGCGATCTGGATGCAGTGGACCGGGCCAAGGAACTGCTTCGCGGGCGCCTGGCCGGCGGTAAAGGGCGGCTGCGCCGCGTTGCTGATGTCGGCGAGCGGAATGCCGTAGGCGCCCCAGCCGCGCTTGAAGGCCCCGGTGTTCATGTCGAGGAC
>JBFWUM010000006.1:35550-89916 GCA_050247255.1 Vicinamibacterales bacterium | reverse complement strand
CGCCGAGGCCAGGCGAATCGGCATGCGGCGGAGGATACGCCGCATGCCGGTTGAAGGGGAAGGGCTAGACCGCGGCCGCCGCCGGCTGCCGGCTGCCCGCGGCCGGCTTCGCCTCGAGGACGATGCGGAGCATGCGCCGCAGCGGCTCGGCCGCGCCCCAGAGGAGCTGATCGCCGACGGTGAAGGCCGACAGGTACTCCGGCCCCATCGACAGCTTCCGCAGCCGGCCGACCGGTGTCTTCAGCGTGCCGGTGACCGCGGTCGGCGTGAGCCCGCGCAGCGTGGATGCCTTGTCGTTCGGCACGACCTGGGCCCACTCGTGCGCCGACGCGAGCAGCGTCTCGATTTCCGCGAGCGGGAGATCCTTCGTCAGCTTCACCGTCAGCGCCTGGCTGTGGCAGCGCATCGAGCCGACGCGAACGCAGAGTCCATCCATCGGGATCGGCGTGCCGGACCGGCCCAGGATCTTGTTGCCTTCGGCCTGCGCCTTCCACTCTTCCTTGCTCTGGCCGTTGCCGAGGTCCTTGTCGATCCACGGCAGGAGGCTTCCGGCCAGCGGCTGGCCTTCGGTCTTCGCCGTTGGGAACGACGCACCGCGCATCGTGTCGATGATGCCGCGATCGATGTCCAGGATGCTGGAGTTCCTGTCCGCGAGCAGCGCTGCCACCGAGGCGTGCGTCACGCCCATCTGCTCGGCCAGCTGGCGCATGGCCTGCGCGCCGGCGCCGGACGCCGCCTGGTAGGTCATCGCCGTGACCCACTCGATGAGTCCTTCACGGAACAGCCCGGCCAGCGACATCAGCATCAGCGACACGGTGCAGTTGCCGCCGATGAAGTTCTTCGTTCCGCCCTCGAGCGCGCGATCGATCACGTCCCGGTTCACCGGGTCGAGGATGATCACCGCATCGTCTGCCATCCGCAGCGTCGAGGCGGCATCGATCCAGTAGCCCTGCCACCCGGCGGCGCGGAGCGCCGGATACATCGTGGTCGTGTAATCGCCACCCTGGCACGAGATGAGGACGTCGCAGGCCGTGAGGGCCTTGAGGTCGGACGCATCCTTGACGGCGGGCGCAGGTTTACCGATCGCGGGCGCCGCAACGCCCGCCTGCGAGGTGGAGAAGAACACCGGATCGATGAGATCGAAGTCCCGCTCCTCGCGCATCCGCTGCACGAGGACCGATCCGACCATGCCGCGCCAGCCGATGAGTCCGACAACCATAGGGAAATATTCTAAATGCACAAGGCTCAAGGCCCAATGCACAATGGCAAACGTCCTGTTTTGTCATTGAGCCTTGAGCATTGAGCCTTGGGCATTGATCGCCTAGTACGTCCGCCGGACTGGATCAATCCGGCGCCAGCCCGGCTCTACGACCTCGTCGTCATCGGCGGTGGGACCGCCGGCCTGGTGGCTGCCGCGGGAGGCGCCGGGCTGGGGGCGAAGGTGGCGCTGGTCGAGCGGCACCGGCTGGGCGGCGACTGCCTGAATACCGGCTGCGTGCCCTCCAAGGCGCTGCTGCACGCGGCGCGGCGGGGGATGGATTTCGCGTCTGCCATGCGCCACGTGCGCGAGGCTCAGGCGGCGATTGCCCCGCATGACTCCGCGGACCGGTTCGCATCGCTCGGCGTGGATGTGTTTTTCGGCGAGGCGGCATTTGCTGACGCGCGGACGGTGGATGTCGGTGGGGCGCGTGTGCGATTTCGTCGGGCCATCGTCGCGGCCGGCGGGCGTCCGCGACCTCTTGAAGTTCCGGTTCCTGGTTCCGATGTTCATACCAGCGACACGATCTTCACGCTCGAGCGGCAGCCGCGGACCATGCTCATCGTCGGCGCCGGGCCCGTGGGATGCGAGCTGGCGCAGGCGTTCGCGCGGCTGGGCACGCGCGTCACGCTGGCCGATCGCGAGCCGCGGGTGCTGCCGCGCGAGGATCCGGACGCATCGGCGGTGATTGCGCGGGCGCTGGAGGGTGATGGGGTCGTCCTGAGGCTCGGAGGTCCGCACGGCGGCGGTCCGCCTGCCGCCTTCGCGCCCAGCGCTTCGGCGCCCAAGGAAGGCGGACACTACGAGGTCATACTCATCGCCGCGGGCCGCGTGCCGAACATTGAAGGGCTCAACCTGGAGGCGGCGGGGATCAGGACCGGGCCCAGGGGCATCGAGGTCAGCGACATCCTGCGGACGACGAACGTGCGCGTCTTTGCTGCCGGCGACGTCTGCTCGCGCTTCCAGTTCACCCACGCGGCCGATGCGCTGGCACGGCTCGCGCTCCAGAACGCGCTCTTCCTCACCCGCCAGCGCGCCAGTGCGCTCGTCATCCCGTGGTGCACGTACACGACCCCCGAGGTCGCCGCGGTTGGCCCGCTCGATGGCGAGGCGATCACGGTTCCGCTGGCCGACATCGATCGCGCCATCGTCGAGGAACAGGCCGACGGCTTCGTGCGCGTGCGGCATCGCGCCGGTGTGGTCACCGGAGCCACGATCGTCGCGCCGCATGCCGGGGAGATGATCGCGCACGTCGCCCACCTGGTGCGGACGCGCGGCACGATGGCGGATCTGTCGGCGACGGTCTTCCCGTATCCAACGATGGCGGAGGGACTGCGCAAGGCGGGCGACGCATACCGGCGCCGGTCGTTGACGCCAGGCGCCAGGCGGGCGTTCGAGGCCTACTTTTCCGTGTTCCGGCGTTCCTGGTTCCGGAGATGATCTACCGCTACCGGCAGGACGTGCTCGACTTCCTGTGGCGCCACGGTGTCCAGCCGCGGCCCGAGACGCCGCCGGAACTGGTGCACGAGTACGTCAGCGACCTGTATCGCTTCGAAATCCGGCGCCTGCGGGACCGCCTGGTGCGGAAGGAAATCCCCAAGGCCGGCTACGCCGACCGGGTCGTCGAGTTGCGGCGCAAGTACCCCCTGATCTCGCTGAAACCCCATCAATGGCTGGCGTGATCGTTTCCACGGGTTCCCCCTACAATCAACAGGTGTCGGTAACGCGGCCGGCGGTGCGCTCGAAGCTGCCCTCGACGGGAACCAGCATCTTTACCGTCATGTCGCGGCTTGCCGAGGAGCACGGGGCCATCAACCTGTCGCAGGGGTTTCCCGACTTCGACTGCGACCCGGCGCTGATCGAGACGGTCGCGCGGCACATGCGCGCCGGCTACAACCAGTACGCGCCCATGCCCGGCGTGCCGGCGCTGCGCGAGGCGCTGGCGGTGAAGATCGAGCGCCTGTACGGCCGCCGCTACGATCCGGCGACCGAGATCCTGGTCACCGCGGGCGCGACCGAGGCGCTGTTCAGCACGCTGACGGCGCTCGTGCACCCGGGCGATGAGGTGGTCGTCCTCCAGCCGGCCTACGACTCGTACCTCCCGGCCATCCAGTTGAGCGGCGGTCTGCCGAGGTTCGTCACGCTGCGGCCGCCGGACTATCGCATCGACTGGGACGCGGTCCGCGCCGCGCTCTCGCCGCGCACCCGGATCGTCCTGATCAACTCGCCGCACAACCCGAGCGGCATGGTGTTGTCGGCCGACGACATCCGCCAGCTCGAATGGATTCTGGGGCAGACCGACGCGACGCTGGTATCGGACGAGGTATACGAGCACATCGTCTTCGACGGCGGGCGTCACGAAAGCATCGCCCGCTCGCCGCAGCTCGCCGAGCGAGCGGTGGTGATCAGCTCGTTCGGCAAGACCTATCACACCACCGGCTGGAAGGTCGGCTACATCGCCGCGCCGGAGCCGCTGCTGGCGGAAGTCCAACGCGTGCACCAGTTCGTCACATTCAGCGTGAGCACTCCCGTTCAGCACGCGTACGCGGAAGTCGTCGCGCGCGATCCGCTCTGCGGCTCGTTGGCCCCCTTCTACCAGCGGAAGCGCGACCACTTCCTGTCGCTGATGGCCGGATCACGGTTTCGGCCGCTGCCGTGCCGCGGCACCTACTTCCAGATGCTCGACTACTCGGCCATTAGCACGGAGCGGGATGATGCGTTTGCGCTGCGACTGATCCGGGAACACGGCGTGGCAGCCATTCCGACGTCGGCGTTCCTGCAGGGTGACGATCCAGGGCCGGTGCTCCGCTTCTGCTTCGCCAAGCGCGACGACACGCTCGAGCGCGCAGCCGAGCGGTTGAGGGCCGCGTAGTGCGCGGCGCCGCATTCCTCGCCGCCTGCGCGCTGCTGCTGGCCCAGGGAGGTGTGCCCGCGCAGCAGCCGCTGCCCGACGAACAGGTGTTCCTCGCGGACGTGCGCGACAACCTGCTCAGCGCGCAGCGCCGGCAGTACACCTTCGCCTACAAAGAGCGGCGCACCGACTTCCACATGAACCCGTTCGGCCGCATCGGCACGGACGGGTCGCGCGTCGTCGACGTGGTCCCGAGTGCGGACGGCCGCTTCCTGACCCGCCGCGTCATCGAGCGCGACGGCGTGCCGGTGGAGAACCCCGAAGTGCGGCGCCGCGAAGTCGAGCCACGCGATCGGCCGGGCAGCCGCGGCCGGTCAGGGTATGCCGACGTCGTCGAGGCGCTGCAGTTCGAACTCAGCGGCCGAGAGGTTGTCGGCGGCCGGCCGATGATCACCGTGACGTTCACGCCGCGGCCCGGAGCGCGGCCCGAGTCGCGCGAGGGGAAGATCGCGCGCGCCTTTTCGGGCACGATCTGGATCGACGAGGCGGCGCGCGAGGTCGCCCGTGTCGAGGCGGTCGCCGGGGACTCGCTCTCGGTCGGCTTCGGCCTGATCGCGCGGTTGGGCAAGGGGACCACGGCGTCGCTCGTGCGCGAGCCGGTGGCCGATGGCACCTGGCTGCCGACCTCCCTCCGGTTGAAGGGGGAAGGCCGGGCCCTGCTGTTTATCAGGAAGGTCGAGGTCGACTTCGCGATCGACTGGTTCGACTATCGGAACGTCGACTAGTCCTGGTCGCCGTCGCTGACTTTGTCGTCGCTGACCTTGTCGTCGCCGCCCTTGTCGTCGTCGGGCTGTGAGGTGGCGAAGTTGTCGACGTCGGTCAGTTCCGAATCGTCATCCAGATCATCGACGGCATAGATCCGTCCGCCCGAGCGTTCCTTGATCGGCCCGCGCGGCTTGTGCTCCTGCTGCGACTTCTTGGCCGAGCGCAGGCGCTTGGGCGGGGCAGGGGGGCCGAAGTTCGCCGAGCGGTCACGGCCGCCGGGTCCCGCCGGCCCGCCGAAGCCGCCGCCACCGGGACGCGGGCCGCCGAACCCGCCGCCGGGGCGCGGGCCGCCGAAGCCGCCGCCCGGACGCGGGCCGCCGAAGCCGCCGGGGCCGCCGGGGCGCGGGCCGAAGCCGCCGGGGCGCGGCCCGGGTGGACGGTCCTCGCGCGCGCGCGCCTCGCTCACCGCCAGGTTGCGTCCCTGGAAGGGCTGCGCGTCGAAGCGCTTGATGACCTCTTCAGCTTTTTCGCGATCGACGAACTCGACGAATGCGAACCCGCGCGGGCGCCCGGTTTCCCGATCGACCGGCATGACAACATGTGATGGGTCCGCGACCGGCGCGAAATGAGCACGGAGATCTGCCTCCGTGGCGCCGTACGGCAGGTTCCCGATGAACAGACGGACTGCCAAGTTTCCCTCGGTAAAAGGCCGACCTGACGTCGGCCGCGCTAGATTCTATCCCAGAACAGGTCAGTTGGCGGGCGCGACACCCTCGGCGAACCGCTCGAAGGGGAGCAACATCCGCTCCTCGAAGCTTTCGGCGAGCGGGCGCCCGGCGGCCAGGTCCTGCAGCATGGCGACGACCGCGGCCGGGCCGGCCAGGTCGAAGAGCTGGCGCACGGCATCGGCGCTCTGGGCGTAGGCGACGCGCGCCTCGAGGCCACTGAGCGAGCCAAACCCGTTGGCGAGCCGCGGCAGCGGGATGCGGCCGCGGGTGTTGGAGAGTGTCGCCTCGGCCCATTCGCGCCCAGACGGCTCGAACATCACGGCGATCCCTTCGTTGAGCCAGGTCGGCACGCCGCGCGGGGCAATCCGCTGCACCAGCGCGTGGGTGAACTCGTGGGTCAGCACGCGCTGCAATTCGGCATCGCGTTCGAGCGCACCACGCATCGGCACGCGAATGCGGCCGTCGTACGCCGCCGCCGCCCACTCCGGCGAGCGGGTGACGTCGCGGAACTGCTGCTCGGTGGAGAGCACCACGGTAATCGGCCGCTCGGGAAACGTGTAGAGCGCGGTGCCGACCCGGAAATACGCCTCTTCCAGGATCTCCAGCGCGCGCAGCGCGATCGCCTCGTCTGCAGGACCTTCGAAGAGCACCGTGAAGTGAGACCCTTGCGACTGGAAGAAGTCCCGCTGCTGGGTGGTTTCGGCGCGCAGCGTCTCCAGCCGCGCCGCCACCGACGCATCCTGCGGGGCGTACCGCTGCGCCTGTTCCAGCACGCGCAGCGCCTCGTCGATATTGCTCTCGCGATACAGGATCTCGGCGAGGACCAGCGACGCCGGCGTCAGGGTGGGCGCCAGGTCGAGCGCCGTGCGCAGCGATTCGCGCGCATCCGAGGAACGGCCGAGCAGGTACGCCGACAGCCCGACGCCAAGGTGATGCGTCGCGTCGCGCGGCTCGAGCGCCACGGCATCGGCAAACAGACGGGCCGCGTCCTGGTTGCGTCCGTCGCGCACCGCATCCCATCCGGCCCTTGCCGCCGCTGCCGCCCGCGTGGCCGGTCCACCCTGGGCAGCGACCGACACACTGGCCACGAGCAGGACGGCGGCCGCCAGAAACCTCATCTGCCAATGGTAAGGCAAAGGATGGTCGCGGCTCCCGGCTGTTTGGCCTTGAAGACGGGAGGCCGCGACCGTCGGGCGCAGGCGGTTCCGTGTCCGCGTGCGCCACGTTCAATGCGTGTACGTTTCGGCCCAGCAAGAACGGATCCCCTGCCAGCGGAGGAATTCGATTTGCAGCCGATCTGGGCGGAGGATTTCCATGCACGCACCTCAGCTGCTCGTGCCGGTGGCGGCCGTACTTCTGCTCGGCGTGGCGTGCAACCGCGCCGATGACCTCAATACCCGGGCTGCGCGCGAGGAAGCGCGCGAAACCGCGGCCGCGGCCGGCGACCGCCTCGCCGACGCGTGGCTCGCCACCAAGATCCAGGCACAGTTCTTTGCCGACGATGACATCCGCGGCCGCGATGTCTCGGTGACCGCCGATGATGGCGTGGTGACCTTGCGCGGGCGGGTGCCCGACGAGAACGCGCACACGCAGGCGGTGCAGACCGCCCGCAACACGGACGGCGTCGCGCGCCTCAACGACGAGCTCACCATCGGCCTGCCCACCGAGTCCCCGGGCGGCGACGTCATCGGCACCGCCGGCGCCGTCGTCGACGATGCCCGCATCACCGGGACGATCCAGTCGAAGTTCTTTCTCGATGACCAGGTGAAGGGCCGGCGCATCGACGTCGACACGCGCGCCGGGGTGGTCACGCTGCGCGGCGAGGTGGCGAGCGAGGCGGAGCGGGCGGAGGCGCTGACGCTCGCACGCTCGACCGAGGGGGTGTCGCGCGTCGAGGACTCGCTGACCGTGGACTCCTCGCTGGGCGCCAACCTGCCCGACCGCACCTCGCCCGGCCAGCAGCTCGACGATGCGACGATCACGACGAAGATTCAGGCGAAGTACTTCCTCGACCGCGACGTGAAGGCTGGCGCGCTCGATGTCTCGACGACGGACGGGGTCGTGCTGCTGGAGGGTGTGCTGCCGTCGCCGGCCGCCCGCGACCGCGCGCTGGCCATCGCGCGCGAAACGGAAGGCGTTGTGCAGGTGGTGGATCGCGTGAGGGTCGAGTAACAGGTGACCACCGCAGCCTTGCAGCCCTGGCATGAGCGAAGCACCGACCGTCTGCCGGATCCGGTCTGGCACTCGACGGTCAGCCGCGTGCGCGGCGAGTTCGCCGAAATGCCCTGCATGCGCGTGACGCCCGAGCAGGCGCGAATCCTGCTCGGGCTCGATGCCCCGGCGGCGCAGTGGGTCCTGGATACGCTGACCCGCGAGGGTTACCTGGCGCGCACGGCGACCGGGGAATACGTCAAGGCGTCGGCCACCCGCTGAGTCCCACTGACACCGCCGCCAGGGCGATGACCTCGGCCGGCGACGCGCCCCGGGCGCGCCACTCCCGTATGCCGCTGTCGCCGCTTGCCTTGCTCAGCTTCTCGCCGTCAGGCTTGCGGATGAGCGGGTGATGGATGAACTCGGGAGGCGTGGCGCGGCCGAGCATGGCCGCCAGGGTGACCTGCCGCGGCGTCGACGATTCGAGGTCGTCGCCACGGATCACCAGCGTCACCCCCTGATCCATGTCGTCGACGGTCACCGCAAACTGGTAGGTCCAGTTGCCGTCGCGATCGCGGATCAGCAGATCCCCGCTCGCCTCGCTGTCGGGCATCTGCACGCGAAGGCCGCACCCCGGTCCGTCGGCCAGCCCGCGCGCGCGGCACCGGCCCGGGTAACGTCCGTCCTCGAGCTGGCGTCGTGAGCAGTCGCACACGTACACATGATGCGTGTGCCGCAGGCGGTCGAGCGCGGCCTGGTAGACGGCGCCGCGATCGCTCTGGCGGGTCAGCGGCGGGTCGGGCGGCGTGAACCCGAGCCACGCCAGGTCGTCGAGGATGGCGCGCTCGAACTCAGGCCGGCAGCGGATGCGGTCGTGGTCCTCGATGCGGAGCAGCACGTCGGCGCCGCGGGCGGCGGCAATCCCCCACACGTAGATGGCGTTCACGACGTGCCCCAGGTGCAGGTACCCTGTCGGCGACGGGGCGAAGCGCGTGACGGGCGGCATGCATGGACGATGGTAACGGAGCGGTGACCATTCCGTGGCTGGAGGGTGATGATCCCTTTCCGCCCGTGGAGCGCGCGCTGGTGGAGCCGAACGGATTGCTGGCGGCCGGCGCCGACCTGTCTCCGGCGCGGCTCATCGACGCCTACTCGCGCGGCATCTTCCCCTGGTTCAATGAAGACGACCCGATCCTGTGGTGGACGCCGGACCCGCGCATGGTGCTGTTCGTCGATGAGCTCCGCGTGTCGCGCTCGCTGCGCCGCGTCCTCGCGTCGGGCCGCTTCCGGGTCACCGCCGATACCGCGTTCGAGGCGGTCATGGCCGGTTGCGCCGCGCCCCGCGGCGACCAGCAGGGCACCTGGATCACCGGGGAGATGACGGCGGCGTACTCAGCGCTCGCCGCGCGCGGCGCCGCCCATTCGATCGAGGTCTGGCAGGACGGTGCGCTGGCCGGCGGCCTCTACGGCGTCGCGATCGGCCGGATGTTCTTCGGCGAGTCGATGTTCAGCCGCGTCAGCGACGCCTCCAAGGTGGCGCTGGTCCACCTCGTGCGGCAGCTCGGGCAGTGGGGCTTCGAGCTGATCGACTGCCAGATGTCGACGTCGCACCTCGCCTCGCTCGGGGCGCGCGATATCCCACGCCGCGACTTCATGGCGCGCATCCAGCGGCTCGTCCGTCAGCCTCCAGTCGCCGCCCCGTGGCGGGTGGAGGGGGACGTAAAATAGGTCAAAGGTCAAAGGTAGAAGGTCAAAGGTAGAAGGTTAAAGGTTAAAGGTCAAAGGTTAAAGGTCACACGTTGCCCGATCCGTCACAGCATGAATCCACGCTCATCGAGGAGCGGACCGGCCAGCGGGTGCAGCCGCCGCGGATGTGGCGGGTGCTGCTGCACAACGACGACTACACGACGCAGGACTTCGTCGTCTGGGTGCTGGAGTCGATCTTCCACAAGCCGCGCGGCGAGGCGTTTGCCATCATGATGAACGTGCACCGCACCGGGCTCGGCATTGCCGGCGTCTTTACCCATGACATCGCCGAAACCAAGATGAAGGCGGCACGGCAGGCGGCCGAGGACCATGAGTTTCCGCTGCTCGTGACCATTGAACCCGAAGCGCATGAGTAAGAGCCCCGTTCCGTTCG
This sequence comes from Vicinamibacterales bacterium, assembly GCA_050247255.1. Classification (GTDB taxonomy): domain Bacteria; phylum Acidobacteriota; class Vicinamibacteria; order Vicinamibacterales; family UBA2999; genus JBFWUM01. The sequence goes on along the minus strand of JBFWUM010000006.1, from coordinate 80,023 downwards.
CCCCCGAGACGCTGGAGACGATCCAGCGCGCCTTCCGGCTGGCGACCGATCGCCGTCACGACACCGTCAGCCTCGAACACCTGCTGCTGGCCATCGTCGACGAGCCGCAGGCGCGTCGTGTGCTGGCGACGTGCGGCGTGCAGCTCGACGTGCTGAAGAAGCAGGTCGATGAGGTGCTGGCCAGGGCGTTCACGCCGGTGCCGGCGCCGGCGAGCGTGGAGCCGGAGCCGTCGCTCGGCTTCGATCGCGTCATCCAGCAGGCGGTGGTGCACGCCGCGGTGTCGAGCGCCCGCCACGTGGACAGCGGCAGCCTGCTCGTGTTCATCCTGCAGGAGGAAGAGAGCCACGCGTCGTACTTCCTCCGCAACCAGGGTGTCGATCGCCTGACCTTGCTCCGCGTCATCTCGCACGGCGGCAAGGAGCCGAACGCGGCGCTGCCGGCGGCCGGCGATGAGGCGCCGGCCCCGGCGGCCGATCCGCTGGCCGCGTATGCGACCGACCTGGTGTCGCGCGCCGCCGACGGCTCGATCGATCCGCTCATCGGCCGCCAGCTCGAGCTCGATCGGATGATCCAGGTGCTGGTGCGGCGGCGGAAGAACAACCCGCTGCTCGTCGGCGAGCCGGGCGTCGGCAAGACGGCGCTGGCCGAGGGGCTGGCGCTGCGAATCCACCAGGGCGAGGTGCCGGACGTCCTGAAGGATGCCCGGGTCTACGCGCTGGACCTCGGCGCGCTGGTGGCCGGCACGCGCTACCGCGGCGACTTCGAGGAACGCGTCAAGCAGGTGCTCGACCGCCTCGGCAAGGAGCGCAACGCCATCCTCTTCATCGACGAGATTCACTCGCTGGTCGGCGCCGGCGCGGCGTCGGGCGGCGCGATGGATGCCGGCAACCTGCTGAAGCCGGCGCTGGCGAACGGCTCGCTCCGCTGCATCGGCTCGACCACCTTCAACGACGTGAAGCAGTCGTTCGATCGCGACCGCGCGCTGTCGCGCCGGTTCCAGAAGATCGACGTGCTCGAGCCCACCGAGGTCGAGACGCTCGAGATCCTGAAAGGGCTGCGGGTCCATTACGAGGGCCATCACGGCGTGACGTACACCGACGAGGCGCTCGAAGCGGCGGTCGCGCTGTCGGCGAAGCACCTGAAGGACCTGCACCTGCCCGACAAGGCCATCGACGTCATTGACGAGGCCGGCGCAGCCCAGAAATTGCTGCCTGCCGACCGGCGCAAGACGGAAATCGGTCCCGCCGAGGTGGAGCAGATCGTCGCCAGGATGGCGCGGGTGCCGGTGCAGGCGGTGTCGGCCGACGACCGGGCGGCGCTCGCCGTGCTCGATTCAGAGCTGAAACGGGTGATCTTCGGCCAGGACCAGGCGATTGAGGAAGTGGCGTCGGCCATCAAGCTGTCGCGCTCCGGGCTGCGGTCCGCCGACAAGCCGATTGCCAACTTCCTGTTCGCCGGGCCGACCGGCGTCGGCAAGACCGAGCTCGCGCGCCAGCTTGCGCGCATCCTCGGCGTCGAGTTCCTGCGCTACGACATGTCGGAGTACATGGAGAAGCACGCCGTGTCGCGGCTGATCGGCGCGCCGCCCGGTTACGTCGGCTACGAGGAGGGCGGGCTGCTGATCGACGCCGTCCGCAAGTCGCCGCACGCGGTGCTGCTGCTCGACGAAATCGAGAAGGCGCACCCCGACATGTTCGCCATCCTGCTGCAGGTGATGGACCACGCGACGCTGACCGACTCGCACGGGCGCAAGGCGGACTTCCGCCACGTCATCCTGATCATGACGACCAACGCCGGCGCCCGCGACCTGTCCGACCGCCGGATGGGGTTTGCCGAGAGCGGCACCGGCGTCGGCTCGTCGCGCGGGGCGCTCGAGCGGACGTTCACGCCGGAGTTCCGCAACCGCCTCGATGCCATCGTCACGTTCAATGCCCTCGGCACGGCGGAGATCGAGCGGGTGGTGGACAAGCAGATCGACGAGGTCCGCGTGCTGGTGGCGCCGAAGAACGTGACCGTCACGAGCACCCCGGCGGCCCGCGCGTGGCTGGCCGCCAAGGGGTTCGACCGCGCCTTCGGCGCCAGGCCGATGGCCCGCCTCGTCGAGCGCGTCGTCAAGAAGCCGCTCTCCGAGGCGCTGCTGTTCGGGCCGTTGAAGAACGGCGGCGTGGCGACGATTGACGTCGTCAACGACGAACTCAAGTTAGTAGTAGGTAGTTAGTAGTTCGTCGTTACTACCATCTACCGACGACCATCTACCATCTATGTCTTTGGCCGACATCCGCCGCGACTACCAGGGACAACCCCTGGACGAGCAGCATGCCGACGCCGATCCGCTGCGGCAGTTTGCCGTCTGGATGGCGCAGGCGCGCGAGGTCGAGACCGATCCGACGGCGATGACGCTGGCGACCGCGACGACGGACGGGCTCCCGTCCGCGCGCGTGGTGCTGCTCAAGGGCGTGGACGAGGGCGGCTTCGTCTTTTACACGAACTACGAGAGCCGCAAGGGACGCGAGCTCGCCGAGAACCCGCGGGCCAGCCTGGTGTTCTACTGGCCGTCGGTCAACCGGCAGGTGCGGGTCGTCGGCAGGGTGGAGCGGGTGAGCGCCGAGCAGTCCGACGCCTACTTCGCGTCGCGTCCAGCCGACAGCCGCCTCGCGGCGAGCGTGTCGCCGCAAAGCGATCCGATTGCGCACCGCGAAGCGCTCAACGCGCTGTTCGCCCAGGCGCAGGCCCGCCACCCTGGCGGCGACGTGCCCCGCCCCCCCTTCTGGGGCGGCTGCCGCGTGATGCCCGACGAGATCGAGTTCTGGCAGGGGCGCGAAAGCCGCCTGCACGACCGCCTGCGCTACCGCCGCAACGCCGACGGCACCTGGACGCGCGACCGCCTCGCACCCTGATCCCTTAACCACGAAACGCACGAAATCCACGAAGGGTTGTTCGTAGTGTCCGGCTTCAGCTGGACCAACAACGCGCGGAGACGCGGTGCGGCGAGCCGGCGCGGGCGCGGCGGCCGGGAAATCGGCCTCGGGCTCGTACTCTGACGCTCCCGCGTCGACCAGGTGCTGACTCGTGGCTGCATCTGACACACGGCACGAAACGCCCCGGCTGACGCGTTGCAACTCGAACGCGCTGGAGAAGGTCGACGCGAGGAATCGCTTCGCCCGATTTCCCGCTGCGCGGCGAGGCGGCCTTGCGCCGACGCGCCGGCTCGCCGCACCGCGTCTCCGCGCGCAGAAGTCCGGCACAACACACAAAGATCCTCCTTCGTGATCTTCGTGCCCTTCGTGGTGAGTACGTCTCCGTGTCCTCCGTGATAGAGTGCGCAGCACAGCAGCGTGGTGCTGCTGTCACGGATTCCCGGCACGGCGCCCGGGGCAGGTTGGGTCATGGACGTCTCGCGTCCGTTTCAGATCGTCGAATCGGCATCCGCGGCGGCGCGGCTCGAGGCTGCGGCCGCGTTCCTCCGATCGTTTCCTCCTTCACAACCGATCACCGTCGTCGGCGCCACGCGCGGCGCCGCTGACGATCTCGCGCGGCGGATCGCGGCCGGGCGCGGGGCCACGATCGGGCTGGCGCGGTTTTCGCTCACCCAGCTGGCGGCCCGGGTTGCCTCCACGCGCCTCGCCGGGCGCGGCGTGGCGCCGGCAACGCTGCTGGGCAGTGAGGCCGTGGCGGCGCGCGTCGCGTTCGACGCGCGGGCGGCGCAGACGCTGGCCTACTTCGGCGAGGTCGCGTCGACGCCGGGGTTCCCGCGCGCGCTCGCGCAGACCATCGGCGATCTGCGGGCGGCGTCGGTCGGCGCCGACCGCCTGGCGCGCGCCGGCAGCGCGGGTGTGGATCTGGCGCGGCTGCTCGCCGGTGCCGAGCGCGAGTTCCTCGAGGCGTCGACGGCGGATCGGGTCCGGCTCTTCGACACCGCGGCGGATGCGGTCGACGACGACGGGCAACTGGCGGCGCCGCTGCTGCTGCTCGACGTGCCGCTCGAGGCGCCGTACGAGGCGCGCTTCGTGGCGGCGCTGGCGCGGCGATCCACGCACATCTGCGCGACGGTCCCGGCGCGCGACGCGGCCGCGCGCGACGCGCTCACTGCCGCCGGCGGGACACTGGTCTCCCTGGCCGAGCAGGACGACACCGTCCTGGCTCGCCTGCGCGGCCACCTGTTTGCCGATACCGCCCCCGCGCCACGCGAGACCGACGCCTCGCTGCAGTTCTTCTCGGCGCCCGGCGAAGGGCGCGAGGCGGTGGAGATTGCCCGCCGGGTGCTGGCCGAGGCACGCCGCGGTGTGCGCTTCGACGAGATGGCCATCCTGCTGCGCGCGCCGCAGCACTATCACGGCCTGCTCGAGCACGCGCTCGAGCGCGCGTCGATCCCCGCCTGGTTCGATCGCAGCACGCGCCGCCCGCACCCGGCCGGCCGGGCGTTCCTTGCCCTGCTGGCGTGCGCCGCCGAGCACCTGTCGGCGCGCCGCTTTGCCGAGTACTTGTCGCTGGGCCAGGTTCCATCGCCGGATGACGAGCAGACGGCGTGGGCGCCGGCGGGGGATGAAGTGCTGGCGATTCGTGAGGAGGGCCGTCTGGCGCCGGCCCCCACGGATCCAGAGGTGGGGGCCGACGCCGGTCGGCCCGACGAAACCGGGACGCTGCCGGCGCCGCGGCGCTGGGAGCAGATGCTCGTCGAGGCCTCGGTCATCGGCGGCAACGCCGATCGCTGGGCCCGGCGGCTCACCGGCCTCGAGCGCGAGCTCGAACGCCGCGGACGCGAGGCCGAGCGCCAGGGGCACGACGACCAGGCGGCTGCCATCGCCCGCGACCGCGAGCGCCTGCAGCAGCTGCGCGCCTTCGCGCTGCCGCTCGTCGAGCAGATGGCCGCCTGGCCGGCCGGCGCCCCGTGGGGCGAGTGGCTCGATCGCCTGGCGGCGCTGGCGCCGCGCGTGCTCCAGGCGCCGGCGTTCGTGCTGCGCGTGCTGGCCGATCTGCGGCCGATGAGCACGGTTGGTCCGGTGACGCTCGACGAGGTCCGCAGCGTCCTGTCCGATCGGCTGCGCCTGGTCGAGTCCGAGCCGCCGGCTCGCCGCTACGGCCGCGTGTTTGTCGGCAGCCCGGCGCAGGCCCGCGGCCGCAGCTTCCGCGTCGTCTTCGTGCCTGGCCTTGCCGAGCGCATGTTCCCGCAGAAGCCGCGGCAGGACCCGCTGCTGGTCGATGCGGCGCGCGAGCGGGTCGACCCGGCGCTTGGCACCCGCGCCGAGCAGGGGCGCCGCGAACGTCTGCTGCTGCACCTGGCCGTCGGCGCCGCGACCGAGCGGCTGTATGTGTCGTATCCGCGGCTGGAGATCGCCGAGGGCCGCGGCCGCGTGCCGTCGTTCTATGCGCTGGACGTGCTGCGCGGCGCGACCGGGCGCATCCCCGATCACGAAGCGCTGGCGGGCGCCGCGGCTGCGGCCGGCGACCCCAGCCTGGCGTGGCCCGCCCCCGCCGACCCGGCGCTGGCCATCGACGACCAGGAGCACGACCTGTCGGTGCTGCGGTCGCTGCTCGATGCGCGCGATCCGATCGCGGTGCGCGGGCATGCGCAGTACATCCTCAAGCAGACCCCGGCGCTCAAGCGCTCGGTGACCGATCGGTGGGCGCGCGCCGAGAAGCGCTGGTCGCCGTACGACGGCATCACGCGCGCGGCCGCGTCCGTCGCCCCCGCGCTGGCGGCCAATCGCCTGACCGCGCGGAAGTACTCGCTGTCGGCGCTGCAGAAGTTTGCCAACTGCCCGTACCAGTTCCTGCTGTCGGCGGTCTACCGGTTGCAGCCGGCACGGCCGTCGCAGCCGCTGCAGCGCCTCGATCCGTTGACGAAAGGGAGCCTGGTGCACGCCATCCAGGCCGCGTTCCTGCGCCGCATGCGGGATCGCCATGCGCTGCCGATCACGGCTGCTGGCCTCGACGCTGCGCTTCGCGACCTCGATGCGGCCATCCAGGCCGTGGCCGGCGAGTTCGCCGAGGAACTCGCGCCGGCCATCACCCGCGTCTGGGAGGACGAGCTGGCCGGCATTGCCCGTGACCTGCGCGGCTGGGTGCGCCACGTGGCCGAGGCGGCGGAGCCCTGGACGCCGCGCTACTTCGAGCTCGCGTTCGGCCTGCCGGCAGACGCCGGCCGCGATCCGGCCAGCGTGGCTGATGCCGTCGTCGTGGACGGCCGCTACGAGTTGCGCGGGTCGGTCGACCTGGTCGAGGAGGATCCGGGATCGGGCGCGCTGCGGGTGACCGACCACAAGACCGGCAAGGACCGGCATCGCGACGGCATGCTGATCGACGGCGGCAAGGTGCTGCAGCCGATCCTCTACTCGATGGTCGTGCAGCAGGTGCTCGGGAAGCCGGTCGCCGAATCGCGCCTGTTCTTCTGCACGTCGGCCGGCGGCTACAAGGTCCGCCCCGTCGAGATGACGCCGGCGGCCCGGCGGCTCGGCATCGAGGCGCTCGAGATCATCGATCGCGCCGTGGAGCGTGGCACGCTGGCGGCCGCCCCGGCCGACGGCGCCTGCACCTGGTGCGACTTCCGACCGGTGTGCGGACCGAACGAAGAGGCGCGCGTACGCCGCAAGCCCTCCGAGTATCTGGCCGACTTGAACGAACTGCGGAGCCGGCCATGACCCTCGCTCCTCAATTCATCGACGCCGGCGTCCGTGATCGCATCGCCAATGACCTCGACACCACGCTGGTCGTCGAGGCGGCCGCCGGCACGGGCAAGACCACCGAGCTGGTGCGGCGGATCATCCACGTGCTCAAGTCGGGACGCGCCGACGTCACCCAGATTGTCGCCGTCACCTTCACCGAGAAGGCCGCCGGCGAGCTGAAGCTCCGGCTGCGGCAGGAGCTCGAGACCGCCGGCCTGGAGCACGCGCTCAAGAACCTGGAGGAAGCGCACATCAGCACCATCCACGGCTTCTGCGCCGAGCTGCTGCGCGAGCGTCCCGTCGAAGCCGGCATCGATCCGCTGTTCACGGTGCTCACCGAGCCGCAGGCGCGCCGTCTTTATGACGAGGCGTTCAACGACTGGTTCCAGGAGGCGCTCGAGCAGGCGCCCGAAGGCGTGCGCCGCTCGCTGCGCCGTACCAGCCGCTTCGGCGGCGGCGAGGATGACGATGGGCCGGTGGAGCGGCTGCGGCGCGCCGGCTGGGACCTGGCGGAGTGGCGGGACTTCCCGGCGCCCTGGACGCGCCCGCCGTTCAATCGCCTCGGGGCCGCCGAGGCGCTCGCCCAGGCGGTGCACGATTTCGCGCACACCAGCGCGCAGGCGGCAAGCAGCCGCGATGTGCTCTTCACCGGGACCGCGGCCGCGCGCCGGGCGAGCGAGGACCTGCGGCTGCTGCTCGACGCCGGCGACGCCGATGGCGCCGAGGCCGCGCTCGTCGACCTGAGCCGCGACTACGGGTTCCGCCGGATCAGGAAGAGCGGGCCCGCCGCGTACGCCAGGGGGTTGTCGCGCGCCGATGTCTGTGCCGCGCACGATGCGCTCATGGAGCAGCTCGATGCCTTCCGCGTGAACGCCGATGCGGACCTGGCGGCGCTGCTGCGCGACGAGCTGCAGGGGAGCATCGTTCGCTACGAGACGTCGAAGGCCAGGCAGGGGGCGCTCGACTTCCTCGATCTCCTGCTGAAGGCCACAGCCCTGGTGCGCGAGCGCGATGAGGTGAGGCAGGAGTTCCAGCAGCGCTTCAAGCGCATCTTCGTCGACGAGTTCCAGGACACCGATCCGTTGCAGGCCGAGCTGCTGCTCCTGCTGTCGGCCGACGATCCGTCCGAGCGGCAATGGCGCCACGTGTGCGCGCTTCCAGGCAAGCTCTTCATCGTCGGCGACCCGAAGCAGTCGATCTACCGGTTCCGTCGCGCCGACGTGCGGATCTATCGCGACGTCTGCGAACAGCTGTCGGCGCGCGGCGCCAGTTGCGTGCAGCTGACGACCAGCTTCCGCGGCCTGCCGAACATCCAGCGCGTCGTCAACGCCGCGTTCTCGCGCGTGATGACCGGCGATCGCGACACGCTGCAGGCCGACTACGTGCCGCTGGCTGCCGCCCGCCGGCCGGAGACCGATCAGCCGTCGGTCGTCGCGCTGCCGGTGCCGGAGCCGTACGGCCGCTGGAAGGTCACCGGCAAACAGATCGAGCAGTCGTTGCCCGACGCGGTCGGCGCGTTCATCCACTGGCTGATGGCCGAGAGTGGCTGGAGGGTCACCGAGCGCCGATCGGGCGGGGGGCGTGTGCCGATCGAGGCGCGCCACATCTGCATCCTGTTCCGCCGCTTCGTCAACTTCGGCGCCGATGTCACGCGGCCGTACGTCGATGCGCTGGAAGCCCGGGGCCTGAAACACCTGCTGGTCGGCGGGCGCGCCTTCCACGAGCGGGAGGAGATCGAGACGCTGCGAGCGGCGCTGACGGCCATCGAGTGGCCCGACGATGAGCTGTCGGTGTTCGCGACGCTGCGCGGGGCGCTGTTCGCCATCGGCGACGAGGAGCTGCTCGAGTACCGGCACAGCTACGCCCGCGCGTTCCATCCGTTCCGGATCCCCGACGTGCTGCCGACGCACCTCGAGCCGGTCGCCGACGCGCTGCGGTTGCTCGCCGAGCTGCATCGGGCCCGGAACCACCGGCCGGTGGCCGACACCATCGCGCGGCTGCTGGAGGCGACCCGCGCTTACGTGGGGTTCGCGCTGCGCCGTGCCGGCGAACAGGTGCTGGCCAACACGCTGCACGTCGCGGAGCTGGCGCGCCAGTACGAGCTGTCAGGCGGTATCTCCTTCCGCGGCTTCGTCGAGGAGTTGCGCGATGCGGCGTCGACGGGACAGGCCGCAGAGGCCCCGATCGTCGAGGAGGGGAGCGACGGCGTGCGGCTGATGACCGTGCACAAGGCCAAGGGGCTCGAGTTCCCGGTGGTGATCCTCGCCGACATGACGGCCAAGCTGGCGCCGAACGAAGCGTCGCGCCACCTCGATCCCGCACGCGGGCTCTGCGCGCTGCGGATCGGCGGCTGGTCGCCGCGCGAGCTGTTGCTGCAGCAGCCGCTCGAGCAGGCGCGGGAGCAGCAGGAGGGCATCCGCGTCGCCTATGTGGCCGCGACACGCGCGCGGGACCTGCTGGTGGTGCCGGCAGTCGGCGACGAGCCGTTCGAGGGCGGATGGACCTCGCCGCTCGACGCTGCCGTCTATCCGCCCGTTGCCCAGCGGCGGACGCCGGAGCCCGTGCCGGGCGCGCCTCCGTTCCGGAAGGATTCGGTGCTGCAGCGCCCCGACAACGAGGTCGCCTCGTCAGCCACCGTTGCGCCGGGGCTGCATCGCGTCCAACCCGGCAATCCAGACGAAGCCTTCGAGATTGCCTGGTGGGACCCGGCCGCGTTGTCGCTTGGCGCGGAGCCGCCGTTCGGCCTGCGCCGGCAGGAACTCATCTCGCGCGACGTTGCGCCCGAAGTCGTCGCCGCGGGGGAAGCGCGTTACGTCGAATGGCGTAACGCGCGAACGGGGGCTGTGGCCGCGGGGCGGTCGCCCTCACTCAGCGTGCGGACGACCACCGAGTGGGCCGCTGACACCCACGACGCGCCGCCGCCGGCGGTTGAGATCATCGTGCTCGATGCGGCGCCGGGCCGCCCTGCGGGACGGCGCTATGGCACGCTGGTGCACGCCGCGCTCTCCACCGTGCCGCTCGATGCGGATGCGGCCGCGATCGACACGATCGTGGCCACTCAGGGGCGGATCGTCGGCGCCACGTCCGACGAGGTCGCGTCGGCGGCCACGTTGGTCGCAACCGCCCTCGCGCACCCGCTGTTCGCGGCCGCACGCGCGGCCGAACACGCCGGCCGCTGCCTGCGCGAGATGCCCGTCACCGCCACGGTTGACGGCGTCGTCATCGAAGGGGTGGTCGACTTTGCGTTCGACTCGGGGGATGGGTACGTGGTCATCGACTTCAAGACCGACCGGGCCGAAGGGGAGGCCCTGGACCGCTACGCGAGGCAGGTGCAGTTCTATGCGGACGCCATCGCCAAGGCTACGGCTCGCCCTGCCCGCGCGGTGCTGATGCAGGTCTAACCCTCGGACCTTCGCACCCTCGGACCTATTCGAGCGCCTTCAACTGTCGCTCGAGTTCGGCGATCGCCTGCTCGAGCATCGTGCGATGCGCGGCGATGGTGGCCCGCTGCAGATCCGCCTGAGCGCGGGCGCGCGCGAGCTGCAGCGTGGTGCGGGTCGAGCGGCGATTGGCGTCGTCGCGTGACACCGGCGCGCCGGCGGTCTTGATGCGATCGGTCGCCGCATCCTGCTGTGATTCGACCGCCTTGCTCTCCCAGCCCCTGGCCATGGCCTACGCTGCCTTGGCCCGATCCCCGCCAGGCTTGGCGACGTGCGTGAGGCGCTTCCAGCCGACGAACGCGACCGACGCGACAGCCAGCCAGAGGCGCCGCCGCATGTACCACGGCTTTGGCTGATCGATCGTACGGCGGCCGCCGCGCCGCGATGCGCGGCGATCCGAGGCATCCGCCTGGCGCTTGTCTTCCATCTACGCGAGGTTATCAAACGTGATGCGGGTCGGAGACGCGAATCGATAGCCCAGCTATTGCACGCATGAGTTCACCAAAATCGGGGTGGAACGATAGTTGGAGGCAAGACACGCAGGGCGTGATGAAACGGCATCGGATACTGGTCGTCGAAGACGACGTCGAGCTCGCGAACATGTATCGCGCCGCGCTGCGGTTTGCCGGCTTCGAGGTGCACACGGCGCGCGACGGGCTGACGGCGCTGCAGGCGCTCGATGCCGATCGGCCTGACCTGGTCGTGCTCGACCTCCGGCTCCCGACGATCCGCGGCGAGGCTGTCCTCGAGGAGATTGCGGCCTCGGATAACCCTGCCAGCCCGCCCGTAATCGTCGTGACCGGCGGCGACCCCAGCCGTGCGGTGGCGCAGGCATCTGCCGTTTTGCGGAAGCCGTGCTCTCCGGATTTGCTCATCACCGCCATCGAACACCGCCTGCGCGCTGACTAGCCGGGCGCGCCGTTTGCTGAAACAGACGACGTGAGTGGCAGCGTCGCCCGGCTCAGCCGGTATCGTGATGTCGCCTGGTTCGCCGCCAAGTACGGCCGCGCCGACTTCGCCCAATCCAGTAACCCCGAAGCCTTCGCCCGCGACCTCGAGTCCCTCGGGCCGACCTTCATCAAGCTCGGACAGCTCCTCTCGACGCGCGGCGACCTGCTGCCGCCGCCGTACATCGAGGCGCTCTCGAGGCTGCAGGACGACCTCGAGCCGTTCCCCTTCGCCGAGGTCGAGCGCATCGTCCAGGAGGAGCTGGGCGTGCGGCTGTCGAAGGCGTTCGACACGTTCGAACCCACGCCCACGGCCGCCGCCTCGCTCGGACAGGTGCACCGGGCGACGCTGCGTGGCGGCCGCGCGGTCGCGGTGAAGGTGCAGCGGCCGGGTGTGCGCGAGCGCGTGCTGGCGGATCTCGAGTCGATCGATGGGATGGCGACGCTGCTCGAGCTGTCGCGCAGCGGCACGCAGCATGGCGTGCGCATGCCGCCGGAACTGGCGCTGCTCGGCAAGGCGTTGCTTAACCTCGACGAGATCGGCCGCGTCCTCGACGCCGACTTCGACGTCAACGCCTCGCTCCGGCGCAACGCCTCGTCGTTGATGAGGCGGCGCATGCTGAAGAGTGCGTCGCCGGCCAGCCTGTTCACGTCGGCGCTCGAGGTGCGTGAGTTCGCCGGGCGGCTGCCCGGCCGGGTGAACCGCATTCTCGATGCGCTGGCCGGCAGCGAGCTGCGGCTGAAGGTGGAGGTGATCGATCAGGGATCGATTCTGGACGGGCTGCAGAAGGTGGCGAACCGGATTGCGCTCGGCCTGGTGCTCGCCGCGCTGATCGTCGGCGCGGCCATGCTGATGCGCGTCGAGACGCCGTTCACGATCCTCGGCTACCCGGGACTGGCGATGCTGCTGTTCCTCGCCGCCGCCGCCGGCGCCTTGTGGATGGCGTGGACGATTCTTGTCGGCGATGTCAGGCGCGTACGCGGTCGCGGATGATGTCGCGCCCCATGGCCAGTTCGGCCAGCGACTTGGCGCCGCCGACGAACGGGATGGCGGTGATGGCGGTGTCGAGCGATCCGCCGACCACGCCCTTGCGGCGAATGGCGGAGCCGAGCGCCAGGACCGCCAGCGCGCCGCCGATCCAGGGGATCGATCGCGACAGCTTGCGGAACACCCGGCGCTGCCCGTATCTCACGGCCTGCCGAGTCAATGCCATGAGGAGGGGAAGAGCAACTTCAATGCCCAAGGCTCAATGCCCAATGCTCAATGGCATTAAGCCTTGAGCATTGAGCCTTGAGCATTGAGCCTTCTACTTGCTATGCGCGGCGGCGCGCTCGGCGGCCGGGATGGCCATGAGGTCGGCATGGGTGGTCGCATGCGCGGCGACGATCGACTCCGCCTTGTCGCGCGACGCATCGTCGCCGGCGCGGAAGATCGCGTTGGCCTCGATCAGCGTTTTCTGGCTGTCCGGTGTCGCCTCGGGGCTGTCGTAAATCGCCGCCACCGGGCACGCTGGAACGCAGGCGCCGCAGTCGATGCACTCATCCGGGTGGATGTAGAGCATCCGCGTCTGCTCGAATTCGGGTTCGTCCTTGCGGGGGTGAATGCAGTCGACCGGGCACACGTCCACGCAGGCGGTGTCCTTCGTATCGATGCACGGGTCGGTGATGATGAACGGCATTAAGTCGAGCTTACCAAAAATGGATGTACAGGGGGGACTGAGCGAGGCCGAGAAGCGCCGGAACGTCGTTGAACTGGCATTCGGGGGGGATGAACGGCGCTTGGAGGAGTTCCTCCAGGTCCTCCGGCAGGAGATCCCCGACGGCACCGCCGTCATCCTCCGCGGCAGCGCCGTGACCGGTCGCCGCTGGAGCGACGGCGCGCCGTTCGACGCCGACGGCCCCGGCACCAGCGACCTCGACGTCACGCTGGTCGGCGAGGCCGCGGTCGCACTGTTCAAGGCGACCGGCTGCTTCGTCCCGGGTGTCCACTCGCGACCGATCTCCGAGGACGATCCCGACGTCGCGCCGCCGCTGACGCCGCTGCGCGAGGCGCTCACCGTGCTCGCCAGCCGCCCGGTCAATGTGCAGGCCTCGCGCGACATCGTCATCAAGTTGCGCGGCGACCTGCTGGACCAGCCGTACCTCACGCTGATTCCGCGCGGGACCGAGGGGTCGTGACGCTGCGGCTGCTCTCGTACAACATCCGCTACGGCGGGCGCGGACGGGAGCCGCTGCTGGCGCAGGTCGTGGCCGCGGCCGCGCCCGACCTCGTGATCCTCCAGGAGGCGACCGATCCGGCCGTCGTCGAGCGGCTCGCGGAGGAAACCGGCATGGCGCAGTGGGGCACGCGGCCCCGCGAGTCGCTCGGCTTCGTCAGCCGGCAGCCGGTGGCGCACGTCTCGTGGCACAAGCCGCGGGTGTCGCGCCACGCGTTCATGGAGATCGTGCCGGCCGGCGCGTCGTGGCGCGTGTTCGGCGTGCACCTCAGCGCGGTCCATGCGGCGTGGACCGAGCATCGCCGCGTCTACGAGCTGCAGGCGCTGCTGGCGGCGGTGCGCCGACACCAGCCGGGGCCGCACGCGCTGGCCGGTGACTTCAACACGCTGGCGCCTGGCGAACTGCTCGACATCCGCAGGCTGCCGGCGCGGCTGCGCGCGATGGTGTGGCTGAGCGGCGGCCGCATCCGCTGGCGGACGATCGCCACCGTCCTCGGGTCAGGGTACGTGGATGCGTTCCGGCTGCGGCATCCCGACCTGGTCGGCAGCACGTTCCCGACCTGGGACCCGCACATCCGGCTGGACTATCTGTTCGTGCCGGAGCAGTACGCCGGCGCCGTGCAGGAGTGCTGCGTCGTCGACACCCCCGAAGCACGAAGAGCGTCCGATCACTTGCCGCTGTTGACGCAGATCGAGGTTTAAGTCGCGAGACGCCTGGTCCACGCCACCAGCGCTTCCACCAGCTTGGCCACGTGCTGGCGGGTGTCCTCGTCGGTGAGGTTGCCGTCGGCGTCGAATTTCCTGGCGGCCTCCCGGACGACGACCTCCGGCTTGTTGAGCGCGAGGACGTCGACGAAGACGAAGATCTGCCGCAGGTGGTGCTGGGCGCGGATGGTGCCGCCGAGGCCGCCGCTGGCGCCCATGATCGCGGCCGGCTTCCCGGCCAGCGGCATGTCGGGCGGACGCGACGCCCAGTCGATGGCGTTCTTCAGCACGCCGGGCACCGAGTAGTTGTACTCGGGGGTCGCGAAGAGCAGCGCGTCGGCGCCGGCGATCGCCGCGCGCCACTGCGCGACGTCCGGCGGATACCCCGCCACCCGCACGTCGTCGTTGTAAGGCGGCAGCGAGCCGATTTCAAAAATGTCAATCGTCACGCCAGCCGGCGACAGGTTCTGTGCGGCGCGTAACAGATTTGTATTGAACGAGCTCGATCGCAGGCTTCCGGAGACGGCAAGGATGCGCATTGTGCTTGATTCTACTTCGCCCCGCGGAGGACATTGTCAGGTTGTGGAGCAGCGGCGATTCGGCAAGAGCGGCCTGCAGGTGCCGGCGATCGGCATGGGGACCTGGCAGACGTTCGACGTGCGGGGAGAGGCGGCCGGGCAGCGGCACGAGGTGACGACGGCCGCGATCGACAGCGGTGTCACGTTCTTCGATTCCTCCCCGATGTACGGATTGGCCGAAGCGGTGCTTGGGGCCACGCTTCGCGGCCGCCGCGATCGCGCGTTCATCGCGACGAAGGTCTGGACGTCGAACGACCAGGAGGCCGAGCAGCAGATCGAACACTCGCTGGCCTGCTTCGGCAACCGCGTCGACCTGTTCCAGGTGCACAACCTGCTGGCCTGGCCGCGCCGTCTCGATCGGCTCGATCGGATGAAGGAGCGCGGCCTCACGCGCGCCATCGGGCTGACGCACTATAGCCCGCATGCTTTCGAGGAGATGCTGCGCGCGATGGCGGATCCGCGGGTTGACGCGATCCAGGTGCCCTACAACCCGCACGAACGGGACATCGAGCAGGAAATTCTGCCGGCCGCGGCGGAGCTCAACCTCGGCGTTGTCATCATGCGGCCGTTTGCCGAGGGGGCGCTGCTGAAGCGCGTTCCGCCGCGGGCGCTGGCGCCGCTGGCGCCGTTCGGGGTGAAGACCTGGCCGCAGGCGCTGCTCAAGTGGATTCTCAGCGACTCGCGCTGCCACGTCGCGATCCCGGCCTCCTCGCACGCGCAGCACCTGCGCGAGAATGCCGCCGCCGGTTCACCGCCGTGGTTCGACAAGGCTGAGCGGGATTACGTCGCCAAGCTGGCGGCTGCTTAGTAGGGCACCCCTTTCTACGGGTTAGTAGGGCACCCCTTTACGGGGTGCCTAGTACCGGCGCCCCTGCTGGCGGACCAGGTCGAAGCGCGCCGTGTCGGCGATGGCCATCACAGCCATGACCCCCGCCTGAATCGGATCCGAGACCACCAGGTCGGCGACATCCGGCACGCTGCCCGCCATGTTCAGCGAGATCACGTAGACGCCGTTGCTCCGCACGTCCTCGACGGCGCGGGAGATGCCGCCGCCCATCAGCGAGCCGGCCAGGACCAGCAGCTTGACGCGCGGCAGCCGCATGACCGCGCGCACCGCCGCGGCCAGCTCCTGCTCGCCAACCAGCGGGATAGTGTCGACCGAGATGCGCTCGCCGCGGATGTTGTGGCGGTCCGCCTCGGAGATGGCGCCGAGGGCCACCTGGCCCACCTGCGCGCCGCCGCCGATGATGATGATGCGCTTGCCGTAGATCTTGGCGAACGACGGCGTCTCCTCGACACGGATGACCCCTTCGAGCGCGCGCAGGTCCGCCAGCACCTTCGCCGCATCGCCGTCGGCCGAGAACTCCAGGTAGACCTCCGCCTGCGGCCCGGCGCTGTGCATGTCGACGTAGCTGATGTTCGCCTGGTGATCGGCAAGCACGCGGGTCAGCCCGAAGAGCATGCCCGGGCGATCGGAGACGGTGGCGAGGACGGCGACGACAGCCATGCGGCGTGAATGTACCATGGGAGGACGCGAAGCTCACGCTACGCCTGTGTCGGGCTGCTTCGCAGCCCGGCGTCGAACGGCCTGCAGCGGCCGCCCTCTGCGCGCCCTCCGTGTCTCTGTGACTCTGTGGTTAGGCTGCGGCCTCCGTCATCTCCACCACATCCAACCACATGAATCTGACCCACGACCCTGCCGCAACGAGCTGGCTCGCTGCCGCCAACGAGCCGGACACCGACTTTCCGATCCAGAACCTCCCGTTCGGCCGCTTCTGCCGGCGGGGCGATGGGGGAGCGGGGCGGCTGGGCGTGGCGATTGGGGATGCCATTCTCCCGCTCGACGCGGTTGGGGAGATGGCGCGGTCGCTGAAGGAGGTCATGCGGCGCTCGCGCGCGGAGCAGTCGGCGCTCCGGCGCTCGCTGTTCGAGGCGCTGCAGGCCGGCGCGCCCCCGGCGATCCAGGCGCGGCTGCGCGACGCGCTCGTGCCGATGCGAGACGCGGACCTCCTGCTGCCGTGCCAGATCGGCGACTTCACCGACTTCTTCGCCTCCATCCACCACGCCACCAACGCCGCGGCGCTCATGCGCCCTGGGGCGCCGCTCTTTCCGAACTACCGGCACATGCCGCTGGCCTATCACGGCCGTGCCTCGTCAGTGGTCGTCAGCGGCACGCCGATTCGCCGGCCGCACGGTCAGCAGCGGCGGCGCGAAGGCTTGCCGGTCTTCGCCCCGACGCGCCGGCTCGACTTCGAGGCGGAGCTCGGGTGGATCGTCGGCCGCGACAGCGCGCTCGGCGAGCCGGTGGCCATCGATCGCGCGTGGGATCACCTGTTCGGCGTCTGCCTGCTCAACGACTGGTCGGCGCGCGACATCCAGGCATGGGAATCCGATCCGCTCGGCCCCTTCCTGGGCAAGAGCTTCGCGACGACGATTTCGCCCTGGATAATCACCGCCGAGGCGCTCGAGCCGTTCCGCGCGGCGGCGCCGCCGCGCACCAACGTCGATCCGCCGCTGGCCGAGTACCTCTCGTCGGCGCGCGATCGCGAGGCCGGCGCGGTGCGCATCGCCATCGACATCATCATCAACGGCACCCGTGTGGCGGCCGTCTCGGCTGCGGGCCAGTACTGGTCGGTAGCGCAGCTGGTGGCGCACCAGACGTCCAACGGCTGCAACCTGCGCGCGGGCGATCTGCTGGGAAGCGGCACGTTATCAGGCCCGACGCCGGAGTCGCTCGGCTGCCTGCTGGAACTGACGGGCGGCGGCCGCCAGCCGATCGCCCTGGACGATGGGACGACCCGCGCGTTTCTCGAGGATGGCGATGAAGTGGTCTTTCGCGGGCGGTGCAGCGCTCCCGGCGCCCGCACCATCGGCTTCGGCGAATGCCGCGGCGTCGTTACCGCACCAGCCAGAACTTGACCGGCGTGCCTTCCACGGTCAGCTCCTGGTCGGGGACCCAGTCGGCAATCGGGAACCGGTTCGACACGACGCGGGCGCCAGGCTTCAGCTCACGTTGCAGCTTGCTGCGCAGCCGCAGGTTGACCGATGGCGACAGGAAGAGCGTCACCACCGTCGCCTCTGACAGGTCGGTGCGGAACAGGTCGGCCTGCACGAACGTGACCTTGTCCGCCACGCCGGCCGCCTGCGCGTTTTCACGCGCCCGCTGCACCAGGGCGGGGTCGAGTTCGACGCCGACCCCGCGCGCGCCGTACTTGCGCGCCGCCTCGATGGGAATCCGCCCGTCCCCCGAGCCGAGGTCATAAACGACGTCGGCGCTGGTCACCTGTGCCAGCGTCAGCATGGCATCCACGACCGCTTCCGGCGTGGGTACGTAGTGAATGTCCAGGCCGAGGGGCGGCGCCTGCGTTGGCGCCTGTTGTGCCTGGAGCGGCCATGCAAGCAGGGCCGCGAGTGCGAGTACGATAAGCGCCTTCATAGGTGGTCGATGGTCGGTGGTCGATAGTAGCTCGAATCCCGACGACCGACCACCGACCAACTACCCCCTAGCGACACGCCGCATGCTGGCAGTCGCACCGCAGTTCGACCTTGTCGCCGGCGGCTTTGCAGTGATCGCTGCAGTATTTCCCGTGAGGCCCGTGAGCAGGCACGGTGCAGTTGCAGGACGGGTGAGCGCACTTGGCTGAGTCGGCCATATCGCACCTCTCGTGGACCTTACTTTGCTCCTCTGGTCGGGAGGAGGCAAGCTCATGGACGACACGACGAAGAACGGCGTCAGCAACAAGGGGGAGTTCGGCGAGGGCAACTACAAGGCGTCGCAGCGCTACCGCGAGAAGACCGAGGCGTTCGTCGAATCGGGTCGCGTCGACGAAGCCGCCGAGAACGCGGCGCCGGAATCGGCCGACGAGGCGCGCGAGCTCGAAGACGCCGAGCGGGCCGGGCGCGAGCGGATGAAGGAGGAGGACCCGCAGCTGCGCCGCAGGTAAACTGTTGCGGTGAATCTCGTCATGCTCGGCCCGCCCGGGGCCGGCAAAGGGACCCAGGCCACGCGGTTGGCCCGCCTCTGGTCGATTCCCCACATTTCAACGGGCGCCATGCTTCGCGACGCGGTCAAGGCGGCCACGCCGCTCGGCCTCGAGGTGAAAGCCATCATCGAGGCCGGCGGCCTCATCGATGACGACACGATCACCCGGCTCGTGTTCGAGCGGCTGGCGCAGCCGGACGCGGCCAGCGGGTTCCTGCTCGACGGCTATCCGCGTACGGTGCCCCAGGCCGAGGCGCTGGACGACTTCATCGGCGGGCGGCCGCTCGTCATCATCGAGATCGTGCTGAGCGAGGAAGACGTGCTGCACCGGCTGGCCTCGCGCCTGGTCTGCAGCGAGTGCGGCGTCAACGCCCAGGACGATTCGGATGAGGCGCGCTGCCACAATTGTGGCGGACGCCTGATGCCGCGCGCGGACGACCGCGAATCGGTGGTCCGGAACCGCCTCGAGGTCTACCGCCGGCAGACGGCGCCGCTCGTCGCCTTCTACCAGGATCGACCCACGTTCTGTCGTGTCGACGGCGCCCGTTTCGTGGACGAGGTCACCGCCGGAATCGTCGATGCGGTCGACAGGCTCAGCGGCGAGTCCCCGACGCGATGACACTCGACGTCATCATCGTCTCCGACGTGATCTGCCCGTGGTGTTTCGTCGGCAGCCGCCGGCTGCACCAGGTGCTCGACGCCATGGACGACGTGGAGGCGCGGATCGCGTACAAGCCGTATCTGCTCGATCCGGGCGTGCCGCCCGAAGGGACCGACCTGCGCGAGCGGTTGCGAAAGAAGTACGGCCGCGACCCCGAGGTGATCTTCCGGCACGTGACGGCTGCCGCGCGCGATGTCGGCATTCCGCTCGACTTCTCGCGCATCACGCGGACACCCAACACCATTCCGGCGCACACGCTGATCCGCCACGCGGCGGCGCGCGGGACCCAGGCCGCCCTCGCCGAGGCGCTCTATGCCGCCTACTTCCTCGAGGGCGAAGACGTGGGCCAGCCTGACGTCCTGGTGACGCTCGCCGCGGCACACGGGTTTGAAGCGGACGAGGCGCGGCGGCTGCTGGACGATCCCGCGGAGCAGCAGGCGACGATGGCCGAGGCGTCGGAGGCGGCCAGGGCCGGCGTCAGCGGGGTGCCGTTCTTCATCTTTGGCGGGAAGGTGGCGTTCTCGGGGGCGCAGCCGGCACATGTGTTTCGCGACGCCATCGCGCAGGCGCTGGCGTGACGCGACGTGTCGATGGGCTATAGTTCGGGATGATGCGTTTCGCGTTCGTCGTCGCCCTGATCGCGCTGCTGCCCGCCTGCGCCCCGAGTAACCCGCTGACCGTGTCGAACGTGCAGCTTGGCCGGACCATCAACTCCGACGGCAGCGTCGGCAGCTTCACCAACCGTTTCAAGCCGGAGGACACGATCTACGTGTCCGCGTTGACCGATGGCCCGGGCACCAGCACCATCACCGCGCGCTGGACGTTCAACGGCCGCCCGATCAGCGAAGAGTCGAAAGAGGTCTCCTACCGCGAACCGGGTGCCACCGAGTTCCATATCCAGTTCGCGGGCGCGGCGCCGGTCGGCTCCTACAAGGTCGAGATCCTCGTGGACGGCGCGGCCGTCGCCACGCGCGACTTCTTCGTCGCACGCTAAGCCCTCGGCACTCCATTTGCCTCCGGCGAGGCATGCCGAATCCCGATAAAGAGGACTTCCGTACGCCCTCGCAGACCGACAGCTCGAGAGAGCGTGGCGAGCGTAAGGACGAGCCGCGCGACCTCGGCCGCCCCGACGTGCCGGACCCCGACGATATCGGCGACATCGCCGACGAAACGCCGGGCCATCGCGGCTGAGGGTACGAATCGTGAACCTCCTTCTCTCAAGGAGGAGGCCCATGCCCCGCCGGCTGTGTGCTGCCGCGGCTGCTGCGCTTGTGCTCGCCTGTTCGCCTGCAGGTGCGCAGCAGCCGCCCGTCAAGAAGGATGCTGTCCAGAAGGACGCCGTCAGGAAAGAGGCCGTCAACGAGGACGCCGCGACCCTCAAGGACTTCACCGATCGCATCGACGCCTACATGCAGATCCGGAATAAGGCCCGGGGTGACGGTCCGAAGCTGAAAGAGTCCGAGAACGCCGCGGAGATCAAGGCGGCGCAGGAGACGCTCGCCGCGAACATCCGGAAGCTGCGCCCCGGGGCGAAGGCGGGCGACATCTTCACGCCGCAGATCCGCGCGCGCTTCCGCGCCTTGATGTACCCCGAGCTGAGGGGTGAGGACGGACGCGATGCGCGAGCGGTGCTCAAGGACGATGCCCCGGCGCCAGGCTCGGTGCCGATGAAAGTCAACGCACCGTACGTCGCCGACACCAAGGCGACGACGCCGTCGAACCTGCTGGCCAACCTGCCGACGCTGCCGGAGGCGCTGCAATACCGCGTCGTCGGCCGGCACCTGGTGCTGATCGACGTCGACGCCAACCTGATCGTCGACTACGTGCCACACGCCATCCGATAGGGAGGAGACATGCGACGCCTGCTGACTGCCGCGCTGCTCGTCGCCGCCCCCGCGTGGGCCGGCTGCGCGGCAGCGAGTCTTGACCTCCAGCCCGCCGCCCAGGCACGGTCCGCAGCGGCCGCGCCCGAGCAGCCGCTGCGGCTGCCGCTCGAGGCCGACTCGGTGAAGTTTGCCGTCATCGGCGACACCGGGACCGGCGACTCCAAGCAGCAGCGGGTCGCCGATCAGCTCACGGCCTGGCGCACGAAATTTCCGTACGAGTTCGTCATCATGACCGGCGACAACATCTACGGCACCGACAACGCGCGCAACTTCCGCCGCAACTTCGAGGAGCCGTACGCCGCGCTGCTCGGCGCCGGCGTGAAGTTCTACGCCTCGCTCGGCAACCACGACGACCCGAACCAGCGGCTGTACAAGCCGTTCAACATGAACGGCGAGCGCTATTACTCGTTCAAGCCGAAGGACGGCGTGCGCTTCTTCGCCCTCGACACCAACTACGTCGACGAGGCGCAGGTGAAGTGGCTGGAAGAGGCGCTGATGGCCAGCGGATCCGACTGGAAGATCGCGTTCTTCCATCACCCGCTGTACTCATCCGGCGAGACCCACGGATCGGCCGACCTGCAGCGCGAGAAGCTGGAGCCGATCTTCCTGAAGCACGGCGTCAACGTCGTGTTCGCCGGGCACGAGCACTTCTACGAGCGTGTGAAGCCGCAGAAAGGGGTCGCCTACTTCACGATCGGCAACTCGGCGAAGCTGCGGCGCGGCGACCTGGAGCCGAGTGCGCTCACCGCCAAGGGATGGGACCGGGGCTACGCCTTCATGCTGGTCGAGGTCGTCGGCGATGAGCTGTTCTTCCAGGTCATCGATGAGGCCGGGCGCCAGATCGACGCCGGCAGCGTGAAGCGGGCCGGCGACTCGCCGCAGACGCCGTCGCGCACGACGCAGCCGGTCACACCCGGGGTAGCGGCGCCGAAGAAATAGGAAATCAGCTTCCCAGGCGGGAATGTCCTCACAGGAATTCCCGCGTGTTCGGCGACCTCGGCTGCGGAGAGCGTTTTGCACAGGTGCGGTCCGCTTGAGCTCCGTTGCTCCCGTCGCGTCCGTGCTCATCTGTACCCGAGACCGCGCGCGCATGCTCGCCGAGGCCATCGAGACGCTGCGGGCGTCGGTGAGCGCGCGTCCCTGGGAACTCGTCGTGGTCGACAACGCCTCCACCGACGACACCGCGGATGTCATCGCCTCAGCCGCCCGGACCTTCCCGGTGCCGGTGCGCTACGTCCGGGAGCCGCGCCTGGGAAAGAGCTTTGCCCTCAACACAGGTCTGCGGATCGTCTCGGGCCGCATCATCCTGTTTGGCGACGACGACCAGCACTTCGATCCGGGCTGGATCGACGCCGGGTGCCGCCCGCTGCTCGAAGATCCCGCCGTGCACTACAGCGGCGGTCCCGTCGTCCCGCTGCTCGGTGGCGCGCGGCCGGCGTGGCTCGATCTCGCGCACGCGGAAATGCGCGCACCGCTCGGCCTGTTCGACTACGGGCCCGATCCATTCGTGTTCGAGGAGCGCCATCGCATTCCCGGTGGCGGCAACATGGCCATTCGCGCGGCGCTGGCGGCGCAGATTGGCGGCTTCCGCGAGGACCTCGGACGCCGTGGCCGCTCGCTGCTCGGCCAGGAGCAGGCGGAGTTCTTCGCGCGCAGCCGCGCCGCCGGGGCGCGCGGCGTCTACGTGCCGGGCATGGTCGTTTATCACCAGGTGCCGCCCGAGCGCCTGCGCCGGCGCTACTTCACGCGCTGGTGGTACTGGAAGGGCGTGGCGCACGCGCGATGGCAGACCGCCTCCCGCCACGGCATTCCTCGCTTCGTCTACAGCGAGGGCGCGCGGGCGCTGCTCGCGTTGGCGCGCGCGACGGCGGGCCGCGCCCCGGCGCGGCTGTTGCCGCTGCTGCGCCTGGCCTATCTCGCCGGCTATGCCGTCGAGTCGCGGCGCGCGGCGCCGGCAGCGCCGTCGGCGCCCGCGATCACGCCGATTCGTTCCCGGGCGGAGGTCTGACCCATGGAAGATGCCTGCATCGTCTCGATCGTCATCAGCACCAGCAACCGCTGCGACCAGCTGCCGATTGCCGTCGACGCGTGCCTCGCCCAGGAGACCCGCATCCCCTACGAGGTGATCGTCGTCGACAACAACTCCACCGATGGGACGCGCGCGTGGGTCGAGTCGCGCATCGCCGCGGGGGCCTCGCGGCTGCGCTATGTCTTCGAGCCGCAACAGGGGCTGCCCTATGCGCGCAACGCCGGCATTGCGGCGGCGCGCGGGCGCTACATCGCCTTCACGGACGATGACGTGTACGTGATGGCGGACTGGGTCGAGGCGATCGCGCGGGCGTTCGCGCGCCATCCGGACGCGGACATGATCGGCGGCAAGGTGCTGCCGCGCTGGCCGGGGCCGCTGCCGCGCTGGTTCAGCCGGCTGCAGTGGGCGCCGCTCGCCTTGCAGGAGAAGGGCGATGCGCCCGTCATCGTCGACGCCTCGAACGCCGCCCCGTGCCTGATTGGCGCCAGCTTCGCCTTCCGGCGCCGGGTGTTCGAGCGCATCGGGCCGTTCGACCCGGCCTTCATCCGCTCGCAGGACCGCGAGATCCAGCTGCGCCTGTGGCGCGCCGGCGGGCGCGGCGTGTATGTGCCCGACATGGTGGTCTGGGTGGACGTCCCGGCGGAGCGGCTGACAAAACAGTACTTCCGGTTCTGGTACACGCGATCGGGCCGCTACGCGTCGCGCATGCGGCTGCTCGACCTGATCGATCACGAGGGGCGCATCGTGGAATCGACGACGGGGCGTGAGCTGCTCGGCTGTCCGGGGTTCATCTACCGGCAGGCGCTCGAGCACGCGCTGTCCGGCGTGCGGGCGTTGATGCGTCGTGACGAGGCACGAGCGTTCTATCACGAGAACCGCGTGCGCTTCCTGGTGTCCTATGCGCGGGAGCGGATTGCGGCGCGCCGGCGCGACGGCAGGAAGTCGGGCGGCGTCCGCACGTTGGAGGCGCGGGCATGAGCCGGGCGCCGGTGCTGGTCCTCGGGCTCGATGCCGCCGATCCCGTCCTGGTGGAGCGGTGGATTGATGCCGGGCATCTGCCGACCCTGGCCCGCCTGCGGGCAGAAGGCGCATACGGCCGCCTCACGACCTTCGACTACGGCCGCGCCGAGAGCTGCAACACGACCTTCCTGACCGGTTGCGGCCCGGCGACGCACGGGTACTGGTCGCCGTTCAAGTACGCCGACGACTACACCGTGCAGGCCGGCGCCTACGACTACGCCGAGTTCAGGCCGTTTTATGACCTCGGGCCCGACTATCGCGTGGCCGTCTTCGACATGCCGCAGACGCGGCTCATCCCCGGCGTGAACGGCGTCCAGGTCCTCGGCTGGGGGGCGCATTCGCCGCGCTGCCCGAGCCACTCGGATCCGCCGGACCTGTTCGACGACATCGTCTCCACTCACGGCGGGCACCCGACGCTGCACAAGGACGATGTGCTGTCGATGGGGGACGCGGCGGCGATGCAGCGCCTGTTCGAGGGACTCGAGACAGGTGTCCGGCGGCGCGTCTCGGCCTGCCGCGACCTGCTCGGGCGCGAACGGTGGGACCTGTTCCTGACCTACTTCAGCGAAACGCACTCGGCGCAGCACTACTTCTGGCACACGGAGCACGCCGATCATCCCCTGTATCAGACGAGCGATGGGCCGAGCCCGCTGCTGCGGATCTTCCAGGATGTCGATCGCGGCATTGCCGATCTGATCGACGCCGCGCCGCCCGGGACCCGCGTCATCGTGTTCTCCGATCACGGCATGGAGACCAACAGCACCGACGTGCCGAGCATGGTGCTGCTGCCGGAGCTGATGTATCGCTACTCGTTCCCGGGGCAGTTCGGTCTGGCGAAGGGGAAGGCGGGCACGGCGCCGCCTCCGGTCGTTCGCATGCCGAGACACCGATCGTGGCGGTCGGTGCTGTGGGGCATGAAGCACGACCGCAACCCGATTACCCGTTGGATGCGGCGCACGCTGCCGACGACCTTCTTTCACTACGCCATCGAGCGGCGCCTGGGCATTGCCGACACCGTGCCGCTCTGTCCCGACGACTGCCGCCTCGGATCGCAGCCGCCGATGTGGTACCACCCGGCGTGGCCGCGGATGAAGGCGTTTGCGCTCCCGAGCTTCTCGGAGGGCTACGTCCGCGTCAACGTCGCCGGCCGCGACGTGCAGGGCATCGTCGATCCCGCCGACTACGACGCGGTGACCGGGGAGATCACCGCCGAGCTCGAGGCGCTGCGCAACCCGCGGACCGGGTCGCCGGCCGTGGCCCGCGTGGTGCGGACGCGGCGCGCGGCGCTGCAGGAGTCGGCGCCCGGCGAGCGGCTGCCGGACGCCGACCTGATCATCCTGTGGACGGCGGAGCCAACCGACGTCATCGACCACCCCCGGTTCGGGCGCATCGGGCCGGTGCCGTTCAAGCGCGCCGGCAGCCATGTGCACCGCGGCTTCCTGCTGGCGCACGGCGACGGAATCCCCGCGTCGCGGCTCACCGAGCACCATGCGCTCGACCTCGCGCCGACCATCCTCACCCTGCTTGGCGCACCGCTGCCGGCGCACTTCGAGGGGCGCCCCATCGCGATGGACGGCCGTGCCACCGCGACAGCCGCCGCCTGAGCCCTGTGCGCGACCAGCACGCGCTCGTGACGGGCGGCGCCGGGTTCATCGGCAGCCATCTGGTCGACGCGCTGCTGGCCGAGGGGTGGCGCGTCACGGTCGTCGACAACTTCGATCCGTTCTACGCCGCCGCGATCAAGGAGGACAACGTGGCGCCGCATCGGCGGCACCCGTCCTATTGCCTCGCGCGGATCGACTTCACCGACCCCGTGGCAGTCGATGCGGAACTTCGCGACAACTACGACGTGATCGTCCATCTTGGCGCGCGAGCCGGCGTGCGCCCGTCGCTGGCCGATCCGCCCGGCTACCAGCACGTCAACGTCACCGGCACGCAGTGCCTGCTCGAGTTCGCCCGCCGCCGCGGCATCGCCCAGTTCGTGTTCGCCTCGTCCAGCAGCGTCTATGGCGTCAACCCGCACGTGCCGTGGCACGAGGAGGAGACGCGGCTGCAGCCGATCAGTCCATACGCCAGCACGAAGATCAGCGGCGAGCTGCTCGGCCACGTCTACAGCCGTCTCTATGGCCTCCGCTTCGTGGCGCTCCGCTTCTTCACCGTCTACGGCCCGCGGCAGCGGCCCGACCTGGCCATCCACAAGTTCGCGCGCGCGATGCTGGCGGGGGAGGTGATCCCCTTCTATGGCGATGGCACCACGCGCCGCGACTACACCTGCGTGGCCGATACCGTGCGCGGTATCCGCGCCGCCATGGAGTGGCAGGGCGCCCCGTTCTCGGTGTTCAACCTGGGAAACGACCGCACGGTATCGCTGCAGGAGTTGATTGACACCCTTGAAGCGGCGCTCGGCGTCCGCGCCCGCCTCACGCGTCTCCCGGACCAGCCCGGCGACGTCCCGCAGACGTGGGCGTCGATCGACAAGGCCCGCCGCGAACTGGCCTACGCGCCGCAGGTGAGCTTTGAGGAGGGAATCAAGCGCTTCGTGAGTTGGTTGGAGGGTACGGAGGGCACGGAGACGGGCACACACGGAGGAGCGGAGAAACGGAGTTCTCTCAGGTTGGTCTCGTAAAGACAACCAAGTTGGATCTCCGTTTCTCCGTTTCTCGTGTGAGAATCGCCTCAGGAGGCTCGCATGACTCGTGGTGTCCTTGCCGCGCTGGCCGCTGTCGCCGGGTCGACTGTCCTCTTTGCGCAGTTCAGCGGCACGCCGCCGCAGCCGAGCGCCGATCAGCTCCCGGCTCCTTCCGTTGCGGCCCCCAAGCCGAGCCGGCCGGTTGCCCGTCCCGACGGCATGGTGCCGCGCGCCCCGGCCGGGTTCACCGTCACCGGCTACGCCGAGCTGCCGGCGCCGCGCATGATGGTCTACGCGCCCAACGGCGACCTGTTCGTCAGCTCGCCGGCGGCGAACAACATCACCGTCCTGCGCGACGCGAACGAGGACGGCGTGTTCGAGCAGCGCAGCGTCTTCGCGCAGGCACCGCCACCCGGGCCGCGCGGGCAGGGCGCCGGCGGCGGCCGCCGCGGCGCCCCGGCCGTGCTCGGCGCCGGTGCGCCCCCGTGCGCGCCGCCGCCCAACTTCCTCAACCGCGGCGCCGGCACGCTCGATGCGCCGTTCGGCCTGGCGTTCCACGACGGCTATCTCTACGTCGGCAACACCGGCTCGCTCGTGCGCTACCGCTACAACGCCGGCGACCTGCAAGCGGCTGCGCCGCCGGAGAAGCTGCTTGATTTCCCGACGGGCGGCCACTCCACGCGCAACATCGTCTTCAACCGCGCCGGGACGAAGATGTACGTCGCCGTCGGCTCGGGTTCGAATAACGATGCCGGTGAGGACTGCCGCCGCGCCGCCATCCTCGAGTTCAACCCCGACGGCACCGGCTACCGAGTCTACGCCTCAGGGATCCGCAACCCGGTGGGCCTGGCGCTGCAGCCCGGCACCGACATCGTCTGGACCGCGGTGAACGAGCGCGACAACCTGGGTGACGACCTCGTGCCCGACTACGCGACGTCGGTGCGCGACGGCGGCTTCTACGGCTGGCCCTACTCGTACATCGGCCGCCACTACGATCCACGCTATGTTGGCGCGCAGGCCGATCTCGTCAATCGGGCGATCGTCCCCGACGTGCTGATCCCGGCGCACTCGGCGGCGCTCGGCATCACCTTCTACACCGGCACCCGTTTCCCCGAGCGCTATCGCAATGGTGGCTTCGTCGCGCTGCACGGCTCCTGGAATCGATCCGTCGCCGCCGGCTACAAGGTGGCATTCTTCCCGATGGTGAACGGGCGGCCGGGGCCGCTCGAAGACTTCCTCACCGGCTTCCTCGCATCCGATGGCTCCGACGGCGGCGCGATCCAGCAGTGGGGACGGCCGGTTGGCGTCACGGTCACGCCCGGCGGCTCGCTGCTCGTCTCGGACGATGCGGGCAATCGAATCTGGAAGGTCGCCGCGCGCTAGCTACCGGCAGCGCACGGCCGGCTCGTAGGCGCACAGCGGGTCGGCGGCGAGCGGGTCACCGGTCGCCGCCAACGCCCGTGCCCGCGAGCCGCCGCACTCCATCCTGAACTCACACTGGCCGCAGCGGCCGCCGAAGCGATCCGGCTGCCGCAATGCGGTGAAAAGCGGCGATCGCCGGTAGACATCGACGACGTGGTCGGTCCGGACGTTGCCGGCGGGCAGTTCCAGGAACCCCGACGGGCAGATGTCGCCGGTGTGCGAGATGAACAGGATGCCGTTGCCGTCGCGAACGCCGGCGGCGTGCATCGCCGGCCGCCGCGCCAGCCGCCGCAGCTGCGGCGCCTCGGTCGTCGTGACGACGAGCCCCTGTGGCCGACCCAGTGCCGCAATCCACTCCAGCACGGTCTCCGCTCGTTCGGCCGACACTGGTCGCAACACAGTCCCCCGTCCGACCTCCACGAGAAAGAACAGGCTCCAGCGCGCGGCGCCGATCGCCAGCACCCGTTCGAGAATCGCCGGCAGATCGTCGACGGTGTCCTCGCAGACGAGGGTATTGATCTGGAAGGGCAGGCCGCAGTCGGCGGCAATCCCGGCGGCGGCGAGCGTCCGCTCGAAGGTGCCGGGCACGCCGCGCAGGGCGTCGTGGCGCGCCGCGGTGGAGCCGTCGAGGCTGAGCGAAATGGCGCTCACGCCGTGGTCGCGGAACTCCCAGAGTGCCGCTGCCGTGAGGAGCGGTGTCGCGCTCGGCGCGAGGGAGACCTGGAACCCGACCGATCGCGCCGCGTCGATCAGGTCGAAGAGGTCGGGACGCTTCAGCGGATCGCCGCCGGTGAGGACCAGGTGCGGCAGCGGCGCGCCGAACCGGGCGAGCGCGGCGATCAGCGTGAGCCCGGCCAGCGGCGACAGCGTATCGGGGTGCGGGTCGGGCTGCGCCGAGGCGCGGCAGTGCCGGCAGGCGAGATCGCACGCGCGCGTCACCTCCCAGTACACGCGCAGCGGTCGTTCAGCGTAGGTGGCGGCGCTCATTGCGCGGCCCCGTCCCTATCCACGTCTGCATCCGCCGCATCGGTGGCTTGGGAGCCGGGGTCGTCCCAGTTGTCGCCGAACAGCTCGACCGGGTGAGGTGTGCGGATCGTGCCGTTGCCGCATCGGAGCGCATCGGCAGGGCAGTAGAGGTCGCAGCCCCAGCAGACCCGCTCCGGATGGATTGGATGAAGAACGATCGTGCGTCGTGCCATGCGCCGTGGGTAGCGCAAGCCGCGCGCCCCGGTACCGCCCGCGGGATCGCCCCGGTTTTTCCGCAATCGCCGCCGCCGCCGGTCGAACCGGCGCGTGATTTTTCCCGTGACGCGGAAATTGTCCACAATCGGAATGCGGTATGCACGAAAAAGCCCCGTTCTTCAGAAGGGGTGCGCATGCGTGCAGCGTTTCGCTCAGTCGTCATGGTGACCGTGCTCAGCGCGACCGCTGTGCTCCCGACCTCGGGGCAGTACTTCGGCACCAACCTATCGGCGAGATCAACTACGTGCGCCCGCTCGACCGTCCGGGCAGGGGATGGGCCTGGCAGTTCAACCTGACGCCGGCTTTCTGAGGAGCCAACAATGCACCAGGCACAATGCTCAAGGCTCAATGCACGAGGCACCAGGCACAACGCCTGGATCGCGGCGTTCGTGCTTGGCATCGTCGGGTTCATCACCCTCGGCTATACCCAGACGCACGGTGTGGCGGAAGAGTTCAACGCCATCGCGATTGCCAACGACAACCTGCGCAGTGGGGCAGGGCGGGTGATCATCCGCGTCGAGCGCTGGTCGACCGACGGCGAGCGCGAGCGGCTGGTGAGGACGCTGCTCGAGGAGGGGCCGCGGCAGGCGCTCGAGGCGCTGCGTGACACCGAGCCCGTGGGCTTCATCCGCGCCCCCGATTCGATCGGCTACGACCTCCACTACGCGCACCAGATGCCGGGCGAGGACGGCGGCCGCCGCATTGTCGTCGCCACCGACCGGCCGATCGGCGCGTGGGAGGCGTGGTATCGCCCGCGCACGATCGAGTACCCGTTCACGGTCATCCAGATGCAGATCGGCGGCGACGGCAAGGGCTCTGGCACCATGTCGTACGCCACCAAGGTGATCGCGCACGACAACATCGTCGAGCTCGAAAACTACGCCACGTCGCCAGTGATGCTCACCGAGATCCAGGCGCGGCCGGTTCACTGACGCGCCGGGTAGCGACTTCACACGGAGCAGCGGAGTAGCGGAGATCAATAGCCAGGCGCCTCCGTTTCTCCGTTCCTCCGTGTGAAATCCCTCCGTATTCTCCGATGCACCGTCGTATCCGGCTCTCGTCGCGGGGGCTGGCTTCAGCCGGCCCGATGTGCGGATCCCGCGCAGCCCGTCGAGCGTCGTGGGACGGGCTCGAGGGGCCTTCGGCGTCACCGTAACCTTTTCGGCGCCCGCAGCGAAGTCTCTGGCATGAAGCCATTCATCGCTGCCTTGTTCACAGCCATTCTGACCACCCTGGCGCTGCCGGTTGCGGCGCATCATTCCCTGGCCGCCACGTACCGTCTCGAGCAGGCGCAGGTCCTGCGCGGGACGGTGCTCCAGGTGTCGTTCCGCGATCCGCATACCTACGTGCATCTCGAAGCCATGGACGACTCGGGCGTGCTGCGGCGTTGGTCGCTGGAGTGGCGCGACACCGCTGCGCTCGCCGGGACCGGAGTCACCCGTTTCACGCTCCGCCCCGGGGATCACATCGAGGTCGTCGGCCACCCGTCGCGAAGCGGCGATGCGCACCAGATGCTGATCATCTCGCTCGCACGCCCGGCGGATGGCTGGCAGTGGGGACGCGCCGACGAGCTCGACTGAGCCGAAGTACGATGGCGATGTGGAGGATCGCGCAGAGGCCGAGATTGCCCTCGGGCGCCTGATGCAGCGCGCACAGGGAGGGGACGCCGCGGCCTACACGGTCCTCCTGACGGCCCTGACGCCAATCGTGCGCCGGATGGTGCGCGCGCGGCGCGGGTCGTTTGGCGCAGACGCCATCGAAGACCTGGTGCAGGACACGCTCCTGTCCCTGCATGCCGCGCGCGCGACCTACGACCCGTCGCGCCCGCTCCTCCCGTGGGTGTCGGCCATCGTCCGCCACCGCCTGGGCGACGCCGCGCGCCGCGACGCGCGCCGCCGGCGCCGCGAACAGCCGTTCGACGACGAGCAGGCCGCCGGCGAGGTGATGCCGGAGCGCCGTGACGAGGGGCCGGGCGACGCGGCGGCGCTCGCCGCGGCAATTCAGGCGCTGCCGCCGGGACAGCGGCAGGCCATCGAGCTCCTCAAACTGCAGGAGTTGTCCCTGCACGAGGCATCGGAGCTGACGGGAACGAGCGTCGGCGCGCTCAAGGTCGCGACGCATCGCGCGATCGGTGCCCTGCGCAAGGCGTTGGGGGCGGGAGACTGAGATGGAGACTCGAGAACTGATTGCGAGCCTCGCGCGTGATGCCGGACCTGTCGAGCCGTTGCCGGCGCCGGGCCGGCGCGCCACGGCATGGCTGGCCGGCGCGGCGCTGTACGTGGCCGCGTTTGCCGTGCTGGCCTTCCTGCGAAACCCCGCCGGGCCTGCCACCGAACCGCTGTACTGGCTGCAGCGCGGGACGTCGGCGCTGCTGGCCTTGACCGCCGCGGTTGCGGCGTTCCGCTCTGTCGTGCCAGGGCGAACGCCCGCCGTGGGCTGGCCGCTTGCGGCGGCTGCTGCCTGGGCGGTCACCGTCATCGGTGGAACCGTGCACGACGTCCGCTCGCTTGGGACCCTCGGGCTTGCCGGGCAGACGGACTGGCCCTGCGTCGTGTCGCTGTCGGTCGGCGGCGGGTTGCTGTGGACGGCGCTCTGGTCGATGCTGACGCGCGGCGCCCCGCTGACGCCGGGACTGACCGCTGCGCTCGGCGGCCTCGCGGCGGTGGCTGTCGCGAACATCGGCGCCTGCGTCCTGCGGCCCCATGCGTTCAACAGCGTCATTCTCGTCTGGCACGGCCTGACGGCCGCCGCCGTCATTGCGCTGCTGACGGCGATCGGCGGGCGGATGTTCACCTGGCGCTCGGTGCTGCAACGCGCCTTGACGGCCAGGCGGTAAGCGCACCGGCTTCGGCCGTCAGTCGAGCGTCTGCCGCACCTTGCGCAGAAGCGTCTCGGGCGTGAACGGCTTGCGCAGGAACGGCGTCTTCCCGTCGATGATGCCGCCCGGGAGCGCCACCGTGTCGATGTATCCCGACATGTACAACACGTGGAGATCCGGGTGCCGCGCGAGCAGCTGCGCCGCCAGCATCCGGCCGTTCATCTCGGGCAGGACGACGTCGGTGATCAGCAGGTCGAACGTGTCGCCGCGGTCCGCCGCCACGGCGTGCGCCTCGCCCGGCGTGGCAGTCGTCGTCACGCCATAGCCGGCGCGCTCCAGCACGGTCCGCACCAGCTCGCGGACCAGCGCATCGTCTTCGACGACGAGCACCTGCTCGCTACCGGACAATGTCGCCGGCGCGGACTGCTGGGGCGACGGCGCCTCCGCCCCCTCTGCTTCGGGAAAGCGCAGCGCGAACGTGGTGCCGCGCCCGGGCGCGCTCTGCACGTCGATCCGGCCGCCGCTCTGCTGGACGATGCCGTAGACCGTCGCCAGGCCGAGGCCGGTGCCGCGGCCGACCCCCTTCGTGGTGAAGAACGGCTCGAAGATGCGTGACTGGGTCTGCTCGTCCATGCCGACGCCGGTGTCGGCCACTTCGAGCACGGCCTTGCGGCGATTGGAATCGCGGCTGACGCGGATGTCGAGGCGCCCTCCATCCGGCATGGCGTCGCGCGCATTCACGGCGAGGTTGAGGATGATCTGCTCGATCTGGCCGCTATCCGCCAGGATGCGCAGCCGCGCGTCGGCGTGGACGTGCACTGTGATGTGCTCGCCGATCAACCGGCGCACGATCGGTTCCACCGCGCGGACGGCCTCGGCGAGGTCGAGCACCCGCGGCTCCAGGATCTGGCGCCGGCTGAAGGCGAGCAGCTGCCGCGTCAGCGACGCGGCCGACACCGACGCGTGCCGCAGCTCGCCGAGGAACGTGCACGACCGCGTGTCGTCGACCAGCCGCTCCTCGAGCAGCTCGACGTAGCCCTGGATGACGGTCAGCAGGTTGTTGAAGTCGTGGGCGACGCCGCCGGCGAGCTGGCCGATCGCCTCCATCTTCTGCGCCTGGCGGAACTGATCCTCGAGCTGCCGTTTCTCGCGCTCGAGCCGGCGCTGATCGATTGCCCGGCGCACGGCCTGGGGCAGCCGGCCCATCCGATCCTTCAGCAGGTAGTCGGAGGCGCCATTGCGCAGCAGTTCGACGGCGGTCTCCTCGCCGATGCTGCCGGAGACGACGATGAACGGGACCTCGGGCGCGCGCTCCTTCAGCAGCTCCAGCGCGCGCAGCGCGCCGAAGCCCGGCACGTTGAAGTCGGACAGCACGATGTCGAGCGACCGGTTGAGCGCCGCCAGGTACGCGTCCTCGCGGTCGACGCGCTCGACGTCGGCATCGAGGCCGCCGCGATGAAGCTCGGCGAGCATCAGCTCGGCATCCGCGGGCAGGTCTTCGACCAGCAGCAGCCGGAGGGGGCGGTCCATCAGCCTCGTGTCGGTGGCGACGTGTTGACCAGCCCCCAGAAGATCCCCAGGCGGCTCACGGCGGAAATGAATTCCGTGAAATCGACCGGCTTGACGACGTAGGCGTTCACCCCCAGCTCGTAGCTGCGCTTCAGGTCCGGCTCCTCGGCCGACGAGGTCAGCATGACGACCGGCACGGTGCGCAGCTGCGGATCGGTCTTGATTTGCCGCAGCACCTCGATGCCGTCGACCTTCGGCATCTTCATGTCGAGCAGCACCACGGCGGGCGAACCGGGCGGCCGGCCGGCGAAGCGGCCGCGCGAATAGAGATAGTCGAGCGCCTCGGCGCCGTCGCCGACGGTGATGATCTCGTTGGCGACATGGTTCTCGTTGAGCGCCGTCAGCGTCAGCTCGAGATCGTTCGGGTTGTCTTCGGCGATCAGGATGCGTTTCAGGTCGGCAATCATGGTCGTGTGTCCCTCGGGGTCCAGCGCGGCAGAGCGACGAAGAAGGTGGCGCCTTCGTTGGGGCGCGCCTCGGCCCAGACGCGGCCGCCGTGACGCGTGACGATGCGGCGGACATTGGCGAGGCCGATGCCGGTGCCGCTGAACTCCTGCGCGCTGTGCAGCCGCTGGAACACGCCGAACAGCTTGTGCGCGTACTGCATGTCGAAGCCGACGCCGTTGTCGCGGACGGCCACGACGACCTCGTGGGCCTGGTCCGACGGCACCGTCGCGACCGACACGCACGCCTGTTCGCGCTTCCCGCTGTACTTGACGGCGTTCGACAGCAGGTTGACGAAGACCAGCCGCAGCAGCGCCGAATCGCCGGCCACGTCCGGCAGCGGCTCGATGTGCCAGGCAATGGCCCGCTGCGGGTGGTCGCGCGCCACCTCGGCCCGTGCGGCCTCGACCAGCGGCGTCAGTTCGACGCGGTTCGTCGACATGGCCGATCGGCCGATGCGCGAGAAGGCGAGCAGGTCGTCGATCAGCCGTCCCATCTGGGCCGCCGAGTCGATCATCGTCTGCACGTAGCGCTGTCCCGTCGCGTCGAGCGCAGCCGCGCTCTGGCGCTGCAGGAGCGAGGCGAAGCCGGTCACGTGCCGCAGCGGCGCGCGCAGATCGTGCGACACCGAGTAGCTGAAGGCCTCCAGCTCGTCGTTGCTCGCCTGGAGCTCGGCGGTGCGCTGCTGCACCCGCGCGTCGAGCTCGGCATGCGACGCGCTCAATTGCCAGTTGCGCTCCTCGACGGTGGCCAGCATGGTGTTGAAGGTGGCGGCGAGCCCGGTGAGCTCTGGCCCGGCGCCTCCCACCGGCGCCCGCAGCGAGTAGTCCTGATGCTCCGAGACGGCTTGTGCGGTGGTGGCCAGCGCCAGCAATGGCTCGGAGATGCTGCGCTGGACGTAGAACGCCACCGGCACGGTGATGACGAGCGCCAGCAGCAGCACGAGCAGGACGATCATGCCGAAGCGGAAGAACCGCGCGTAGAGTCCTTCGAGCGTGCCGCGCAGGTGCACGGTGCCGAGCGGCATGCCGTCGACCGCCACCGCCCGGACGACGCCGATCGACGAGAACGACACGTCCCGCGCGTCCTGGGCCCCCGCCTCCAGCGCCGGCGGGCCCGGCAGCGGCGTGTTGTCGCGCCGGAAGATGACGAACGGCGTGCCGTCGGGCAGCCGGATCTCGGCGCCGAGCACCTCGGGCGAGTCGGCCAGCGACTGCAGCGTCCGCTCGGCGGCCTCCTGGTCATTGAAGAGCAGCGGCGTCTCGCTCTGGGCGGCCACGATGCGCGCCTGGACCGCCAGGGTCTGCGCCAGCCCGTCGCGGAACATGAAGGCGTCGTAGACCGCGAACGCGGCGCAGACGGTGACGACGGCGAAGCCGCTGACGAACAGGGTCATCCCCGTCAGCGTGCGGGGCAGCGGCTGCCGCCGGAACCAGTCGGCAAGACTCATGGCTGGTTCGCCCTCCGCACGTTCCGGGCGACGCGCAGCAGGTCCGAGCTCAACATCAGCCCCGCCGCCACCGCCGCATCGAGGTTCGCGTCGAACCGCACGCGTCCGCCCTCGGTGACCAGCTGGATCATCCCGTTACGCGGCACGAAGCCGGGCATGTCGCTGACCGTCAGCACGTCGCTGCCGTCCAGCCGCGCCAGCGTCGCCAGCAGGCGGGGCTCCTCGCTGGGACTGATGTAGAGCAGGTGGCAGCTGGTGCGATCGTCCTGGGCAGAAAGGCGCCGCACCGTGACCGGCCGCCCGCCGACCCGCTCCGCCTCCACGGTGGAGTTCAGCGTGGGGCCGAAGGGGTCGGCACCCAGCAGGCACATCTCAAATGGCCCTTGCGCGGCGCGCGGCCACCGCGTGAACCGGATGAAGTTGAGCAGGTACGCCGCCTTGACCTCGTATTCAGAAGGCGAGCGCCCCGTACCCGGCTGGGCGAACGCCGGCAGGGCGGATCCCGCGCCGAGCGCCGACAGCAGCAGGACGGCGAGGGCGCGCGTCATTGCGCCGGTGCCAGCGTCCAGCGCATCGTCACCAGCAGGCTGCGCGGGACCTCGACCGGGGCTGGCGTCTGGGGAAACTCGGAGTGGTGCGGGTCGAAGAGGTTCTGCAGCGCGGCCGACAGATCGAAGCCGGGCGCGACGCGCCAGCCGACCCGCGCGTCGGCGGCGTGGTAGCCGTCGATGCCGTGGAAGGCGAGCGCCGACACGTGCCGGTAGGCGACGTCGGCCTCGACGCCGCCGCGGGTCCACTGCGCCTGGGCGCGGAGGACGTGGCGCGGCGACGAGCCTTCGTAGCGGCGTACCGCGTTGGCTTCGGCGGAGATGGGCGCGGCGGTGAAGTTGAAGCGTCGCAGCGCGTAGCTGCCCGAGAGGCGCCATGCGTCGTTCACCTGCCACGCCGGCGCGATCTCGAGACCGCGGCTCCAGCCGCTGACCGCGTTCACGTGCGGCGCGTTGATGATGATGCGGGCCGGCGGCGTCCCGTCGAGGCGGGCCGGTCCGCGGGCAAACGACACCAGGTCGTCGTGCTCGGTGTGGAAGACGGCGAGGTCGACGTTCACGCGGCCGGCAAACAGCTGCCGGTAGCCGGCTTCGAAGGCCACCGCCTGCTCGACGTCGATGTCGGCGTTGCCGGCAATCTCGAGGAATAACGGCAGCGCCACGCCCGGCACCGGCCCGGCGGGCGTCAGGGAGCGCAGCGCGTCCTCGATGCGCGACGGCGTCCGCACCGCGCGCGCCACCGAGCCCCAGACGGTCTGCACGCCGCGCGTGAACAGCAGCCGCGCGTTCGGCTGCAGCTCGACCCCCGTGTAGTTGTTGTGCTCGATCTTCGAGCCGACGACGAGCAACACGCGGTCGGCGACCAGCGCGATGTCGTCCTCGACGAAGGCGCTGACCAGGCGGGACGTGAAGGAGCGCGGCTGGAAGTCGAGTGCCGGCACCGTCGGCGTGAAGTCTCCCGGACTCCAGCGCGCGCCGGCGCCGATGGTGAACTGGTGGCGTGCGATGGGCGCGAGCTGCACCGTGGCGTCGAGGTCGACGGTGTTGCGCGTTTCCTCGAAGTGCGTCGCCCGCCAGACCGTGCGGTCGTAGAATGCCTGCAGCCGCACGCCGCCTCCACCCTGGAGGGGCCGGTCCCAGAGCGCCACCAGGTTGGCGCCCTGCGCATCCAGTTCGCCGTCGGTGGCCACCCGCGCCGGCGGCGTCAGCGTGGTGACCTGCACCCGCTGGCCGTGGCTGCCGCTCGACACCTCGCCGGACAGGCTGAACGTGCCCTGCGATCCGCGGGCCCAGTCGGCACGGAAGCCCCCCTGTCCCATCCACCAGGCATCGAAATCGCTGCCGTCGGCGTGAAAGAACGGGCCCCGCTTGGTGCCCTTGGCGAACACCCGGTAGGAAAAGCCATCCGGGTTGCCGCCGCCGTACCGCGCCGACACGAGCATGTGATCGAGGTTGCCGGACGAGAGTTGCACCAGCGTGCCGCGTGTGTCGCGGGCGCGCCGGGTGATGATGTTGATCACCCCCGTGACCGCGTTGCCGCCCCAGATGGTCCCGCCGGGGCCGCGGATGACCTCGATGCGGTCCACATCGGCCAGCAGCGTGTCGTAGGCCGGCCAGTAGGTGCCGGCAAACAGCGGCGTGTAGATGTTGCGGCCGTCGATGAGGACCAGCAGCGACTTCGAGAACTGATCGCCGAAGCCGCGAATGCCGACCGTCCAGTGCGCGGCGTCGATGCGCGAGACCTCGACTCCCGGCGCCAGCCGCAGCACTTCGGGCAGGCTCGTGGCGCCCGACCGCCGGATGTCCTCCTGCGTGATGACCGCAATAGCCACCGGCGTATGCCACACGTCCTCGGCTTGCTTCGACACCGAGGTCACGTCGATGGCGGCGAGCTCTTCCAGCGACAACCGCGCGAGCGCGGCGGGGGCGACCGGCACTTGGCCGAATGCCGGAACTGACAGGCCAAGACAGAGCGAAACCGAAGCAATTACGCGGACTCTTGTGAGCATGGGTGTCGTGGACCGGATAAGGGAACCACGACCCGGCGGCAGGCGTCTGTAGGACCAGCGCCTAGGGGGAATCACTTAAGGTCGGGGGGACTGATCGGTGGGCAATTGTGAGCAACGCAATGCAGGCGGTGTCCACCCGCAGGATGCGAGTCCCCAGACTCATCGGCGCGAACCCGCGTGCCGCCAGCAACTCCCGCTCGAAGTCATTCCACCCGCCCTCGGGACCCACGGCGAGAAGGATTCTCCCGGTCTCGTCGGGCACCCCTTTCTCGTAGGGCACCCCTTGACGGGGTGCCTCTTGAGGATCGGCCATCCATCGTACCGGCGCGTCCGACAGCCCATCGAGCTCGTCCTCGACCAGCCTGCGGAACTGCCGGTGCACCGACACCGGCGGCACGCGCGTATCGCGCGCCTGCTGCAACCCCTCGAGCAGCAGCGGCCGGTAACAGTCCTCGCCGATCACGTGCGTGTCGAAGTAGTTGCGCTCGACCCGCGCCGCATTCGTCAGGATGATGCGTCCCACGCCCAGCGCCGCCAGCTGCGCCCATAGCCGGCGCAGCACCTTCGGCCGCGGCAGCGCCAGCAGCAGATCCACCGCCGGCCGCGGCGGCGTCTCCGGATCGAGCGTGCACCGCAGCGTCACCGACTGGCGGTCGATGGCGCGCACCGTGCCGACGCCAAACGGCCCGTCGATGATCCCGATGTGCAGCGTCTGGCCGGGCGTCGCCTTCAGTACAGCGATGACGTGTCGCGCGCGCCCGTCGCGAAGCACGGCCGTGCCGCCCGCATCCACCTCGTCGCGCCCCATCAGGATGAGATTCATCTGTAAGTAGGCCACCCCTTTACGGGGTGGCAGTTGATACTATGCCGCCGTGTTCTTCTGGCTGGCCGCGGTGGGCATCGCCGCCCTCGCGCACCTGGCGCCTTTCCCGTTCCTGCTCGACGTCACCGATCGCACCCTCTGGCGCATGCCGACGGACGATCCGCCCACCGTCTACCTCACCTTCGACGATGGGCCGAACCCGGAGGCGACGCCGGCGCTGCTCGACGTGCTGCAACGGCACGGGGTGCGGGCGACGTTCTTCATCATCGACAAGTACCTGACGGCCGACACAATCCCGATCCTGCGCCGGACGGTTGCCGATGGGCACGCGGTGGGTATTCACTCCGACACGCGGAAGATGATGCTCTACAACCCCACCTACTTCGCGTCGATTGTCCAGGAGTTCGCCGGGCGCATCGAGCTGGCAGTGGGGCAGCGGCCGTGCTACGCCTTCCGCCCGCACGGCGGCGGCCGCAGCGTGAACATGCTGATGGGCGCCGGCCGCGCCGGCTACACCGTCGTCGGCTGGGGCTGGATGCTGTGGGACGCCAACCTGTTCCGCCGCCGCAATGCCGACGATCTCGTGCCGCGCCTCGCCGACCGCGCCTCGCCCGGCGACATCATCGTGATCCACGACGGCCACCACGAAGACCCCCGCGCCGCCCGGCAGTACGCGGTCGAGACCGTCGACCGCCTGATCCCGGAGCTGAAAGCGAAGGGGTTTCAATTCGGCACCATCTGCCCCGAATCACATTGATCACAAGAGAAAGGAGGAAGGAGATCTAAATAGTTTTTGTTCTCCTTTCTCCTTGCTCCTGTAAGAATCCACGGCATGACGAAGAAACTGAGCCGGCGGTCGGCGTTGAAGCAGAGCGCGGCGGCGCTGACGGGTGTGGCGGCGATGACGACCGGGGATCAGGCGGTGGCCCAGGGGCAGGCGCCGGCGATTGCCGCCAATTCGCAGATCGGCCGCCGCTTCCGCGCGTTCGTCGGCAGCGTGCGCACCGGGGCGGTGGAGGAGCTGCAGGTCGCGGCGCTTGGCGATCGCCACGTGCTCGTGCGCACGGAAGCCTCGGCTCCCTGCTACACGATGGTGATGGGCGGGCTCGGCGGCACGCCCTCGATTCCGCCCGCCGCGCCGCCGGCGGCGGCTGCGGCCAATGCGGCTGGAAACGCGCCGCCGCCGAGCATTGCCAATCACACCTTCGTCGGCACGGTCGAAGCGGTCGGGAGCAGCGTCCGCCGCGTCCGCCCAGGCGACCGCGTCATCGTCGGCGTCACCTCGTACTGTGGCACCTGCTATCAGTGCCTGCGCGGCCGCGCCGACCACTGCCAGTTCACGTTCGCGATTGCGAACTTCCCGCCGTTCGCGCGGCGCGCCGACGGCTCGATGATCGGGGCGGCGCTCGG
This sequence comes from Vicinamibacterales bacterium, assembly GCA_050247255.1. GTDB lineage: Bacteria > Acidobacteriota > Vicinamibacteria > Vicinamibacterales > UBA2999 > JBFWUM01. The sequence continues at coordinate 39,532 of JBFWUM010000006.1, read as the reverse complement.
CATCGGCGGCTTGAGCGACGTGAACGTCGTAATGGAGGAGTACGTCTGCCCGGTGTTCACGCAGTTGCCCGCGGCGGAGCTGTCGCTGCTTGGCGACACCGCGGCCACCGGCATTGCGGCGGCGATGGGGCTGTTCCAGATCGAACCCGGTTCGGATGTCGTCGTGCTCGGCGCCGGCGCGGTCGGCGCCAGCGCCATCCAGGGAGCGCGGCTCATGAGCCCGGGGCAGATCATCGCCGTCGAGCCGATCGCCCACCGCCGCCAGCTGGCCACGAAGTTCGGCGCGACCACCGTGCTCGATCCCAGCGCCGAGGGGGCCGGCCTCGTCGAGCGCATCCGCGAGCTGTGCAAGGGGCCGAGCGATCGTATCGACTCCGGCGGCCGCGGCTGGGCGGCGACCCCGCGCCAGGGGGACAACCGCGGCGCCGACTTCACCATCGAAGCCGTCGGGCGCACCGGCGACAGGCCGAGGGTGGAGCAGCCGCCCGATCCGACCGGCATCACCGCCATGCAGCAGGCCTGGGAGCTGACGCGCCGCGGCGGCTCGCTCGTCTACCTGGGATTCGGCCAGCCGGGCACCGTGTCGTTCCCGGCCAGCAACTTCGCCAACCGCGGCCGCAACGTGTTCTCCGGGCAGCAGGGCGGCCTGAACATGATGCGCGACCTGCCGCGCTTCGTCCGCCTGATGGAACGCGGGGAGCTCGATCTCACGTCGCTCGTGACGTCGACCTGGACCCTCGACCAGACGAAGCAGGCGCTGCAGGTGCTGAGCGACCGCACCGAAATGTGCCCTGTGGTGACCTTCGCCTGAATTTCACAGGAGAAGGGAGGAAGGAGATCTAATGGATTTGTTCTCATTTCTCCTTACCTCCTGTGAGATCGAACCGTGAGCTTCGTGACCTCCGATCGCCTCGCGCTCGCGCTCGTCCTGATCGGCCTCCCGCTTTTGTGCTGGGCGTGGGTCATTGCCATGAGCGTCGACATGTACGGCCCGATGACGGGGGCATCCGCCTGGATGATGTCGATGTCCTGGGATGCGCGGCGCATCCTGCTGCTGTGGGCGATGTGGGCGGCGATGATGGCCGGGATGATGCTCCCGTCGGCGACGCCGATGATCCTGCTGTACGCGCGCACGGCGACCGCGAAGCAGCACGCCGGGTCAGTCGTCGCGCTGGCCGGTGGGTATCTCGTGATCTGGGCGCTGTTCAGCGTTGGCGCCACGCTGCTGCAGCGCGTGCTCGCCACGCGCGTGTTGTTGACGCCGATGATGGAGCCGGCGCTGCCGGGGGTCGCCGGCGGCGTGCTCATGCTGGCCGGCCTTTACCAGTTCACGCCCTGGAAGCATGCCTGCCTTACCGTGTGCCGCTCGCCGCTCTCGGTGTTGATGCAGCGGTGGCGCAGCGGGACGTTCGGCGCCTTTCGCATGGGCGCCGAACAGGGGCTCTATTGCCTGGGCTGCTGCTGGGCGTTGATGCTCGTGCTCTTCGCCGGCGGCGTGATGAACCTCTGGGTCATCCTCGCACTCACCGCCTGGGTCGCCGTCGAGAAGCTGGCGCCGTTCGGTCAGCGCACGGCGCCGGCTGCCGGTGCGTTGCTGCTGGCCATCGGCGCGGCGCTGTTGGTCCAGTCGAACTCGTAGAAGATCCAGTTCGTCTGCTCGAACTTCAGGTCGAGCGGGCCGCTCTTCGCCTCGAACGATCCCTGGCCGCACAGTCCGCGTTTCCAGATGAAGCCGTCGGGCAGGTCGACGTTGGCTTCGTGTTCCTCGCCGGTCACCGGGTTCTTGAACGCGCCGCCGCGCCCCTCGGCGATCCCCTCGGCGCGGAAGGTGCTGCGCCGCCCCTCGCCCTCGAGGGTGATCCGCGCCTTCTCCAGGCCGACGACCTCGAAGGTCGGCCCGAGCAGCTCCCACGGCAGGCCGCCGAGCTGTCCGCTGAAAATGCCCGCAAGCGCGCCGATCTGCGCCTCGGTCGTTGCCGGATCGACGACGAACACCGCCTTGCCGTTGCCCTCGTGAATCGCCTTGGGCCACGACACGATCGCGGCACACTTCACGCCATCGAGCCGCACGTCGCCGCACAACCCCTCGTGGATGTGCACGCCAACGAAGGCCCGGCAGCTGCCGTCCTTCGAGTTGGGAAAGCCGCCGAAGTTGCAGCCGCAGCCGAAGTCGCAGTTGCAGAACTCGTAGCCATCGCCGCGCATGTTCCAGGTCGTCATGGCGGCGGATTCTACAGGAGAAAGGAGGGAGGAGATCCAAAAAGAAAGGGCGGCCCGGAGGCCGCCCCTTCTAGCTTCTAGCTTCTAGCTTCTGACTTCTAGCTTCTAGCTTCTAGCGCCAGCTCTACCACCGCGCGTCGCGGCGCTGGCGGCCGAAGCCGCCGCCGTCGCGGCTGCCCGGGCCACGCCCGCCGCCACGCGGCTCCATCGGACGCGCCTCGTTCACGGTCAGGTTGCGCCCGCCGTACGAGTGCTTGTCGAGGGTGCTGATGGCGTTCTGCGCCCCCGCATCGTCGCTCATCTCGACGAACGCGAAGCCGCGCGCGCGGCCGGTCTCGCGGTCGCGGACGATGTTGATGCTGGCGACGGCGCCGGCGCCTTCGAAGAGGGCCTGCAGATCGGCCTCGGTGGTTTCGTACGGAAGGTTGCCGACGTACAACTTGGTGCTCATGAACGTGCTACTCCTGCATCGCTGAGGATGCAAACTGTCTGAAGGCTAGGCTCGAGCAGGGTGCTCAGCGAATCGCAGGAGAGGCGAGAAACACTCGGATCAGATGCGGAAAGGCTAGGAAGCGCGGCTCTCAGAGGCGACGCCAGTATAGCACGCTTCCACCCCCATGACCGACGCCAGCTGGGCCGCCAGGATCGTGGCTATCGCCTGGATCAGCTGATCGGTTTCGCGGGTCTCCGCCAGCTCGAGCGCGACGACGCCCAAACAGCCGTCGGGCGTGACCATCGGCGCGACGACTGCGCCGGTCGATCCCGGCGTGGCAGACACGACCACCACCCGCGCCTCGCGCCACGCTGCCGCCAGCGCGTTGTCCGATTCGCGGGTCACGCGCGGCATCCGCGCCACCAGTTCGTCGGCGTACCCATGCGCCCACGCCGGGCTCAGCGCATTGAACCGCTGATCCCAGGTCCAGATGGTCATGCCTTCGGCGCGCACCAGGGACGCGGCCTCGGCGAGCGCGGGGGTGAGTTCGTTCCAGTCGGCTGCGCGGGCGATGCTGGCGCAGACCTCGGCGAGCGCGCACAGGTCCGAAGGTTCGAGGGTGCGAGGGTCCGATGGTCGGTCGGTCCCCAGCTCCAAGACTTCTTCGACCACCGGCGTTGCTACGACTTCAGGCTCCGTGATCGCCGCGACCTCGACCTTCGGACCTTCGCACCCTCGGACCTCCGGACCCTCTTTCGTCGCCGCCACCATCCTCGCAATGAGCGCCGTGCGCGACGGCTTCGGCAGCGGGCGCGATCCCATCATCGCGATCGCCAGCGCCTTCTGCAGGCCGGTCGGTTCGGGCTCGGGGACCTGTTCGGCAGGGTCAGGGTAGAGCGTGACGAACTCGCGGACGGTGGCTTCGGGGTCGAGGCCGATGGCGCGCGCATAGCTCCGGACCCACGCGCGACGGAACAGCCCCTGCGGCCAGCAGCTCACATCGTCGCGCTCGAGCCCTTCGAGCAGCGTCAGCTTGATCTTGGTGTCGTACGCAATCTGGCTCAGCGGGATGTCCCGCTCTTCACGCTGCGCCCGCAGGCGCGCTCCGAAACTTGGCATCGTGACGTCCCTCGCCGCGCGGATCGAACCGGCGGCCATCAACCTGGCAACGGGGGGAGGCTGACGTGTTACAGGATGTTCACAGCGGGGAGGGATGACGCCGCGCAACCATCGAGCGATGCGAGGTTGCCCCGCGCGGCGATCGCCATGAACGTGCGCGCGAGAGTACCAAGAGTGGATCTCGCGCGCAAGCAGATTCGGAGCTGATCA
>JBFWUM010000006.1:27919-35450 GCA_050247255.1 Vicinamibacterales bacterium | reverse complement strand
TCGTGGCTTCCGCCTTCAGTCGTGGCTTCCGCCTTCAGGCGGAAGATCGATCTCATTTCGTTATCGAAGCGATCTGTAGGCGACGCGATCGGCGTTGAACGACGACAGCCAGAGCTCGTTGCCGACCGGGATGGCGATCGCGTGGCCGCTGAACGCCGGCGTCCGCGGTCCGCGCGCCAGCTCGGTGACCACCATCGTCTGCGGATCGATCACGTCGACGACGTAGCCGCGGCTGCACTGGATGCCCTCAGGCGTCTTCGGCGCGCCGCCGCACTCCGGCTCATCGTCGAGCATGCCGGCGGTGATCAGTTGGTTGCCGTCGATGAAGCGCACGTTGTCGGGCGCGAACTCCGAGAGCTGCGCCGTGCGCAGCGGCGTCGACGGATCCCGTCGCGAGAAGGCGACGATCTGCTTCGAGCCCGACGCCGCGACGAAGAATTCCTGATCGTTCGGCGACGTCTCGATGCCGTTGTTGCCGGCCAGCTCGGTGCCCGGCAGCTGGCGGAAGCCCTGCGACCCCGGCTCCCACAGGAACACCGCGCCGGTCGGCCGCTGCGCGAACAGATCCTCGAACGTCCTGCCCGGCATGGTCAGCACGGTGGCGACGATGGCACCGTCGGTGAAGGCGGCGACGCTGTTGGCGGCCAGCCCGTCGGGCATCGGCACGCAGCCGATCCAGGTGGCGGCCGGGGCATCGCCCTGCGCGTCGATGGTGAAGACCTCGATCGACTCGCGTCCCCCGTGGTTGGTGGCGTAGAGGGTGTAGCGGCTGTCGCCCGCGGACCTGAGGCTCAGCCCGTGCAGGTTGGCCACCTGCGGGTCGAGCGGGCCCGGGCATGCGGCATACCGCGCATCGGCCGCGGCCGTGAGGCCCGACGCGAACAGGCTCTGCGCGCTCCTGGCTTGCGTGTCGATGGCATTCAGCCCCGAGCCTGCGGCCATGCCGCTGGCCAGCAGCCAGCGCGTGCCGGGGATGAGCACCAGGTCTTCCGGGTTCTGCATCCCGCAGACGAAGTTGAGGCCGCCTTCGGGCGCGCAGTTGGCGGCTGCGGGTGACGCGTCGCCCGCGTTCTCAGCCGGAGCCGGCTCGTTGCGGCCGCAGGCCGCGCACGTGACGAGGAGGGAAACAATCAGCAGCTTGTGCATGACCGCGCATGATACCTCCGCCGGGCTCACGGCCGAGCTTCACCGGGTGTGTTCGCTGCTATGCTGCGAATTTGGCGTGACCATCAGGGACGTACTCCACGGCGGCGGCGAGATGGGAGCGCTCATGCGCTCGATCGACTGGTCGAAGACGGCCGTCGGCCCGGTCGACTCGTGGCCGCAGAGCCTGCGCACGGCGCTGAGCATCCTGCTCGACACCGGCTTCCCGATGTACATCGCCTGGGGGCCGGAGTTCACGCAGTTCTACAACGACGGCTACCGTCCCATCCTCGGCACCACCAAGCATCCCTCGGCGATGGGCGCCAGCACCCGCGACACCTTCGCCGAGATCTGGCACATCATCGGCCCGATGTTCGAGGGGGTGATGCGCGGCGTCGCCACCAACGTGCACGACTTCCTGCTGCCGCTGGACCGCCACGGCTTTGCCGAAGAGTGCTACTTCATCTTTTCCTACAGTCCGATCCGACAGGAGAACGGCGAGGTCGGCGGCGTGCTCGTCACCGTCACCGAAACGACGCAGCGCGTGCTCGGCGAACGGCGGCTGAAGACGTCGCAGGCCCTCGCGGCCCGGACGCGTGACGCCCGAGCGGTGACCGACGCCTGCGCCATCGCCGCCGACGTGCTCGCCGAGGACCGCGCCGACATCCCGTTCGCATCGATTTACCTGGTGGCGCCCGACGGCTCCCTCGTCCTGGAGCGCTCCTCCGGTGAGCCGGCCGACGGCCCGATGCTCGACCTGCCGATCGTCGCCAAGGGGCTGGGGACGCCCATCGGCCGCTTCGTGGCCGGCCTCAGCCCGCGGCTGATGCTCGACGAGGCGTATCGCGACTACCTGGCGCTGGTGGCGTCGCAGATCGGCACCGCCATCGAGAGTGCGCGGGCGCTCGAGGAAGCGCAGGCGCGGGCCGATGCGCTCGCCGAGCTCGATCGGGCCAAGACGGCGTTCTTCAACAACGTCAGCCACGAGTTCCGCACGCCGCTCACGCTGCTGCTTGGTCCCACCGCCCAGGCCCTGGGCTCGCCGGCGGGGACGCTGGCCGGCGATGACCTCGAGATCGTCCATCGCAACGGCCTGCGGCTGCTGAAGCTGGTCAACACGCTCCTCGACTTTTCGCGTCTCGAGGCGGGGCGCGTGCAGGCGACGTTCGCGCCAACCGACCTCGCAGCGGTGACCGCCGACCTGGCGAGCGCGTTTCGCTCGGCGACCGAGCGGGCCGGCCTCGACCTGGTCGTCGAGTGCCCGCCGCTGCCGGAGCCGGTCTACGTCGATCGCGACCTCTGGGAAAAGGTCGTCCTGAACCTGGTCTCGAACGCGTTCAAGTTCACGTCCGCGGGATCGATCCACGTGGGCATCGCCTGGCGCGGCTCGCACGCCGAGTTGACCGTCCGCGATACCGGCATTGGCATTCCGCCTGGCGAGCTGGATCGCGTTTTCGAACGGTTCCACCGTGTCGAGCGGGTCCAGGCGCGGACGCACGAAGGCTCGGGCATCGGGCTGTCGCTCGTCCGCGAGCTGGTCCACATGCACGGCGGGACCATTCGCGTGGAGAGCGAGCCTGGCCGCGGCAGCACGTTCATCGTCACGATCCCCGCCGGTAACGCCCATCTGCCCGCCGAGCGGGTTGGGGCCGCCGCGGACTCCGCCGACACCGTGGGCGCGGCGACGCCCTACGTGCAGGAAGCGCTGCGCTGGCTGCCGTCGTCGAAAGCGCCGCAGCACGAATCGGGCTCGCACCCGGCGTCTGCCCAGCCCGCGTCAGGACATGAGGCGCGCGTGTTGGTGGCCGACGACAACGCGGACATGCGCGACTACGTGGAGCGGCTGCTCGCCGATCGCTGGACCGTGGAGGCGGTGGCCGACGGCGCGCAGGCGCTCGAGGCCGTCCGGCGCGCGCCTCCCGATGCGATTGTTGCCGACGTGATGATGCCCGGCATGGACGGCTTCGAGCTGCTGCGCGCGCTGCGCGGCGATCCGCAGCTGCGGACGATCCCCGTGCTGCTGCTGTCGGCGCGTGCCGGCGAGGAGGCGCGCATCGACGGACTCGATGCCGGTGCCGACGACTACCTCGTCAAGCCATTCGTCGCCCGCGAGCTCGTCGCCCGCGTGCAGGCGCTGATCGTGCGCGGGCAGGTCCGCTCGGTCGAGGAGGCGCACGCGGTCAGGCTGGCCAGCATCTTCCAGCACGCGCCGGTGGGTGTCGCCATCATGCGTGGCCCGGAGCACACCTTCGAGTTCGCCAACGACGCCTATCTCGACCTGGTCGGCCGCCGGCCGATTCTCGGGCAGGCGGTGCACGATGCGTTGCCGGAGCTGGAGGGGCAGGGCATTTACGAGCTGCTCGACACCGTTTACGCCTCGGGGCAGCCGTACATCGGCCGTTCGCTGCCGCTGCTGGTTGATCGCGGCGGCGCGCAACCGGAGGAAATGGTCTTCGACTTCGTCTACCAACCGCTCATCGATGGCGGCCGCGTCACCGGCACTGCCGCGGTCTGCTTCGACGTCAGCGAGCTGGTTCGCGCGCGTGAGGCGGCCGAATCGGCGAGCCGCGCCAAGGACGAGTTCCTGGCGATGCTCGGGCACGAGCTGCGCAACCCGCTCGCGCCGATCCTGACCGCGCTGCAATTGATGCGGCTGCGCGGCCTGACCGGGGCCGACAAGGAGCGCACCATCATCGAGCGCCAGGTCCGGCACGTCGTCGGCCTCGTCGACGACCTGCTCGACATCTCACGAATCACCCGCGGCACCGTGCAGCTGCGGCAGGAGCATGTCGACCTGGCCGACCTGGTGGGCCGCTCCATCGAGATGACGGCGCCCGCGATCGAGGAGCGGCGGCACAACGTGAAGGTCGACGTGCCGAGCGGCCTGACCGTGACCGGCGATCCGGCGCGCCTCGCCCAGATCTTCGCCAACCTCCTGAGCAACGCCGCCAAGTACACCGACCCCGGCGGCGTCATCCGCGTGGCGGGCGCGCGCGAGGGTGATGAGGTCGCGATTTCGGTATTCGACAACGGCAGCGGCATCGAGCCGTCGATGCTGCCGCGGATCTTCGACCTGTTCACGCAGGAGCGGCAGAACATCGATCGCAGCGCCGGCGGGCTCGGCATCGGGCTGGCGATCGTGCAGAGCCTGGTGAAGGCGCACGGCGGCACTGTGTCGGTGGCCAGCGAGGGGCGCGGCAGCGGCTCCACGTTCACGGTGCGCCTGCCGTTTGCCGTGACGCCGGCCGCGACCCGGCCGGTCGAAACGCCGGCGGCGGCCGTCCGCGAGGGGCGTCGGGTTCTGGTAGTGGACGACAACCGTGACGCCGCGGAGGTCCTGGCCGATTCGCTGCGGGCAATGGGGCACACCGTTCGCAGGGCGCACGACGGCCCGGACGCGCTCGAGGTGCTCGACGGCTTCCTGCCCGATGTCGTCCTGCTCGACCTCGGGCTGCCGGTCATGGACGGCTTCGAGCTGGCGGCGCGCTTGCGCGCCGACGACCGCTTCGCGGGGGTCGGGCTGTTCGCCGTGACCGGCTACGGCCAGCAGACCGACCGGCAGCGCACCGAGGCCGCCGGCTTCAACGTCCACCTGGTGAAGCCGGTCGACGTCCAGGCCGTCGATGCGGCCATCCGCGCCTGGCGCGCCGAGACTACAGCTTGACGGCGCGCGTCATCAGGTAGCCCTGGCGCACCACGTTGTCGGCGAAGTACTCGCCGAGCAGGGCCTCGACCTCGGTCCGGAACGCGCTCAGTCTCACCGGGTCGGTCCCACTCAGCGTCTCGACCAGCTTGATCACCGGGCCGGCGGTCTGCTCGAACACCTCGCGGGCGTGGCGTGGGCTGAGCGCCGGTACCAGCATGTCGCGGCGGTCGAACCGCAGCTCGCGGACTCTGTCACTCAGACGCTCGCGCACGATCGTCGGGTCGCCCCACTGGTGGGGCGGCGACACGCCCGGCGGGGGCGGCGGCATGTAGCGCCCCGTGAGCGCGAACATGCGGCCAACGAACAGCTCCGGCGGCCAGGTGGAGAAGGCAATGATGCCGCCCGGCTTCAGCACGCGCAGCATCTCGCCCGTCACCACGTCTGGCCGCGGCGCGAAGATGTGGCCGTACTGGCTGAGGACCGCATCGAAGGTGGCGTCGGGGAAGGGCAGCGCCTCGGCATCGCCCTCGTGGAAGTCGATCTCGACCTCGGCGATCCGCGCGTTGTCGCGGGCCACGTCGAGCAGCGGCGGCGTCAGGTCGAGGCCGGTCACGCGCGCGCCACGCCGCGCGGCGGTCACGGCGACCACGCCGGTGCCGCAGGCGACGTCGAGCACGCGCTGTCCCGCCTCGATGCCGGCGTAGACCACCAGTTGCCCGGCCGTGATGGTCGTCTGCGCGGCCAGCGGCGCAAAGTGCGCCCATCCCGCCCGCTGCGCCGCCTTGAATCCGTCAAGCACGTTGGTCATGGGGGAAGTGTATCTGGTCGGTAGTCCGGTGGTCGGTGGTCGATAGTCGGTGGTCGATAGTCGGTGGTCGGTAGAGGCATTTCCACCGACTCCCGACCACCGACCACCGACTCCCGTTACTCGCTGCGCGCCTGTCGGACCGCTACCTTGATGCCCGCCACCACCACCTCTCCCGTCCGCGGGTCGCCCTTCTCGTTGGCCTCCACCAGGAACTCGATCGTGGCTGCGCCGGTGCCGGACCCGGGCCGCACGTTGACGATCCAGTCGACGTTGGTGCTCGTCGTCCACGTGCAGCCGTTCGGGATGCTGAGGACGATCTGGCGGTTCTCGGCATTCTTCGAGACCTCGAGCGACGTCGGTGACACCGACCGCGTGCACGGCGCCGAGACCTGGGTGACGCGCTGCGACGTGCCGCCGATGGTGACGGTGACGCTGCGTCCTTCGGTGGTGAGGGTATGCGGCTCGACGACCAACGTCACCGTGCCGCTGCCGGAGCCGGACACGGGCGAGACGTCCGCGCCGTCCGACTCGCTGATCGCTGACCACGCGCAGCCGTTCGGGGCCGTAACGGCGAGGGTGTAGCGACCGCCCTCCGACGGAAAGATCTCGGGCATGCCGGTGAAGTTCACCGTGCAGGCGCTCGAGGTCGTCGTCGCCGGCGACGGCGACGTTGTCGACGCGGCGGTTGTCGTGGTCACGGCCGTCGGGCCGGTCACAGACGAGCTGGTGGTGGTGCCGTCGCTGCAGGCCACAAGGGCCAGTGCGATGGCGGCGAGCAGAAGCCGATGTGTGTACGGTCGAGCCATGCCGGCAGCAGCTGCATCGACGCGGCCAAGTCGCCCGCGGTGACCTAAGTGCCAGCACTGCAATCAGTTCTTGTTCGTTGGGGTTCGGGAAGCCGACCGGCGTTGTCAGATCGGCCAGGCAGTTTTTGCCTCAACCGTTATGGAAGAGGACACCGCTCGGGGGTCGGTGGTCGGTGGTCGATGGTCGGTGGTCGGTGGTCGATGGTCGGTGGTCGGTCATTTCCACTCAGAATCGTCTGGTTGGAGCGAAGCACCTCGACCTCTCCCTGCGAGCCGAGTGCGATGTCGAGATGATTCAGATAGGCCTTCCGCCGCTTTCGACGCGATCCCTCACCGATATTCGATGGAATCGACACAGCCGCCCGTCGCACCTGCGACGTCAGGCCGAATCGCTCATCGGGAGGAAATCCTCGCGACAGGTCGTACACACGCTCGACCAACACCATCGCGAGTTGCCACACCCTGAGATCGCGAAACGATTCTGTGTGAGTCATGCCCCGCGCAATGCAGGCGCGGTTCCACGAGGAACTCTCCGAGAAATCGCCGTTAATGAGGTGAGAGTTGCAGGAAATGCAAGGAAGGAGTCCGCAGGACGCGGCCGTTTCCGCCACCCCGCCCCCCGACGACCGACCATCGACCCCCGACTATCGACCGCCGACCCCCGACCACCGACTATCGACCACCGACCACCGAGTTCTCCCGGTAGAACGCAATCAGGTCGCACGCCTTCGGCGGCACGCCGCCCACCTGGCGGATCAGCGTCGTCACCTGCCCGCGGTGGTACGAGGCGTGATTGACGACGTGCTGCACGAGCTGCCAGAGCGGCTGCGCGCTCTCCTGACCCGAGAACAGGCGATACGAGATCACCGCCTGCAGGCCGTCGTCACCTCGCGCGGCAATCAGGTTGCGCACGTGCGCTTCGAGCTCGCTCCATGCGCGACGCAGCGACGCGACGTCGGGGTAGCCGGCCGGATCGAGCAGCCCGGCCGGCGACTCGCCCTGCCACCGCATGAACCAGACCCAGTCGGCGGAGTAGGTGTGCACGAGCGTATCGCGCACCGAGCCGAAGCTGCTCTCGGCGCGGCGGTGGTACTGCTCCGGCGTCAGCGCCGCCGCCGCGTCGAGCGC
>JBFWUM010000006.1:19965-27819 GCA_050247255.1 Vicinamibacterales bacterium | reverse complement strand
CGCAGCGCCAGCCAGCCGCGGACGATGCGGTAGATGAACCAGATGCTGACGAAGGCGAGCGGAATCCACGCGACGATCAGCCCGATGCCGAGCGTCATGACGATGAACAGGCCGCACAGCGAGACCCAGAGCAGCCCGTACCAGAACGTGCGGATCTGCCAGGTGAAGTGCGACTCCAGCCACGTGCCGCGCGCTTCGCTGCGCTTCACGTAGTTGAGGATCACCGCGATGATCGACGGCCAGCCAATCAGGAACGATCCGAAGATCGTCGCCGCGCCAACGATGCCGATCACCAGGCTGAGGGCGTGCAGCGCGTAGATGCCCTGCGTCCAGGTGTAGATGGAACTGTCGGTGCGCGTCGTGTCCATAACCTACTTATACGGGGATTCGCGCCAACCGTTCGCGAAATCGTCCGCCGCCGCCGCGAAAAACCCCGCAGCCCGGACCGGGCCCTCGGGCCTCCGGCCCCCCGGATGCTCGGACCGCGCAGATTTTCTTTTTGGCACGCCTTTCGCCCAACGGCCCCGCATGACTCAGACCTGGCTTCGTACCGAGCGCGGTGCCGCCCGCGCCTTCATGTTCCTCAACGCGATCGTCCTGCTGCTGTGCGGCTGGGTGGTGCTGACCGAGGCGGTTTACATTCCCGTGACCGTCGCGCTGTGGCTCGGCGCCGCCGCCTGCGTCGCGCTCGGCATCCTGACGCCGCTCGACGAACCCTGAACGGGGACCATCGGACCCGGACCGACCCTCGGCCCCCAGGACCTCCGGACCCTTGGACCGCGTGTTATCGTGGATGCACCGCCGCCTTGGAGCGGCGCCCAAACAAAGGCTTCTAGCGACCACGGCGCGCGCGGGTGCGCGCCACCACGAAACGGTCGCGGCCGGGAGGTGCATGAATGGCAAATAGCACCGGAGGCAGTCGCTAGACTGTTTCCATCGCAGGACGGATGAGGCCGGTTCGCCCCATGGGCAGCCGGCCTTTTCCTTGTACACCCGAGCCATCGTTGTGCGGACTCGGGTGTGAGGTCGCGACGCCAGGTATTTCGCTCCGCTCGCCGGCTCGGCATGCCCGCAGGGAGACGGGCCGCCCGTGCCCCCGGCGTGATGACGGTTCTCTGGCGACCGAGACCGGCTCCTCCGCGAAACACCTGACGCCACGACCGTCGGCGAGTCCGCGTGATCAAGGGCGAGCCGCGGTGCCGACGCCGGGATGTCCGGAGCAAAACCCTGTTTGTACACCGACCCGCCGCGCCCGCAGGGCGCTACGGAGTCCGGGTTTTGCGGAGCGACATCCCGGTGGCGGCGCCTGCATCGCGAGCCTCAGCAATCGCCAGCGGCCCTTGACTCGCTGGGGCAAGGTCGTGACGTCAGGCGTTTTGCTACTTCTTACGGTCCTCGGCGGGGCCGTGACGCTCGGTGAGGTTGCGGGCGGTGTTGATCAGCATGACGTGGGAGAACGCCTGCGGGTAGTTGCCCAGCATGCGCCCGCCCGCCTCGTCGTACTCTTCGGCAAGCAGCCCGAGGTCGTTGCACTTCGACAGCAGGCGCTCGAAGATCGCCTGCGCCTCGTCTACGCGCCCCTGGAGCGCGTAATTGTCCGCCAGCCAGAACGTGCAGGCGAGGAACGCGCCCTCGCCGGGCGGCAGCCCGTCGACGTGCTCGCGCGTGCGGTAGCGGTGGACGAAGCCGTCGGCCATCAGATCCTGCTCGATGGCGCGCACGGTGCCGACCATGCGTTCGTCGGTCGCCGGCAGGAAGCCGACCAGCGGAATCATCAGCAGGCTGGCATCCAGTTCCGTTGATCCGTAGTACTGGGTGAAGGTGTTGCGCCCGCTGTTGTAGCCGTGGTGGCAGACGTCGGCGTGCACCTGGTCGCGCAGCTGACGCCAGCGGTCGACCGGCCCCTCGAGCCGGTGCTTCTCGACCGCCTTGACCGCCCGATCGAACGCCACCCAGGCCATCACCTTCGAATGGGTGAACTGCCGCCGCGGGCCGCGTACTTCCCAGATGCCTTCGTCAGGCTCCCGCCAGATCTGCTCCAGGTATTCGAGCAGCGCCTGCTCGAGGCGCCACGCATCCGCATCCGTTTCGAGGCCGAGCCGCCGCGCATGGTGCAGCGCGTCGATCACCTCGCCATAGACATCGAGCTGCCGCTGATCGGCCGCCTGGTTGCCGACGCGCACCGGCCGCGACGATTCGTAGCCGGGCAGCCACGGCAGTTCCATCTCGGTGAGCCGGCGCTCGCCGCGCATCCCGTACATGATCTTCAACGACGAGGGCTCGCCGGCGACCGTGCGCAGCAGCCACGCGCGCCAGGTGGCGGCTTCCTGCAGGTAGCCGCCGATCATCATCGCGTACAGCGTGAACGTGGCGTCGCGCAGCCAGCAGTAGCGGTAGTCCCAGTTGCGGACGCCGCCGAGCTTTTCCGGCAGCGACGTCGTCGGCGCCGCGACAATGCCGCCGGTCGGCGCGTAGGTGAGCGCCTTGAGCGTGATGAGCGATCGCAGGACCTGCTCGCGCCACGGCCCTTCGTACTGGCAGTGGTCGCACCACGACTGCCACCAGTGCTCGGTGTCGGCCAGCGCCTCTTCGGGATCCGGCGGCCGCGGCGATGGTTCGTGCGAGGGGTGCCACACCAGCGTGAACGGCACACGCTCGCCCGCCTTCACCCGGAACTCCGCGCGCGTCGTCAGATCGCGTCCGTAGGTCTCGATCGGCGTGTAGATCGCCAGCGCGTCGGGGCCGGCAATCGCCTTCAGGTGGCCGTCGATGCGCCGCATCCATGGCACCACCCAGCCGTAGTCGAAGCGCATGACGAGCTCCATCTGCATCGGCACGTCGCCGGACACCCCTTCGACGATGCGGATGAGGTCGAGTGCGCCGTCACGCGGCGGCATGAAGTCGATCAGGCGGACCGTGCCGTCCGCGGTGTCGAACTCGGTTTCGAGGATCAGTGTGTGTGGCCGATAGCGCCGGCGCGCGGCGCGGAGCTCACCCGCCGGTGCCAGCAGCCATCGTCCATGCTTCGGTTCGCCGAGCAGCGCGGCAAAACAGGCGCCCGAGTCGAACGCCGGCAGGCAGAGCCAGTCGATCGACCCGTCGCGTCCCACCAGCGCCGCCGTGTGCGTGTCGCCGATCAGCCCGTAGTCTTCGATCCGCAGCGCCATCGCGATCAGCCGTGGTCCCGATCGCGCCGCACTGGCACCTTTTTGCCGCGCAGCAGCGCCCCGCGCATCGCATTGATGATCTGATCCGCCAGCAACTCCGGCACTTCAATCAGCGAGAAGCCATCGGCAATCTGGATCGCCCCCAGCGAATGCGCCGGCACCCCGGCTTCGCCAGTGATGGCGCCAACCAGATCGCCCGGTCGGATCCGATCGCGACGTCCTGCCCCAATGAACAACCGAACCGTTGCACCGTCGTCTCCGCGTTGGGCCTTGGGCATTGAGCCTTGGGCATTGAGCCTTGGGCTTCGTGCTTGGTGCCTCGTGCCTGGCGCCTCGGGCGCCGCGATCTCCTCCTCCGGCGCCTCCTCCCCCTGCGCCATCTTCACCGCCGCCGCCGCGATATCGAGGACGTCGAATTCATCCGCCAGCGACTCCACCACCACCCGCACGTCGTCGAAGCCGCCCTCGACGAGCTTTTCGCGCAGCGCGGCCTTGGTCAGCTCCAGCCGCCGCGAGCGCAGGTCGGCCACGGTGGGGAGGTTGGCGATCTCGATCTTCTGCTTGGTCAGGAACTCGATGTTCTTCAGCAGCCGGTGCTCGCGCGGCTCGGCGAAGGTGATGGCCGTCCCCTCGCGGCCGGCGCGCCCGGTGCGGCCGATGCGGTGCACGTAGCTTTCGGCCTCGGCCGGCAGGTCGTAGTTGAAGACGTGCGACAGGTGCTCGATGTCGAGGCCGCGCGCGGCGACGTCGGTGGCGATCAGCAGGTCGGTCTTCGCGGCGCGGAACTTGTTCATCACCGCGTCGCGCTGCCGCTGCATCATGCCGCCGTGGAGCGCCTCCGCCTTGTAGCCGTGCGCGTTGAGCGTCTCGACCAGCGTGTCCACCTCTATGCGGGTGCGGCAGAACACGATCGCTGACGAGGGGCTCTCCATGTCGAGCACGCGGTCCAGCGCCTGCGCCTTCTGGTTGCGGCGGACGATGTAGGCGACCTGGCGGACGCGGGGGAGCTTGCCCGCCGCCGTCTTCTCGTGCGCAATCGTCACCCGCGCCGGCGACTGCAGGTGCCGCTGCGCGATCTTGAGGATCCGCTGCGGCATGGTCGCCGAGAAGAGCGCGGTCTGGCGGCTCTCCGGCGTCTGCTCGAGGATCGCCTCGATATCGTCGGCGAACCCCATGTCGAGCATTTCGTCGGCCTCGTCCAGGATCATCAGCCGCACATCGTCCAGGGCGAGGGTCTTGCGGCGGAGGTGATCGAGGGCGCGGCCTGGCGTGGCGACGACGATGTCGACGCCGCGCTTGAGCGCGCGGATCTGCTGTTCCATCGAGGAGCCGCCGTAGAGCGGCACGACGTCCAGCGAGGAGCCGCGCGAGTACTTGTGGATCGCCTCGCTGACCTGCATGGCCAGCTCGCGCGTCGGCACCAGCACCACCGCCTGGACCGCCCCGTGGGCCGCCCCCCTACGGGGTGGCGTGTCTGCCGACAACAACTGGATCATCGGCAGCGCAAACGCCGCCGTCTTGCCCGTGCCGGTGGCCGCCTGGGCGAGGAGATCCTTGCCCGCGAGGATCAACGGAATCGTCTCGCGCTGCACCGGCGTCGGTTCCTCGTAGCCGAGCGCGGTGAGTGCGGTGATCAGGGCGGGAGAAAGTCCGAGGGTGGTGAACCCGTCGGTGGAGCGCGCGCGAGTCGAGACCATCCTGCCATTGTGGCGCAATACGGAGCTCATCCGTACGGAGCCGGAACGGAGCCCGGCACTTCAGTGCCGGCCCGACGTACAATCCTCCCGTCTACGAGGAGTGCTCCCATGCGTCAATTGACTGCGATCGTGATGGCTGGCGCCCTGGGCGCCGGCGGTGCCGTGCTGCATGCCGACGTCAAGACCGAGGAACGCGCGCGCGTGACGTTCAGCGGCGGTCTCGGCCGGATGATCAACATGTTCGGCGGCCGCGCCGCGCGCGAAGGGGTCGTGACCACCGTTGCCGTGAAAGGCGATCGCAAGCTGTCGCGCACCGACGACACCGGGCAGATCGTCGATCTGGCCGAGGAGAAGGTCTACGACGTCAACTTCCGCGACCGCAGCTATACCGTCAAGACGTTCGACCAGATTCGCGCCGAGTTCGAGGCCGCCCGCAAGCGGGCCGCGGAGCAGGCACCGCAGGGCGGCGGCGCCGAACCCGCGCCGCAGGCGAGCGGCGAGCCGCAGCGTGAGGTCGAGATCGACTTCGACCTGAAGGAAAGCGGCGAGCGCAAGTCGATCAACGGCTTCGATGCGCGCGAAATCGTCATGACCATCACCGCCCGCGAGAAGGGGAAGACGCTCGAGCAGGGCGGCGGCGTGGTCATCACCAGCAACTCGTGGCTGGCGCCGAAGATCGCGGCGATGAACGAGGTGGCCGACTTCGAGCGGCGCTACGCCGAAAAGCTGGCGCTGCCGGTGATGATGAACGCGCAGCAGATGGCGGCCGCCATGGCCATGTATCCGATGATGGCCGACGCCATGCGCCGCATGCAGGCCGAGAGCGTCAACATGGACGGCACGCCGGTGCAGACCACTGTGACGATCGACGCCGTGGCCAGCGCCGAGCAGGCGGCACAGCAGGGCGCACAGGCAGCGGAGCAGCCGCGCGAGGCGCCGCGCAGCATCGGCGGCCTGGCCGGCGCGCTCGGCGGCCGTCTCGGACGGCGCATCGCCGGCGGCGGCAACAACAACGATCAGCCGGCCAACGCCACCCCCGGCCGCGCGACGTTCATGACGATGAACAACGAGCTGCTGAAGGTGACCACCACGCCGGTGGATGCCGACGTGCAGCTGCCGGCCGGCTTCCGCCAGCGTTGACCGCCACGGAAGTCCTCGCTCGCTTTCGCGCCGCCGCCGGCTTCGATCTCACGGAGCTGGCCAGCGGCACCGCCCGCGCCGAGATTCCGATCCCCGAAGCGCTCGCCAATCGCCTGCTCGCCGAACGCCTCGCCGCCGCCGGCGGACCCATCTCCAACGTCGTCGTCCACCCCCTCGATGGGGATGCGCTCGACGCCGAGCTGACCATCCCGAAGCTCCGCATCATGCCGGTGGTCAAGCTGCACGCGTCGATCGAGCGCCAGGCCACCGCATCGGATCCCACGCTGGTGCTGCGATGGTCCCTGCCATCGCTCGGCCCGCTGGCCATGTTCGCGGGGAACATCGCGACCTATCTCGGCAAGCTCCCGCCCGGTATCCGCGTCGAAGGGGAGCAGGCGTTCATCAACATCCGCGAGGTCGCCGCCTCCAGAGGCTTCGCCGACCTGCTGAACTACCTCACCGACCTCCAGGTGCATACCCGTCGAGGGGCATTCACCGTCACGCTGGGGATCAAGATCACGTAGATCTCACAGGAGAAAGGAGGAAGGAGTTCCGAAAGTACTTTTTGTACGTCTCCTTTCTCCTTTCTCCTGTGATCTGTTTAGGCGTCCCGTTTGCACGTCTCCTGCCCCGGAGGAAAACACATGAGCGGACGCCGTATCGCCGGGCTCGTCCTTATCGTCATCGGCATCGTCGCGCTGGTCTGGGGCGGCGTGTTCTGGACGGATCGCGACACCGTGGTCGATGCCGGGCCGCTGGAGATCCAGACCGAGGAGACCGAAGGGATCGCCATGCCGCCCGTGCTGGGCGCCATTGCCCTGGTCGGCGGCATCGCCCTGCTGCTCATCCCCGACCGTCGCCGCGTGTAGGCGTCACTGTCCTGCGCCGATGACACCCGGGGGCGCGAATCCTCGAAATGTCGAGGAATTTCGCGTGGTCCCGTTCTTGCCGCTCACCTCGAGCGGAGGAACAGGATGCGAACCCTCGCCACGCTCTTCTTCATCGGTCTTTTCGCCGCGCCCGCGGCCGCGCAGTGGGGCGGCCAGGGTGTGCCGCCGGGGCAGCTGCCGCCGCCCGGGCTCTGCCGCGTCTGGTACGAAGGGACGCCGCCGGGACGCCAGCCGGGGGCGATGAACTGCGATCAGGCGGAACGCATCGCCTCGCGCGACCGCCGCGCCCGCGTCATCTACGGCGCGCCGGTCGGCCGCCGCAACGATCGTAACGACGACCGCTGGGGGCGCAACGACAACCGCCGCGTCATCGGCCTGCGCCAGTTCGCGCTCGACAACGGGTATCGCGACGGTTACGAGAAGGGGCGCGAGGACGCGCGCGACGATGACCGCTACGACCCGGTGCGGCACAGCTGGTATCGCTCGGGGACGCGCGGCTACGACAACGACTACGGGTCGCGCGATGCCTATCGCGACATCTACCGTGAGGGCTTCGAGCGCGGCTACGCCCAGGGCTACCGCGACTTCGCCGACCGAGACGACCGGCGGCGCAACAGCAACCGCACCGGCGTCCGCCGCCGGCCGTAGAGGGTCTGGGTGATCGGGCCGGCTGAAGCCGGCCCCCTCATCAGCGTGAAGCGGCCGAACAACGCGCTGATCGATCGCGGTCGCGCTGCTCCCGCTTGTCGCGATACTCGCGCGCGGCCCGCGCGCCAATGACCTTGCGCTGGCCCGGCACCTTCTCGCCAACGTCCTTCCCGTGCGGCGACGCGTGCTCGATCTCGGCGTTCATCTCGGCGCCGATGATGATCACGAGCCCCGACATGTAGAGCCAGAGCAGCAGCACCATCACGCCGCCCAGGATCTTCCAGCTCCACTCGAACGCCGCGCCAAGGCCGA
>JBFWUM010000006.1:11987-19865 GCA_050247255.1 Vicinamibacterales bacterium | reverse complement strand
TCGTAGGCGCGGTTCAGGGCGTCGATGAGCGCCACCATGGCCGCGGAACTGCTCCACAGGGTGGCCGCCATGCCGAACGTCATCAGGCCGCCGCTCTCGCCCTGGGCAATCTTCACCAGTTGCTCGCGGATGATGCCCACCACGTCGGGCGGCACGGCGCCCTGCATCATGTTGACGATGCGCGTGATGAGGTCGGCGCTGGCGAACGTCCCGGCGAGGGCGATGAGGAAGAGCAGCGCGGGGAAGAGCGCGAGGAAAAAGGTAATAGGCGAGCTGCGCGGCAAGGCCAAGGCCGTTGTCGGCCTGCGTGTCCTTCACCGTCCGCTTGCCGAGCTCGCCCCACCCAATCGACACGTCGAAATACGAGAGCACGCCGGGCTAAATGCAAGCGCCCGTCCACGTCATACTGGGGACGTGCGCTCCGCCCTCGTGCTCCTGTGCCTCGCGCTCGCCGCGCCCGCGTCCGCGCTCGAGCTCGAGGTGTCGGCGCAGCCGCCGCTCGAGGGGCTGGCGGCGCGCGTGCGGGCCATCGATACCGATGCGGTCGATCGGGCGCTGGCCGGTGCGGGGTTGGCGCTGCCGCCCGTGGTGCGCATTTCCCTCGTCCCCAACGCCGACCCTGTCGCTGCGTCAGCGCCCCCCTGGGTCGTGGGCCTCGCGTTCGGCCGCGAGGACATCGTGATCTTTCCCGAACGGGTGGGGAGTTATCCGTACGACTCGCTCGAATCCGTCGTCACCCACGAGATTGCGCACCTGGCGCTGAACGTCGCGGCCGGCGGCGGCGCGTTGCCGCGGTGGTTCCACGAGGGGGTCGCGGTGTCGGTGGAGTCCGGCTGGGGGATCACGGGAGGCACGCGCCTGCTGCTCGCCGCGTTCAGCGAGCCGCGGCTCGACGACCTGCGTCGGCTCTTCGCGAGCGAGTCGCAGCTTGGGAACGCGGATGCCTACCTGCTGGCAACCGCGCTCGTGGAGGATGTCCGCGAGCGCCATGGCGCGGCGGTGCCCGGCGCGATTGCGGGGCGCGTGGCCGCCGGCATCGCCTTTCCGCGCGCGTTCGAGCTGGAAACCGGAGAAACGCCCGACACCGCCGCCGAGCGCGCCTGGGCCGGCTACCGGCGCTGGACGCGCTGGCTGCCGATCGTCACCGACCCCTGGTCGTTCATCGTCTTGCTTGCCCTGCTGGCATTCGCCGCGCAACGTCGGCGCCGGGCAGAACGTAGGCGGCAATGGGACGATGAAGATGGTGGGGGTTCGGGGTGGGTTGGTGGGTGGTGGGTGGTCGTTGGTCGGGGGTTCTGGGTTGGCGGTTCCGACCACCAACCACCGACTACCGACGATCGACCACCGACGACCGACCATCGACCACCGACCATCCACTAACGACCATCGACCACCGACCATCCACTAACGACCACCGACCACCGACCACCGACCACCGACCACCGACCATCTACCCCCTAGCTAATCAGCGGCCCCGGCGGCTCACTGTCAGGCGGCGGATCCTGGATGGGCACCGGTGGCATCTCCGTCGGCGGGGTGTCCGGCGTGTCGTCATCGCGGTCGCGCGGGTCGGACGGTGGTGGCGGTTGGTTGTCGGCCATGTTGTTCCTCAGCGGGTAGTCGTGCGTGCCAGAAGCATTGCGGCGCCGATGACGAGCTGACAGCTCAGCATCTGTCCAGCCGCGGCCGATGCGCCATTCCGACATCAGTCGGCCTCGGCAATGAAGGTGGGGCAGTCGAGCGCTTCGTCGCCCGGCCGGAAGCGGGTTGGCGCTCATGCCGTCTGAGCTACGCAACCGCAATGCCGTTCCGTGGCGCAGATGGTGAAGATGCTCGGCGGCCCGCGCTAACGGCGTTCTTCCAGAAATGCGACGACCGCATCTGAAAATGCACCCGCCTGCTCAACATTCGACAGGTGGGCGGCAGCGAGCGTGACGATGCGGGGATGGGCAGGGATGGCCCCGGCGAGTGCCTTCGCTTCGCTTGGCGGCGTGGAGAGATCCTCGCTGCCCGTAATCAGCAGCGTCGGTGCGGTGATCCGATCCGCCGACGGCCGCAGATCCATGTCGCGAATGGCGGCGCAGCAGCCGCAGTACCCGTCCGGCGACGTTGCCAGCAGCGTCGTGCGGATCGCCTGCACATCGTCCGCGTGGTCGCGCCGGAACGGCGGCGTGAACCACCGGTCGAGCAGCGTGTCGGCAAGCGCGGCAACCCCATCGCGTCGCACGAGCGCGATGCGGTTCTCCCAGTTCGACGGCGGTCCCATGAAGCGCGAGGTGTTGGCCAGGAGCAGACGATCGATTCGATCCGGCGCGTTCGCGCCAAGCCACTGGCCGATCATCCCGCCCAGCGAGAGGCCGCAGAAGTGGGCACGGGCAATGCCGTGCGCGTCGAGGAGATCGAGCACGTCGCGCGCGAGCCGCTCGAGGGTGTATTCGCCGGGCGGCACGTCGGAGCTGCCGTGCCCGCGCGTATCGAAGCGGAGCAGCCGGAGCCTCTCCGCGAGCCGCGCCACCTGCGGCCGCCACATCTCCATGCTCGACCCGAGCGAATGCGATAGCACGAGTACCGGCGCGCCCTGCGGGCCGTCGAACTGGTGGGCGATACGGCAGCCGTCGCTTGCCGGGGTCAGCATGTGCGCCATCTTACCGGCGCGCGAGTCGCTCGTGCCGGATGAGCTAATGCACCAGCGCATACTGTGGCCGTGCTCACGCCTGCCGTCGTTCGAGTCGCGCGGCCCTCGCCGGCCGGCGGTGCCGGCTGGGCGGAGCAGATGCTCCTCGCCGGACCTACGCCCGGGCTCGACGAACTGGCATGTTGCACGGTCAGCGTCGCGGCAGGGCGGAGTCGTCATCCGGCGCCTGGCGATGGGGAACAGATCATCCTCGTGCTCGACGGCGCGTTGCGGATGGGCGACGCCACGCTGGAGCGCGGTCAGTTCGCCTTCCTGCCGGCCGGCATGCCGCACACGCTGACCGCGCACGGCGCAGCACCCGCGAGTTACGTTGCCATCGCCTGGCGCGATCGTGATCCCACGCGGCGGTCGGCGCTCGCGTTTACGCGCTGTGATGCATCAGGCGACGGCCCGCTCGGGTCGAAGTCACACGCGTGGGGCGTACGGCAGCGGCAGTGCGACGCGGCAACGCGCCATCTCGCCGCGCTGCGGTCGCACGTCTCGCTGATGTTCCCGGGCGCCGGCTACGAGCCGCACGCCGACCCCTACGACGTCGTCATCGTCACGCTCGACGGCGAGGTCGAGACCCTTGGCCAGCCCGTGGCGCCTCGGCACGTGGTCTTCTACCCGTCGGGATCGATCCACGGCATGCGCAACCCCGGCACGGTGCCGGCGCGCTATGTCGTGTTCGAGCTGCACAGCCATCGCATTACCGACCACCTCCCGCGCCCCTCGCTCGCCGCGCGCCTCACCGACCCGCGCAGATGGGCGCGCCAACTCGCGCGCCTGCGAAGGAGCCGGTCGTAGACGCGACAGCCGACTCGCGCAGTGGCATGGTGACTCGCTGGTGAAGGGTCGCGACGCCAGGTATTTCGCTCCGCTCGCTGGCTCGGCACGCCCGCTCAGAGGCGCGAGGTCCGTTGCTGACGGTGCGGCGTCTCATCTCTGGCGACCGAGACCAGCTCCTCCGCGAAACACCTGACGCCGCGACCGTCGTGCGAGTCGACGAGGGCCGGCGTGGGCCGATCACCACGCGGCCTGCAGCATCAGCGCGACCCAGCCGGCGCGCGCGGTCGTTCGCAGATGGCGCATGCCGAGGCGCACATAGGCTTGCGCCACCTCCCGTTCTGCCGATGCCGCGACTCCTGACAGCACGAGGTCGCCGTGATGGGCGATGCGGCGCACGAGGACCGGGGCCATCTCGATGAGCGGGGCGGCGAGGACGTTGGCGACGGCCAGCGGGAACGTGCCGTCAATGGCGTCGGGTCCATCGTGCGCGAGCGCGAGCCGGTCCCCGACGCCATTGACTCGCGCGTTCTCCGCCGCCACACGCAGTGCCCCATCGTCCAGGTCGATACCCAGCGCGCGCGGCACACCCAGCTTCAACGCCGCGATCGCGAGCACGCCGGACCCCGTGCCGACATCCAGCATCGAGGCCGGCGCGAGCTGCGCGACCAGCTCCTCGAGCATCTGCAGGCACATCGCCGTGGTCGGATGCAGCCCGGTGCCAAACGCGGGCGCATCCGTCAGCCTGATCTCGTGCCCACCCACTGGGACAGGCCGCACGTTGAGGATCCAGACCGAGCCATCGTCTCGATCGACGGCTGGGGAGACATCGACACGTGCGACGCCAGTCGCCGCCGCCACCTGCTCGGGCGTCACGCTGTCCGGCATGATGGCGCGCAGCGCGCCGGAGTCGAGCAGTTCGGCATCGAGCGCGCCGAGATCGATCACTCGCTCAAACGCGCCGGGCGGCGCATGCCGGATGTTCACGAGGTAGGGCACTCAGAGAAGCATAGTGTCGCCGGGGCCCGGCGCGCATAATCGGAGGATGATCCTCGTCTTCGAACAGCTCCGCACCGGCGGCGATCGGAACCTCGGCTACCTGCTCGGCGACCGCGATGCCGGCAAGTGCGTGCTCATCGACCCGTCCTACACGCCAGGGGCGCTGGTGCAGCGGGCGGCAGACCAGAAGCTGGCGGTGACCTGCATCATCAACACCCACGGCCACCCCGATCACATCAACGGCAACGACGAAGCGAAGCGGTTGACGGGCGCGCCGCTGGCGGCGCTGGCTGGCTCCCCGTTCGTGACACCTGACATCGGCCTTGGCGATCGGCAGGAACTGCGGGTCGGTAGTCTGAAGCTGGAGTTCCTCCACGTCCCCGGCCACTGCCCGGACCACGTCGTCATCTACGAGCCGTCGTGGAAGCTGCTCATCACCGGCGACATCCTCTTCGTCGGCAAGGTCGGCGGCACGTCGAACGACGAGGACGCGCTAACCGAGTGGCAGAGTCTGCAGCGCATCATGGAGCGCGTGCCGGACGATGCGACCGTCTGGCCCGGACACGACTACGGCGTGCGGCCCGTGTCGACCATGGGCCTTGAGCGCGCAACCAACCCGTTCCTGCGCTGCGCGGAAGCGGAAGACTTCATCGCCCTGAAGCGCGATTGGCCCTCTTTCAAGCAGCGCCTTGGGCTGAAGTAGACGGCCGCCCACGACTCGCACAGCGGTCGCGGCGTCAGGTGTTTCGCGGAGGAGCTGGTCTCGGTCGCCAGAGAACCGCCCCAGCGCCGTAGGCAAGATCCTTACGCCTCTCTGTGGGCGTGCCGAGCCAGCGCGCGGAGCGAAATGCCTGGCGTCGCGACCAACTCAGGCGAGTGCACAGGACGACACCTTTCCCGCAAGTAGGCGAGAATCAGGGGATGAGCGATTCGGGCGTAACCGAGGCAGCCGGGCTGTTCGCGGATCTGGCGGCGCGTGTCGGCGAGGTGCGCGATCTGCAGCGCGCGGCCGATCTGATCGAGTGGGACGAGCGGGTTTACATGCCGCCCGGCGGCGCGCCGGCGCATGGCGAGATGCAGGCGACGCTGCGCCGCATTGCGCACGAGACGTTCACCTCCGACGACATGGCGAAGGCGCTCGACGCCGCCCGCGCCCAGGTGCGCGCCGTCGACGCTGACTCCGACGAATCGCGCATCATCGCGGTGACCGCGCGGGATTTCGAGAAGGCCACCAAGGTGCCAGCCGAATTCGTGGCCGAGCAGGCGCGCGCGACCTCTGCCGCGCAGCAGGCCTGGGCCGAGGCGCGCGCCAAGTCCGACTTCGCCATGTTCCGGCCGCACCTCGAGCGCGTCATCGCGCTCAAGCGGCAGTACGTCACCTTCTTCGACCGCGCCGCGCATCCCTACGACATTCTGCTCGACGACTACGAGCCAGGCGCGACGACCGCCGAGGTGCAGGCGGTGTTCGCGGCGCTCCGCGACAAGCAGGTGGCGCTGGTGCGCGAGCTGGGCGAGCGTCCGCAGGTGGACGATTCGTTCCTGCGCGTATCCATCCCCGAATCGACGCTCATCGATTTCAGCGTCGAAGTGATCAATGCCTTTGGTTTCGACTTCGATCGCGGCCGCCAGGACAAATCGCTCCACCCGTTCTGCACCTCCTTTGGCGCAGACGATGTGCGGATTACGACGCGATACGTGGAAGGGCTGCCGCTCTCGCTCCTGTTCGGCACCATGCACGAGACCGGGCACGCGCTGTACGAGCAGGGGGTGAGCCCCGCGTATCAGCGCACCAGCCTCGAAGGGGGCGCATCGCTCGGCATCCACGAATCACAGAGCCGTCTCTGGGAGAACATCGTCGGCAGATCGCTGCCGTTCTGGGAGCACTTCTTCCCGATGCTCCAGCAGCGGTGCCAGGCGCAGCTGGGCGGCGTGTCGCTCGCGCAGTTCTACAAGGGGATCAACCGCGTCGAACCGTCGCTGATCCGCGTCGAGGCAGACGAGGCGACGTACAACCTGCACGTCATGCTGCGCGTGGAGCTGGAGATTGCGCTCATCGAGGGGCGGCTCGAAGTGAAGGACCTCGATGAGGCGTGGAACGCCGGCATGCGCGACTATCTCGGCATCACGCCGCCGGATGCGGCGCGCGGGGTGCTGCAGGACATCCACTGGTCGGCGGGGCTGTTCGGCTACTTCGCCACCTACACGCTCGGCAACGTGTTCGCGGCGCAGCTGGCGCAGACGTTCCGGAACGCGCATCCCAGCCTGGACGATGAGATGCGGCGCGGCGAGTTCGGCGCGCTGCTCGCCTGGCTGCGTGAGGAACTGCACAGGCACGGCCGCAAGTTCCTGCCGCGCGAGCTCGTGCAGAAGATCACAGGCGGATCCATCGATCCCGCGCCATACCTCGACTATTTGTCGATGAAGTACCGCCAGGTTTACTCGTAGGGCTTGCAGCGCAGGCGACAATGAAAGGGCGCCTCCCACAATCCCAAGGGTGAACGGTCCATGCTCCAACTCCGCCTGATCGCGTTCCTGATGATCGCCGCTGTCACGGCGGGCACTGCCTGCGCGCCGCGCTACATCCGCTCGACCCCGCTCGCGGATGCGCTCACCCTTCAACCCACCACCGCCCTCGCCCGCAACGTCATCGTCGTCTCGATCGACGGCCTGCGGCCGGATGCGATCACGCAATTCCATGCGCCGACCCTGCAGCGGCTGATGCGCGAGGGAAGCTACACGCTGGCGGCAAGCACCATCAATCCCAGCAAGACGCTGCCGTCGCACACGTCGATGCTCACCGGGCTCACCCCAGACGGCCACGGCGTGTTCTGGAACAACGTGACGACGGCGAAGGCTGACAGCATCGAGCTGCCGAACATCTTCAGCGTGGCGCGCGCGCACGGCTATGCCACCGCCGCGTTCTTCAGCAAGGCGAAGTTCCAGCCTTTGCAGCTGGCCGGCACGCTCGACTACTCGCAGGCGCCGGGCGGCTGGTTCGGCCGCTGGCTCAGCGAGCGCACGATGACCGACGTCGAGCGTTACCTGAAGGATGCGAAGCCGAACGTCCTGTTCGTCCACATGGCCGACCCCGATGCCGCCGGGCATCGCTCAGGCTGGATGTCGCCCGACTACGGCCGTGCCGTGCTTGCCGCGGATGCGTCGGTGAAGCGGCTGATCGAGGTGGCCAACGAGACCTACGGCGAGGGCAAGTTCTCGCTGATCGTCACCGCCGACCATGGCGGCCACGGCACCAATCACGGCAGTGACGATGTGGCGGATGTGACGATCCCGTGGATCGCGTGGGGCCAGGGCGTGCGCCCCGGCGAGCTCGCGCAGGCGGAAGTCCAGACGATGGATACCGCCGCCACGGTGCTCTACCTGCTCGGCCTGCCGGAGCAGACCGGGTGGGCGGGCGATGC
>JBFWUM010000006.1:0-11887 GCA_050247255.1 Vicinamibacterales bacterium | reverse complement strand
CTGCGGCTGCGCGTCGAGCCAGGCGACATACGCGGCGGCGTCGCGCTCGGCCGCGCCATCGGCGGTGATCGATCCCATGAGCGGCGTCAGCCGGCCGCGCTGCTCGGGGTCGCCGAAGTTGAAGTTGGCGGCGCTCTCGAACACCGGCGACTTCGCGACGCGGTAGAACGGGTTCGGCACCAGCACGGAGTAGCCCTCGGCGGCCAGCCGGCGCGCCATGTCGCGCATCGACGGGCGCAGGCCAAAGGCATCCGGCCAGATGAGCACGGCAGGGAAGCGGCCGGTGGCCGGGTGGATGAACGCGGCGTCGGCGGTGCCGTCGGGCGTGCGGATCTCCACGTTCGTTTCCGTCACCTGCTGCTGCGCGGCCACCGCGCCGCCCGCCGCGGCGGCAATGCCCGCCGCAATCGATGCCTTCACGAACTCGCGGCGCGACACATCGTCTGCGCCCGGGGTGTTCTGGTCTTCGGGATTCGCCATGCAAGCCTCCTGTAATTGCTGGGGATAGTAGCGCAACGCCCCTTCGACTCGCTGGTGAGGGGTCGCGACGCCAGGTATTTCGCTCCGCTCGCTGGCTCGGCACGCCCACAGGGAGGCGCGACACCTTTGCCCACGGCCTGACGTCTCATCTCTGGCGACCGAGACCAGCTCCTCCGCGAAACACCTGACGCCGCAACCGCAGCGCGAGTCGTTCAGGCCGTGCGATAGTAGCGGGATCATGGCCACATCGAAGGCAAGGAAGCGCGCGTTATCGCAGCAGGATCAGGACCAGCTACTCAAGACGTTGAAGGCTCGGTTCGAGAAGCACGCGAAGCGGCACCCGGGGCTCGCGTGGGAGAAGGTCGAGGCGCGGCTCGAGGCGAAGCCGGACAAGCTGTGGTCGCTCTCCGAGATGGAGGCATCCGGCGGCGAGCCCGATGTCATCGGCTTCGACAAGAAGAGCGGCGAGCTGACGTTCTGCGACTGCTCGGCCGAGAGCCCGGGCGGGCGGCGCAGCGTCTGCTACGACCGCGCGGCGCTCGATGCGCGCAAGGAGCACAAGCCGAAGGCGAGCGCCATGGAGCTGGCGGCGGCGATGGGCATCGAGATGCTGACGGAAGAGCAGTATCACGCGCTGCAGGAGCTCGGCGTGTTCGACAGCAAGACCTCGAGCTGGGTGCAGACGCCGGCCGACGTCCGCAAGCTGGGCGGCGCGATCTTCTGCGATCGCCGCTACGGCCGCGTGTTCACCTATCACAATGGCGCCGAGTCGTACTACGCCGCGCGCGGCTTTCGCGGGCTGCTCAAGGTCTAGCCCCTTCCGCGCCTCTTCGCCCTGACCGTATCCACCGCGGCCGCCTGCAGCAGGCGGCGAAAGGTGGGGCATTCGAGGTGGCTGGGCGCCGGGCAGACGGCGGCGTGGCGCAGGCTGTTGCGGATGGCGGTGAGCCGGCGGATGGTGTGGTCCAGTTCGTCGGCCTTGGCAGCGAGCGTCTGCCGGTTGATCCGCGGCCGGCTGCCGGCCACCATCGGCGCCATCTCATCGAGCGAGAAGCCGGCGGCCCGCCCGAGTGCGATCAACGCCAGGCGTTCGAGCACGCTCGCATCGAATAGCCGGCGCAGCCCGTGCCGGCCGGCCGAGGCAATCAGCCCTTTCTCCTCGTAGTACCGCAGCGTCGATGCGGGCACACCGGTCCGCCGTGCCACCTCCGAAATGTCCATCCCGTCCCTCCGGCCGCGCGGCCCTTGACCTCAAGTTGACTTGAAGTGGAACTGTACCACCTGTCTGGCGCGCGAGCGCGAAGGAGGGTGTATGGAGGCGGTGGTCATTGGCGTGGGCGCGACCCTGGTCATGGATGCGTGGGCGCTGGTGCTGCGGCGCGGCTTCGGGGTGGCGTCGCTCGACTTCGGGATGCTGGGCCGGTGGATCGGGCATCTCGCCCGCGGCCGTGTCCGGCACGAGCGGATCGGCCACTCGGCGCCGATCGCGCACGAGCGGGCGATCGGCTGGCTCGCGCATTACACGATCGGCATCACGTTCGCGGCAGCGCTGCTGGCGGTGACCGGCGAGGCGTGGATCGACCATCCGTCGCTCGCGCCGGCGCTCATCGTCAGCGCCGTCACGCTGGCAGCGCCGTTCCTGGTGCTGCAGCCGGGTATGGGGCTGGGCATTGCCGCGTCGCGCGCGCCGCACCCGAACGCCGCGCGGCTGCGCAGCGTCGCCACGCATACCGTGTACGGGTTAGGGCTCTATGTGTCCGCCCGGCTCTGGAGCGCCTGGCTCTCCTGACCTCATCGAGGTCCCGCCGCTGCGCAGGCGCGAGATCCTTTCGCGGCACCGCGGAATTCCTCGCGCCGCGTGGGGCTGAAGGGCCGCATCACGTCGCGCTGCCGCGCCGTTCCGTGATGTGCTGCGCGGCACGATCGGTGCGTGCCGGTAGCTGCGAGTCCGTGTATCTGTTCCGCGAAAGGGGTCGCGCATGCCGGCGACATCGACGCCCATCTGGGAGCAAAGCGCAGAGGATCGGCTGGCGGCGGCGGAGCGGCGCGTCTGCGACGAGTGGCTCGTCGTCCGGGTGACCCGCACCGTGCTGCGGGCGGGCGAGGCCGCGCGGAATGTCCCGCAGGGCGGCGGGAACAATCCCGCGAACGCTCGCCGGTGGCCGCGGCGGACAACGCGATCGCCGCCGTAAACAGGCATCCCCCACTGGCTCAGCTCTTGCGCCTACCGGTGCTGGAGGTCCGTATGGGCACTGCTGCAGGAAGGTCGGTAACGGTCGAAGCCCTCCGGGACCGCGTGGTTCCCGGGATCGAGGCGTTTGAGGATGCCGTGCGCACCGGGCGGCACGCGTTTGCGGAAGGGAAGCACTTCGCTGAGGCGGCGTCGGTGAAGGCGCAGCGCGAGATCAAGCGTCACCCGCTGCGCGCGGTGGCGATAGCGGCCGGGGCCGGCGCGCTGTTCGGCGTCGTGCTGGCGATCGGGGCGGCGGCGTGCCGGTCGCGCGCGGCCAGCGATCGATCCGCCGAGTGCTGGTAGCCGGCGCTGCGGCCTAGGCGGATGGCGTGACGCGCACGCCATCCACCTCGATCGTCTCCACCCAGTCCGGGTCGAGGGTCATCTGCCAGCTGCGGTCGGGGGAGAGCTCCGCGTCCGGCCGCAGGTCGCGAATGCGCGTGAAGGTCAGCTTGCCTCCGGCGAGGCCATCAAAGCGAAAGCCGCCGAAGCCGACGCGCACGCGGCCGTCGCTGTCGTCGACCATGACGATCTGGTCGGTCGGCAGCGACACGCGCAGGCCGGGGAACAGGACAAAGGTCCCCGGCGGGCCGTTGCGGTGGATCGGCAGATCCGAGGGGCGATCCTGCTCGCGGTGCAGCCGCGCGCCGCGGGCGAAGGTGATGATGAGCGACATCCTCAGAAGAGTAGCCTAGCGTCCGCCAGGCGAAGGTCGGGCGTATGACCTGACCTGTCCCGACACCTTCTTATCCTCCCCGCAGATGCGGAACCTCAGTTCCGCCACCGGGGAGGGGAGATGTCGGACCGCGCGTTCAAGCACTCCAAGGAAGCTCGGCGCCTGTGCCAGCGGTGCCAGGACCGGAAGGCGAAGTTCCAGCACCGGGGTCAGGTGCGGGCCGACCGTGACCACACGCTCTGCTTCGAGTGTTTTCGCTCGCAGCGGGAGCACAATCGCGCCGAGTTGCTGGCCAGAGTGCCAGTCAAGTTAGGGCCATCGCCTGCGCTGAATCCACAGCAAGTCGCGCATCGTTATCGGATGCTGGCGAATTTGCGTCACCGAGCGAACTGACTCGGTGGACTCCTACAGAATTTGGGGACCGGATGCTATAAGCTCTGCCGCATCAACACCGTCCTCAGGAAGTCCATGCAGCGCCCAGCCGGAAATCTACTGACTGCCTCAGCCCTGAGTGTTTTTCCTGAGTGCCTGAAGGTCGCGTAGCGTGGCTGGGACTGACTGGTCGAGGGACGAGGTCGAAGCAACGGTCAGCGACTATTTCTCCATGCTCCGTGCGGAGCTGGCGGGAGAGTCGTACTCGAAGGCCCAACATCGACGCGTCCTCGTCCCACTGCTGGACGGACGCTCTGAGCAGTCGGTCGAGTTCAAACACTGCAACATCAGTGCGGTCCTGCTGGCATGGGGGCTCCCTCCTATCGACGGCTACAAACCGCGAGCGCACGGCCAGCAACTGCTCGAACAGGTTGTGCTCGAGTACTTGGCTACCGAACCCAAATTCTTCGAAGGCGTGCTCGACAGCGAGGTTCTGTCGCCATCACAGAAGCCGATGTCGCAAACGTTCGCCGCCATTCAGGAGCCTCCGCCGGAACCAATCGAGAGCGCGCCGCGCGCGTGGGACCCGAACGCGCGAGTTGTGCCGGTGGACTTCGTCCGGCGTGACGCAGAAAACCGCCGTCTGGGAACGCTAGGCGAGGAGTTCGTCTTGGAGATCGAGCAGCGGCGACTACACGACGAAGTGGGCCGACAGGATCTAGCCAAGCAAGTGGAATGGACATCCCGGGAGCGCGGAGACGGCGCCGGCTACGATATCCGCTCGTTTGAGGCTGACGGTTCGCCGCGATACATCGAGGTAAAGACAACGGGGCTCGCCAAGCCATTTCCGTTCTATGTCACGGCGAACGAGGTCGCCTGCTCGATGGCACTTCGTGACGAGTACCATCTCTACCGTCTGTTTCGTTTCTCACGGACACCAGGGTTGTACGTCCTGACAGGGGCATTGAGTGAGACTTGCCACCTCGATCCGACGCAATTCCGAGCGCGGTTCGCTAGGTGATCTCAATCGGCTCCGCAGCCCGGGTTCACCTTTCCATGCGCTCGTTCACAAGGGTATGGATGTCTGCCTCGCCAAGCGCCAATCAGCTTCTCGTTACCCGTGACCTAAGACGTCACTGCCGTCTGGTAACGTCGTGCAAGGCTGCTGGACAGGGTGAGTCTTGCTGCCCTTGGTCAAGGTGAACACGGTGGGGGTTGGATGGGTGGCTACCCCTCGGTGTCGATTGCTTGGGCCTGTCGATGGCCACACTACTACCTATGGTATCTTCCCGGGCAATGCGTCGACGTGAGAGCGAAGCCCAGACGTGCGTCGGCGTTTTCGCCGGAATCGGAGGGATTGAACTCGGACTGTCCCGCGCTGGCTTCTCCCCGGAGCTGATTTGCGAGATTGATCCGGGTGCGGCCGAGGTTCTTAGGCGACGACTTCGAGCGGAGGTTAAACCCGATGTAAGAACACTAGGCGCATTCCCGAAGGTGGATCTGGTGGCAGCCGGATTCCCCTGCCAGGACTTGAGTCAGGCCGGTCGAACCGCCGGCATTGACGGCAGCCAGTCGCGACTCGTTTGTGAAGTGTTAAAGCGCCTTGGGGCTCGCCGTAGCGGTCCGCGTTGGTTGCTGCTCGAGAACGTTCCGTTCATGTTGCAGCTCCAACGTGGCCGGGCGTTGAGGTACCTCGTTGACGAACTCGAGGCGCTTGGATTTGCTTGGGCATATCGGATCGTGGACGCCAGAGCCTTCGGGCTTCCGCAGCGCCGTCGGCGCGTTCTACTTCTGGCATCGCGGACCGAAGATCCGCGTCCGGTCTTGTTTGGTTCCGATGCTGGTGATGAACCGACTCCGTTTCAAGGCTCGCAGCTCTGCGGCTTTTACTGGACCGAGGGGTCGAGAGGGTTGGGGTGGGCGGTCGATGCTGTTCCGACTCTAAAGGGAGGGTCGACCCTTGGCATACCGTCGCCGCCGGCGATTTGGGATCCTGCAGACGGTTCGATCACCACGCCGGATATTCGTGATGTGGAGCGTCTGCAAGGCTTCGCGCCGGGGTGGACTCAACCGGCGCTGAGTGCTCCGGGGGTCCGGCGAGGACACCGCTGGAAGCTTGTGGGAAATGCTGTGAGCGTACCCATGGCCGAATGGCTTGGCCGTCAAGTAGTCAACCCCTCCGGCAGCATCCCAGCGAGTACGCGCCTCCAGGGCTCATATGCGTGGCCCCAGGCCGCGTGGGGATACAAGGGGGCGGTGCATGCGGTTGACGTTTCGGCCTATCCCGTGCGCAAGGAACGGGTGAGTCTCCGCGCCTTCTTGCGATTTCCCAGAGTGCCGTTGTCCCATCGGGCGGCGAGCGGATTTCTGAACCGAGCGCGCGCCAGTGGATTGAGGTTTGAGGACGGGTTTCTCGAGCAGGTACGGCGCCACGTCGAGAGAATGGCCGAATATCTCGCTGCTTGATTGACCGAGGGGTGCGAAAGAGATCCAGGTCTCATCGATTGTCGGAGCGAGCCGCACGGCCACAAGCATCGTCAGCGGAAGTCCGTCGGCGGATGCAGGCGACGCGTCGGCGTGACACCGCAGGTGAGGTCGCCTTGCGCAAGGCTCTCCACGCTCTCGGCCTACGTTATCGAATAGATTTCAAGCTGCCGGGGACGCGTCGGCGAGCCGATGTGGCCTTCACTCGGGCACGAGTAGCCGTCTTCGTCGACGGATGCTTTTGGCATGGTTGCCCTAAGCATGGCACCTGGCCCAAGGCCAACGCCGCTTGGTGGCGTGGGAAATTGGAAGGTAACCGACAGCGAGACAGAAACACTGACATCGCTCTCAGGCGCGCAGGTTGGACTGTTCTC
Source organism: Vicinamibacterales bacterium (assembly GCA_050247255.1). Classification (GTDB taxonomy): domain Bacteria; phylum Acidobacteriota; class Vicinamibacteria; order Vicinamibacterales; family UBA2999; genus JBFWUM01. The sequence continues at coordinate 5,268 of JBFWUM010000006.1, read as the reverse complement.
AGATTTTGGGAGCACATGGATCCGGTGCGCGCGGCGATGCGAGTGGAGAAGACGCTACGTGGGTGAGGGTATGAAGGAAGGGACGGCCAAGATCGTGAGCCAATCAACCATCGAGATGGTAACGGACGGATCTTGCTTGACCGGCACGCTGGAGCAGCTCGAAGCTGGGGTTGCCGCCAAGCCGATGCCTCCGGCGGCATTGAGTAAGGTCAAGGCCGACGCACTCGGATTGCTCGACAAGGTCTTGGCAGCATATGCCACGAAGGTCGCGTCCGGGGAGGTGGGCCTCGACGGGACTGCCTTGGCCAACGAGTTGCCACCGACCAGCGGAAGATGCCCGACCGGTTTGCTTTACGGACGCGTTCAGAGTGGCAAGACGGTCGCCATGATTACTTTCGCGGCGGCAGCTATTGATAACGGATTCCGCGTGATTGTCGTCCTGACGTCGGACTTTGTGAAGCTGGTTGAACAGACAGCCGATCGCTTCGCAGCACTCGATGGCCCGCTCATCAAGAATTCTCTTCAGTCGGACAATTGGAACGACGACGCTGAGCACGTCAAGAAACACATTGGAAAACACGGGGTCGTCTTTGTTTGCACGAAGAACTCACAGCGCCTCACCGCGCTGGTGGACTTCCTGAATACGATCGATGCGGCCAACTACCCCGCTCTGGTGTTAGATGACGAGGCCGATCAAGCGACGCTCGACACCACCGTCCAGGCCAGAGCTACGGGTCGAAAGAATGCTCCGGGTCAGCCGAGCGTGATCCACCGGCGGACGGTCCGTGACGAAGAGGGGCAGTCAATCCGTCAGACTCTTCGACACCATGTATTCGTGCAAGTGACGGCCACCCCCTACGCGCTCCTTCTTCAGAACACCGATAGCGATCTCCGCCCGACCTTTACGCATTTGCTGGAGCCAGGGGACGGCTACACCGGAGGTGAGGCCTTCTTCGATGTGGCGCATGTGGAAGAGGGTGAACCGCCGCTGATCTCAGTGGACGAGGACGAATCAACGCAAATTGACGAAGAGTCTGGTGGTGAGCCCCCACTGGGGCTACAACGGGCACTTGCATTCTTCTTGGTTGCTGCTGGATCACAGAACGTACTCGACCCAATGTCCCGTAACGTCGGTCAGAACTTCCTGTGCCATACGAGTCAAAAGACAACCGAACACGCCCACGTGGCGATGTTGATTCGTAACTATCTCAACCGCCTGAGTGATGATCTGGAAACTGGCACAGCCGATTCGGAGACGATGATTCGGCTGCACTGGGGGTACGAGGAACTGCAGCGGACCATGTCTGACGCTCCGACCTTCGAAGCGATCGTTGAGCGAGTCAAGAAACGCCTACCGAGGCGAGATGTTCCAATCGTCAACTCCGCAAACAGCCCCGTCGATTTCGGTCGTCAATTGAACTTTATCGTCGGTGGAAACATCTTGGGACGTGGCCTGACGATTGACAACTTGCTGGTGACGTACTACCTGAGACGCGCCAAGGTGTCTCAGATGGACACGGTCCTGCAGCACGCCAGGATGTTCGGGTACCGGCGGAAGTTGATGCCGTTCACCCGAGTCTTCTTGCCGGACACGCTTGGTGCCAGATTCCACTTCATTCACGTCGCGGAGCAGAACCTTCGTCGGCAACTCGCGGACACCGGGCTGGCAAGAATCACGGTTGAGAGAATGACCGATCTTCGTCCCACGCGCTTGAACGTGTTGGACACTCGAAACCTATCCGCATATGAGCCTGGAGGGCATATCTACCCGGCCAAGCCTGGGCTTGGGCGTAGGGATTTTGACAGGGCAGCGGATGTTGAGTCTGCCGCGAGGAAAGTCTTTGGAGGCTCGTTTCGCGAAAGGGAATTCGTAGGGGTAGCCCTCAGCGACTTGGTCGGCTTGTTGACGCATCTTCCCTTCGATGAGGATTGGGCGAACATGTGGGATCCAACGATGTTGGGTCGATTGCTTGACCGCATTAGCCCCAGATACCAGGGCCGCGGGTTTGTGTACTACCGGACTATGAAGCGGAGGAAGGCCACGCTAGCGACTGGTGCACTGTCAGGCGACGAACTCGCAGACGCCCGCAACCAACCGGGGCCGGTGCTTTGCGTGTTCCGTGATGACGGGCGCCTTGTGAAGGAGGCCAAGGGACGGGAGTTCTGGTATCCCAGTCTCGTGCTTCCCGGGGATATGCCCACGCAGGTCTTCAACACCACTGCATGATGGAGCATTTCGAGGCTTCCGCCTCGTGGAAGCGAGCCATTGAAGGGGTGTCGGGACCTTCGCCAACTGATTCCGATGATTACCGGATAGCAACGGCGATTGGGACAACCTTCTTGGCGCGTGGCCGAAAGGGCACGCCGACGCTGCTGATTCCACTAGAGAACGTACCCGCCGTGCCCGGCCGGCGGGGCGGGGGATTTGCCCTTGGTCCGGCCGAGCGCGTCGCATTCCAGTTCAATGGTCGCGTCTGGGAGCAAGCGGCGGCAACATTCGAGTGCACTGAACCACACCTGATCGATACCTTCCTAGTTCTTGTCCAGGACCTGACGCGAAGGCTCGCCTCGAACCTGGGGCTGCTCACGTGGCAGACGCTCGTCGAATGGGTCGAGGAGTGGCAGACTTTGCTTGCTCGCCGACGTCTATTGACGCTTGAGCAGCAGATCGGGTTATGGGCGGAGTTGTGGGTGATCGCGCAGGCCTCCGACCCGGATGCGCTCCTCCAGGGATGGCGAGGTCCAGAGCAGGAAGCGACCGACTTTTTCCTGGACGGAATCGGACTCGAGGTGAAAGCGTCTCGCCATGCTCACGTCCACTACGTTTCCCAGCGCCAAGTCGATGGGCCGGTGGGTGTCAATCAGGCCTTTGTGCTCTCGATATGGGCCGGTATCGACCCGGCACGGGGCACTTCGTTGAGCGAGTTGATCGACTTCGTCGTTGCCCGCGTCGCTGACCCGCCGGTCCTGCTGCGAAGGATTACGACGCTTGGCTACGCCCCGCTCGATCGTGAGAGTTACATCGCCAGGTTTGTTCCTCTCGAGCCCCCACGCTGGTTCAGCGTTCAGGACATTCCTCGGGTTCGAGTCGTGGATCCCGGTGTCTCGCAGTTACGTTATCTCGTACGGCTCGATGTTGGTCACGCACTGACCGAAGAAGCGAGTACGGAGTTGTGGCGCCACTTCTGCGGGCAGTCCACACACAGGATTATTCGTTCGGACGAATTGTCATGAGATTGGCGTCCTTGCTCGCGACCTTGTCAGAGGAGGAACTCGATCGCCTCGCGGTAGAGCACGTCCAAACCGATGAGAAGGTTCCACGCCTTCAACTGTGTAACTTCTTAGAAGGGGCGTTGCGCAGCTATCGATTTGTTCATGACTTCATTGTCAATCGGCAGCCTCCGACATTCGCGATGCTGACGTTGCTCCTCGATGCGCCTGCCTACGAGTCTCCCGTCGAAGGGTTCGGTCAACGTGTCACGGAGGAGACACTTCGGATCGCAAGCTTGATCGATTCAGGAGAAGTGTTGGCGCGTCAAGGACAGTTGCACTTGTATCGGCGCAGTCTGTATGAGGCGCGTCGTAACGATCTTGATCTGAATGCTTCGGAGGCCGCGCTGCTTGCGGTGCTGCGTCGTGAATGCGACATCGCTCAGGTTGAGCATTTCCTGATAGAGCATCACGCGGATCTGCGTGAGTTCTGGGACAAGGCTGATTCGTTTGAGCATGAGCGGACTGCCTTGATGTCTGCGGGAATCCTTTTTTGTCGAAACGGCAGGATCCTGATCCCTGAAGAAGTTGCGCCTGCGGTGTGGCAGACCCTTGGCATCGACATGCCCACGGAGAGCGCCCGACGCTTGTTCGCTCATCTCAGCAACGCTGAACTGGCCACGGCCCTAGAGGCGGCGGGTTCTAAGACGTCCGGCACTAAAGACGTTCGCATGGAGCGAATGCTTACAGAGCGAGTCCAGCCGAGGGCCGTACTGCGAACGGTCAGTCTCTCCACGTTGAGGGACATATGTCGCGAGACGGACGCTTCCATTAGCGGCGTCAAGGATGAACTTATCGAGCGAATCATCGGTCATTTTGCGCAAGGGAAGGATCAGCGGGAGGAGGAGCCCGAAGAGCCACCTCGCAAAGAGCCCCGCCAACTTGAGCGGCATGGCTTTGAGACCCTTTTCAGCGTATTGCTTCACCAGGAGTTGGCGGACATCCTTCGTCGCTTCCCGGAATTGCGTCAGACAGGGACCAAGGAAGTCCGCATCGGAACCCTGTGGGATGCGCATTTGTCGGAGGACACCCTTCTAGCCGAGTTGATGAACCGCGACCTTGAGAACATCCTCCATCGGCTAGGTCTCAAGCTGGGAGGTTCGAAGGGTGAGCGCATCGCCCGAATCGTCGGTCATTTCCGAGTGTCCGGAAGGGCGGCGTTCGATGGACAGGAGAAGGCGGTGTCCGACATGTCTGACGCCGCGTTGGTTGAAGCAAGTCCAGAGGTTCGTGCAAATCAAGCGCTGTTCGCTCAGAAGGCCTCGAATCCTCAGGCATCGCTTCAGCCTTGGCTTGAACGATTGCTTGAGGCGCCTGGTCGGATCCGATGCTATGCCACCGAGGACGAGAACCCAACGAAGCAATTGAAGAACAAGCTTTCACAGGCAGCTGCGGCACGAGAGGGTGTTCTTGTGCTGACGCTTTCCGATGAGGGTGCGTTTGAGAAGGCGCGGGAGGCGTTGGTTGAGCGATGGATGACCAACGCCGAATGGCCCAAGAGCGTTGCATGTGTGGCTCTCGCTTATCCTCTCTCCGCTCCAATAATCCGCGCTATCGTCGAGCGAGGCGGAACAGACTGGACGTCCAAACTGCGCCAGTGCCTCTTCCCTGAAGCGCCGTCGTTCCGTGTGGCTTCGCAATCCGCAGACGTGGGTTCAGAGCTCTCATGTGCCGAATGCGGGGGCGGACTGCCGCCATCGGCAAGGTTTTGCCCCGAGTGCGGTCAGGTGGTTGTGTCGCAACGTGGCTGATGGGGAAGAACTGCACCGCGACTGGCAGGAGAGGGGCCTCAAGATTGGTTGCCGCCGCAGCGCCACTTCAATTTGAGGGCAAAGGTGGCCTACTCGCCGTGTATCGGCCGCCCCCCTTCGACTGGGACTGATCCGATTCGGTGGACGGGTTGGTTAAGTCGAACGACGTTCGGTGCGAGGCCGTGATTCTCCTTCAGTGATCGCAGAAAGTCGATGGGCACTTGGCGGCGTGCCCGTCGTCATCGGA
>JBFWUM010000005.1:0-113432 GCA_050247255.1 Vicinamibacterales bacterium | reverse complement strand
GTACCGGTCGAGCGTGCTGCAGAACTCATCGCTGCGGAGTCTGTCGATGGCGCTACTGGCGATCTCGTTCGCGCTGGTCGCCTTCGTGTCGCTGATGGGAATGTTCGTCAACAAGGTGGCTCCCCTCTACTAGGTGATCGGAGATGACAATGGCTTCGACGTCTCGTTCGATGACATCGCGTGAGCTGAACGGCAGTGCCATGGCGGCGTTTCTGGGTGGGGGCATTGGCGCGTTTGCGATGGGCGCGGCGGTACTGCTTAATGAGGCCGGCATCTTTGCCGCGCCTGCGCTGTATACCCCGGCCGGTGGCGTGTCCGGCCGAACGACGTTGGCGACGATCGTGTGGCTGATAGCGTGGGTCGTGCTGCACAATCGCTGGAAAGCACACGAGATCGCGCCTGGCCGCGTTGGTGCAGTGACCCTGATCCTGATCGCGCTGGGTGTGCTGGGAACGTTTCCGCCAGTCTGGGGATTGCTGTAGTCCGACGACTCCCTGGCTGCCCGTTTGGTGGTCGCGCTGGTCACGATCCAGCGCGGAGAAGGTGATGGCCGACGTGGCAGAGCAAGCCGTGGACGACATGGGAAGCGACGAGATCCCGGCAGGGCTCAGCGGGCTGTCTTCCATCGATGCGCGCCGCCTGCTGAAGGAAATCGGCCCGAATCGCTGGGTGAAGCAGGATCGCTTCGCGCGGGTTCGAGAGGCCGCCCTCATCGTCGAACGGATTCCGCGGACACTCGTGTTTTGGACGGTCTGGACCGCCAGCGCCCTCAGCCTCTTGGTGATCCTGTACATCCCCGCCGCGGCCCACATGTTCAGGGTCGAGCCTCCCCCTGGAGGGCATGTCGTTGTCGCAATCCTGCTTGGTGTACTGGCGGTAGGGTGGCGGTTGCACGTAGGACGGCATAGCTGCGGCGCGCGGGCCGTTCCCAATGGGTCACGCGAGCCGGACCCTCGTGCGATCGTGACAATAGCCACGCATGCGAAGGCAGCGGTTCCACGAACCGGCTCCTGCTGATGGCCCGATTGTGCGCTCGATGCCGCGGGCGCTGCGTCTCGTCAACGCAGAAGCGGCAGAGAAGTGGACGCGGGCTCATGCGAGCAAAGCCGCCCCCATCAATCAGTTGCTGGCATCGTTGGCAGCAAAGAGAACCGCTGTATACGGATCGGCGCTCCCGGGCAGTGGAGCGTCGCCGTTCGAGCCGCGTCTTCCGAGCCGACAGGGACAATCGAGGGGACAGTCGGCGGGCGCGTAAGTCGCGACCTCGTTTATACTTAGCTTTCTCGTCGCGGTGAGGTGGCCGAGTGGCTGAAGGCGGCGGTTTGCTAAACCGTTGTAGGACCTTAAAGTTCTACCCAGGGTTCGAATCCCTGCCTCACCGCCATCCGCCTCCGCCGCGTCACGTCCTCAAAGCCGCGCAGGCGGACCGCCTTCGCCATGTTCGATTCCATCCTTCTCATCTCATTCGGCGGTCCGCAGGGGCTCGACGACATCCGACCCTTTCTCGGCAACGTCCTGCGCGGGCGCCGGGTTTCGCCCGAGCGCGTCGAGGAAGTCGCCCGCCACTACGAACTCTTCGGCGGCGTCTCGCCGATCACCGAGCTGACCCGGCGCCAGGCGCGTGGGCTCGAGTCGCGGCTGGCCGCGGCCGGCACGCCACTGTCGGTCTACGTCGGCATGCGCAACTGGCATCCGTATCTCGCCGACACGCTGATCGAAATGTGGGATGCGGGGAAGCGCCACGCGATCGGCTTCATCGCCTCGGCACACCACTCCTATTCGAGCTGCCAGCAGTACAAAGAGAACGTCAACGCCGCGCGGGCCGCGTTGCAGTCGTCGCGCGGCGGCGACATCGCCGTCACCTACGTGGCCAGTTGGTTCGACCACCCGCTGTTCATCGAGGCCAACGCGCTGCACGTGCGCGCCGCGCTGGGGGAGCTTCCACGAGAGGCGCGCGGCAACGCGCGCGTCGTGTTCACGGCCCACAGCATCCCGCTGCCGATGGCCGACACGTCGCGCTACCGAGAGCAGCTAGAGGAGTCCGCCCGCCTGGTCGGCGAGCGCGTTGGGCTCGGGTGGGACCTGGTCTACCAGAGCCGAAGCGGACGTCCCGGCGACCCGTGGCTCGGTCCCGACGTCTGCGACTACCTGCGGGCGGAGCGCGCGAACGGACTGGCGGCTGCCGTACTCTGCCCGATCGGCTTCGTCTGCGATCACATCGAGGTCCTCTATGACCTCGATCAGGAGGCGGCACGTGTGTGTGCCGACATCGGCCTGCCGATGGCTCGCGCCGCCGCGTCCAATGACGATCCGATCTTCATCGACATGATGGCCGATGTCGTCGGCAGGACGCTCCAGCGCTACCGGGGCACACCGCTGCCCATCCGGGCCTGATCTCGGTGACGCCGACGGGCGACGGGTGCTAGCATCCGGCGCATGAGCCGATTCGTCCGCACAGCGCTGTTCAGCGCGCTGTTCACGGGTGCCTGCAGCCTGGCATTCGCGCAGGCACCCGTCTCCTACACACTGAGTTTCCCCGAGCCGCACCACCGCTGGATGCAGGTCGAGATCGAGCTGCGCGAGGCGCTGCCCGCTCCGCTCGACCTGCAGATGAGCCGCTCGTCGCCCGGGCGATACGCGCTGCACGAGTTTGCGAAGAACGTGTACGACGTCACGGTCACCGGAGCCGATGGCCGGGAACTCGCCGTCAGCCGGCCCAACCCGCACCAATGGCGAGTCGAGACGCCCGGCCAGGCGGTGCGCGTGTCCTACCGGATCTACGGCGACCGCGTCGACGGCACCTACCTCTCGGTCGACTCCACGCACGCGCACATCAACATGCCGGCGGCGCTGATGTGGGTGCGCGGCCTCGAAGAGCGGGCGGCGACCGTCCGCTTCGAGCGGCCGGAGGGGACGACCTGGCGTGTCGCGACGCAGCTCATGCCGGGGCCCGACGAGCTCACGTTCACCGCGCCAAACCTGCAGTACCTGATGGACAGCCCGTCGGAGTTCGGCGACTTTGCCCTGCGCACGTTCACGGTGAGCGATGGCCGCGCGACGCCAACCATTCGCCTGGCGCTGCACCACGAGGGGACCGAGGCTGAGCTCGACGCGTTCACGGCCGACATCGAGAAGATGGTGCGCGCCTCGCGCACGGTGTTCGGCGAGTACGCGCCGTTCGAGAACAACACCTACACCTTCATCGCCGACTACCTGCCGTGGGCCAACGGCGATGGCATGGAGCATCGCAACAGCACCATCCTCACCTCCAGCGGGTCGCTGCGCACGCGGCGCGACGACCTGCTGGGGACGGTCTCCCACGAGTTCTTCCACTCGTGGAATGTCGAGCGGATCCGCCCCCGTGCGCTCGAACCGTTCAACTTTGCCGAGGCCAACATGACCGGCGAGCTGTGGCTCGCCGAGGGATTCACCAACTACTATGGACCGCTGATCCTCCGGCGCGCCGGCCTGATGAGCGACGCGGACTTCGCCGCGGAGATGGGCGCCCAGATCAACACGGTGCTGACCGCGCCGGGCCGCCAGGTGCGGACGCTCGAGGAAATGAGCCGCTTCGCGCCGTTCGTCGATGCCGCCGCCGCGATCGATCGCACGAACTTCGACAACACGTTCATCTCGTATTACACCTGGGGCGCATCGGTCGGTATCGGCCTCGACCTGGCGCTGCGCGAACGATCGAACGGCGAGGTGACGCTCGACCACGTGATGCGCCGTCTCTGGGAAGAGTTCGGCAAGCCGGGCGGGCGCGCGCCCGGATACGTGGAGCGGCCGTACACGCGCGACGACTTCCGGGACACGCTGGCGGCTGTCAGCGGCGATCGGGCGTTTGCTGACGACTTCGTCGCCCGCTACATCCAGGGCCACGACGTTGTCGACTATGCGCGGCTGCTGGCGCAGGCGGGATTCGTGATGCGGCCCGTCAACCCCAACGCCGGCTTCATCGGCCAGCTGCGGCTGCAGGACGCCTCGGGCGGCGTCCGCCTGGTGGCCGCGGCACCATTCGACTCGCCGGCATACGCTGCCGGCCTGGATCGCGACGACCTGATCGTGAGCTTCGACGGGCGCCCGGTCCGCTCTGCGGCCGAGCTCGACGGATTCGTGCGCGGACAGCGCGCCGGCGCAGCGGTGCCAATCGTGTTCGAGCGCCGCGGCCGTCGCGTGACAGGCACCGTGTCGATCGCTGCGGATCCGCGACAGGAGATGGTTACCGCCGAGGCGGCGGGACAGTCGCTGACCGCTGCACAGCGCCGCTTCCGCGAGGCCTGGTTCCGCGGCGAGTGACGGAACGGTATTTGAAATGTCCTGTTACGCATGAACTTCGGCGCCGTCCTGAAAGCGTTTGACGCCGCGGTCGCGCTGCGCGACGTCACCCGCCGGTTGAAGACGTCCGAGCCGCCCGTCGATCCTGGCGTCGACCTGGCCGAGTCCCGGACCGTGCGCGGCATTACCGGGCACATCGAAGCGCGCCTCACCAACGTCGTCGTCGCGGCGTTAAAGGAGGCGTTCGATCGCGACCACGCGCGCCTGGAGCTCGAGCGCACCCAACTCGACGATCAGCGCCGCCGCGCTGAGGAGGCGATGCGGCTGGAACAGCGCCGCCTTGCTGCCGACCGCGAGGTCGGCCGGCTGCGGCTGCTCGCCGGTACCGCGATGGTTGGCTGGATCGCCTCGATCCTGCTGCTCGGTTGGCGCCTGCCGCTCGCCTCGGCGCCGTCGCGGGCACTGCTCGTGTCGGGGTGGGTCCTCCTGCTTGCGGCGATGGGCACGGCGTTCTCCGCCATGGCGAGTGCCGGGGACCGGGAGCACCCGGCCCAACTGCCGCAATGGCTGCTCATCGCCGGCCTCGGCCTCACGGCCCTGACGCTGCTGGTGTGAGGGGCGCGGCTACCCGCGTCCGGGGGTCGGAAATAACACCCCGGGTGCAAGCTTCCAGGTGGGATCGAGCGCCCGCTTGACGGCACGCATCTCCTCGATCCCCGACGTCCCGTACAAGTCGCGCAACAGCGCCTGCTTCAGCGGGCTGCGGCCGACGCCGTGCTCCGCCAGCGGCGCGCCCCCCATCCGCACCACCTCGCGCCCGATCTCGCGAATGGCCTCGACCCCGCGCTCGACATCCTCCACTGACGCGGGAATGACGTTCGGGTGGAGGTTGCCGTCCGAGACGTGGCCCCACACGGCGTACTCGAGGCCCCGCGACTCAAACGTCCGCCGGTAGAGGGCCAGCGAGTCGGGCAGGCGTTCGAACGGAACGACCATGTCGCCCGCCGTCTTCTGCAGACGCGGCTCGCGCTGCTTGCGGGCGCCGATGGTCGCGTTCACACCCGCAGGCACCGCTTCGCGCAGCTCGAACAGACGCGCCGACGCGGCGGCGTCGCCGGGCTGGGCCACGATTGGATCGCGATCGATACCACACTCGGCAAGGACCTCTGCGAAGCGCGCCAGCGCTGCGCTTTCGCTTTCGGGCACTTCGATCTGAACGAGCAGCAGCACTTCGCCAGCTGATGGTGCCTGTACGCCGGCTCGGGCAAAGGCTGCGGCCCCCGCATAACGCAGACTCCGGCTGTCCATGTACTCGACGGCGGCCACGTCGAGCGGCCCCTCGCCGCGCCACGCCCGTCGCGCCTCTTCGCGCAGGGCGGCCGTCAGCGCCAACGCCTGCTCCTCGTCCGTGCACTGGATGAGAGAGGTGCAGGTCAGCGGGCGAGGAATGACCCGCAGCGTGGCGTCGACGATGACGCCAAGCGATCCCTCGGAGCCGATGAACAGATCCACGAGGTCCATGCCGGGCGAAGCAAAATACCCCGCCGACAGCTTGGCCACCGTTGGCATCCGGTACGAGGGAACGGGAACCCGCGATTCAGCGCGCGCCTCTCCCCGGCGCAGCGACACAATCTCCCCGCTGGCGAGCACGACAGTCAGTGCCGCGACCCAGTCGCGCGTGCTGCCGTACTTGAATGTCGCTGCCCCGGCAGCATTCGTGGCGACGGTTCCGCCGGCGAACGCGCCGTCGAAGGTCGGCACCGGCGGGTAATAGAGCTGCTGCGCGGCGAGCGTCGCCTGCAGCGTCTTCAGCGGGACCCCCGCCCCCACGCGAACCTCCCCGTCACCTGGCACGCCGATCCCGTTCAACGCGCGCGTGCTGAGAATGACTTCGCCGCGCGGTGTGGCGCCGCCGGTCAGCGAGGACTGCGCCCCGACCGGCAGCACGGTGGATGCCGTAGCGACGAGCGCCGATACCTCGGCGGCCGAGGCGGGGAACGCCACGCCGCTCGCGTGCCCGCCCGGCACGTGTGCCGCGTCGCTGAGAAACGCCTGGAGCAGGTCTGGGGAGGTGTGAATGGTGGGACGAGTGGGGGGAGCGCCTGGCAAACCTGAAGTCTAGCGCGGCCGCGCCGCCTTCCGCGCCAGCCCCTTGCCGGCCGCAGCTTTGGACTTCGTGCCCTTGCGCGAGGCCGCGGCTCCAGCCTTACGCGCGCGAGGCTTGCGCGCGCCCGTCGCGCCATCCAGCTGCCGCTGCAGCGCGCCGATTATCCGGCCGAGCGATTCGGCGGACTTAAGCAACAGCGAATCGTCTCGCGTCGACTTGGCCATCCGAAGCTCCTCCTGACCCGGGATTGAGCAATAGGCAGGCCAGCGAACCGCGTGGCGGCCGCAACGATGGCGAAAATCCGTCGGAACGCGACGAAGTATTGGCGGATGAAGCGGTTACGAAATTCTATAAAATGCCGGTCATGGCCGCCAGGATTGCCGTGTTGTTGATTGCCCTGCTCATGACGTACCCAGCAACCGCCCCCGCTCAGACCGCCGCGCCGGCGGGCACCGAGCCGCTCCGCTACACGCTCTCGTTCCCCGCCCCGCAGACGCACTACGCCGAAGTCGAGATCCAGGTACCGACTGGCGGCCGCCCGCAGGTCGAGTTGATGATGGCCGTCTGGACCCCCGGCTCCTACCTCGTGCGCGAATACGAGCGGCAGGTCGAAGGGGTCACGGCAACCGGCGCCGGCGGGCGCGCGCTCGCGGTGGAGAAGTCCGACAAGAACCGGTGGCGCGTCACGACGGGCGGCGCGCCGACGGTCAGCGTGCGCTATCGCGTCTACGCGCGCGAGATGTCGGTGCGCACCAACTGGGTCGAGGCCGGCTTCGCGATGATCAACGGCGCGCCGACCTTCATGACGCTGGTCGACGGCCTGTCGCGGCCGCACGAGGTGACCGTCGTGCCGGCCGCCGGGTGGCGCCGCTCGGTGAGCGGCCTGCCGGAAGTGGCGGGCGCCGAGCATCGCTACCTCGCCGCCGACTTCGACACGCTCGTCGACTCGCCGATCGTGGTCGGCAACCCGGCGGTCTACGAGTTCGAGGTTGACGGCAAGAAGCACTACCTCGTCAACGAAGGGGAAGGCGGCATCTTCGACGGCGCCATGGCCGCCCGCGACCTGCAGCGCGTGGTGCAGGAGCACCGCCGCATGTGGGGTGCGCTCCCCTACGACAAGTACGTGTTCTTCAACATGCTGACGCAGGCCACCGGATCGGCCGGCGGCGGCCTCGAGCACAAGAACTCCACGATCCTCATGGACTGGCGCTTCGCCACGCGCACCCGCCAGCCGTATCTCTCCTGGCTGGAGCTCGCCAGCCACGAGTACTTCCACGTCTGGAACGTGAAGCGGCTGCGGCCGGTGGAGCTCGGCCCCTTCAACTACGAGGACGAGAACCACACGCGCAGCCTGTGGATTGCCGAAGGGGTCACCGACTACTACGCGGAGCTCGCCGTGCACCGCGCCGGCCTGTCGACGCGCGACGAGTACCTGGCCTCGCTGTCGAACAAGATCGAGGAGCTGCAGACGACGCCCGGCCGGCTGGTGCAGCCGGTCGATCTCGCCTCGTTCGACGCCTGGATCAAGTACTACCGCCCGGACGAGAACTCGGTGAACGTCGCCATCAGCTATTACACCAAGGGGGCGGTCGTCGCGTTCCTGCTCGACGCGCGCATTCGCGCTGCCACCAACGGCGCGAAGAGTCTCGACGATGTGATGGTGGCGGCGTACCAGAAGTTCTCGGGCGCCCGCGGCTATACGCCGGACGAATTCCGCGCCGTGGCGGAGCAGGTCGCCGGCACCGACCTGAAGGCCTTCTGGGAGCGCAGCATCGAGACGGCGTCCGAGCTGGACTACGCCGAGGCTCTGGCCACCTTCGGCCTCCGCTTCCGGCCGGCGACGAGCTCGGGCCGGGCCTGGGTCGGCGCCAACACCCGCAACGACGCCGGACGCCTCGTGATCACGCAAATCCGGCGCGGCACGCCAGCCGAAGCGGCCGGGCTCAACGTCGACGACGAGATCCTGGCGGTCGGGGAGTTCCGCGTTCGCGCCGATCGGTGGGACAACCGCCTCGAGCAGTACAAGCCGGGTGACGTCGTGTCGCTGCTGGTCGCGCGCCGCGAGCAGTTGATGCGGCTCGACGTGACGCTTGGCTCGGAGCCGGCTCGCCAGTGGCGCCTGGAGGTGGCACCCGGGCCGACCGACACGCAGAACCGCCACCTGTCGACGTGGCTGCACGCGTGACGTTCGACCCTCAGTACGTGGCGCACGTACTGAACGAGAACTTCGAAGACGCCAAGACGCTGTTTCTCGCGCCGCTCCTGTCGATCCACGCCGCCCACCTGGTGATGCTGGCCGAGCGCGGGATCGTTCCGCCCGGCGACGCGCGCGCGCTCCGCGATGCGCTGGCGTCGCTGTCGCCGGCGCAGGTCCGCGCCACCCCGTACGACGGCAGCTGCGAGGACCTGTTCTTTCACGTCGAGCGCCTGCTCGTTGCCGCCGCCGGCGAGGATGCCGCCGGCCGCCTGCACACCGCCCGCAGCCGCAACGACATCGACATGACGATGTACCGGATGCGGCAGCGGGAGTTCGTGGCCGCGGTCCTCGAGGCGACGCTGGAACTGCGCGCGTCGCTGATTGAGCAGGCGTCCCGGCATCGGGACACCGTCTTTGCCGCGCACACGCACACGCAGCCGGCGCAGCCGACGACCATCGCGCACTACCTGCTGGCGGTCATCGAGCAGCTCGAACGCGACGCCACCCGCCTGGAGGCGGCGTACGCCTCGACGAACCACAGCCCGCTCGGCGCCTGCGCGATCACCGGCACCGGCTTCCCGATCGACCGGCAGCTGACCAGCGACCTGCTCGGGTTCGATGCGCCGCTGGCGAACACCTACGGCAGCATCGCCACGGTGGATTACCTGCTGGAGAGCGCCGCGGCGGTGTCGGTGATGCTCGCCGGGCTCGGCCGCGTGGTGCAGGATCTGCTGCTCTGGTGCACGCCGGAGTTCGGCTACCTGCGGCTGGCCGACGGCTTCGTGCAGGCGAGCAGCATCATGCCGCAGAAGCGGAACCCGGTGGCGCTGGAGCACGCCCGCGGCATTGCCAGCAAGGCGCTCGGGCAGGCGCAGGCGATTACCGCCTGCGTTCACAACACGCCCTTCGGCGACATCGTCGACACCGAGGACGACCTGCAGCCGCTCGTCGCGTCGATGTTCCGCGATGCCGGCCGGGCGGTCGCCCTGGTGGCGGCATCGCTGCGCGGGGCCACGTTCGACGTCGGGCGGCTGGCATCGCGGGCCGCCGAAGGCGGCACCACCACGACGGAGCTCGCCGATCACCTGGCGCGGACCCACAGCGTGCCGTTCCGTACGGCGCATGCCATTGCGGGGCGGCTGCTGGCGGCCGGCCGGGTCCCGCTCGGCGCGACGCTGGCGCGCATCTCGGGCGATCTGCTCGGCGTGCCGCTGGAGTATAGCGATGCGCAGATTGCCGAGATCCTCAGCGCCCGCCACTTCGTGGAGGTTCGTGCCACGCTGGGCGGCCCGGCGCCGGCGGAGACCGCGCGCGCGCTCGACACCGCCGGCGCGCGGCTCGACGCCGACCGGGGGTGGCTGCAGGGGGCGCGCGACCGCCTGACGGCGGCGGAGACGCGGCTGCGCGAACGAATCGGGGCGCTATGACACACATCGAACGCAGCTACGCGCGCGTGGCCATCCTCTGGGTCGTCGTCCTCGTCGCGTTGTACGCCTTCCAGCAACATTTCAGCTGATGCACTGGATCGACTGGACGATCATCGCGGTCTACCTAGTGTGGATCGTGTGGGATGGCATACGCCTCACGCGGCGCACCAGCGAGCTGGAGGGCTACTACCTGGCCGGCCGCAGCCTGCCGTGGTGGGCCGCCGGCCTGTCGGTGATGGCCACCCAGTTGAGCGCCATCACCATGATCGGCACGACGGGACAGGGCTACACCGACGGCATGCGCTTCCTGCAGTTCTACTACGCGCTGCCGCTGGCGATGATCCTGCTGTCGGTGACGCTGGTCCCGTTCTTCCACAAGGCGCGCGTCTACACGGCCTACGAGTACCTGGAGCAGCGGTTCGACGCCAAGACCCGGGCGTTCACGAGCCTGCTGTTTCTGCTCTCCCGCAGCATGGCGCTCGGCGTGGTCATCTCGGCGCCGGCGGTGGTGCTGTCGGTGATCCTCGGCATTTCGGTCACGCAGACGGTGCTGCTGACGGCAATTCCCACCGCCATCTACACGATGTTCGGCGGCGTGCAGGCCGTCGCCTGGACCGACGTCAAGCAGATGGGCCTCATCGTCGGCGGCCTGGTCGCGGCCGTGGTGGTGCTGGTGTCGGGATTACCTGACGGTGTCGGGATCGGCAGCGCGCTGCACGTCGCCGGTTCGACGGGCAGGCTGCAGACGTTCGACTTCGCGTTCGACATCACCAACCAGTACACGTTCTGGTCGGGCACGATTGCCGCGCTCTTCCTGTTCATGTCCTACTTCGGCACCGATCAAAGCCAGGTGCAGCGTTACCTGACGACGCCGTCGGTCGACGAGGCGCGCAGCTCGCTGCTGCTGAGCGCCTACTGGAAGATCCCGCTGCAGGCGCTGGTGCTGCTGGTCGGCGTGCTGCTGTTCCTGTTCTACATGTACAACCCGGCGCCGATGCTGTTCGACCCGCGCCACGATCAGGAGCTGCGAACGGGGTCCCGGGCCGCGGAGTACGAGGCGCTGGAGGAGCGGTTCACGGCTGCCGCCGAGGCGCGCCGGGCTTCGGGGGTGGCGCTGGCCCAGGCAGAGGCCGCCAACGACTCGGCTGCCATTGCGGTCGAGGGCGACATCTTCAAGGCACGCGAGGCCGAGGTGCGGGCGGTGCGGGCGGAAGCGCTGGCCTTCGTGCGCAGCGCGACCGGCGACGCGACCTACAACGACGTCAACTACGTCTTCCCGCGGTTCATCCAGGACACGATGCCCATCGGCATTGCCGGGCTGTTGATCGCGGCGATTTTCGCCGCGGCCATGTCGACCATCGCGGGTGAGCTGTCGGCGCTCTCGACCGCCTCGGTCATCGATTTCTACCGGCGGTTCTACCGGCCCGAAGCGCCCGACCGCCATTTCCTGATGGTCGGGCGCATCGCCACCGCCTTCTGGGCGCTGATGGCGTGCGGGGTCGCCGTCTACGCGGCGGAACTCGGGTCGCTGATCGAGGTAGTCAACCGGTTCGGGTCGTACTTCTACGGATCGATCCTCGGCGTCTTCCTTCTGGCCATTGGCTTCAAGCGCGCCACCGCGAACGGGGCGTTCATTGGCCTGATAGCCGGGATGGGCTCGGTGGCCTACCTCATCGCCTTCACACGCGTGGCGTTCCTCTGGCACAACCTGGTCGCCGCGGTCGTCGTCATCATCGTCGGGCTTGCGGTGAGCGCCGTTGACCCGTTCGCCAGGCGGCGGGAGGCGTAGGTGCTGGCCCGCGCGATCATCATCCTGGTGCTGGTGGTGATCGTGCTGTGGCTGCTCGGCGGCTTCCTGCGCGACGTGAGGCGCCGGTGATCCGCATCTTTGTCACCGGCGGCACGTTCGACAAGACCTACGACGAGATCAACGGCCGGCTCGCCTTCGCCGACACCCACCTACCCGAGATGCTGCGCCTCGGGCGGTCGCGCGTCGAGGTGTCGATTCGCACGCTGATGATGATCGACAGCCTCGAGATGGGCGATGCCGATCGCGAGGTCATCGTGCGCAACTGCCAGCAGGCCGAGGAAAGCCGGATCGTCGTCACCCACGGGACCGATACGATGGTCGAGACCGCCGCCGCACTGGCGCGCGGGGTCACCGGCAAGACGATCGTCCTGACCGGCGCGATGATCCCCTACGCGTTCGGCAGCTCGGACGGCCTCTTCAACCTGGGAAGCGCGCTGTCGTTCGTGCAGCTGCTGCCGCCGGGCGTGTACATCGCGATGAACGGCCAGCATTTCCGGTGGGATGCGGTGCGGAAAAACCGCCAGACCGGCGTCTTCGAGAGCACGGAGGGGTCCGGCTAAAGCCGGACACTACGTCACTGTTGCGCCGCCGCAGCTCGAGCCGGCGCCGGCGGTGCAGCCGAAACAGTGCGGGCCCACAACGACCCGTCGCGAAGCCAGCGCGGACAGGTCCACCGCGTCAATCTGTGCGGCCCCCTCGACCTCCAGCTCCAGCATCTGGTTGAAGTCGCAGTCGTAAAGGCGCCCGTCCCATCCCACCGACAGCGTGCTGCGGCACATCAAGCCCTCGACGGCCGCGGGGTTGAACGCGGCCACCAGCCGCTCCATGTAGCCTTCGAGGTTCCCCGATTCGGAGAGGTACTGGAGATAGCGTGAAATCGGCATGTTCGTGATCGTGAACAGCCGGTTGAAGACGATGCCGTAGCGGCGCCCCAGCTCCCGCTTCCAGTCGGCTTCGAGCGCCTGCTGCGGCGCCGGCAGGAAGGCGCCCACGGGGTTCGTCACCAGGTTCAGGACGAGTCCCGAACCGTCGGCGCCGTACCCGAGTTCGTTGAAACGCTGCAGCGCCGCGATCGAGTCCTCGAATACGCCTTCACCGCGCTGCGCATCGGTCTGGCGGGGGGCAAACGAGGGCAGCGACGCCACCACCTCGACCTGGTGGGCTGCCAGGAAGTCCGGGATGTCCGAGTAGGCGGGAAGACGCGTGATCGTGAGGTTGCAGCGGTCGATGACACGGCGGCCGAGCGCTCGCGCGCGGGACACGATGTCGCGAAACTGCGGGTGCAGCTCGGGGGCGCCGCCGGTGATGTCCAGCGTGCCGGCGCCGCTCGATTCCAGCGCGCGAAGACACGCCTCAACGATCGCCGGTGGCATCACCTCGCGTCGATCCGGCCCAGCATCCACGTGACAGTGGCGGCACGCCTGGTTGCAGCGCTTGCCGACGTTGATCTGCAGGATGTCGATGCCCCACGCGCGCAGCGGAGCAAAGCCCGCATCGCCCACCGCACCCTCGAACGAGCGGGCCAGCGGCAGCGACGCGAGAGTGGCCCGCTGCGTCGCGGCATCAGCCAGCGGGCTGCGGGTGTTCACTAACGTTGGAAGCGCCATCAGAACCTAGCGACTACCGACCACCGACCACCGACCATCGACCATCGACCACCTACATGGACAGCTTGTCCACCTTGTTGCGCATCTGGACCCCGTGTACCAGCGAGGCCCCTCCGCGAATAGCGGCAGCGACGTGCACGGCCTCGGTCATCTGTTCCGGCGTCGCGCCCTTTTCGAGTGATCCGCTCGAGAACGCGTCGATGCAGTAGGGACATTGCACCGCATGAGCGACGGCCAACGCGATGAGCGACTTCTCGCGCTCGGTCAGCGCCCCCTCCTTGAAGACGGCGCTGTACCAGGCGTTGAACTTCTCCCACAGCTCCGGCGCATCCTTGCCGACCTCCGAGAAGCGCGCCAGATCCTTTGCGTGGTAGTAGTGGTCCATCAGAGTCCCAGCGCCTCCTCGACGGTGATCACGCGAACCGGCCCGAGGTTCAGCGCGCGAACGGCCGGCTCGATCGCCTGCCGGTCGCCGACGATCAGCACGGCGACCTGGTCCGGGCGGACGTAGGTGGCGGCCGCCTTTTGCACGTCGGCCGCCGTGACACGCTGGATGTTCGCCACGTACTGCTCGTAATAGCTCTCCGGCAGCGAATAGATCAGCATTTCTTCCAGCCGCAGCGCGAGATCCCCGGACGTTTCGAAGTCGGCGGGGAAGCCGAGCGCGACGTAGTTCTTGGCCTTGTTCAACTCGTCGGCTGCAACCGGCTGGCCGATGGCGTTCAGCTCGTTGAAGAACTCGCGCAACGCGTCGGCCGTCTTGTCGGTTTGCACGCCGGCGGCGGCGAAGAAGGGGCCCGACGACAGCCGCATGTCGAACCGCGATCCGGCGCCGTAGGAATACTGGTTGCGCTCGCGCAGGTTCTGGTTGAGCCGCGAAGTAAACGACCCGCCGAGGATCGTGTTGAGCACCTGCAGCGTGAAGAAATCCGGCGTCGCGCGCGCCACGCCGACGCGGCCGATGCGGATCTGCGACTGCGCCGATTCGGGCTTGTCGACGATGACGATCTCGCGGCGGGCGACCTGCTCGGCCTGCGGCACCGGACGCCGCGCCGGCGGGGTCAGTCCGCGCCAGCCGCCGAAGTGCGGCTCGAGCGTCCTGACCGCGGTATCGGCATCGATGTCGCCAACGACCACGAGCCGCGCGCTCGACGGCTGGAAGAACCGCCCGTGGAACGCCTTGAGGCTGTCTGCGGTCATCGCCTTCAGCGTGGCTTCGGTGCCCATGGCGCCGGTGCCGTAGCGGTGCGCGCCGCCGAACACGAGGCGGCTGAACGCCAGCGGGGCGATCTGCTCCGGATCGTCGCGAACCTGCAGCAGCGCGGTGATCCGCTCCTCGCGAAGCCGATCGAGATCCGCCGTCGGGAAGGTTGGCCGCATGACGACGTCCGCGAAGATCGGCAGCGCATCGGCAAGACGGGCCACCGGGACGTTGAGGCGGACTGCCGTCGCGTCGAACGAGCTCTGCGTCGACAGCGCCGCGCCGAGGAACTCGATCTCGTCGGCAATCTCGAGCGCCGAACGCGTCCCCGCGCCCTCGTCGAGCATGGCCGCCGTCAGGCTCGCCACGCCAAAGCTGTCGGCCGGGTCGTCGCCGCTGCCCGCCAGCACGAGCAGGTTGACCTGCACGAGCGGCACCTCGCGGTTCTCGACCACCCAGACCGGCAGCCCGTTGGACAGCGTGCGCCGCGCGATCGGCGGCAGCGTCAGCGCCGGGGCCGGACCGAGGGCGGGAGGCATGCTCCTGTCAGGCGCCGTCTGCGCCACCAAGGGCACGGAGACGTATAAACCACAAAGGACACTAAGAACACAAAGAAGGCACGGAGAAGAAAGAAGCCTTTGTGTCCTTTGTGCCCTTTGTGGTGAATCGCCCTTCGTGATCTTTGTGGCGCTCATTGGGCGGCCTCCGGCATGACCGTCAGCTCCACCCGCCGGCCTTGTGGCAGCCAGCGCGCGGCCGCGGCCTGGATGTCGGTGGCCGACAGCGACAGGTAGCGCGCCAGGTCTTCGGCGAAGTAGTCGGGGCTGCCGCCGGCCTTGAAGTAGGCATTCAGCTGGTCGGCCTTGCCGCCGAAGCTGCCGACGCGCTGCATGGACCGATAGAACGACGCTTCGATCTGGTTGAGCGCCCGCTGCATTTCGCGCGCGGTTGGCGGCTCGTTGCGCAGCTTCTCGATCTCCTCGTCGATCGCCTGCTGTATGGCGGCGATGTCCTGTCCGGGGCGGGCGGTGGCGATCACCAGGAACGAGCTGCCGAGCGCGCCCGACTGCTGGAACGCGAACACGTCCTGCGCCATCTGTGTGTCGTAGACGAGGCGCTTGTAGAGGCGCGAGTTCTTCCCCTCGCTCAGAATCGACGACACGACATCGAGCGCCGCGTCACCCGGCGCAAACTCCGCCGGCGTCAGCCATCCCATGTAGAGGCGCGGCAGGCGGACGCGGTCGGTGAGCGTCTTCTTCGCCACGCCCGTCAGGACCGCCGGCGGCGGAGCCACCGGTTCGACGATGGCGCCGGCGGGCACGTCGGCGAACCACTTCTCGACCAGCGCGCGGGTTCGGTCGAAGTCGATGTCGCCGGCAATGACCAGGCTGGCGTTGTTGGGCGCGTAGTACTTCTTGAAGAACTCGACCACGTCCTCATAGCTGGCGGCCGTCAGATCCTCCATGTGGCCGATGGTCGGCCAGCTGTAGGGATGTCCCTCGGGCCACAACATCTTGTCGAGCTCCAGCGAGGCCATCCCGTAGGGGCGGTTCTCGTAGCTCTGCCGCCGCTCGTTCTTGACGACATCGCGCTGGCCGTCCACGCGGGCTGGCGTCATCGTCTCGAGCAGATGACCCATGCGATCCGATTCGAGGAACAGCGCCAGGTCCAACGCGTTGGACGGCAGGTCGATGAAGTAATTGGTGCGGTCGGTGTTCGTCGAGCCGTTGTTGTTGGCGCCGGCGGCCTCGAGCAGCGTGTCGAAGGCGCCTTCGGGCACGTTCTTCGACCCTTCGAACATCAGGTGCTCGAACAGGTGGGCGAAGCCGGTGCGCCCCTGGCGCTCGTTGGCCGAGCCGACGTGATACCAGACGTTGACCGCCACGATCGGCACACTGCGATCCTGGTGCAGGATCACGTTCAACCCGTTCGGCAGCGTGAACTGTTGATAGGAAACACGGAGTGGGGCAGGCGTGGGGCCCTGAGCGGCCACGGGCAGCACCAGCAGCGCCGCCAGCGCCAGTCCAAGACGGAGTGTCATCGGCGATCTCCCGGGCTGAGTGTACTGCACCGGTGGCCGCCGTGAGCCGAAACGTCCTCGTTCTGCACCTTACGGGGTGGAGGTCGTTCGGCATGAAAGTCTGTGTCCTGACGACGGCGCTCCTGCTCGTGGCCGGAGCGTCGTCTGCCCAATCGGTGCCCTTGACCCTCGTCCCGGAAGACCAGCCGCGCGTTGAAGTGGCCGCCCATCTGGGCTGGGAAGGGGTCGCCAAGCTCGAGCTCGAAAACGCGAGCGATCGCTACGACAGCGGTTCGGCCGCCGCCTCGTTCGGCTATTTCTGGACGCCCCATCTGAAGACCGAACTTGGCGTGGCGCGAGCCGGCCGCGGCGAGATCTATCAGACCCACCTCATTGAGAGGCGCGGGCTGCTGCCCGTGTACCGGTCGTTCCAGCACAGCTACGAGGGTGTCGTGCTGTCGCCAACGATGACGTATCAGTTCCTGCGGAACCAGTGGGTGCACCCGTTCGTGAGCGCCGGCGCGCACATCGTCCGCGAACAGCACCGTGTACTGGACTACGACACGCGCGTGAGTTCCGAGGCGATGACGATAAGCGGGGTGCCGTTCGTCGGAGGAGGGGCGAAGTTCTTCGTCAGCGAGCGGGCGTTCATCAGGACGGACGTGCGCACTACCGTGGCTGAGGCGGACACGCGCCGCATTTCATGGACCGCCGGCGTCGGCGTCGATTTCTAGGGAGGGCCCGATGGTCAGGTTACTTGCCGCCATCGTCATGATGGCGTTCGTGGTCCCACCCGCGGCCGCGCAGGAGAGCGCATGGCGCACGCTCGCCGCCTCGGTGCCGCCCGGAAGCACCGTGAAGGTGCGGCTGACCGACGGCCGCCGGTTCGATGCCGTCCTGGTCGAGGCGCGAGAGGACGAGCTGCTCCTCCAGCCGAAGACCCGGCAGCCCGTGCCGGTGCAGCCGCTGCCGTACAGCGCGGTGGCGTCGCTCGAACGCGTCAAGGGTGGCGGAGGGATGTCGGTCGGCAAGACCGTCGCCATCGGCGCGGCGACGGGCGGTGCCGTCTTCTTCGGCATTCTCATCGCCATGCTCTCAGCGCTCGATTAGCGGTAAAATGCCGGCTTCCCGATGTCTGCGCTGGTGGCAGTGATCATGGGCTCATCGTCCGACTGGGAGACGATGCGGCATGCGGCCGAGATGCTGGAGCGATTCGGCGTCCCGTTCGAGAAGCACATCGTGTCGGCGCACCGGACGCCGGCGTGGATGGCCGAGTTCGCAACCAGCGCCGAGCAGCGCGGGCTCGAGGTGATCATCGCCGGCGCGGGCGGCGCCGCCCACCTGCCGGGAATGGTCGCGGCGCAGACCGTGCTGCCGGTGTTCGGGGTGCCGGTACAGAGCGCCGCGCTGCAGGGGCTCGACTCGCTGCTGTCGATCGTGCAGATGCCCGGCGGCGTTCCCGTGGGGACGCTGGCCATTGGCAAGGCGGGCGCGACCAACGCCGCGCTGCTTGCCGTCTCGGTCCTCGCCAACTCGCGTCCGGAGCTGCGCGCGAAGCTGCGCGCGTTTCGCGACGATCAGACGCAGAAGGTCCGCCAGGAATCGCTGCCGTGAGCTCCGGCGGCCGCGTCATTGCGCCCGGCGCCGCGCTCGGCGTGCTCGGGAGCGGCCAGCTCGGACGCATGTTTGCCATCGCCGCCCGTCGTATGGGCTACCGCGTCCACACGTTCTCCCCCGAAGACGACACGCCGACCGGACAGGTGGCTGATGTCGAAGTGACCGCGGAATACGACGATCTCGACGCGCTGCGCGCGTTCGCGCGTCACGTCGACGTGGTGACGTTCGAGTTCGAGAACGTGCCGATCGAGGCGGTGGATGCCATCGAGGGGCTCGCGCCCGTCCGGCCGTCAGGGATGGCGCTGCACACGGCGCAGCAGCGCGCGCGGGAGAAGACATTTCTCGCCGATCACGGGTTTCCGACGGCGCCGTTTCTCCGCGCATCCACGCTCGACGAGCTCTGGGACGCGGTCGCCCGTATCGGCACGCCGGCGGTCATCAAGACCGCGGCCTTCGGCTACGACGGCAAGGGGCAGCACAAGGTCACGACGCCGGCCGACGTCGAGCACGTCTGGACCGCGATCGGCCGCCAGGAGGCGGTGGTCGAACGGTTCATCAGCCTGCAGGCCGAAATCTCGGTGATCGCCGCGCGCGGCATCGACGGCGCCATCGCCGAGTTCCCGCCGTTCGAGAACCGGCATCGCGACCACATCCTCGATCTGACGACCGTGCCGGCGCGGATTCCGCCGGCCACGGCACAGCGGGCGCTGGAGGTGACGCGCGCCATCCTCGAGGAGCTGCAGTACGTCGGCGTGCTGTGCGTGGAGTTCTTCCTCAGCACGGACGGCGAGCTGCTGGTGAACGAGCTGGCGCCGCGGCCGCACAACTCCGGCCACCTGACGTTCGATGCGAGCGTGACCAGCCAGTTCGAGCAGCAGGTGCGCGCCATCTGCGGGTTGCCGCTCGGCTCGACCGAGATTGCGCGGCCCGCGGCGATGGCCAACCTGCTCGGCGACCTGTGGGCCGAGGGGGAACCGAACTGGGCCGCCGCGCTCCGGCTTCCCGACGTGAAGCTGCACCTGTACGGCAAAGCCAGCCCGCGCCCCGGCCGCAAGATGGGCCACCTCACGGCCGTCGGCCGGACGGTCGACGAGGCGCAGGACCGCGTCCTGGCCGCCCGCGACGCCCTCCTGCTGTGAAAATGACTCCCGACCCCCTTACATTTCTGTAAGGGGGTCGGGAGTCATTTCTTTAGGACACTCCCCGGGGCCAACACCAGGGTGTGACGCGCGGGCCCTGGCAGAAACGGCGTCGCGCGCCCGTCGACCCAGGCGCCGTGCGAGTTGCCGTAGAAGGGCGACAGCGGGTGCCCGCTCTGGCCGGTCGGCATGTGCATGATTCCCTCGGCTTCGCGGCCGGGAGAGACGACCATGCGCTCTGACGCGCCAACCGCCCCCAATGCCACCTGCGGCGTGTAGAGATCCCCCGGCAGCGGCACGAAGGGCATGTCGAGCCATCGCCCCAGGAACGGGACGGCACCAGAGAGGGGATGGCGGTAGGCGGTGACGTTGGCTTCGGACCAGACCCTGTCTGCCAGCGGTCCGTCGCGATCGCGCGTGATGGCTTCGATGGCGACGTCGGCCGTTTCCAGCAGGAACGACTCCCAGTCCGCGTAGGCCGGATCCAGGAGGTGCATCGGCCGTTCGGTCACGAGCGCCCACAGCGGCCCCTCGCGGCGGCGCACGGTGTTGTAGTCGAACACGGCGTCCGCCTCGTAACACTCCGCGAGCACGAACGAGAAGACGCGCTCGGACGTGAAGTCGCGGAAGGTGCGGACGAAGCGATATGCGGCCGAGTCGGCCACCGCGTGGCCGGTCCACCCGGTCTCGAGCAGCTCACGCAGGGCGCGACGCTGCGGATGCGCGTCGATCGCGGCCGGCGAGAGCACGTCGATCAGCAGCGCCTTCCATCGCTCCAGAAACACCGCTCGCGTGTCGAGCTGGATGTCGAGCAGGTCGCTGGCGCTGAACTGCTCCTTCGCGCCCAGCCGATCGCGGATGACTCGCGCGCGCGAGCCGACCTCGAAGCTACCGTCGCCGATCCTCGCGAGCCCCTCGCCATCGACGACGCGCGCATTCGCCGTCCAGATCCGGCCCGACGGCGGATCGATCACGCGCGGATACTCCGCATCGGCGAGCCATCCCTGCCACCCGCGGCTGCCGTCGGCCCAGGATGTCGGCAACTGCCCGTCGAGACCGACCCGGCGCGGAATGGATCCATAGATCGTCCAGCCGATGCGCCCGCTGCGATCGGCAGCGACGAAGTTCTGTCCCGGCGTCCCCAGCCCGTTGGCGTTGTCGAACGCCTCTTCCAGGGTTTGCGCCGATTCCATCGGCGTGAGCCCGGCCGCAAGCCGCTCGGCCGAGTGCGCGACCCAGCGAAATGCGCGCATTCGCCCGCGAGGGTCCGGCGGCAGCACCGGCCCCCAGATGGTCCATCGCACCTCTTCAACCGCCGCGGCCTGTCCGGCTATGTCGATGATTTCGCGGAAGCGGTCGAACGTGCGCCAGCCGTCGGGCGTCAGGTAGCGCTCCGGGTTGCCCGGATCGATCTCCAGCAGGACGATGTCGCCCCAGTCGCCGTAGGTGTTGGTGAAGCCCCACGCCACGTGCGTGTTGCTGCCGGTGACGAGCGCCGGCACGCCGGGAAGCGTCGTCCCGATCAAGCGATGCGGTTCCTCCGGGCGCTCCGGGTCGGGCCACTCGAGCGACATCCGGTACCACGTGTTCGGCACCCGGATGCCGAGATGCATGTCGTTGGCGACCAGCGCGGCGCCGTTCGACGAATGCGCAGCCGACACCGCGAAGTTGTTCGAGCCGAGGCCGGCTTCGTTGCGGCCGGATCTCCGTGGCCGCGTCGGCCTTCCCGCGCGCTTCGCGCGCAGGTTGTAGATCTCCGCGCCTGGGGGCGCCGGCATAACAAACGCGTCGCCGACGATGGGTGAGTCCCACTCCGTCCCTCGCGGTGCCAGGAAGTCGAACATTTCCTGCGGCAGCACGTCGTGCATGGTCGCCAGCGTCGACTCGTACGACGCATCGTCGTCCTGCAGCGTCACGAACATCGACAGGACGACGAGCAGCGTGTCTTCGGGACGCCAGGGTGCCGGGTCGACGCGCAGCATCAGGTACTCGAACGGCGGCGATGCGAGCGCGGCGAACCCGGCGTTGACACCGGCCGTATAGGCGTCGAGCAGGGCGCGATCGCCTGGCTGCAGCAGCCCGACGGCCCGCTGCGCCTGCGGGCGGAAGCGATGCAGGCGGATCTCGCGATCGGCGGCCAGCGCCCGCGCGCCCACGAGTCCCGACAGCTCGCCGGCGGCGCGCCGCCGCGCGAGGTCCATCTGGAAATAGCGGTCCTGGGCGTGCAGGAACCCGGTGGCGCGTGCCACGTCCTCGCGCGTGCCGCCGCGGACGGTCGGAATGCCGAGGCCGTCGCGCTCCACCGTCACGGCGGCCGAGAGGCCGGGAAGCGCGTACGAGCCGTCGAGTTGCGGCAGGCTCCCGCGCAGCGCCCCCCGCGCCCAGAGCGCTCCGGCCGCCGCGGCCACCAGCAGGATCAGGAGGGCCACGAGGCCCCATCGCAGCGCGCGTTTCATGCGTTTCGACACGTAACTATAGGGCACGGGGTAAGATTCCAAAGCCCTATGAAAACGCGATACGGCGTGTCGCCGTGGGTGCACCAGTTCCCCGATTCGCGGCGCCCCAACCTGCCGAAGCTGCGCGGCGAGCACGAGGTCGACGTACTGATAGCCGGCGGCGGATTGACCGGCTGCGCGATTGCGTACGCCTGCGCCTCCGCGGGGCTGAAGACGATCCTGGTGGAGGCCGATCGCCTGGGCGCCGGTGGCGCGTCTCGCAGCGCCGGCCTGCTCCTCCCTGAGCCGGGGCCGCTGTTTCGAGACGTGGCCCAGGCGCACGGCCTGCGATCGGCCCGCCGCGTGTTCGAGGCGTGGCGGAAGGCGTCGCTCGAAGGCGCGGCGCTGCTGCGCCGCCTCAATGTCCGCGCCGGGCTGGAGCCGCTCTCGTCGGCCATCGTTGCCGGACGCGACGCCGAGAAGGTCTTGCGCCGTGAGTTCGATGCGCGCGACGACGCCGGGCTCGGCGTGTCGTGGCTGACGCCTCGCCAGGCCGGCCCGGCAACCGGCATGGACGCTGCGGCCGCGCTGCGCCAGCGTGACGCCTTCGGGCTCGATCCGTTCCGCGCCTGCCTCGGCCTCGCGGCGGCGGCGAAGGCGCGCGGTGCGAAGCTGTTCGAACGGTCGCCGGTGACGAAGGTCCGGTTCACGCGCAAGGACGCGCAGATCATCACCGCCGAGGCGGTGGTGCGAACGGCGAAAGTCGTCGTGGCCACCGGAACCGCCACCGCCGAATGGGGGCAGCTGCGGCGGCACTTCAAGCGGCGCGAGTCGTACCTGGTGCTGACCGAGCCGATGCCGGCGGCCATGCGCAAGGATGTCGGCCCCCGCGACCTGACGTTCCGCGACCTGCGCACGCCGCGCCGCCGCGTGCGCTGGACGGGCGACCACCGTATTCTCGTCGCCGGCGGCGACCAGGACACCCCTCCCGATCGCCACCGCGACGCCACGCGCGTGCAGCGCACCGGCCAGCTGATGTACGAGCTGCTGACCATGTATCCGGCGATCTCGGGGCTGCGGCCGGAGTACGGCTGGGAGCTGCCCTACGGGGATACGGCCGACGGCCTCATGTACATCGGCGCCCACCGCAACTATCCCCACCACGTGTTCGCGCTTGGCGGCGCGACCGATTCAATCAACGGCGCATTCCTGGCGGCAAAGCTGGTCACCAGGGCTGTCCAGGATGCGTCTGAGAAGGAAGACGAGGTCTTCGGCTTCAACCGCTGACCGGCGCCCGACCCCATGGACACAGTCGATCTGCTCGTATTTGGCCCGCACCCTGACGACATCGAGCTCGGGCTCGGCGGCACCATCGCCCGGCACGTGGCCGAGGGCCACCGCGTCGGGCTGTGCGACCTCACCGCCGGCGAGATGGGGAGCAATGGGACGGTCGAGGGTCGCCTGCAGGAGGCGGAGGCCGCCCGCGCGGCGCTCGGCGCCGCGTGGCGGGTCAACCTCCGATGGGCCGATCGCGGCATCCAGGGCGACGAGTCGCAGCTGCGGTCCGGCGTCGAGCTGATTCGCCGCGCGCGGCCGCGCGCGATCGCCATCCCGTACTGGTCGGACCGTCATCCCGATCACGTGGCGGCCAGCCGCGTCCTGACGGACGTGGTGTTCAACAGCGGCCTGCGGAAGTGGGAGGCCGCCGGCGATCCGTGGCGCCCGGAGTGGACCTGCTACTACTTCATCAACGACGGCGCGACGCCATCGTTCGTCGTCGACGTGACCGATCAGTACGAGACCAAGCGGCGGGCGCTCGCCTGCTACGCCAGCCAGTTTGCGCCGTCCGGCCCGGGGGCGGTCGAGACGCGACTCACGCGCCGGTCGTTCGGGCAGCTCATTGAAAGCCGCGATGCGCAGTTCGGCGCGCTGGCCGGCGTGACCTGGGCGGAAGGCGTCATCGTCCGCGAGCTGCAGCTGCGGCCGCACCTCTTCCGGTCGCTCGATCGATGAACGTCGGTATCGTCTGCTACGCGTCGATCGGGGGGAGCGGGGTCGTTGCCACCGAGCTGGGGAAAGCGCTGGCGCGGCGCGGCCACCAGGTGCACCTGATCAGCACCGACATGCCGTTCCGCTTCGGCGAGTTCCAGGCGGGACTCTCGTTCCACCAGGTCGTCACCCCGACCTATCCGCTGTTCCGGGAGCCGCAGTACCTGCTGTCGCTCGCCAACAAGATCGTGCAGGTCTCGCGGGCGCTGCGCCTGGATGTCGTGCACGCGCACTACGCGGTGCCCCACGCAACAGCCGCGTTGCTCGCGCAGCAGGTGCTGTCGGCCGATGGCGGCGGCGCGCCGAAGATCGTCACGACCCTCCACGGCACCGACATCACCCTGGTCGGGAGCGACGCGTCGTATTCGGAGATCGTCGGCTATTCGATCCAGCGCTCCGACGGGGTCACGGCGGTTTCGGACAGCCTGCGCCGATCGACGCGGGAAGACCTCGGCGTACATCGCGACATTCGCGTGATCCCGAACTTCCTGGATGCCCAGGCCCATCGCCGCGTGCACGTGCCGGGGCTCCGCGAGCGTTTCACGCGCGGCGCTGCCGACACCCGCATCGTCATCCACGTCTCGAACTTCCGCCCGGTCAAGCGGATCGAGGCGGTCGTCTCGATCTTCGATCGCATTCGCCGCGAGGCGCCAGCCCGCCTGCTGCTCGTCGGCGACGGACCGGAGATGGGCACGGCCTACCGGACGGCGCGGGCGCTCGGCATCGAGCCGTTGCTCGACGTCGTCGGCGAGCAGGAGGAGGTCCTCTCCTTGATGTCCGTGGCCGACGTCTTCCTGCTGCCGTCACGGCAGGAGAGCTTCGGCCTGGCGGCGCTGGAGGCGATGGCGTGCGAGGTGCCGGTCGTGGCGTCGAATGTCGGCGGCCTGCCCGAGGTGATCGAGCACGGCGTCTCCGGGTTCCTGCACCCGCTCGACGCGCTCGACGAAATGGCGGCCAGCGCGCTCTCGGTCCTGACCGACCCGGCCCGCGGCCGCGAAGTCGGTGCCGCCGCCCGCCGGCGCGTCGAGCAGCGGTTCGACGCGTCGATCATCGTCCCGCAGTACGAGGCGTATTACCGGGAAGTTGTCGAAGGACGATGATCACAGGAGGAAGGAGCAAGGAGATTCTTAGTACGTTGGCAAGGCCATAAAGGTCTCCTTGCTCCTTCCTCCTGTGATCTCTCCCTCCGGTCCTCCGCTTACTCCGCGAACGGCACGAGCTTCTTGAACGTCGCCAGCACCCAGCGGTAGCCGTCGGGGTCGGTGACGATGGCGACGCGGTCGCCCCAGGGCTTGTCTTCGGCTTCGGCGATGCCGGCGCCGGCGTCGCGGGCCTGGCCGAGGGCCCGGTCGACATCCGCGACGTAGGTGTACAGGCCGGCCGCCCCGCCGGTTGCCGACGTCGCGTCGCCTTTCCGCACGAGCATCACCACCGAATCGCCGTGGCGCATTTCCGCGTAGCGGGGCTGGCCGTCGGTATCGGGTAGCACGACACCGCGCGCAAAACCAAGCACGCGCTCGAGGAAGTCAATCGAAGCGGCGACGTTGGCGACGGCCAGGTAGGTGTTCACCGCCTGCATGCCGGGGGCCAGGCCGCTGTCGGGGCGCGAACGGGCGGGCGGCCGCGGCCGCGCCGACCGCGCGCGGGGTTTGGACGTCCGCGCGACGCGCGCCTTCTTCACACGCTTCTTCGCCATCGCTGCCTAGGATACAGCGTCGCTTCGCGGATCCAGCGCGGTATCATGGCGGGATGACAGCCCGCATGATCGCGGCGACCGCCGCACTGGCGCTTTCGATCTTCACCGTCAATCCCTTCGCCCAGGCGAACGACAGCGACGAAGCGAAGCGGGTGCGCGACGCGACGACCGCCTTCTCCGAGATCATGGCGGCCGCCGATAACGCCATTCCCGCGTCAATCCTCGACAACGCCGACGGCATCGCCATCTTCCCGGGGACCATCCGCGGCGGGTTCATCGTCGGCGGGCTGCGCGGCCGCGGCATCCTCAGTGTCCGCGGCGAGGCCGGCGGCTGGTCGTCACCGGCGTTCCTGACGATGACCGGCGGCAGCTTCGGCCTACAGATCGGCGGGCAGGCGGCCGACATCATCCTGGTGATCATGAACCGCCGCGGGCTCGAGAACCTGGTCAGCAACCAGTTCAAGATTGGCGCGGATGCGGCGGTCGCAGCCGGCCCCGTCGGCCGTGATGCGCAGGTGGCCACGGACATCCAGCTGCGGGCCGAGATCCTCAGCTACTCGCGCGCGCGCGGACTGTTCGCCGGCGTCACGATCAACGGCAGCACCATCCGGCAGGATCGGGATGCCAACGAGCGCTTCTACGGCAAGCGCGTCGAGACGAAGCAGGTGGTGTTCGACGGCGCGGTCGGCGCGCCGGAACCGGTGGGCGCCTGGCAGGCAGCCCTCGAGCAGTACGCGAAGCGGTAGGCTTAGAACAAATCCCGCACGGCCGGCTCGAGCGTCGGAAACCTGAACGCGTAGCCGGCGTCGATCGCGCGCTGCGGGAGCACGCGCTGCCCGGTCAGGATCAACGCATCCGCCATCTCGCCCAGCATCACGCGGAGCGCAATAGCCGGCGCCGGCAGCAGCGCCGGCCGCCGCAGCACGCGACCGAGCGTCTTCGCGAACTCCCTGTTGGTGACCGGCGCGGGCGCAGTGAGGTTCACGGGCCCCGAGACACTTGCGTGGTCGATCGCCCACCGCACCATGCCGACCCAGTCGTCGACGTGGATCCACGACCACCACTGATGCCCCGATCCGAGTGGCCCTCCTGCGAAGAAGCGGAACGGCAGTGCGAGTCGAGGGAGCGCGCCACCAGCCGCGTCAAGCACAAGACCCGTGCGCAGGAGCACGACGCGGGCCTTCGATTCGGCGACCCGGGCTTCGCGCTCCCACGCCACGCACACTGAGGCGAGGAAGTCGCCGGCCGGGGCGGTCGCCTCGGTGACCGGCTGATCGTCGCGCGGCCCGTAAATGCCGATTGCCGAGGCGCTGAGGAAGACGCCCGGCGGGCGAGGCGCCCGGGCGATGGCGTCGACAACCACGCGCGTGGCGGCCACACGGCTGTTGAGAATGCGCTGCTTCCGCTCCGCCGTCCATCGCCCCGCTTCGAGCGATTCGCCCGCGAGGTTGACGACCGCATCGGCGCCATCGATGGCCGCATCCGCCTGCGCCCACGCCACCTGACCGGCGCCGCCCGGCCGACGGGTGAGCACCAACACGTCGTGTCCATCGGCCCGCAGCGCATCCACCAGCCTCGTTCCGAGGAAGCCGCTTCCGCCGGCAGCGACTACCCGCATGCGGCCGCCGCCTGCGCTTCGCCGCGGGCCACGTTCACCCGCGACAGCACGAGGCCGCCGAGGACGAAAAACAGGATCACCGACAGCACCGCCGCGCGGCTCGAGCCGAACACGGTCACCGACGCGGCAAACATCGCCGGGCCGGCTACGCCGGCAAACTTCTCGAACACCGAGAAGAACCCGAAGTACTCCGACGACTTGTGCTTCGGGATCATGCGCGCGAAGAGCGAGCGGCTCAGCGCCTGGCTGCCCCCCTGGACCGTGCCGACGAGGAACGCCAGCGCAAAGAACTGCCACGTGGCCGTCATGAAGTAGCCGAGGATGCTGATACCGGTGTACACGGCCAGCGCCACGAAGATTGCCGTCTTCGCGCCAATGCGGTGCGCCAGCGCGCCAAACAGGAACGAGAACGGCACGCCGGTGAACTGGACGACGACGAACGCGGCAATCTGGGCGTTCTGGTCGATACCGATCTCGGCGCCGTAGATGGCTGCCATCCGGATGATCGTCTGGATGCCATCGTTGTAGAGCAGGAAGGCGACGAGCATGAGGAATGCTTCGCGATAGCCGCGCAGCTCGCGGAACGTTTCCGCCACGTGCACGAAGGCCAGCCTCACGACGGGGCCAGATGGGTGACGCGGGTCGACGGTGGCCGGTGGCTCCGGCACGCGCCGCAGCAGCGGCAAGGAGAAAACCAGCCACCAGACGGCGACGCTCGCAAACGTCAACTTGATGGCCGCGCCCGCGTCCGGGAGACCGAACGTCTGCGGTGTCAGGATCCACGCCAGGTTCACGATCAGCAGCACCCCGCCACCGAAGTAGCCGATCGCGTACGCGCCCGTGGAGACACGGTCCA
Source organism: Vicinamibacterales bacterium (assembly GCA_050247255.1). Taxonomy (GTDB): domain Bacteria; phylum Acidobacteriota; class Vicinamibacteria; order Vicinamibacterales; family UBA2999; genus JBFWUM01. Next base: position 85,375 of record JBFWUM010000005.1, on the reverse strand, counting down.
TCTCCTCGGGCCGGGCAATGTGGGGCAGCAGCGAGTCATAGAAGACAAAGCTCGATGCGATGGCAACGTTCGCGACCCCGAACAGCACCGCGGCCGTAACCCACTCCCCGCTATCGATCGTGGTCATCAGGGCGGTCGCGATCACGCCGATCGCCATGAAAGCCGCCAGCAGGCGCTTCTTCATCGCCCGGTAGTCGGCGATGGCGCCGAGCACCGGGCCGAGAACCGCGGTGATCGCCACCGCAATGGTGGTGGCCCATGCGAAACGGGCGGTGGCCACCGCGGGCGGCAGCCCGGCGGCGGCGACGCTGGCGAAGAACGGCGGGAACACCGCCGTGATGATGGTGCTCTGGAACGCGGAGTTGGCCCAGTCGTACATCGCCCAGGCGCGCAGCTCACGGCGGTGCAGCCCGAATCGTGCCAGGAGCGACATGGGACCTCAGTAGGTCCTGCGCGCGATCCATTCGCGCAGCAGCGAGTCGACGACCACGTAGCGGCCGTCTTCCTTCAGCAGCAGATCCTGCTTCATCAACGCCACCAGGGATGCCTGGATACTCGACGGCCCGCCGAGGCGATAGCGCCGGCGCGTGTCGGCCGCCAGGAGCTCGCGCCCGTCCTGCAGCACGACGGCGCGCAGCACGGCACGCTGGGCCAGGGTCAGGCGCTGCCACAACGCCTCGAACATCGTCTCCTGCTCGGCGAGGAGCCGGGCGAGCGTGGCATGAAGATGATCGAGGCCGGCCTTGCGCCCGCCGGCCGCCCTCACGTCGTCCCACGTTTCGTGCGCCAGCCGCTGCACGTCGTAGGGCAGGTTGCCGGCCAGGTCGACGATCGCCGCGCCAAGGCCAGGTTCGGGACGCAGCCCGGACCTGGCAAAGTGCGTCTCGATGAACGTCGAGAAGATGTCGGCGGGAATCTTCTCGAGGCGCATGACCGGCCCCGCCTTGTAGAACGGGCGGCGCGGGCCGATCATCTTCTCCATCAGGCTTGGCTCCGAGCCGGCGAAGACATAGCCGACCTGCCGCTGCTGCTGTGCCGCGGCGCGCAGGGCGTGCTCGACGCTGCCGCCGTTGAAGCCGTCGATCGCCTGGAACTCGTCGAGCGCCACCACGACCGGGCGCTTCCGGTCGGCCGCCAGGCGGCCGGGGAGCGCGAAGACCTCGTTGGCGAGGCGGTTGACGTCGCGCGCGCTGGTCACCGCGGGGAAGGCCACGCGGAAACGGGGCGATCCGGCGGCGGTCGCCTCGAGCCGCATTTCCGGCCGCGTCGCCGTGATCGCCCCGGTCAGCCAGGCCCTGGCCCGCTCCCACCGTGTTTCGACGCCCGCCAGCGCCCGCGCATAGCCTTCCAGGAACGCGACGTAGGAACTGTAGGCGCTGACGGTGAGCTCGACCGTCAGGGCGCCGCGACGGCCGACCGCGGCCAGCGCCTGGCGGATGAGCGACGACTTGCCGTAGCGGCGCGGCGAGATCAGGAAGACCTTCTGGCAGGCCGTCAGGTCGCGGACGAGGCGGTCCAGCTCGTCCGCGCGATCGGCGAACGACAGGACCGGCACGACCTCGCCGTAGACGAAGGGGTTGTCCATGCGCTGATACCGCGGTTACGGCGATCGACGTAACCGTTACGTTGAATAACGTAACAGAATCAGCGGCGCAGGGGAAGCTGGCCGGTGTAGACGGCCATGCCGACGACCGCGTCGACCGCCGCCGCGTCGAGCCGGTCGATCTCCTCCCAGGTGGTGATGCCGCCCGCCGCGGTCACCCGCCGCGCCGTCGCTCCCCGCACCGCCAGGATCGCCTCGATGTCGGTGCCCTGCATCAGCCCCTCGCGGTCGACGTGGGTGTAGAGGAACTCGCCGCAGAACGGCTCGAGCGCGCGAACCGCGTCGACCGCCGTGATCGGCAGGACGGTTTTCCAGCCGTGGATGGCGACGCGGCCGCCGCGGCTGTCGACCGCGGCGATGACCCGCCCGGCGCCGACGGCGCCGGCCAGGGTGCGCGCGAAGTCGAGGTCGACGGCGCCGTCGCGGAAGAGCGCAGAGCTGGCGATGACCGCGTGCGCCCCGCCGGCGAGCACCGCCTCGGCGCGGGCGACGCTGCGGATGCCGCCGCCGACGCGGCAGGGGAGCCGCCGGCAGATCTCGGTGACCATCGGCGCGTTGTCACCCTGCCCCTTGGCGGCGTCGAGATCGATCAGCTGGACCCGCGGGAAGGCGGCGAACCTCTGGATCCACGGTTCGGGATCAGTGGCTTCGATGGCCAGCTTCTCGCCCTGGACGAGCTGGACGATGCGCCCGCCCTGGAGATCGATGGATGGAATCAGCATCTTGTTTAGAGGATGACGGAGGTCACGGGTTCACAGCGGAGCCACGGAGGCACAGAGGTACGCAGAGCCGGACGGGTGGCGGGCCGCGCTGCGCGCGGCCATGTGCCGGCCGAAGGCCGGCACCACCCGTCGTCTCCGCGCGTCCCCGTGTCGCTGCGGCTCCGCTGTGAAGCCGTGTCCTCCGACGCCTCCCGAATCACAATCGCACCGGAATGTCCCGGCTGCGCAGGAACTTCTTCAGCTCGCTGACGCTGGTATCGGCGAAGTGGAAGATCGACGCGGCCAGCGCGGCGTCAGCGTGGCCGCGGGTGAACACGTCGGCGAAATGGTCGAGGCCGCCGGCACCGCCGGAGGCGATCACCGGGATGTTGACCGCAGCGGAGACGGCGGCCGTCATCTCGCAGTCGAACCCCGAGCGCGTGCCGTCGCGGTCCATCGACGTCAGCAGGATCTCTCCCGCCCCGCGCGCCTCAGCCTCGCGCGCCCACTCGACGGCATCGCGGGCGGCATCGGCCGTGCCGCTGCGCACGTAGACGGCGTATCCATCGTCGCGGCGTTTGGCGTCGATCGCCACGATCACCGCCTGGCTGCCGTAGCGGCGGGCCAGCCGCGTGATCAGGTCCGGGTCCTTGAGCGCCGCCGTGTTCAGGCTGACCTTGTCGGCCCCCGCCTCTACTGCCGCGGCCGCGTCCTCTTCGCTGCGGATGCCGCCGCCGACGGTCAACGGCAGGAAGATCTCCTGCGCCACGGCGTGAATGGTGCGGGCCATCGCCTGCCGCTTCTCGAGCGTCGCGGTGATGTCGAGGATGACGACCTCGTCGATCCCTTCGACGTTGTAGCGGCGGGCGAGCTCGGCCGGGTCGCCGGCGTGCCGCAGCTGCTGGAACTGGACGCCCTTGACGACCTGGCCGTCGCGGACATCCATGCAGGCAATGATGCGTTTGGTGAGCATTGGTACCCAGTCCGGCTAAAGCCGGACACTACGTCCGATCGTCGTGTCCGCCTTCAGGCGGACCTCACGATCTCCAGGAAATTCCTCAGAATCCGCAGCCCCGCCTCGCTCGACTTCTCCGGGTGGAACTGCACGCCGAACACGTTGCCGCGCTCGACGACGGCCGCGAACTGATCCCCGTGCGTCGTCGCGCCGACGCAGGCGTCGGTCACCGGCGCGGCGTAGGAGTGCGTGAAGTAGACGTACGCGCCGTCCTCGAGCCCGGCCAGGATCCGCGCCGGCGCGATCGTCAGCGTGTTCCAGCCGACGTGGGGCACCTTGAGGCGGAGCTCGGCATCGCCGGTGAGACGACGCACCCGCCCGCGAAGCAACCCCAGCCCCGGTGTCTCCGGCGCCTCGTCGCTCCCCTCGAACAGCCACTGCATGCCGACGCAGATGCCGAGCAGCGGCGTGCCGTGGTCGACGCCGTGCCGGATGGCCTGCCGCCAGGGATCGGTCAAGCGCGCGGTTGCCGCGAAGTTGCCGACGCCGGGAACGATGATGCCGGTGGCGCCGGCGCACTGCGCCGGCGACTCCGGCGTCTGGAACGGCGCGCCGATGGCGGACAGCGCCTTGCGGACCGACGTCAGGTTGCCGGCGCCGTAGTCGACCAGCGCGATCACAGCAGCCCCTTGGTACTGGGCAGCATCTTCGCCATCCGCTTGTCCTTCGCGCACGCGACGCGCAGCGCCCGCGCAAACGCCTTGAACACCGCTTCGACGTGATGATGGCTCGATCGGCCGTAGAGCACCTTCACGTGCACGTTCGCCTTGGCCCCGGCGGCAAAACCGTCGAAGAACTCGTGAATCAGCTCGCTTTGCAGGTCGCCGACGAGACGCACCTTCAGCTTCAGATCGACGATGGCGTGGGCCCGGCCGCTCAGGTCGATCGCGGCGAGGGCGAGCGTCTCGTCCATCGGCATCAGGAAGTAACCGGCGCGGTTGATCCCCTTGCGATCGCCGAGCGCGCGCAGCGTCGCCTCACCGAGCGCGATCCCGACGTCCTCGACCGTGTGGTGCTGGTCGACGTCGAGATCGCCCGTGCACGCCAGCGCCAGGTCGAAGCCGCCGTGCCGGCTGAACAACTCCAGCATGTGGTCGAGGAACCGGATCCCCGTCGACACCTCGTAGCGGCCGCCGCCGTCGACGACGAAGCGGCCCCGAATCTGCGTTTCGGTGGTGATGCGGTTGATGGTGGCGCTTCTCTTCATGGGGCCTGGCGTGTGGCGATGGCGGCTTCGAGCGCCGCGATGACGAGGTCGGTGTGCTCGCGGACACCGGCGGTGATCCGCAGGCAGCCCGGCGTCATCGGATCGCCGGACTTGTCGCGGACGTGAATGCGCCTGGCCGCCAGCGCCTCGACAACCGGCCCGGTCTCCCCGACCTGGACCAGCACGTAGTTGGCGGCGCTCTTCCAGTAGCGGAGGCCGAGGCGTTCGCAGGCGGCGTAGAGGCGCTCGCGCGACTCGCGAACCTGCGCCGCATACGCCGGCAGGAACGCCTCATCGCCGAGCGCGGCCATCAGCGCGGTCATCGCGACGATGTTGATGTTGAAGGGCAGCGTGACGGCGCGGACCGGGTCGAGCGCCGGCGCCTGGCCGATGACGACCCCGAGCCGCATGCCGGCCAGCCCGTAAGCCTTGGAGAACGTGCGGCCGATGAGCACGTTGGGGAACTCCGCCAGCTTCGGCAGGAAGCTCTCGCCGCCGAACTCGATGTAGGCCTCGTCGATCAAGACAACAGCGTGGGGCGCGGCGGCCGCGATCCTCTGCAGGTTGCTGACGGCAATCAGCTCGCCGGTCGGGTTGTTCGGCGTGTTGAGGAAGATCATCCGCGTGCGCGGCGTGATCGCCCCGAGCACGCGCTCCACGGGAAACGCGAGGGAGGCATCCGGCGCCACGCGCACCACGCGCGCGCCGACCGCCTCGCTGGAGTTCGGATAGGGATCGAACGCCGGCAGCGGCACGATGGTTTCGGCGTCGGTGATGCGCTGCCGCGAGATGTGGCCGATGGCGGCCATCAGGATGCCTTCGTCGAGCCCATTCGTGAGCAGCACCCATTCCGGATCCACGCCAAAGTGGCGCGCACAGGCCTCGACCGCCGCCCGGTAATCCGGGTAGCTGGCGATGTCGGTTGCCTGCAGGCCGCGGATGGCCTCGAGCACACGCGGCGAACAGCCGCCGGTGTTCTCGTTCAGGTGGAGGCGCAACCCCGGACCCGGGTTCGGGTACCCCTGGATCTTCATCGGCGCGACTCCAATCGGAGCGCTACCGAACGCGCGTGCGCCTCCAGCCCTTCGGCGTGCGCGAGGTTGACCACCGCCGGGCCGATGCGCGCCAGGCCGGCGCGGGTCAGCCGCTGCACGGTGATCTGGCGCACGAAGTCGGCGGCCGAGAGGCCGCCGCGCACGCGCGCGGCGCCGGCCGTCGGCAGCACGTGGTTCGAGCCGATGGCGTAGTCGCCGGCAACCTGCGCCGACCACGGCCCCACGAACAACGAGCCTGCTTTCGTCACCGCCGCGGCCATCCGGTCATCGTCGACGACGAGGTGCTCGGCCGCGGATTCGTTGGCAAGCGTCACGGCGTCGCGAACCGATCGCGTCACGATGATGCCGCCGTGCGCCTTCAGCGCGCCGCGGGCCGGCCCGTCGGCCGGCATCTGCGACTCGACGGCGCGGGCCACCTGCGCCGCAAGCCGGCGGCTGGGCGTGATCAGGACCGCGCGCGCATCGGGATCGTGTTCGGCCTGGGCAATGAGGTCGGCAGCAATCCAGTCGGCCGGTCCCCTGGCCGAGACGATGACGATTTCGGTGGGGCCGGCGTAGAAGTCGATGCCGCAGTCGGCCGTCACCTGCGCTTTCGCCGCGGCGACGTAGCGGTTGCCCGGCCCGACGATCTTGTCCGCGCGGGGAATCGTCCGCGTGCCGTAGGCCATCGCGGCGACGGCGTGGGCGCCTCCGACCTGGAACAGCCGCGAAATGCCCGCTTCGAGCGCCGCCAGCATCACGGCCGGCTCCGGCCGCGGGCAGACGGCGATGACCTCGCCAACTCCTGCCGCCTCGGCTGGAATGGCCGTCATCAGCAGCGAGGAGGGAAGCGGGTAGCGCCCACCGGGCACGTAGCAGCCGACGCGATCGAGCGGCACGACCCTCTGCTCGACGGTGATGCCGGGAGCCACCCGGGCGCGCCATCCCTTCGGCACCTGGCGCCTGGCCACGGCGCGGATGTGGCGGGCAGCGGTTCGAATGGCCGTGCGCACCGGCGCCGGCACCGTCGCCGCCGCCCGTGTCATCTCCGCCCGCGACACCTCGATCGGGCCGTCGAGCCGATCGAACTGCCTCGCGTAGCGGAGCAGCGCCCCATCGCCCTGCGCGCGCACGTCGTCAACAATGCGCGCCACCGTGCGCTCGGTCGCCGCATCTCGCGTCCGAGTGGGGGACAGCAGCTGTTTCACCGCCCGTGTGTTGCTCGCGTCAACGATTCTCATCTACCACCGACCATCGACTACCGACCATCGACCATCTACAGCACGATCTTGTTCAGCGGGTACTCGACGATCCCCTGACCACCCGCTGCCTTCAGCTTCGGAATCAGGTCGCGCACGGTCCGCTCCTCGATGATCGTGTTCACCGCCACCCACTCATCGTCGCTCAGCGAGGAGATGGTGGGGCGCTGCAGCGCCGGCAGCACGCTGAGGATGCGCTGCAAGTCCGCCCGCCGGACGTTGAGCATCAGGCCGACGCGGCCGTGCGCCTCGATGGCCGCGCGCAGCAGCAGCGCCAGGTTGTCGAGCTTCGTCTTCTTCCACGGATCGGCAAGCGCCGATTTATTGGCGATGAGCTGCGTGTTCGACTCCATCACCGTGTCGATGATCCGCAGCCGGTTGGCGCGCAGCGACGATCCGGTTTCGGTGACTTCGACGATGGCGTCGGCCAGCGTCGGCGGCTTGACCTCGGTGGCGCCCCAGGAGAACTCGACGTCCACGTTGACCTTGTGCTTCGCGAAGTAGGCCCTGGTCGCGCGCACCAGCTCGGTGGCGATCGTCTTGCCCTCGAGGTCCTGCGGCGAGTTGATGCCGGAGTCCTCGGGCGCCGCCAGCACCCACCGCACCTTGCCGAAACTCTGCTTGGCGTAGATCAGGTCGGCGATCGGCTCGATGACCCCCGTCACGCCGTCGCCCGCTTCGTGCTCGGCGATCCAGTCCTGCCCGGTGAGGCCGGCATCGAGCACGCCGTCGGAGACGTAGCGCGCCATCTCCTGCGCCCGGATCAGCATGCACTCGATCTCCGGGTCGTCGATCGTCGGGAAGTACGAGCGCGAGCTGACGTAGATGTTGAAGCCGGCGCGGGCGAACAGCTGGATCGTCGCGTCCTGCAGCGACCCCTTGGGGATGCCGAGCTTGAGCTTCATGGAATCGTCACTCCCTCTGCGCGGGTGAAGAAGCAGGTCCGCTCGCCCGTGTGGCAGACGTTGCCGTCGCCCTGGCGCTCAGCCTTCACCAGCACCGTGTCCTCGTCGCAGTCGATGAGGATGTCGCGCACCGCCAGCCGGTTGCCGGAGGTCTCCCCTTTCGTCCACAGCTTGTTGCGGGTGCGGCTGAAGAAGGTGACGTAGCCGGTCTTGCGCGTGATGTCCCACGCCGCGTCGTTCATGAAGCCGACCATCAGCACCTCGCCGCTGATGTGGTCCTGCACGACCGCGGGAATCAATCCGTCCAGTTTCGTAAAGTCCATCTCAGGTCACTCACTGATCTCGCCGAAGCGCGACCGCGCGAAGGCGGACGTACAACAAAAAACCCCGCCACAATTCCGGCGGGGCTGCAGAGCGTTTCGGGGGTGCGGAGTTGCTGGTCCTAGTCCCTCGGTGCGCGCAGTCCTGCCGGCCGGCCGGCGTGGCCGTGGTGATGGTGGACGTGCGCGTGGCGAAGAACGACACCCATGTGAAGGGATGAGCGTAGCAGAGATAGCGGAGACGGATCAACCACGAACGGCACGAAGATCACGAAGGTACGGAATCTCTAGGCTTCCTTCGCGATCATGACCTCGGTCGACTTGACGATGGCCAGCGCCGGCTGGCCCCGTTTCAGCTTCAGTTCCTCGACGGCGTCCCGGGTAATCACCGCCGTCAGTCGCTGATCGCCAATCCGCAATCGAACTTGCGCCAGCAATCCTTCCACCCGTACCTCCTCGACAATCCCCCGGAGCTGGTTGCGGCCGCTGAGGGCGACGAGGACGCCGGGGGCGCTGCGGCGGGTCCGGGACGCCCTGGGCAGCTTGCCCTGGGCGCCGAGCAGCCGCTCAACCTCTGATTCCGGCACCCGGTGGTGCCCGCCGCCGGTCCGCACCGTGCGCACCGTCCCCTTGTAGACCCACTGCTTGAACGCGGAATACGAGACGCCGAGGCGGTCGGCGGCGTCGCGCGGCGTCAGAAGCCGCCTTGAATCGTTGATCAAATCGCTCTAAATCATACACAATTGTCATTCAATGTGGCGACTGGTCCTGCTGCTGGCGGCCTTCGGCTGCGCCTCCCCCGATCGGGGCGGGCCAGTGGTGTCGGCCGCGGCCAGCCTGACGGACGCGCTCACCGACGTCGGTCGCCGCTACGAGGCCGAGACGGGGGAGGTCGTGGCCCTGAACTTCGCCGGGTCGAACGTGCTGGCGCGGCAGATCCTCGCCGGCGCTCCGGTGGACCTGTTCATTTCGGCCGACGAGGCGCAGATGGATGCCGTCGAGACGGAGACGGCCCCTGGCACCCGCGGAACGTTGCTATCCAATCAGCTGGTCGTGGCGGTGCCTTCCGACCGCGCGCGGCACATGGCCTCGGCCGGCGACCTGCTCGCCGATGACATCCGCCGGATTGCCGTCGGCGAACCGGCTGCCGTCCCCGCCGGCGTGTATGCGCGCCGCTACCTCGAGTCGCAGGGCATCTGGGAGGCGCTGCAGCCGAAGCTCGTGCCGATGGGGAGCGTCAGGCTGGCGCTGGCGGCGGTCGAGCAGGGTGCGGCAGACGCGGCGGTGGTGTTTCGCACCGACGTGGCCTCGAGCCATGGCGCCATCGTCGCCTTTGCCGTGCCGCCCAACGACGGGCCGGCGATCAGCTACCCGGCGGCAGTCCTTCGCACCGGGCGGCATGCTGAAGCGGCGCGCCGTTTCCTCGCTTACCTCCGCGGGCCCAACGCGCGCGCAATCTTCGCCGAGGCGGGGTTCATCCTGCCATGACCGGCGACGTTCTGCAGATCTCGATGTTCACGGTCGTCGCCGCGCTCACGGCGACGGCGCTGATGCTCGTGCCTGGCGTGGCGCTGGCGTGGCTGCTGGCGCGCCGCGCGTTTCCCGGCAAGTCGATCGTCGAAACACTTGTGGCGCTGCCGCTGGTGATGCCGCCGGTGGCCACCGGTTTGCTGCTGCTCTGGCTGTTTGCCCGTCGCGGGCCGCTGGGCGCGCTGCTCGATCGCCTGGGCATCGACATCGTCTTCACGCCCCGCGCCGTCGTCATCGCGATGTCGGTGATGGGCCTGCCGCTGCTGGTGCGCACCGCGCGCGCCGGCTTCGAGCAGGTCACGCGCCGCTACGAGCAGATGGCGGAAACCCTCGGCGCGTCGCCGATGCGCGTGTTCACGACCGTGACGCTGCCGCTGGCGGGCCGCAACATCCTCGCCGGCGCGACGCTCGCCTTTTCGCGCGCCCTCGGCGAGTTCGGCGCCACCATCGTCGTCGCCGGCAGTATCCCGGGGCAGACGCGGACCCTGGCCGTCGGCATCTTCACCTCCACCGAGTCCGGACAGGAAGCAATGGCCGCGGTGCTGCTCGTCATTTCAGTCGCCATTGCCTTTGTCGCCGTGCTGGTGTCGAACCGGCTCGTGACCGCGCGAACCGCATGACCGCGTTCGAGCTGAAGCTGCGGGTGGAGCAGGGGCGGTTTGCCCTCACGATGGATGAGTCCCTCGAGGCGCGTGCACTGGCGCTGTTCGGCCCGTCAGGATCCGGCAAGACGACGGCACTCGAGGCGATTGCGGGTTTGCGGACGCCGGCGATCGGCACGATTGCCATCGGGGATCGCACGCTGTTCGACAGCACAGGCGGGGTGAACCTGCCCGCCCGGTTGCGGCGGGTTGGCTACGTGCCTCAGGACGTGCTGCTCTTTCCGCACCTGAGCGTCGAAGCCAACGTGCGATACGGGGCGCCGGCGTTGGCTCCGGACGCGCACGTGGTCGAGCTCCTCGAGCTGGCGCCGTTGCTGCCGCGCCGGGTAGACGGCCTGTCGGGCGGCGAACGTCAGCGCGTCGCGCTGGCGCGCGCGCTGCACGCGCGGCCGTCGGTGCTGCTGCTTGACGAGCCGCTGGCGGCCGTCGACCTGGCCCACCGCGCGCGGATCCTCGACGCGCTGGTCGAAATCCGCGATGCCATGAAGATCCCGATCGTCTACGTCACGCACGCGCCCGAGGAGGCGGCGGCAATCGCGGATCGGGTGCTGATGTTGGAAGGGGGAAGGGTGGTGCCGGAGGGGGATGGTGTTAATGCAAAATTCAAAATGCAAAATTCAAAATGAACGAGCTGACTCGGTCAACCGTGCCAGCGCGTCGCATTCAGAACCTACATTTTGAATTTTGCATTTTGCATTTTGAATTGCGCGCTGCGGCTACTTAGCCACCGCCGCGGCTTTCTCCACCGCTTCCCACGGCAGGCCGGTGCGGCCGAAGTGCCCGTAGTTGGTCGTGCTGCGGTAGATCGGCCGGAGTAGATCGAGCTTGTCGATGATCGCGCGCGGGCGGAAGTCGAACGCGTTCATCACGAACTCCTCGGCGGCCCGCTCGTCGCCGGTCCCGAAGGTATCCACCTTCACCGACACCGGCTTGGCCATCCCGATCGCGTAGCCGACCTGGATCTCCGCCTTGCGGGCGATGCCCGCGGCGACCACCTGCTTGGCGACGTAGCGGCAGAAGTAGGCGCTGCTGCGGTCGACCTTCGACGGGTCCTTGCCGCTGAACGCGCCGCCGCCGTGACGGCCCCAGCCGCCGTAGGTGTCGACGATGATCTTGCGGCCGGTCACGCCGGCGTCGGCGGCCGGGCCACCGTGGCTGAAGTCGCCGGTCGGGTTGACGTAGAGCGTGATGCCCGGGCGCCACCAGCTGCCGAGCGCCTGCGGCGCCAGTTCCTCGCGGACATACTCGGTAATGCTCTTCTGGTTGGCGTCGGGAGCGTGCTGGGTCGAGATGACGACGGCGGTCACTTCCTTCGGATCGTTGCCGTCGTAGGTGAGCGACACCTGCGACTTGCTGTCGGGGCGGAGCCAGTTGTACTTGCCGCTCTTGCGGTCGTCGGCCATCCCCTTGGTCAGCTTGTGCGCCAGCAGGATCGGCAGCGGCATCATCTCGGGCGACTCGTCGGTCGCGTAGCCGAACATGATCCCCTGGTCGCCGGCGCCCTGGTCGCCGCTCTGGCTGGTGGTCGCCGTCACGCCCTGCGAGATCTGCGGCGACTGCTTGGTGATCATCGCGATCAGCTTCAGCGTCGTGTCGCAGAAGGGCTCGCTGGCATCCGTGTAGCCAATCTCTTTGACCGCCTGGCGCACGATCTTGTCGTAATCGAGCTTTGCGTTCGTGGTGATCTCACCGGCGAGCACGACCGTGTCGTTCTTGCACAGCGTCTCGCAGGCCACGCGGCTGGTGGGGTCCTGCTCGAAACAGGCGTCAAGGATCGAGTCCGAGATGTAGTCGCAGACCTTGTCGGGATGTCCTTCGGACACCGATTCAGACGTGAACGTAAAGCGCGCCATGGGGCTCCTTGAAGAAATCCAAAAACAGACGAACGGAGCAGTATAGATCGGAGCCCGGCGGCGGCCAAACTTCTTTGTTTGTTGGGGTTAGAGGGTCCGGGGGCGGACCCCCGGACCTCGCAGTTACCAGCGGAAAGTAATGCCGGCGGTGGCGCGCCAGAAGTCGAAATCGGCGAAGTCGATGTCGAACTCGTTGTCCTCTTCCGGATCGCCGAGCGCGCGGAAGTAGCGGACGTCGCCGCGGAAGCCGACGTGGTCGGTGGCAAAGCCGAACGCGCCGACGCCGAGGTTGACGCCGAACTCGCTGTTGTCGATCTCGAAGAGATCATCCGCATTGCCGACGCTGGTCTGCAGCACGCCGGCGCCGCCCGTGAAGTACGGACGGAAGCCGCCGCCGCGCTGCCCGCCCACCGGGACGCCGACGATGACGTTGGCCATCCATGACGTGGCGTTGCTGTTCTCGATCAGATCCAGGTCGTCGTCATCCCCCTCGAAAAACTCGGGCGTATAGGCGAGGTCGGCCTCCCAGCCGAAGATCCCCGCGCCCATCCAGCCAATCGAGGCGCCGTAGGTCATGTGTTCCCTGCCGCTGGCGGCGCCGCCAAAGCTGGCGCCGAGGTTCGGCGTAAAAAGCCAGTCCGCCGACGCTGCCGCGGGAGCCAACCCCAGCATCAGCGCGGCCAAGAGTGCGCACTTCTTGAGCATGTCGCTTCATCCTCCCTTGGACGTCACACGTCCGTCACACCGATGGCGAAGGGTGCAAGCGCTACGCCGGGAACGACTTAACGAGCTCGTCGGTATGCTGCTGGAAGAGGGACCAGGCGCGCGTCACGTGCGCCCTGCCGGTGGAAAGGTTGCCGATTGCCAGCCGGATGGCGAATCTGCCCTCGAGCTTGGTGTGCGAGAGGAAGACCTCGCCACTCGCGTTCACCCGGCTGAGCAGTTCTTCATTGAAGCGATCGAGCGCCTCGGCCGCCACGGTTGCTGGCGCAGCGCGGAAGCAGACGACGCTGAACGGCACCGGCGCGAGCCGCTCGAACCCGGGATGCTCGTCAACCCAGCCGGCGAACTCGTTGGCGAGCGAGACGTGCCCGGCGATGAGCTGGCGGATGTGCGCGGCGCCGAAATGACGCAGCACCATCCACAGCTTGAGTGCGCGGAACCGGCGTCCGAGCTGGATGCCGGTGTCCATCAGGTTGCGCGCGCTCTCCGGCGTGCGGAGGTACTCCGCGACCACCGAGAACGCCTCGCGCACCACGTCCATGCGCCGGCAGTAGAACGCGCTGAGGTCGACCGGCACGAAGAGCCATTTGTGCGGGTTGACCACCACGGAGTCCGCCTGCTCCCAGCCGGCAAACAGGGGGCGATACGCCGGCAGCATCGCCGCCGGGCCGGCGTATGCCGCGTCGACGTGCAGCCAGATGCGCTCGTCGGCGCAGATCCCGGCCACCTCGCGCACCGGGTCGACGCTCGTCGTCGACGTCGTGCCAACGGTGGCCACGACGGCCATGGGGACCGCGCCGGCGCGGCGATCGGCAGCGATGGCGTCGCGCAGCGCATCGGGGCGCATGGCGAACCGGTCATCGACCTCGACATGGCGGAGCGCGTCGTGGCCGAGACCGAGCAGGATCACGCTCTTGTCCACCGACGAGTGCGCGTGGGCGGATGCGTAGACCCGCAGGGGCGGCGCCGACCGAAGGCCCTGCGTACGCGCCTGCGGCGCGGCGGCCTGGCGCGCCGCAGCCAGCGCGTGGAGGGTCGAGACGGACGCGGTGTCGTAGATGACGCCTTCGAACGCCTCGGGCAGCCCCATCAGCTGTCGAAGCCAGGCGAGGGCAATCTCTTCGAGCTCGGTGGCTGCGGGCGACGTGCGCCAGAGCATGGCCTGCTGGTTGAGCGCCGCGGCCAGGAACTCGGCGAGCACCGCGGGCGGCGCCGCCGAACTGTCGAAGTAGGCGAAGAAGCCCGGATGGTTCCAGTGGGTGAGCGCGGGGACGAGGACCCGCTCGAAGTCGGCGAAGATCGCCTCGTACGATTCACCCGCCTCGGGTGGCCCCTGGGGCAATGACCGCCGCACGTCGCCCGGCGCGACGCGCGGCAGCACCGGATAGCGATCCGGCGACTCGAGGTAGCCGGCAATCCAGTCGACGAGCCGGTGGCCGTGGCGCCGGAACTCGTCGTCGAGCGGCACGTCAGCGGCGGTGCGTGTTGATGTACTCCAGCGCGAACGCGGCCATCTGGGGGCTGTTCAACCCGATCGCCTCGGCCTCGGCACGCGCGCGATCGATCGCCCAGCCGTCCTGCAACACGCGCTTGATCATCCAGACGCCGCCGACCCGGTTGGCCGACCCGCAGTGGACCAGGACCGGCTGGTTCGCCGGAGTGGACACGGCGGCGAGAAACCGGTCGACGACCGCAGAGTCGGGCTGGGCCACGTTGAACGGCAGGTGGATGTAGTTGAGGCCGGCGCTCGCGGCGGCGGCGCGCGCCTCGTCGATGTTGGCGCCCGGCTCGCTGGCCAGCCGCAGGTTGATGACGGAGACGAACCCGTCCTGCTTCAACCCGGGATACGCCGAGGCGTCGACGGCGCCGCCGCACGAGACGGTGGCGTCGACGCGCGAGAAGTTGCGGATGCCGGCGCGCTCCTGTTTCTGGACCTGGGCGAACGCTGGCGAGGCGAGGACGACCGCTGTCATGAAGGCGACAAGTGTTCTCATGGCGGCGATCCTACTCCCAACAGCGGGTCAGGACTAGCGTTCGAGGGTGACGAACGCCGGGCGCGTCAGACGCACGGTCACCGGCGTGCCGGACGGCAGCGTAGCCGGGTTGCGGCCGCCGGCCAGCACGGCGGCGGTGCCGGCGCCGGCTCCCGCTGAGCCGCCGATGATCGCCCCCTTCGCGCCGCCCAGGATGCCGCCGATGATCGCGCCGCCGATGGCGCCGCCGCCGATCTTCGCCGCGCTCTCGCCCGACGGCCTGTCGCCCTCGCGGTAGACCGTCTCCGTCTCGAGCGGCACGCGCGTGCCGTCGGCAAGGACCACCGAGGTGAACCGCACCCCCAGCTGCGCCCGCTCCTTCAGCCGGCCGCCGCGCTCGACGAGCGTCACCTCGCCTTCGGCGCGCGAGCCAGCCGGAATGGCCACCGTGTCGCCGGCGCGGACGTCGCGGGTCACGCGCGCCGTGACCCGGTCTTCGACCGCGGCGTCCTCGCTGCTGACGGATGACTCAATCTGCAGCCCGAGCACCGAGTCGGCCGCGATCTCGACCTCCTCGAACAGTGGCGCAGCAGGCTCGACCATCGCCGGAACGCTGGGCGCCACTTCGACAATTGGGGCAATGGCCGGGGCATCGAAGACAGGGTCGACGACGGGTTCGGGGCGCGGCGCCTCGCGCACCACGTCCACCGGCGCCGGCCGCTCGGATCGCCGCGGGCGCTCGGCACGCGGCGCCGCGGCCGCAACCGGGGCCGCCGGTGCCGCGACCGGTTCGACGATGACGCCGGTGTCGGCGCTGAGGGGCTCGCCGCCACGCGTCGCCACCCACGTGGCCCCCGCGCCGGCAACCACCGACAGCGCCGCGACACCTGCGACCAATCCTCTGGTGATCTCCATGACCTGCTCCTCGTGAGGCACCCCGTAAAGGGGCGCCTACGAGGGAGCTGGGCAAGGGGCGTGCCCGGGCAGATCGGCCGATTTGCCTTGAAAATTTCGCGCGAGCGCCCGGCGGCGTCACCCGGAGAGGGCAGCCTCAGCCCGCGAACTTGTAGCCGAGGCCGTGGACGGTCAGGATGAACTGTGGATGGCGGACGTTGTCTTCGAGCTTCTGCCGCAGCCACGCCACGTGCACGTCGACGGTCCGCGTCGACGGCATGGCGTTATAGCCCCAGACCTCGTTGAGCAGCTCGTCACGCGACAGCGTCGCGCCGCGGTGCTCGACGAAGTACTTGAGCAGCTTGAACTCGCGCGCCGACAGCTCGATCGGCTGGCCGTCGCGCACGACTTCGGCCTTGCGGAAGTCCACCGTGATCTCGCCGAAGCGGTAGACGTCGGCCGCCGGTGCCGGCGGCGTGCGCCGCAGCAGCGCCTCGACCCTCGCCAGCAGCTCCGCCATGTCGAACGGCTTCACCAGGTAGTCATCCGCGCCCAGCTTGAGCCCGACGACGCGGTCCACCACCTGGCCGCGCGCCGTGAGCATGAGGATCGGCGTCTGGATGCCCTGCTGGCGGAACGCCTTGGTCAGGTCGAATCCGTTTCCGCCCGGCAGCATGACGTCCATGATGATCGCGTCGTAGCCGTTGGCGGTCGCGGCGGCCTGCGCGGCCGCCGCGTCGGTGGCGCTGGTGACCTCGTAGCCCTCGGCGGTCAGCCGATCGGTCAGCGTCATGACCAGGCCGGGCTCGTCTTCGATTAGCAGCAGTCGGCGGGCAGCCACGGCGTCATGATCGCGCTTCCGCCCCCGGACCGGCAAACGCGGAGGCGCCGGCCTCGGCGGCAGCGGCCGCGGCGGGGTCGAGCGCCGGCAGGGTCACCGAGAACGCGCTGCCCTCGCCGGCCCGCGTCGACACCGCCACGTCGCCCCCATGGGCGGTGACGATTCGCTTGACGATGGAGAGACCAAGCCCGTTGCCGTGAATCTGCTGCGCCACGACATCGGTGCCGCGGTAGAACGGCTCGAAGATGTGCGGCAGGTCGGCGGCGGGGATGCCGCCGCCGCGATCTTCGACGGTGATGCGCACCTGGCCGTGGCGGCCGCCGCGAACCGCCTCGGCGCGGACGCCGACCCAATGGGCGCTGCCGCCGTATTTCACCGCATTGGCAATCAGGTTCTGCAGCGCCGAGCGCAGCGCGCTCGCGTCGCCGCCGACGAGCGGCAGATCCTGCGCCGTCCGCCGCTCCACCGTGACGCCGGCCGCGGCGATGGCCGGCGCCGCCTCCCGCAGCGCCTCGTCGATCAGCCGATCGACCGCGAGCGGCGATTGCGCCGCCAGCGCACGGCCCGATTCGAGCCCGGCGTACTGCATGACGTTTTCGACCATCTCGCCGAGCCGCCGCGCCTCGGTGCCGATGGCATCCCCGTACTGCTTCACGCGGTCCGGATGGCCGACGACGCCGTGTGACAGGTTCTCGGCCGCCGAGCGGATCACGGCGACCGGCGTGCGCAGTTCGTGGGAGACACCGGCGACGAATTCCATCTGCTGCCGCGCCAGCCGCTGGGCCCGGCGTGACGACAGCGCCAGCATGCCGACGCTCAGCGACAGCAGCAGCAGGATGCCGAAGCCGATGCCGAGGTTGCGGTTGCGCGCGCGGGTCACCGCGGCGTCGAGCGACCCGATCTGGTGCTGTGCGACGAGCATCCAGCGGCCGTTCGGCTGGCCGTCGCGCCCGCGGAATACATTGATCACCGCACCGCGGCGGGCCCGGACCCCGCGATCGATGAAGAACCCGGCCGCGCGAATGCCGAAGAGCGGCTCGACCGCGTCGGCGGTGACGGGATCGATCATCGCCCCCGGATGCGACTGGTAGATGACGGTGTCCGGCTCGTCGGCCGCACGCACCGCGACGCGATAGCCGTTGTCGTCGTTCACCAGGAAGAAGCGCTGCGCCAGCTCGGGCAGCATCTCGTTGCCGATGTAGTCGAGATCGAGCTGCAGCACGGTGAAGCCGTAGATCGGCTCGCGCGCCTGGCGGCGATCATCGTCCTGTTGCGGCGGCGGACGCAGCGGCACCAGCACGATCGATTCGTCGACGTCCGGCGGCGGCATCCGCCGCTCGAAGCCGCGCCCGGCGCGGAGGCCGGCCAGCTCCTGCCGGAAATAGGCCTGCCAGGGCTGCAGCACCGCCGGCCAGCCAGCCGGCTCGAACACGTGGGTCGCCGTGTTCCAGCGGCGCAGCCGCACGGCGTCTCCCGTATCCGTCTCCGGATCAATCAGGTAGATATTTGCCACCAGCTGCGGGTGCGCCGCCGTGCTGCTCCACGCGTCGTGGCGATCGGAGTAGCGATCCGACGACCCTTCACGCGCGGTGACGGCGCCGACCTGCAGGTTGATCGCCGCGCGGGCGATCTCGCCGTCGAGCGTCTCGCGGAACTGGATGGCGGCGTTACGGACCGTGGTCTGCATCCGCTCGCGCTCGGCCTCGCTGACCTGCCCCACCCACCGGTACTGCAGGACGGCGAGCGTCGGCACCAGCACGAGCAGCGCGAGCGTCACGACGACGAGCGCCGAAGGACGGATCATCCGCACGCGCGGAGTGTATCACCGAAATTCCCGCAAAGCACTGATCTGCAAGGTTTTACATCCTTAACATTCTCTTTGCCGTGGCTTAATCACTTCGTGGCGCGGGGTTACGTCTAATGACGTGCATGCGAAACCGCATCGTCTCGATCCTGTCCGCCCTCGCGGTGCTGATCGCGAGCCAGCCGGTCCTGGCGCAAGCGCCTCCCGGTGTCATCGCCGGGGATCCGGCCAAGGCGGCGGAGTTGCTCACGCAGGCGCGCAGCGCGCTGGGCGGCGACGAGAAGCTTCGAGCGGTCCGGACCCTCGAACTGCGCGGCGACTTCCGCCGGAGCGCCGGCAACAACCAGATCGAGGGTGAGCTCGAACTGTTCATCGAGGCGCCGGACAAGATGAAGCGCGTCGAGGACACGAGCCAGCCAGGGGGCGGCCCCGCGAGTGTCTCGACGCAGGTGCTGAATGGCAGCACGGTGTGGGACGAGAACACGGGTGGCCTGGCCGGCGGCTTCGGCGGCGGCGGCCTCGGTGGCGGCGGCTTTCGGGGCGGCGGTCGCGGCGGCTTCGGCGGCGGCGGCTTCAGGCGCGGCGGCGATGGAGGGGGCGATGGCGGGGCAGCGCCGCAGCCCGGTGCCCAGCAGGGTCAGGGTCGCGGCAACGTCGACCCCCAGGTGCTGCGCGACGCGCAGCGCCGGCAGCGCCAGGCCGAACTGTCGCGGCTGCTGATTGCCTGGCTGCTGACGAGCGACGCGCCGGCCACCTGGATCGGCACGGCCGAATCACCGGAGGGCACCGCGGACGTCGTCGAGTTCCGTCCGGCGGATGGCACGGCGGCGACGCGGCTGTTCCTCGACGCCGCCTCGCACATGCCGCTGATGATCACGTGGCAGGCAGCCGCCGCCGGCCGCGGCCGCGGCGGGCGTCGCGGCGGCGGCCAGGGAGGAGCGCAGGGAGGAGTCCAGCCGGGCGGACAGGGCGACGGGCAGGCGGCTGCGCCCGCGCAACCAGCGCAGCCGGTCACGCAGCGCATGACGCTGGCCGACTACAAGGAGACCGGCGGCATCAAGCTGCCTCACACGATCACCCGCGGCATCGGCGGCCAGACGACCGAGGAGTGGTCGATCGATCGCTACCGCGTGAACCAGACGTTCCGGCCGGACACGTTCGAGCAAAAACAATGAAGCATGTGATGGCGTTTCTCGCGGCGTCGGCGCTCGTTGCGCCGCTGGCGCAGGCCCAGGCCCCGGCGCAGCAGGCGCAGCTGCGGGTCATCGTCGTCGACCAGACCGGCGGCGGCATTCCGGCGGCGGTCATCCGCGTGACGCCGGCCAATGCGGCGGCAGTCGACGCCACCGCCGACGAGCGGGGCGTTGCCACGCTCCAGGGACTCGCCACCGGCGCGGTGCAGCTGCACGTGGAGTTCCCCGGTTTCGATCCGGTGGATACCAGCGTGACGCTGCGGCGCGGCGCCAACAACCAGACGATCACCCTGCGCGTCGCCGGCCTGCAGGAGGAGATCGTCGTGGCCGATGCCGGCACCGACGATCGCCGCGGTAACTCGCTGACGACGACGCTCGAGGAGGATGCGATCGCGGAGCTGTCGGACGATCCCGAGGAGCTGGCGGCGCAGCTCGAGGCGTTGACCGGCGGCGCCGGCGCCGTGTTCCAGGTCGACGGCTTCCGCGGCGGGCGGCTGCCGGCGCGCGATCAGATCCGGCAGATCCGCTTCCGCACCAACTCGTTCTCGGCCGACAACCACGACGCCGGGCGCGTCCAGGTGGAGATCATCACCCGCCCCGGGCTGACCCAGTGGAACGGCAATGCCAACCTCGGGCTGCGCTCCGACGTGATGAACGCGCGCAACGCCTTCGCGCAGGAGGAGACGCCGGAGCAGTTCCGCCGCTTCAACGCCGGCCTGCGCGGGCCGCTCGTGCGCAACCGGACGTCGCTCCGCTTCAACGTCGACGGCAACCGCTCGTTCGACACCAACACCATCTACGCCGAGCTGCTGCCGGGCGACTACCTGCGCGACGTGATCCGGCGGCCGATCGAAGCGACCAACGTGACCGTCGGCCTCGATCACGGGCTGACGCGCAACAGCACCCTGCGGTTCGAGTTCCGCAACAGCGAGAACGTCAACCGCAACCAGGGGGTCGGCGAGTTCAGCCTGCCGGAGCGCGCGTTCACGCGGACGCGCGACGAGCAGCAGGTCCGCACGTCGGTGCAGACGCTGCTCGGCCGCAACCTGAACGAGTTCCGCGTGCAGTGGGACAATTCGCGCAGCGTCTCCGACGCGCTCACGCAGGCGACCTCGATTGTCGTGCTCGATGCCTTCAGCGCCGGCGGCGCCGGCGTGGCCAACCAGACGCACAACCGGACGTGGGAGATCTCGGACGACTTCGACTTCAACGTCAGGCGGCACGCCATGCGCGTGGGCATGCGGCTCGAAGGGGGGCAGTACAGCCAGCAGGACGCCCGCAATCAGTTCGGCACGTTCACCTTCAGCAGCCTCGACGCCTACCTCGCCGGCACGCCGACGACGTTCACCCAGCGCCTCGGCCAGGTGGCCACCGAGTTCGGCCAGTACCAGCTCGGCCTCTACTGGCAGGACGACTTCCGGATCAGCCGCAACCTGTCGCTCAGCGTCGGTCTGCGCAACGAAATGCAGTCGCACATCGACGATGCGTTCAACCCGATGCCGCGCTTCGGCTACACGTGGAACCCGTTCGGCTGGCGGACGACGCTGCGCGGCGGCTACGGCATCTTCTACGACTGGTACGACGCGGATCTGCACGACCAGACGCAGCGCGTGAACGGCGTCGATCAGGTCGACATCCTCATCCTCAACCCGGGATACCCCGATCCGGGCAGCGACGGCACGTTCCTCAGCGGCGGGCGCGTCGTCGCCGCGCCCGACCTGCGGATGCCGTATGTGCACCAGGCATCGATCGGCATCGAGCGGCCGATCACCCAGACGCTCACGCTGCAGGCGTCGGTCGCGATGCAGCGCGGCTACAACCAGATGCGGTCGCGCAACATCAACGCGCCCAACGAGCTCGGCATCCGGCCGCAGCCGGAGGTCGGGACGATTACGCAAATCGAGTCGACCGGCCGCTCGAACCTGGATCGCGCGACGCTGGGGCTCAACTACCGCATCCCGCGCTACAACGTGTTCATGTTCACGAACTACACGTTGACGAGCGCGAAGAACCACGCCGACAACGCGTTGACGCTGCCCGCCAACAGCCTTGATCCCGACGCTGAGTGGGGGCCGTCGTTCCAGGACGTGCGGCACCGCTTCAACGCTATGGTCAACGTGCCGCTGGCGCTGGGCGTGCGCGCCAACCTCAACGTGCAGGCCTCGTCGGCGCAGCCGTTCAACATCACGACCGGGCGCGACGACAACGCCGACGGCGTGACCAACGATCGGCCGGCCGGCGTCGGGCGCAACAGCGGCCGCGGCGCCGCGCGCGTGGAAATGAACCTGCGCGTCACGCGCGGCTTTGGTTTTGGCGACCGGGCCGGCGGCCAGCAGAACCAGCAGGGTGGCGGCCCGGTCGCCGCCGGGCCTGGCGGCCCCGGCGGCCCGGGCGGACAGAACAACGAGCGCTTCCGCGTGGAGTTCTACGCGCAGGCCTTCAACCTGCTCAACCGCACGAACTACCAGAGCTTCAGCGGCAACATGCTGTCCTCGCGTTTCCTGCAGCCGACATCGGCCGGGCAGGCGCGGCGCGTCGAGGTGGGCATGCAGTTCCGGTTCTAATCGCTTAGTACAATCCGTATGTGAGGGTTGCGGTCATCGGCGGCGGCGTCATCGGATACGCCGTCGCCTTCGAGCTTGCGTCGCGCGGCGCGCGCGTGCGCATCCTCGACATGCGCGGCCCCGGCGCCGGGGCGACGCGCGCCTCGGCCGGCATGCTGGCGCCATATATCGAAGGGGGGCACGAGCCCCTCCTTCGCCTCGGCATCCTCGGCCTCTCCCTGTATGACAGCTTCATCGACCGCGCCGCCGGCGCGGCGCGTCAACGAATCGAGTACCGGCGCACCGGCACGCTGCAGGTTCCCCAGAGCGACAGCCGCCGCGAGGAGCTGGCGGCGACGGCCGCCCGGCTTGCGGCACAGCAGGTCGCCCACGAATGGCGCGGCGGGTCGCTGTTCATTCCGGACCACGGGTACGTCCGGGTGCCGCAGCTGATGTCGGTGCTCGAGGCCGCGGCCGGCACGCTTGGCATCGAGCGATCGGTTGCACGCGTTGAACGCCTGGAACCGGCTGCCCTGGATGCCGACGCCGTCGTCCTGGCCGCAGGGAGCTGGTCGGGACAGGTAAGCGGGGCGCCGGTGCGGCCGATCAAGGGGCAGACGGTGGAGCTGCAGTCAGCCTCGCCGCTCCCGGATCACATCATCTGGGGCGATGACTGCTACATCGTGCCGTGGGAAGACGGCGCGCTGATGGTTGGCGCCACGGCCGAGGATGCCGGGTTCGACGAGGCGATCGACGAGCCGGCCAGCCAGCGGCTGGTGGCGGCGGCGCGGCGGCTGCTTCCCGGGCTGGCGGGCGCCGCCGTGCGCGAATCGCGGGTGGGTCTGCGGCCAGCCACCCCCGACGAGTTGCCCGTGATCGGCCGCTCGTCCACAATGCCGGGCGTGGTCTATGCCACCGGGCACTACCGGAACGGCATCCTGCTCGCGCCGCTGACGGCGGCGATGGTGGCGGAGTTGGTGATTCCGGACGAGGGCGGAACTAACCTGTCCGCCGAAGCCTCGGCGAAGGCGGAAGTTCCGCAACTACAGGAGGCGCTGGACCTCGTACGGCCCGAACGCTTCAACCTGTGAAGCTGAAGAAGTTCTACTCATCGCGGGAGGTCGCGGGGTTGACCGGGCTGACGGCGCGCCAGCTCCAGTGGTGGGATTCGCGCCGGCTGTTCTCGCCGGCGGTCGCGCCGCACCGCACCGAAGCGGGCGGCTTCACGGAGCGCCGTTACACGCCGCTCGACGTGCTCGAACTGCAGGTGCTCGCCGACCTGCGCCGGCGCGGGTTCTCGATCCCGCGGCTGCGCCGCCTCCTGGCGACGTTGCGGGAGGTGTTCGGGATCCGGCTCTATGAGGCGATCGGCGACGGCGGGCCGATGACGATCTACATCACCGGCGATCGGTTGTACGCGCGGACGATTGACGGGCGGCTGTTCGATCTCGATCAGCCGGCGCAGCCGCTCTTGATGGTTGGGGAAGAGCTGCCGCTGCGGCCGCTCGCGGCGCGCGAGCGCCGGAAGCGATCGAAGGCGCTTACCGAATCGGGAACACCTTCTCGAGGTCGTCGGCCGGCCGCGGGATGACGTGCACGCCGATCAGCTCGCCCACGCGGCGGGCTGCGGCTGCACCGGCATCGGTTGCCGCCTTGACCGACCCGACGTCACCGCGGATCAACGCGGTCACCAGCCCCGCATCCACCTTCTGCCAGCTCACGAGCACGACGTTCGCTGTCTTCAGCATGGCGTCGGCCGCCTCGATCATGCCGATCAGGCCGCGCGTTTCGATCATGCCGAGGGCGTCGCCGACGTCGGCGCGAGGAGCGGGTTCGGGCGTTTCTGTCTTGGCCATTTGTGTCCTGGCACCCCGTAAAGGGGCGCCCTGCAGGGCACTAGGAGAATACCCGATCTACCACCCTTCGCGTTCGCGAAGCCTCGTCATGTGCGCCACGTGGTGCCGGGAGTGCCAGGCGTACAGCTGCAGGTGCTGATCGATGCTGAGCGGCCCGATCTCCGGATGCCTGAAGGTGCGCGCATAGTCGGCGGACGCCAGGGCTGCAGCCACCGTCGCCCACCGGCGGTGCACTGCATCAACCAGCGTGAGGGAGACGTCGATCGGCAGCTGCATGTCCGGCAGCCGCGCCCACGCGTCCTGGTCGTACGGCTTGATCGTCGGCACGTCCTCGGTGAGGGCCAGCTTCATGCGGATGAAGCCGTTCATGTGGCTGTCGGCCACGTGGTGCACGAGCTGCCGCACCGTCCAGCCGCCGGGGCGATAGGCGGTATCGAGCTGCCGGTCGTCGAGCCCGTCGGCGGCCGCCCGCAGGTGTGCCGGCAGCAGCGCGATGTCGCGCACCGCGGCGGCACGCATGTCCGGGCTGATCGGGGCCTCGCGGTCGAAGCGGCCGATCGGAAAGCTCAGGTCAGCAGTCATCGTCATCGGTCCATTGTACGGACACCGGGACTGAAGTCCCGGACTCCGGGTGCAGGTACGGAGCCCGGGACTTAAGTCCCGGACTCCTGGCGCAGGATTGTCCGTGCGGCATTACGCCCCGGCGCGCCCATGACGCCGCCGCCCGGGTGCGTCGCGGCGCCGCACATGTAGAGCCCGTCAACCGGCGTCGCGTAGCGCGCCCACCCGGGCGCGGGACGCATGAAGAAGATCTGGTCGGGGGTCATCTCGCCCTGAAAGATCTGTCCTTCGGTCAGCCCCCATTCCCGCTCGAGGTCGAGCGGGGTCACCACCTGGCGCGCGGTCACGATGCTCCGCATGTTCGGCGCATATTCGGCAAGCGCGTCGATGACCGCATCGCCGAGCCCGTCGCGGTGGTCGTCCCAGGAACCGTCGGCGAGCGCATACGGCGCGTACTGCACGAAGCACGACATCAGGTGCTTGCCCGGCGGCGCGACCGACGGATCCGAGAGCGACGGGATCACCACGTCGAGGTAGGGCCGCCGCGAGTAACGCCCGGCACGCGAATCCTCGTAGGCGGCGTCGAGATATGCCATCGACGGCGAGAGGGAGATGGCCCCGCGCAGGTGCGCGTCACCTGTGCCCGGGGCGGTGAAGTCGGGCAGACCGTCGAGCGCCAGGTTCACCTTGGCAGATGCGCCGCGGAACCGGTAGTGCCGGACGTCGTTGACGAAGTCCTCAGGCAGCTCGCGGGGGTCGAGCAGCCGCAGGAACGTATGGTGCGGATCGATGCTCGAGGCGACAACGGGCGCGCGCAGCTCGTCGCCGTTCTCGAGCACCACGCCGGTCGCGCGTCCGCCGCGCATGAGGATGCGGGAAACCGGCGACGCCGTGCGGATTTCTGCGCCGGCAGCCCGGGCGGCGGCGGCGATCGCCTCGGAGACGGAGCCCATGCCACCGCGCGCAAAGCCCCACGACCGAAACACGCCGTCGATTTCCCCCATGTAGTGATGGAGCAGGACATAGGCGGTCCCGGGGGAGCGCGCGCCGAGATGCGAGCCGATGATGCCCGACGAAGCGAGCGTCGCCTGCAGCGGATCGAACTCGAACCAGCGCTCGACGAAGTCGGCGGCGCTCATCGTCATCAGCTGCACCAGCGCGTGGCGCTGCCTCGCCGGCAGCCGGCGAAACCGGCGGCCCACGCCGAACAGCGACAGCAGGTCGCCCGCCCCGAGCGCCGACGGCTCCGGCGGCGGCTGATCGAGCAGCGGTTTCACGAATGCCGCCATCGCCGCCATCGTCCGGCCGTACTCGTGATACACGCGCGCGTCCGCCGCGGAGTGCCTCGCCAGCTCCTGCCGGGTGTGCGCCTCGTCTTCGGTCCGCCACAGGTAATCGCCGCCCGGCAGCGGGGTGTACGTGCCGTCCAGCGGCAGCAATTCGAGGCCGTGCTGCCGCAGCCCGAGCTCGCGGATGATGTCGGGCCGGAGCAGCGAGACAACGTAGGAGCAGACCGACACCCGGTAACCGGGAAACACCTCCTCGGTCACCGCGGCGCCGCCGACGATGTGGCGCCGCTCGAGGACGAGGACGCGGCGCCCCGCGCGCGCGAGGTAGGCCGCGGCGGTCAGGCCGTTGTGGCCGGCGCCGATGACGATGACGTCGTACGCCACTCGGGAGGAATCTTAGTCGCCGGCTTGACGGCTGAGGTAATCTTTGGGCGCCCGACGGTCACGTTCACTTTTTGGAGGCGCAGATGATTCCAGAACGCTATGCCCCGCAGCTGTACGCCGTGATGCGGATCGTGTTCGGCCTGGTCTTCCTGATGTACGGCGTGCAGAAGTTCGGCATGCTCGGCGGCGTGGACGGCCAGGGTGCCTCCGCCCCGTTCCTGAGCTGGCCGTTCGGCGTGGCCGGCCTGATCGAGGTCATTGTCGGTGTGCTGATCGTGATCGGCCTGCTGACCAAGCCGGCCGCGTTCATCGGCGCCGGCGAGATGGCCGTCGCCTACTTCATGCAGCACCTCCCGACCGCGGTGTTCCCGGTGCAGAACGGCGGGCAGCCGGCGGTGCTCTTCTGCTTCGCCTTCCTGTACATTGCCGCGCGCGGCGCGGGGATCTGGAGCGCCGACGGCGCCAGGGCCGGCAGCGGTTCGGCGAGCAAGGCAGCGGTCTAAGGCCGCTACAGGCGGCCCGCTTCACTCCGGCACGTTGAGGCCGACGGCGCGCATCAACGCAATCGCGTTGCTGCGCGTCACCGGCCCCGGCTTCATCGTGTAGTCGAACAGGATTTCTCCCGCCTCGAACCGATCCTCGAAGTGCACGTTGACCGCGCGTGACGACAGCTCTCCGGCGACGGCCGTGAGCGCCAGGTCGTGCGTCGTCACCAGCCCGATGGCCCCGCGGTCGAGCAGCGAGCGCAACACTCCCGCCGCTCCGATCAGCCGGTCGTGTGAATTGGTGCCGTGGAACAGCTCGTCGAGCAGGAACAGCAGCGGCGGTGTGCCGCCGGCGCGGTCCGCCAGCGCGCGGATGCGCGTGATCTCGGCGTAGAAACGCGAGCGCCCTTCCTGCAGCGAGTCCTGGATGCGCAGCGTCGCGCCGACGGCAAGCGGCGACAGACGCAGCGCCGCGGCCCGGACCGGCGCGCCAGCCAGCGCGAGCACCGCGTTCACGCCCACGGTGCGCAGCAGCGTGCTCTTGCCCGACATGTTGGAGCCGCTGATGATCAGCAGCTGCGTGGCGGCGCCCAGGCTCACGTCGTTGCGCACCATGCGCGACACCGGCAGCAGCGGATGGCCGAGGCCGGCGCCCTCGAAGAGCGCATGCGGCCCATCGTCGAGAGTCGGGAACGGATCGTCAGGCCGCTCGAAGCGATACGTCGCCAGCGAACTGATCGCTTCGAACTCGCCCACGCTCTGAAGCCACGTGCGGACCTCGCGGCCGAACCGCGCGCGCCACGCCTCCATGGCAAACGCGACGTGGACATCCCACAACAGCGGGACGGCGATCACCGCGACGAACGGGTTGTGCTGCCAATCGTGCATTTCGACCAGCCGGTGCAGCCGGCCGATCGCGTGTGACGGCGCCACGCCGCCGGCGGCGAGCCGCGCCCGGAGGGCGGACAGCGGCGGCGCCGTGAACGATTCAGCTTCGATGCGCTTGAGCACCTGGGCGAGGACGTCGAGGTCGCGCGACCATCCCCCGGCGGCGTGCAGCACGGCGTGCATGCGCCCTCGCTGTGACGAGAACAGCAGCAGCTCGATGACGATGATGACGACGAGCGGCAGGCCGCTGCCGCCCGCCATCCACCAGGCGGCGGCGATGACGATGACCCCGGAAAGTGCCAGGGCGAGTGCGCGGACGACCGTGCCCGGCAGCTGACGACTCTGTTCAGCCCACGTCATCAATGCGTCGCCGTTGACGCTGGCGCCCGCGGCCGCACCAGCCAGCGCGACGCGCTCGCGCAGGTCGACGCGAGGCGCGAGCTCAGCGACGGCCGCCTGGCGTTCAACGACGTCCGACGGCGGCGCCGGGTTCTTCAACCATTGTGCGAGCTGCCACTCGCCAACCTGGGTGCGGGCAATCGAGAGCAGCTCGAAGAGGGAGCCGCGGCCGAACAGATCGAGGTCGGCAGCATAGAGGTGTTCCGGATCGCCGAAGTGCTCGCCGGTCTCACCGCCGCCCGCCCAGCGATCCTCGAGCCGCGCCAGGCCGCGCTCGTAGAACGCCACGGCGCGCGAGGCTTCGTCACGGTCGCGGATGGCGTGGTCGTGGCGACGCACCAGCCAGAGGAACAGTGCGAGCGGCGCGAGCAGCCACCACCAGTTGACCAGGTCCCGCCATGCCAGCGTGCCGGCGAGGAACGCGGCCACGAAAACGGCCAGCCTGGCGTAGCTGAGGCGGGCATCCAGTGCCAGCAGGGCCGCGTGCCTGGCACGACGGGCGGCCAGGCGGTGCTGGTATTCCTGGGATGGCGACATTGCCAGACTATTGTGTGACAAGCGGTTGCTCTGAGATTTGTATTAGTACAAACTAGTATATGTAATGCCACGAAAGAGCAACTCCGGCTGGTCGGCCCGCTCGATCGCGGCATCGTTCGAACGCAGCATCCAGAGCGGGCGCGTCACCGCGTCTGAGGTGTTGCCCCCCGTTCGCGAACTTGCCGCGCGGCTCAAGGTCAGCCCCGCCACAGTGGCCGCCGCATATCGTCTCCTGCGCACCCGCGGCTTGACCGCCGCGCATGGACGCCGCGGCACACGCATCGTCCCGCGCCCGCCAATCGGCACCCGCGCGGCACGAACCGGCGGGCGGCTCGACCACCTCGTCGATCTGGCGAGCGGCAATCCCGACCCGGCCTTGCTGCCGTCTCTGGCCAGCGCGCTGCGGGCACTGGATCCCGCCCCTGCGCTGTACGACCGCGCACCGCACCTCGCGGCCCTGCTGGCGTTCGCTGCCGGCGAGCTCGAAACCGACGGTGTGGCGCCGGCGGCGCTGACGGTTGTCTCCGGCGCGCTGGACGGTATCGAGCGCGCGCTGCGCGAGCACCTTCGTCCGGGAGATGCGGTGGCGGTCGAGGATCCGTCGTTCCCTGCCATGCTCGACATGCTGACGGCTTCCGGCTATGCCGCGATCCCGTTCGAGGTCGATGCGGCGGGCCCGGTCCCCGCATCCCTCGATGCCGCACTGCGGCGGTCGTGCCGCGCCGCGATCGTCACGGCCCGCGCGCAGAACCCGACCGGCGCGGCGATTGACGATGCGCGCGCTTCGGACCTGCGCGGCCTCCTGCGGCGCCATCCCGACGTGCTGCTGATCGAGAACGACCCGTGCGCGTCGATCGCCGGCGTGCCGCTGGCCACGCTGACCGACCCTGCCCGCCATCGCTGGGCGCACGTGCGATCCACCGCGAAGTCCCTCGGTCCCGACCTGCGCCTGGCCATCGTCGCCGGCGATGCGCTGACCGTCGGCCGCGTCGAGGGGCGCTTCGCGATCGGCCCGCGGCGCGTCAGCCTGCTGCTGCAACAGCTGGTGCTGTCGCTCTGGTCCGACCCGGCGGCGGGGCGTCAGCTGGCACGGGCTGCCGGTACCTACACGCGGCGGCGCGCCGCGCTGCTCGCCGCGCTCGCCGAACGTGGCGTCACCGCGCTCGGGTCGTCGGGCATCAACGTCTGGATGCCGGTGGCACACGAGGGGAGCGTGGCTGAGGAGTTGGCCGAGCGTGGATGGGCCGTGGCGCGGGGCGAGCCGTTTCGCATCAACGCGCCGCCCGGCTTGCGCATCACCACCGCGGCGTTGCCACCGGAGGACGCGGGGCGGCTGGCCGACGCGGTGGCCGCGGCGGTGGCGATTAGGACGCGCCCGTCCGCATGAGGATCGCGTGGATGCGATCGACCAGTTCCTGGCCGGAGAACGGCTTCTGCAGGAATCCGAGCGGCGAGTCGAGATCGCCCGGCGAACAGAGATCGCCGGTGTAGCCGGAGATGAAGAGCACGCGGGTGCCGGGCCATCGCTGCCTGACCTCGCGGGCCAGCTCCGGGCCGCTACGCCCCGGCAGCACGACATCGCTGATCAGGATGTCGAAGCGGTGCTGTTCCGCCTCGACCAGTCCCGCCTCGGCGGATTCGACGGCGGCGACCATCATGCCCTGGCGCTCGAGCATCGCCGCCAGCAGCTGACGCACTTCCTGTTCGTCCTCGACCAGGAGCACGCGGGGGCCTGGCGCGTTCGCCGCGCGCTCCGCCGCGCGTGCGACCGTCTCCGGCGCCCGCGCCGACCGCGTGCCGGCCGCGGCCGGATCGACTGCGCGCGGCAGCAGGAGGGTCACCTCCGTGCCGCGACCGGGCGCACTGTCGATCCAGATGTACCCACCGCTCTGCTTGATCGTGCTGTACACCGACGCCAGACCGAGGCCGCGCGGGCGAATCGGATCGTCGACGTCGCTGAATGGCTCGAAGACGTGCGGGAGGACGCTCTGCTCGATGCCGCTGCCGGTATCGGTGATGCGCAGGCGGATGAACTCACCGGTCGGCAGCCATGGGCGCTGCCGGCGCATCGACCCGCTGACCGACACCAGGTCGGTCGCGAGCGTCAGCAGGCCGCCGTCGGGCATCGATTCGCCGGCGTGAGCCGTCAGGCTCGACAGCGCCTCGACGAGCTGCGCGCGATCCGCCTGCACCGCGGGCAGCCCGTGGGCCAGGTGCGTCACGATCTGGACGGCGGCTCCCAGCCGCGACGCCAGGGCCGGCACCGCCTCGAGGACGACCGCGTTCAACTCCAGCGTATCCGGCACGAGCATTTGCCGACGGCTGATGGCCAGCAGTTGCTGCGTGACGGTGCCGGCCCGCGACGCCGCGCCGGCAATGGCGTCGAGCGGCCCGCGGAACGCGGGGTCCGCCGGCATCAGCTCGCGCAGCCGATCCGTCTGCCCGGCAATGACCAGCAGCAGGTTGTTGAAGTCGTGGGCCACACCGCCGGCAAGACGGGTCAGCGCTGTGACTTGCGGTACGGCCTGGGGCATGGGCTGGGGCGCGGCGTGCGGCGCCTCGGGCCCTGCGGCGGCTGACTCCTGGGGGGATGCCCCGTCCTGGCGGGCCGCACCAGGTGCCCGCCCGTGGCGTGCCACGGCCCGCCGCACGGCCGCGTCGATCGTCGGCGCGGCGGCGCCAGCCGGGACGACGTCGTCGGCGCCCTCGGCGATCCAGGCTGCAGACACCCGCGCGTCCGCGTCGGCAACCAGGACGACCGGGACACCTCCGGCCGCCGCGACCACGGCGCGGAGGTGAAGGGGTGCGTCGGCGCCGTGCACCACGATGGCATCCACCGCCGGAAGCGGGGACACCACCTCGAAGGGCGCAGAGACGAGGAGCACACGAAACGAGGAGGAATGAAACTGCAGATTCATCAGGCCGGAGCCAGGACGAATGGCCGAGTAATTATATAGAAGAGCTTATGGGGGCCGGACTAATGAACCGGCTGACCGCGAGCCGTCCATCGCCAGGCCATCGTCGACGCATGATCGATGAACGCGTCGACCGCGCCTTCGAGCGCGGCGGCAGCGTGGCCATCGAGCTGCCGGATGGCGTCGTGCACCAGCACCGTCATGAGCTCGTGGGCGCGCTGCAGCAGCGCCGCCAGCGCCGGCCCGTCCGAGGCCGGCGACAACGCGCCCGATTCGAGCGCCGCCGCGGCACAGTGGCCGACTGCTGCCACGCGGAGCTGCGTATGCGTCTCGGCGCTGCCGGCGATCGCGCGCAGGTCGGCGAGCACACGCTCGATGAGCGGCCCGTCCGAGGGCGCGTCGAGCAGCGCCGCCATCGGGGCCTCCGCGTCGGCCAGCCGGGTCGCGAGATCGAGCAAGCCGATCTCGAGGACCAGGCGCCGCGAAGCGGTTCCCAGATCGCGTCCGAACGAGGCTGTGTCCTTCACAAGCGCACCCTGAATCCTCAAATGTCGGCCCGCGCGCCTATGCCGCCGGTGCCTGGTGGAGCGCCAGGCGGATCGCGTCGGCGAATTCCGCCATCGAAAACGGCTTGGTCAGGATCGGCGCGCGCAAGCCGGCTCGCGTGATGACTTCTGGCGCGTCGATGGAGCCCGACATGAACAGCAGTTCGACCTGTTCACGCTCGCGCCTGAAGCGCGCCGCCAACTGCGGCCCCTCCGCGTCGGGCAGCGAAATATCGCTGACGACCAGGTCGAACGGCTCGGGCGCCGTGTCCCAGGCCTCTGCTGCTTCACCCGCGGTGCCGGCGACCACCGGCTCGTAGCCCTGGGCGTTCAGGCACTGCGCGAGCAACTGCCGCACCGCGGCCTCGTCCTCCACGACGAGAATGCGCGCGCTGCGCCTCGCGCGTTGTACGACGCGTGGTTCATGCGCGGCGCGAGCCGGCAGGCTGACGCGCACGTGCGTCCCCTGTCCGGGGGCGGACTGCACGTCGATCGTGCCGCCGGCCTGCGCGACGATCGCGTTGACCGTCGCCAGCCCGACACCAGACCCGCCGGATTCCGCCCGCGTCGTGAAGAACGGTTCGAACATGCGCGACTGCACCACCGCATCCATCCCCTTGCCGCTGTCGGCCACCGACACGACGACCCGTCGTTCGCGGGTCGCATGCGTCGCGATGCGCAGCACGCCGCCGTCGGGCATGGCGTCGCAGGCGTTCACGGCCAGATTGATCAAGACCTGTTCGAGTTGCGTCGCGGTCACCGGCACGGGCCAGACGCCGTCGGCGAGCTCCACGTGCAGCGCCACGTGCGTCCCGCAGAGTTTCTGGAGCAGCGATTCGCAGCCGCGGATCACCGAGTTGACATCGGTCTCGCGCGGCGTGCCCCCGAATCGCCCGGCCGAGAGCACCTGTCGTGCCAGCCGCGCCGCGCGCTCGGCGGCGTCACGGATCGCCGCAGCATCGGCGCGCAGCGGATCGTCCGCGTCGAGCGCCTGCAGCAGCCGGTGGCTGTGCGTGGAGACGACGAACAGCAGGTTGCGCACGTCGTGCGCAGCGCCGACGGCCAGGGCCGTGAGGTCTGATGCCGCCAGCAGCGGCGCGTCCGGTGAATACGGCTCGATCGCCATGTCGTCAGAGGCGCCCACGCGAGCGCCGTTCAGACAGTCAATCGGCGGACCCGGCGGCTGCTTGAATGCGCCGACGCGCGCGGCGGGCGAACGGCTACGCGGTGGCGAGAATCGAGTGGATGCGGGCGAGGAGATCGGCGCGACTGAACGGCTTGGCCAGGAGCGGGTCGCCGTCTGGTGTCGTCGCGCCATCCCGCTGGTCCGGATACCCGGACATGAGCAGCACCTTCAGGTCGGGCCGGGCGGACCGCAGGCGCTGCGCGAGCGCCCGGCCGGTGCCGCCGGGCATGACGATGTCGGTGAGCAGCAGGTCGATGTCGTGCTTGAACGACTCGGCGTACGACAGCGCGTCGGCGGCCGAGTCGGCGACCAGGACGGTGTAGCCGTGCTCGGCGAGCATCTCCCGCAGCAGATCGCGCACGTCCGGCTCGTCCTCGGTCAGCAGGATCGTCGCGTTGCCGCGGGCCGGCACCTCGGGCGGGTGCGTGGCCTCGGTATTCACCGGACCCTCCGCCGCGGGCAGGTGGATGACGAACGTCGTTCCCTCGCCGGCGGCGGTCTCGATGTCGATGCGGCCGCCCATCTGCATGACGTTGCCGTAGACCGTCGCCAGGCCCAGGCCGGTGCCGCGGTCGCCCTTGGTGGTGAAGAAGGGCTCGAACGCGCGCGCCTTGACGTCGGCCGTCATGCCAGTGCCGCTGTCCGACACCTGCAGCCGCACCGCCGTCCCGTCGTTGGCCACGGCGATGCGCAGCAGGCCGCCGCGCGGCATGGCATCCCGCGCGTTGATCGCCAGGTTCATCAGCACCTGCTCGACCTGCACCGGATCGGCCTGTACTGCCTGCAGATCCGGCGCGATCTCGACCGTCAGCAGGATGTGCTCGCCGATCAGCTGCTCCAGCAGCTGGCCGACGGAGCGGACGAGGGCCCCCAGATGGAGGCGCCGCGCCGGCTGCGCCGGCGCCCGGCTGAACGCCATCAGCTGACGGGTGAGCGACACCGCCCGCGACGAGCTGCGCAGGATCTTCTCCGCTTCCGCCAGCGCCGGGGCCGACGGATCGAGCGTATCCCGCATCCGCTCGCAGGCCTCGGTGATCACCGTGAGCAGGTTGCCGAAGTCGTGGGCGATGCCGCCGGCGAGACGGCCGATCGCGTCCATCTTCTGTGCCTGCCGCAGCTGTTCGTCCCGCTGGCGTACCGCCTGCTCGACCCGCCGGCGCTCGCAGGCATACCGGATGGCGCGCAGCAGGTGATCGGGCGCGATCTGCGACTTGACGAGGTAGTCCTGCGCGAACGCGGCGATGTCGCCCGGGTCGTGCGTCGCGTCGCCGGTGAGGACGACGACCGCGGCATCGGTGAGGTGCCGGTGCGACTGCAGCCAGGTGACGCCGTCGCCGTCGGGGAGGTTCACGTCGAGGAGGATCACGGCCGGCCCGCAGGCGGACAGCGCCTCGGGAACGGCCGCGAGACGGTCGACGCAGTGCAGGCTGACCCAGTCGACGCGGCGGCAGTTCACCTCGATGAAGTGCCGGTACGATTCGTCGTCCTCGACCAGCAGCACCGGAATGCTGGGCCCCGGAAGCCACGTCCGGATTTCGATCCCCTGTTCAGGCTCGAAATGAATGCTCATCGGTATCCCGGCGATGGTACTACCTCATCCGTAACGGGAATGTCAGCGAAAATCTGACAACGGTGTGACGAATTGGGCGGAATCGGACACGAAACCCGGATCAGCGACGGACGAT
Source organism: Vicinamibacterales bacterium (assembly GCA_050247255.1). GTDB lineage: Bacteria > Acidobacteriota > Vicinamibacteria > Vicinamibacterales > UBA2999 > JBFWUM01. The sequence continues at coordinate 50,585 of JBFWUM010000005.1, read as the reverse complement.
GACGGAAATGCGCCGGTTCGAGGCGTCGAAACGATCGGCCGCGACCCGCAACTGCGTGTCGGCATACCCGCGGACGGCTTCGATCTGCCCCGCCTGCAGGCCGGCCTCGAGGACCCGCCGCGCCGAGTTGGCCCGATCCGCCGACAGCTCCCAGTTGGTGTAGCCGGATCCCCCGCTGTACGGTCGGCTGTCGGTGTGTCCCTCGATCGCCACGCCGCGGCCGAGCTTGCCGAGCTCGGTGCCGACGACGCCGAGGACCTCGACCGCCTCGGGCTTGAGCACGTCGCTGCCGGTGGCGAAGAACCCGTCATTCGGCGCCTCACGCAGCTCGATCCGCAGTCCTTCGCTGGTCACCTGGATGTCGACCCGATCCTGGATGGCGGCGAAGCCAGGCAGCGCCTCGAGCGCGTGCCGCAGCTGCTGCGCCGCTTCTTCGAGCGCCGCCTCGGCGGCGTCGACGTTCGGCCGGGCGTTGCCCGGATGCCCGCCGCCGGTCGTGCCGCGCTCCACGCCATCGAGAATGCCGGTGCCGCCTTCGAACGCGCCAGGGTCGCGGAAGTAGGCCGCCACGCCGTCCGTCGTCTCCTTGCCCTGCCCGACGATCCACATCACCAGGAAGAACGCCATCATCGCCGTGACGAAGTCGGCGTAGGCCACCTTCCAGGCGCCGCCGTGGTGCCCGTGGCCGTGGCCGCCCTTCTTCTTGATGATGATGATCGGCGGGGCCTTCTGGGCGCTCATGCGGCCGCCGCCTCGCGCGGTGCTGCCGCCGCGCGGCAGAACTGTTCCGTCTCGTTGAAGCTCGGGCGCAGCTCGTGGGGGAGCACGCGCCGAGCGAACTCGATGGCGATGGCCGGCGGGTTCCCCTTGTAGACGGCCATCAGCCCGGCCTTGATGCAGAGGCAGTAATAGCCATCCTGGCCGACACGTTGTTCCATCGCCGTGGCGATCGGCTGCGCGAAGCCGTACGACAGCAGGATGCCGAGGAACGTGCCAACGAGCGCGGCGCCGACGTGGTGGCCGATCTCGGCCGGCGGCGCGTCGATGTGGCCCATCGTGATCACGACGCCGAGCACGGCGGCGACAATGCCGAGACCAGGCAGCGCATCCCCGATCTTGGTGAGCGCCGACGAGGGGCGCAGCGCCTCGTCGTGGTGCACTTTCAGGTCCTCGTCCATCAGCGCCTCGAGGTCGTGCGCGGCGATGCCGCCGACGATGATGACCTTGATGGAGTCTGCCAGGAAGTCGACCGCATCATGGCGCGCCAGGAACTTCGGGTACTTCGCGAGGATGGCGCTCTTCTCCGGATCCTCGAAGTGCGCTTCGAGCGACATCACGCCGCCCTGCTGCACCTGCCGGAAGATCTGGAACAGCATTGAGAGCAGCTCGACGTAGTCGCCGCGCTGCGCCGGTCCTCCCAGCAGCGATTTGATCTGGCTCAGGGCGCTCTTGAGCACGGCCATTGGCGTGCTCACGAGGAGACTGCCGATCGCGGCGCCGCCGATGACAACGAATTCGGACGGCTGGTTCAGCACCATCAGCGCGCCGCCTGCCATCAGGTAGCCGCCGACGACGGCGCCGACCACGACGAGGAGTCCGATTATGAGCAGCATCTGAACGCGTCTCCCATGACCAGCCACGCGCGGACCATGTCGGGGTCGAGGCGCGTGCCGGACAGGCGTATGAGATCGAGCGCCGCTTCGTCGTGGCCCGCGGCGTCGCCCGCGGCCCCGGCGGTCGTCGCCGTGTCGTAGGCGTGGCAGACCGCGACGAGGCGGGCACCCAGTGGAATGGCGGCGCCGCTCAGGCCGTCGGGATACCCGAGCCCATCCCAGCGTTCGTGCACGCTGGAGGCGATCGTGGCGAGCGGGCGCATGCCGGCGACCGGCGACAACACGTGCCGCGTCACCTGCACGTGCGTCCGAAGCAACGCCAGTTCGTCGTCGCTGAGCGGCTCGGCCGGCGACAGCAGGCGTGGCGGCAGCGCGACCTTGCCAATGTCGTGCAGCAGTGCCGCATCACGGATCTCCCGCGCCTGGGCCGGCGGCAGTCGCAGCGTGTCAGCGAGCACGGCGGCCGATCGGGCCACGCGCCGCGAGTGCTCGCAGGCATCGGGGGCCCGCGCCTCGAGCACGGCGAGCAGTACCGACGTCACCCGCGCCGGCTCGACGCGCCGCGCCGTCGCGGCCAGATGCGCCTGGCTTCGGGCGAGCTCCTCTTTCAGCTGGCCGAGCCGGCGCGCCCGCTCGTGTCCGCGGTCGCGCCACGCCAGCGCCCGCTCGACCGCGTCGCACATCGTGGCCTTGCCGGAGGGCCAGGGCACGCAGTCGAGCGCACCGAGCTGCGTCGCCATCACGGCGACCGCTTCGGCCCATGCCAGCGCGACGACGATCACCACGGGCTCAGGTTGTGCCCGGAGCATGCGCGCCACCCACATGTCGCCATCGTCTGGAGCGGCAGCGAGGACGACGGCCACGTCCGGCGCCACGCGGCGCGCCTCGGCCAACGCCTCGGCCGTGTCCACCGGCGCGCACGTGTGCCCGGCTTCGGCCATCCAGGCGGTCAACCGGTCGCGAAGCTCCGCGTTGCCGCCGGCGATGAGAATTCTGGAGGGTGGCACTGCGGAGACAATCGGCAGCGCCCGCGGGCGCCTTGAACGAGCTGCCGCACCCGACACGGCGCGGAGTAAACGCGCGCCGGACCCGTCCGGTCCGGCGCCTCAATCCAGGACGACGAGATCGATGCGGCGGTTGCGGGCCCGGTTCCCGGGCGAGGTGTTCGGGACGCGCGGATGGTGCTCGGCGTAGCCGGCTGCGGACAGCCGGGCGGCCGGAATGGCGACGCGATCGATCAGCAGCGCGATCACGGCGCTGGCCCGCGCCGTCGACAGCTCCCAGTTGGAGGCGAACCGGCTGGTGTGGATCGGGACGTCGTCGGTGTGTCCTTCGACACGCAGACTGTTCGGCGCGTCCACGAGCGCCGCGGCGGCCCGGGCGATGAGATCCGCCGCCGCCGGCGTGACGTCGGCGCTGCCGACCGCAAATGTGGCCTGCTCGGGAAGGGAGATGACGAGGCCGCGGGTGTCGCGCGTCAGCTCGACCCGCCCGGACAGGATGGCGGTTCCGAGATCGCGGCGCAGCCGCTCCTCGACACGGGCCGTCGTCATCGGTACGACGCGGACGGGCGCGACGACCGGGACTTTCGTGTCTCCCGCGCTCTCGGGTTCTGGTGGGCGCCCCGACTCGAGCGTGGACGATGCGTAGAGCACCGTGAAGAACGCGAGCAGCAGCGTGACGAGGTCGGCGTACGACAGGAGCCACCGGTCATGTCCGGCGCGGGACGGCGCGGGTTTCATGAACGAGCCGCGCGCGGGGCAACGCGCAGGGCAATTTCGTCGATCCGCGGGATGTCGCTCGAGAACGAGCGCAGCTTGTGGGCGACCATACGCGGGTGCTGGCGCTGCTGCATGGCCAGCAGCGCCTCGACGATGAGCGCGCGGCGGCGGGCTGACCGGGCGGCGCGCTCGCGGATCCGGCCGGCAACCGGTAGCAGCACCAGGTTGGCCGCGCCAACGCCGTAGACCGTGGCGACGAAGGCGACGGCGATGCCGCCGCCGATGGCCGACGGGGCGGCGAGGTTGTCCATCACGCGCATCAGACCGAGCACGGCGCCGAGGATGCCCAGCGTCGGTGCATAGCCGGCGGCGGTTTCGAACACTCGCGCCGGCGCCTCTTCATCGGCGTCGCGGGCCGCCTTCTCGACGCCGAGAAAATCGCGCAGCGTGTCGAGCGGCGTCCCGTCGATGGTGAGCGCGAGTCCGTCCCGCAGGAAGGACTCGGTCACCTCGTCGAGCTCGTTCTCGAGCACCAGCACGCCGCGCCGGTGCGCCCGCAGCGACAGCGCGACCAGCGAGGCCGCGAGCGCGCCGGTGTCATCGTCGGCGTGGCGAAATGCCTGCCCTGCCGCGACGGCCGCATCGCGCAGCTCCCTGGGCCGGTAGGTCATGAGCACGGCGCCGAGCGTGCCGCCGAACACGATCAGGAAGGGCACCGGCTGCAGGAGCGAACCGAGCGAGCCGTGATCGAGCGTCTGGGCCAATCCGACGACGGCTAGACCCGCCGGCGCGAGGGCGAGTGCGACCCAGTCGAGAGCGCCGCGGCGCGGCGCGCGTCTCAGCACGAGCCCGCCCACGCCGCCTGGCGCGCGGCAGCGATCAGCGCCGGCACCGACGGATCGCTGGACCGCACGCGAAAGAACAGCTCGCGAACGCGCGTCAGGTCGTCGGAGGTGTCAACCGACAGGTTCAGCGCCGGTGCCACGCAGGCGTGCGGCGCTTCCAGCTTCACGCAGTGGAAGAGATCGCGCCGCCTGATGAACAGCGTCGTCGCATGCTCGCGGTCGAACGGCTCGGTGGCGACGTGGGCGGCGCGCCGGAGCGCCCGTTGTGTCATCGCTTCGACCCCGGCGCCCAGCGGCAGGCCGTCTTCGCGCACGTAGTCGGCGCCCGTCGTCTCGAGCGCGTGCAGCACCCGCCACGGCGCCTGCACGTCGACGGCGGGACTGTCGCCGAGGGCGCGCACCACCGGATCGATCTGGAAGCGCTCGCTCGCGGCCAGCAGCCGCGCCAGGACATCTTCGGTCGAGCCGCGGAGCACGTCCACGCCGACACGCCGGGCTATCGCCTCGAGGGCATCGTCTTCGGTCTGCCACGTCGTGGCCAGGATCACCGGGCCGACGCCGGCGGCGATCAACCGGCGGAGGCACTGTTCGACGATGGTGCGGCCGCCGACCGGCTCGAGCGCCTTGGCGCGCAGCCGCGTGGAATTGAGCCGTGCCTGGAGGACGATGCCTGGTTTCGTGCGCATGGATAGCCTCGCGGCGGCGCCGCTGCAACGCAGATACCACGCGCAATCCTTCGTGATTCGGCGGTGAACGGTTGCCACGCGTGACGGGAGACCGACAGCGAGTGGCGGTCGACCGCCACGGGGCCGGGACTAAAGTCCCGGGCTCCTCTAAAGGTCTTCGCCGCGGTCCCGATTACCACCCTGCACAGGACGGCGGCCTCGCCGCCACGGACCCGCAAGGACGCGGGCCGGTATTCACGGAGGAAAAAGCAATGGCATCGTTCTCAGTCGTGAACAACATCGCGGCGGCCAACGCGCAGGCGAACATGCAGTCGACCAGCGTCGGCCTGAACCGTACCCTCGGCCGCCTCTCGAGCGGCTACCGCATCAACACCTCGGGCGACGACGCGGCGGGCCTCGCCGTGGCCAACCAGTACCGCAACGAGCAGGCGATCCTCAACCAGGGCGTCCGCAACGCCAACGACGGCATGTCGCAGCTGCAGCTGCTCGACGGCGCGCTGTCGAACGTCAGCACGCTCGTCGATCGGCTCGCGACGCTGGCCACCCAGGCGTCCTCGTCGTCGAACGGCGCCGACGTGACGAAGCTGTCGGACGAGTACGCGGAGATCCTCACGGAAATCGATCGGCAGATGACCGTCGTCGGCCTCGACGCGGCCTACTCCTACAGCGTGTTCGTCAGCAGCGAGGCGACCGCGGCCGACGGCATCATCTCGGGCACCATCACCGCCGCCGACACGACGACCCTCGGGCTGACCTCGACGTCGTTCGCGACGGCGGCGGCGGCGCAGACGGCGCTCGGCGAAGTCCAGGGCGCGGTGTCGGCGCTGGCCGACTCGCAGAACACCATCGGCGCGCTGATGAACCGCACGCAGTTCGCCATCGGCCTGGCGCAGTCGCAGACGGTGAACAAGCGCGCCGCCGAGAGCCGCATCCGCGACGCCAACGTGGCGGAGGAGTCGGCGAACCTGACCCGCTACAACATCCTGCAGCAGAGCGGCATCGCCGCCCTGGCGCAGGCGAACCAGTCCAGCTCCGCGGTGCTCTCGCTGCTGCGGTAGTTCCCACGGTCCGGGCATGGCCTGATTCTGGCTATGCCCGGGCCGATGGCCGGCATCCCGCCGGCCGCTCGAGGAGCGTGACGTGGGCTCGCCGATCACCTTCAGCGGCTTCAACCAGATCGACTTCACCATGATCCTGAACGCCGTCATGGCGCAGGAGCGTGAGCCGATCACCCGCCTCGAAACCCAGAAGAAAACGCTGGATACGCAGAAGTCGGCGTTCGGCACCCTGGCCACCAAGCTGACCACCCTGTCGTCGGCGATCGAGGCGCTGGGCGAGGCCGACTCGCTGGCGGCGCTGGCCGCCACCAGCACCAGCGACAGTGTCGGCGTGGCGACCACCAGCGGCACGCTTTCCGGCACCTACGACGTCGTCGTATCGACGCTGGCGCGGGCGCAGGTGGTGTCGTCTACCGGAACCTACGCGGCGCTGGATGCCGAAGTCGCGACCGGCGGGACCTTCACCCTGACCGATGCCGACGGCGTCGACACCGTCATCACGCTCACGGGTTCGACGACCCTCGAACAGCTGGCCGCCGCGATCAACGCCGAGACGGATGCGCCGGCGCGGGCCGCCGTGGTCCGGACCGGCACTGACGAGTACCGCCTCGTGCTGACGGCGGTCGACACCGGCAGCGACGGCGCGTTCACCGTGACCGACGGCCTCTCCGGCGGCAGTCTGGCGGTCTCCACGACCCGGACCGCGCAGGACGCGGCGTTCACCGTGAACGGGGTCGCCGTGACGAGTGGGACAAACGAGATCGACGGCGCGATCCCCGGCGTGACGATGACGCTGAACGAGGCGGATCCGGGCGCCACGGTGGTCGTCGACGTCTCGCGTGATGTCGACGCGGCCGCGGCGCTGGTCGATGGTTTCATGTCCGCCTACAACGACCTTCGCGCATTCATGCGCACCCAGGAGGCCGATGCCGTCGCCGGCAAGGCGAGCATCGGCCGCGACCCGCTGCTGCGCGGCCTCCGCGACTCGATCCGGCTGGCGCTGCAGGCCGACTACGGCGGCGACCTGGCGCGGCTCGCGTCGGCCGGCATTGTCAGCTCGAGGAGCGGCGACATGGAACTCGACCGCGAGATGTTCGACGCGGTGTTCGCCGCGTCGCCGGAGGCGCTGCAGACCCTCTTGTCGGGAGCCAGCGGCGACGGCGGCGTGTTCGGCGCGCTCGAAGCGCTGGTCGATGACTACGCCCAGGCCGGCGGCCTCGTCTCGGACGCGCGCGATCGACTGACCGACCAGATGTCGAGCATTGGCCACCGCATCGACGACCTGGAAGCGCGGCTCGCCGTGCGCCGGGCGGCGCTGCAGCGCGAGTACATGGCCGCCGACATGGCGATGTCGCAGTTGAACAGCCAGAGCGCGTCGCTGTCGTCGCTCGGCGGCGAATTCCGTCTTTTCTGAAGGTAGTCCGATGATGCCTGCCCGCGGCGCCGCCGCCTACCGGCGCGTTGATGCCCAGTCCCGCTCTCCGCTCGAGCTCGTTGTCATGTTGTACGACGGCGGACTCCGCTTCGTCGGCGAGGCCCGCGACGCCACGTCGCGCCGCGATCGGCTCGCTCGCGCCAACGCCATCTCTCGCGCGCTCGCCATCGTCGGCGAGCTGCAGAACACGCTGAACATGGAGCAGGGCGGCGCGATTGCCGAGGAACTGGACCGCCTGTACAGCTACCTCACGTCGCGGCTGGTCGAAGCCACGGCCACCGGCGGCGTCGAACCGCTCGACGAAGCGCAGAAGCTGCTGGGCATGCTGCGTGAGGCGTGGAGCCAGGCCGCCGGAAGCAGGCGCGCGTGAACGAGCTGCCGCAGCAGCTGGCTGAGTACCGCGCCGGGCTCGAAGCCGAGCTCGCGCTGCTCGGTCGCCTGGAGGCGATGGCGGCACGCCAGCGGGCCGCCTCGGATCGGCGCGATGTGGAGGGGCTCGCCGACGTCACCGCCGACCGCGAACGGGTGATGGCGGCGCTCGTGGCGCTCGAGGATGGCCTGCGGCCGCTGCGGCGGGCCATCGCCGCGCGCCGGCGCGAGCTGCAGCAGGAACCGCTGTTCGAGGCGGTGGCGTCGCTGCACCGCGAGGCCGGCCGCCGCGTGGCGGCGGTGCTTGCCAGCGACGAAGCCACGCGCGAAGCGCTGCGCGGCGTCGAAGCGGCGCGGCAGATGGAGGCGCGCGCCATCGAGCAGGGAGAGTCGACGCTTGCGGCATACCGGCGGGTGGTCGCGCCCGGTGCGCCGGGCGCGACGCTCGTGAACCGGCGCGGGTAGCTAGGCGGCCACGTGAGCAAGCGCGTCTTCCATGACGCTGGCGACCCGTGCATCGATCGTCACCAGCCACGCCGGCGTCACGCCCACGGTCAGCGCCAGCGGATCCTCGAGCAGGTCGTCGTCAGGCGAGGCGGCGCAGCCCAGGCCGTAGCGATGGCACAGCCGGTTGGCGAGCCAGATGATCGAGGCGAGGTGAGGGTCGGCCGCGTCAGCCGGCACATGGTGCCAGCGCACGCCCGCGCGGAGCCGCTCGGGAACCCCCCACAGCTGCAGCAGCAGGGCGCCGGCGTCGGCGTGATGGGCGGCCAGCGAGTCGGCGAAGTCGGCGCGCGACGGGCCGATGCCGCCGCGGCGGACGAAGAGGGCGCGCAGTCGAACCAGCGCCAGCTTGCCGAGATCGTGCAGCAGCCCGCCAACGAAGCATTCTTCGGGATCGGCGTCCACCAACGGCGCGGCGAAACGCGCCATACAGCCGGCGCCGATGGCGTGGCGCATGACATCGACGCCGGGGAGCGCCTGTTCGTCTTCGGGCGTGGTCCACGAGGCCAGGCACAGCGACAGCACGAGCCGTCGCACGCTCGTCGTCCCGAGGCGGACCACCGCCTCGTCCACGCGGGTGATTTCGCGGGCCGCCCCGGCGGCGGCGCTGTTGGCCAGGCGCAGCACGCGGGCCGTCAGCACCTGGTCGCGGCGGACGAGCGCCGTCAGCCGGCGCGCATCCGGGTCATCCTCGCCGGCAATCTGGAGGGCCTCGCCGAGCACCCCCGGGGCAACCGGCAGGGCCGCGCCGTCGGTGTGGCGCCAGGCGCCGGTGGTAATCCACTGCTCCCAATCGAGGCGTTTCATACTGATATGCTGTCCCGTCAATCGGCACCTGTCTTGCCAAGGTTTAACGCGTGAGTGACCAGCCGTCGGACGACGCGCTCCTGGCCCTGAACCGCGCGGCGACGGCCGCTCGGCTGTTGTCGGGCGCCGCCCACGAAGTGAACAACGCGCTGCAGGTCATCTCCGGTACCGTGGAGCTGCTCGAGGCGCGGCCCGACCTCTCGTCCGATGTGAAAAACGCGCTCGAGCGGCTGCGGCGCCAGAGCACCCGCGCGGCGCTCGCGCTCGCCGATGTGCAGCACTACACGCGCGCCGACGTGACCACTACGGCCACGGTCAACCTGCGCGACGCCATGACCCGGGCGCTTGCGCTACGCGCGTTCGCCATGAAGCGGGCGGCGATCACGACGGACATTGCCGGTGACTGCACACCGCTGCTCGTGCGCGGCAATCGCGCCCGCCTGCAACAGGCTGCCTTCAACCTGTTGATCAATGCCGAGCAGGCATTGGCGGGGAAGGGTGGAACGATCCGCGTGTCCTACGAGGCCGCCGCGGACATTGTGACGGTGCGCGTTGCCGACGAGGGGCCGGGGCTGCCGGCCGGCGATGCCGACCGCCTGTTCGATCCGTTCGTGACGACGCGTCCGGCCGGGGAGGGCGCGGGGCTCGGGCTCTGGGCGGCGCGCCGGATCGTCGAGGCGCACGGCGGCACCCTGGCGGCCGAGCCGGGGCCGGGCGCCGTGTTCGTCATGCGCCTGCCGCGCGTTCAGGCGCCGGCCTGAATCTCCAGCCGCTGCAGCTTGTCGATGAGCGTCGTGCGGCTCAAGTTGAGCAGCCGCGCCGCCTGCCGCTTGTTGCCGTTGGTCTTCTCGAGGCAGCGGGTGATCAGGTCGCGCTCGAGCTGCGACACCACGCTGGTGAAGTGCACCCCTTCGTCCGGGATCTCCAGTGACGGGACCAGCGCCGACGCCGGCCGCGAGCGTACGTCTTCCGGGATGGCGTCGGCGCCGATGTCGGGCGCCGCGACGCTCATCGCCACGGCGTGCTCGATGGCGTTCTCGAACTGGCGGATGTTGCCGGGCCAGTCGTACTGCATCAGCAGGCGCAGGGCGTCCTGTGCCAGCGGCTTCACCGGCAGCCCGTTCTCTTGGCACGACTTCCGGACGAAGTGCTGCGCCAGCAGCGGGATGTCGGCCTTCCGCGCGCGCAGCGGCGGCAGCGCCACGGGAATGACGTTCAGCCGGTAGTACAGGTCCTCGCGGAACGCGCCGTCCTTGACGAGCTTCTTCAGGTCGGTGTTGGTGGCGGCCACCACCCGAATGTCGACCTTCATCGGCTTCGACTCGCCGACTCGCTCGACCTCGCGTTCCTGCAGCGCGCGCAGCAGCTTGGCCTGCAGCGGCAGCGACATCGACGCCACCTCGTCGATGAACAGGGTGCCGCGGTGCGCGAGCTCGAACCGGCCGACACGGGCATTGACCGCCCCCGTAAAGGCGCCCTTGACGTGGCCGAAGAGCTCCGTCTCGGCCAGCCCCTCCGGGATGGCGGCGGCATTGAAGGCGACGAACCGCTGATCGGCCCGCGGCGAGTTGTGATGAATCGTCCGCGCGATCAGCTCCTTGCCGGTGCCGGTCTCGCCCTGGATCAGGATCGTGCTGTTCATCGGCGCGACCAGTTCCAGCGTCGAGAACAGCCGCTGCATGCCGTGGTCGCGGCCGATGATATTGTCGAACCGGAAGCGCTCCCGCAGCTGCGCCCGCAGCTCGGCGTTCTCCTGCCGCAGCTGCCGTTGGTCGAGGGCGGCGCGCAGGACCTGGGTCAGGCGCGAGAGCTCGAACGGCTTGACCAGGAAGTCGATGGCCCCGCGGCGGATGGCGGTGACCGCCTCTTCGACGCCGCCGAACCCGGTGATCACGACGGCCCGCAGGTCGGGATACCGGGTGATCGCCTCCTCGAGGATCTCCATGCCGTTGCCATCCGGCAGGTGCAGGTCGACGACCAGGGCATCGTAGGCGAACGCGCGCAGGCGCTCGACGCCGTCGGCGGCGTCATTCGCCACGGCGGCGGCGAAGCCCTGGCTCTCCAGCGATTCGCCGAGGAGCTGCCGGAGGTCGAGATCATCTTCGATGATGAGGACAGAGGGAGTGCGATCAGTCATGAAAATGACGTTTTTCCGGCCAGGGTGACGGATTGCCGACATGGTGACGGCCAGCCGTCGTTCGCCCGGTTCAAGTTACTGAGAGATCTGCCGATTCAAGTTGACGGGAGCCTGCCCGCGGATGAGGTGGCGGGCAAATGATATGCCATTGGCAGCGGCACCGGAGACGTTCGAGATCCTGATCGCGGAGGACGAGGAAGATACCCGCGAGCTGCTGGCGGAGTTCTGTCGCAGCCAGGGACTTCAGGTGGCGACCGCCGCCGACGGCCGCGCGGCCATCACTGCGCTCGAACGCGACCCGAAGCAGTTCGGCGCCGTCCTGACCGACGTGGCAATGCCGGGTGCAGACGGCTTCCAGGTGTTGCAGGCGGCGCGTGCCGGCAACCCGACCATCCCCGTGGTCATCGTGACCGGCTACGCGACCCTCGACAGCGCGCTGCGCGCCGTGCGCGCCGGCGCCTACGACTACCTGCCGAAGCCGTTCGCGCTCGGACAGCTCGAGGTGATCATCACGCGCATTCGCGAGCGGCGCCTGCTGGAGCGCGAGAACCAGCTGCTCGCCCGCCAGATGTCCGAGATGGGCGCGCGCGGCGCCGGCGGAGAGGCCGACGTCGGATGGCGGCTTGCCGCCATCGAGGAACGGCTCGCGCGCATCGAGGACCTGCTCCGCCGGTGATGGCCAGCCGACGCTCCGTGTCGGCACGCCGTCCATGCGCGTCTTGCGCGTGAGCTGAATTTCCAGCCAAACGCCACACGTGTGCCGATCCGCGCGGACGGCACCCCGCTTGCCCCGTCGGCAGGCGGAGGACCCACGTGAGCCAGATCAACGATGCGACCGTGATTGCCGCGCTGCGGCGCCAGATGTCGGTCGCCGTCGCGCGCCAGGTCGCTGCCGCCGGCAACCTCGCCAACATCGACACGCCCGGCTACAAGGCGAAAGAGGTGACGTTCAACGAGGCCCTCGTCTCGAAGCTGATCGGGCCCGGCAACTCCACCTATCCGTCGCAGGCGGACCCGAAGGCGGGCATCGTCGTGAGGGATGCCGAGAACCTCCCGGCGCGCCGCGACGGCAACACCGTGCAGCTCGATCGCGAGATGCTGTCGATGGGACGCGCGGCCGGCGATTTCGCGGCGGCGCAAACCGCGCTCGCCGCCAAGTTCCGCCTCGTGCGCTACGCCATCAACGAGGGCCGCTGACGTGTCGGGCCTCTCCGCCGCCATCAACGCCAGCGCCAGCGCCCTCAACGCCGAGCGCGTGCGCATCGAGGTGGCCGTGTCGAACATCGCCAACGCCGAGTCGACTCGCGGCGCCGATGGGCAGCCCTACCGCCGTCGCGACGTCGTGCTCGCCGCCGACCCGGTGCAGGGGTTCGACAGCGCCCTCGCCAGTGCCAATGCGGTCGGCGTGCGCGTCGACGGCGTCGTCACCGACCAGTCGCCGTTCCAGCGCCGCTACGAGCCGTCGCACCCGGACGCCGACGAGACCGGCTTCGTCGAGCTGCCGAACGTGGATTCGTCGCAGGAGATGGTCGACATGCTCGGGGCCGCGCGCGGCTACCAGGCGAACCTTGCGGCCATCAGCATCATCCGCGACATGATCGCGCGCGCGCTCGAGCTGGGACGCTGACGTGGCGGACGGCATCAACGGCATTCGCACCGGGGTTGCGGGACTCTCGCTGCCAAAGCCGGCGGCGGCCGCCGCGGCCGCCGGAGGCGCCGTCGATTTCGGCGACGCGCTCGGCGCGCTGATCCAGAGCGTCGAGGGCGCCTCGACCGACGCCAACGTCGCCGTCGCCGACATGCTCGAGAAGAAGGGTGAAGTGCACGACGCGATGATCGCGCTGACGAAGGCGGAGGTCGCGCTGCAGCTCACCGTGCAGGTCCGCAACAAGCTGGTGCAGGCGTATCAGGACGTGATGCGCATGCCGATCTGAGCCCATGAACGCACAGCAGATCCTGGCGCGGCTCGGCGCCTTCACCTCGTCGTTCACCCCGGCGCAGCTGGCCTCGCTCGGCGGCGCCTTCGTGCTGGTCGTCTCCGTTGTCGCCGGCTCGGCGTGGTGGTTGAACCGCGAGTCGTACGCGCTGCTCTTTGCCGACCTCGATCCGGAAGCGGCCAGCGAGATGGTGTCGCGGCTGTCGGCTCAGAGCGTGCCGTACCAGCTCGAGGCCGGCGGGCGCGGCATTCGCGTGCCAGCCAGCCGCATCGACGAGCTGCGGCTGCAGCTGACGGCCGAGGGGATGCCGGCCTCCGGCCGCGTCGGCTTCGAGATCTTCGATCGCACCGCGTTCGGTGCCACCGAGTTCCTCGAACAGGTGAACTACCGCCGCGCGCTCGAAGGCGAGATCGCCAGGACCATCGCGACCATCAGCGAAGTCTCGAGCGCGCGCGTGCACATCGCCATGGGGAAGGACACGCTGTTCGGCGAGTCGCGGCCGGCGAAGGCGTCGGTCATCCTCAAGCTGCGCGGCCAGCGCATGCTGCCGGAGCCGACGGTGGCCGGCATCAGCAACCTCGTCGCCGCCAGCGTCGAGGGGCTGCGCCCCGAGTCGGTCGTCATCCTCGACAGCTTCGGCCGGCCGCTGCTGCGCGCCGCCGGCGACGACGATCCGTTGGGCGCGGCGCAGCTCGATCGGCAGCAGCGCCTCGAAAGAGACCTGTCGCAGCGCGTGGTCGCGTTGCTCGAGCCGGTCGTCGGGCCCGGGCGGGTGCGGGTCAACGCCGCCGTGCGCCTCAACCCGCGCAGCAGCGAGCAGACCGAGGAGATCTGGGACCCGAACACGGTGCTGCGCAGCCGCCAGACGTCGATCGACGGCATCAGCGCGGCCGCCGCGGCCGGCATTGCCGGGGCCCGCGCCAACACGCCCCCGCCGGCGGCGGGCACCGAGGAAACGGGCGCCCGCGCCGCCGGCGCCGGCCCGCCGTCGCCGGTCACCGCCGGCACGGCCCGCAGCGCCGAGACCGCCGCCTACGAGGTGAGCCGCACGACGCGCCACACCATCCAGCCGCCGGGCGAGATTGCGCGGTTGTCGCTCGCCGTCATCCTCGACGACGACCAGGAGTTCAAGACCGACGGCGAAGGGCAGACGACCGTCATCCGCACGCGCCGCTCAGCCGAGGAACTGCGGCAGCTGCAGGCATTGGTGGCCGCGGCGGTAGGCTTCGACGCCTCGCGCGGCGATCAGCTCACTGTCGAGAACGTGGCGTTCGACGAGCCGCCGGCCGACGAGACCGCACCGAGCGTGCTGGAACGCTACAGCCCGCAGATCTGGGAAGGCGGTCGCATGTTGCTCGTGGCAGGTCTCGGCCTGGCGGCGTTGCTGCTGTTCGTGCGGCCGCTGATGGGTCGCGCGAGCATGGCCGCGGCTGGACAGGCGGTGCTCGCCGCCGCGACCCCGCTTCCCGCCGGCGTTGCGGCGCCCGCCATCGCCCAGGGGCCGCGTACCGTGGCCGAGATCGAGAGTGAGATCGAGGCCCAGCTCGACGCGGCCGCGGCCCAGCGCATGGAATCGCGGAAGCTGCCGGCGCTGACGCGCCGCGTCTCGGCGATGAGCGCGCAGAATCCCGAGACGGTGGCGAAGCTGCTGCGCACCTGGATCACCGACCACGACCGCTGATGGCTGCCCCTCCCATGTCCGGGCTTCGCAAGGCAGCGATTGTCACCATGCTGCTCGGCGAAGAGGTGACCGCCCAGGTGTTCCGTCACCTGCCGGAGGACGAGGTCGAGCGTCTGGTCAAGGAGATGACGCTGCTCGGACCGATTGCCTCCGCGATCAGCGAATCGGTGCTCGAGGAGTTCCACCAGTCGGCACTGGCCGCCGACTACGCCATGCGCGGCGACATGGAGTACGCGCGCCGCGTGCTGGTACGGACCATCGGCGAAGAGGCGGCCACCCGCATCCTCGACCGTGTCGCGCAATCCGTTCAGTCGACGGCCGGCTTCGCGTCGATCGCGCGCACCGATCCACATCAGCTGTCCCGCTTCATCCTGCAGGAGCATCCGCAGACCATCGCGCTGATTCTGTCCAAGCTGAACACCACCCAGGCCGCGCAGCTCGTACAACTGCTGCCCGACGATCTGCGCGTCGACGTGCTCACGCGGATGGCGGGGCTCGAGGAGATCTCGCCGGAGGTCGTGTCGCGCATCTCGACGGTGATCGAGCAGCGGCTGCGCACGCTCGGCGGTCCGAGCCGCGAGCAGCATGGCGGCGTCCGCGCCGTCGCCGAGCTCTTCAACCGGCTCGATCGCGGCGTCAGTGCCGCGGTGCTCGAGTCGATCGAGGGGACCCGCCCGGAGCTGGCCGTGTCGATCCGCAATCTGATGTTCGTCTTCGACGATCTCGTCAACGTCGACGACGCCGGCATGCGCGAGCTGGTGCAGCGCGCCGACAAGAAGACACTGACCGTCGCGCTGAAGGGATCGAGCGACGAGATTCGCCAGCGCTTCTTCAACAACATGTCGAAGCGCGCCGCCGACATGATGCGCGAGGAGATGGAAGTGCTGGGCGCCGTGCGCCTGCGCGATGTCGAACGGGCGCAGCAGGAGGTCGTCGCCGTTGCCCGCAAGCTCGAAGAGGAAGGGCTGATTGTGACCGGCTCCGCCGCCGGGGAAGCGTATGTCGTCTAGAGCCCGCCGCGTCGCATCGGCCACCAGCATCGCGCCGTTCGCCTGGGGAACGCGGCCCGCCGCATCCGTGGCCCCGGCCCTGCCCGAGCCCGTGGCGCCGCCTGCGGCACCCGAGCCGGATCCGGTTGAAACGCAGGCGAGCCTCGCGGCGCTGGAGCGCGACGCGTTCATGAAGGGATTCGCGCAGGGCGAACGGGCCGGCGCCGAAGCCGCGGCCCAGCGCGGCGAAGCCATGCTGCGCCGGCTGACGGAGACGCTGGAGGCGCTGACGGCACTGCGGGCACAGATGATCCGCCAGACCGAGCGGCAGATGGTGCAGCTGGCGCTGGCCGTGGCCCGTCGCGTGATCACTCGCGAAGTCTCACTTGCCCCCGACCTGCTGATTGCGATGGCCCGCGTCGCGCTCGACCGCCTCGGCGAGAGCATGGCGGTGACGGTGCGGCTGCATCCGGAGGAGTTCGAAGCCACCGGCGCGGCGCGCGCGGCGCAGCTCGAGGGCAGCAATGTCACGGTCGTGGCCGATGCCCGCGTCGGCCGCGGCGGCTGCCGCGTCGAATCGGACCTTGGCGCGATTGACGTCGGCGTGGACGCGCAGATCCAGGAGCTGGCGCTGGCCCTGCTCGGGGATACCGAACCGGTCGTCGAGGCCGTCGCGCAGCCGGTGGCGTCGATGCCGACGGCGCAGGCCGGGATCACCGGCTGAACCGCCATGGACACCTTCTCGCTCGACTCCTACATTGCCCGCGTTCCACAGGTGGATACGATGCCGCCGGTCGGGCGCGTGATTCGCACGGTCGGCCTGGTCATCGAGTCGCTCGGACCGCGCGCGCCGATCGGGACCATGTGCGACGTCGCCGGCGCCGGCGGCCGTCGTCTGCCGGCGCAGGTCGTCGGCTTCCGCGACGGCGTTGTCCTCTCGGTGCCGCTCGGCGACACGACCGGCGTCTGCCCGGGCGATCGGCTGATCGCGCGCGCGGGCGGACAGGCGGTGCCGATCGGCCCGGGCCTGCTCGGCCGTGTCATCGACGCGCTCGGCACCCCGATCGACGACCACGGGCCCATGCGCTGCGACGAGCGCTATCCGTTGTTCCCGCCGCCGCTCAATCCGATGGCTCGCGATCCGGTGGCGCAGCCGCTGTCGACAGGGGTTCGGGCCATCGACGCGCTGCTGACCTGCGGCCGCGGACAGCGCGTCGGCCTCTTTGGCGGATCGGGCGTCGGGAAAAGCACGCTGCTCAGCATGCTGACGCGCGGCACCGCCGCCGACGTGATCGTGCTGGGGCTGGTGGGGGAACGCGGCCGCGAGGTGCGCGGCTTCATCGAGCACGACCTTGGTCCGGAAGGGCTGCGGCGGTCGGTCGTCGTCGTCTCGACGTCGGACAACCCGCCGTTGCTTCGGCTGCGCGCCGCCTATACCGCCACGGCGGTCGCCGAGTACTTCCGCGACCGTGGCCAGCACGTGCTGCTGCTGATGGACTCGGTGACCCGCTTCGCCATGGCGCAGCGCGAAGTCGGCCTGGCGGCCGGGGAGCCGCCGACCTCGAAGGGCTATCCGCCGTCGGTGTTCGCGCTGCTGCCGTCGCTGCTCGAGCGGGCCGGCGCCGTGCGCGGCCGCGGCAGCATCACCGCCATCTATACCGTCCTCGTCGACGGCGACGATCACAACGAGCCGGTGGCCGACGCCGTGCGCTCGATCCTCGACGGCCACATCGTCCTGTCGCGTGACCTGGCGTCGCGTCATCACTACCCGCCGATCGACGTGCTGCAGAGCGTCTCGCGCACCATGCCGGACGTGGTGGACGACGCGCACCGCCGCCAGGCCGGCCGGGTACGCGAGTGGCTGGCCGCGATCCGTGACAGCGAAGACCTCGTCAGCGTCGGCGCCTACGTCGAAGGCAGCAATCCGCGCATCGACGAGGCGCGCGCCAGGCGCGAGCCGCTCGAGGCGTTCCTGTGTCAGGGCTCCGACAGCTTGTGCGGATTCACCGACGCCATCGGTGCCCTCGGGAGGCTGTAGCACGCATGAAGGGATTCCGGTTCCGGGCGCAGGCCGCGCTCGACCTGCGGCGGCGCGAGTACGAGGCGCGTGAGCGTGATCTCGCGCGCGCTCAGTGCGATCGGGCGATCGCGCAGGAGACCCTGCGGGCGGCGGAGGAGGCGGCTGCCGATGCGCGCCGCGCCGCTGCGGACGCGCTGCAGGCGCGGGTTGCCGCGCACGAAATCGACTGGCACCGCTCTTGGACGCTGCGCCTCGAACGGCAGTGCGACGCGCATCGGGCGCGCGTGCGGGCTCTCGACGACGTGGTGGCGCGTGCCGCAGCCGCCTGCCAGGAGGCCCACCGCCGCTGTCGCTCGCTGGAGAAGTTCCGCGACAAGGCGCAGGGCGCCTTCGACGCGGCCGCCGCCGTGACGGAACGGCGCGCCCTCGACGAACTCGCGACGCGGCGCTTTACCGCGAAACAGTAGGCCGGGCCGTGTCAGGCCCGGCAAAGGAGCTTGCGTGAGCACCACCCCTATCGGCAGCACGCCGACGCCTCCGGGCGGCGGTCCCGCGGATACTCAGAAGCCGCGTACCGACGGCCTCGGCCGCGATGCGTTTCTCCAGCTGCTCGTGACGCAGCTGCAGCACCAGGACCCGACGCAGCCGCAGGCCGACGGCGAGTTCCTGGCGCAGCTGGCGCAGTTCAGTTCACTCGAGCAGCTCACCCAGATGCAGGCGACGCTCGCGCGCATCGAAACCGCCCTCGGCCCCGCCGCGGAACCCGAGTCCACCGGCGTCTAGGCGCCACGAAAGGATCGAAATCATGGCAGTCGGTTCATTCTCCGCCGGCCTCTCCGGCCTGAACGCCAACGCGCAGTACCTGAGCGTCATCGGCAACAACCTCGCGAACATCAACACCATCGGCTTCAAGTCGAGCTCGGTCACGTTCATGGACCTCGTCAGCCAGACCGTCGGTGGCGGCAGCGTCAACCCGATGCAGGTGGGGCTGGGCGTGACGACCGGTGCCATCGCGCCGGTGTTCAGCCAGGGCGCCATCGAGAACACTCGCGAGGCCACCAACGTCGCCATCCAGGGGAACG
This sequence comes from Vicinamibacterales bacterium, assembly GCA_050247255.1. GTDB lineage: Bacteria > Acidobacteriota > Vicinamibacteria > Vicinamibacterales > UBA2999 > JBFWUM01. Next base: position 31,701 of record JBFWUM010000005.1, on the reverse strand, counting down.
GCTTCTTCGTCGTTCGCGGTCCCGGCGGCGCGGCGTACACGCGCGCCGGCAACTTCTCGTTCGACAACGAAGGCAAGCTGGTGACGCCGGACGGCTTCTTCGTCCAGGGGTTCACGGCCCTCGACCCGGTGACCGGTGAAGTCATCACCTCGGGACAGCCGACCGACATCTCGGTGCCGCCCGGTGTGCTCCGCGCGCCGCAGGCGACCTCGCAGTTCCGCATGCTGACCAACCTGGATGCCACCGCGGAGGCGGGCGATACCTTCGCCGCGGCGGTCCAGGTGACCGACGCGCTCGGGGAATCCCACGTCGTGACCGTCACCTACACCAGGGGCGCGACGCCGGGCGAATGGGCCTACGACATGACCGCCGAAGGCGGCGAAGTCGACGGCGGCACGGCCGGTGTGCCGTTCTCGCTCGGCACCGGCACGGTCGCCTTCGACGCCACCGGCGTCCTGACGACGGTGAACGGCGCGGCGCCGGCCGACGTCGCCATCACCACCCCCGCGTGGAGCAACGGCGCGGCCGCATCGGCGCTCACCTGGGATCTCGTGGATGACGACCTGACGCCGACCCTCACCGGGTTCGCCTCGGCGTCGGCGACCTCGTCGAAGACGCAGAACGGGTCGAGCGCGGGGATGATCGACAGCATCAGCATCACGTCCGACGGCACGATCGTCGCGACGTTCGGCGCCGGCCAGACGGTCGCCGTCGGCCAGCTGGCGCTGGCCAGCTTCAACAATCCGAAGGGCCTCGTGAAGCTCGGCTCGAGCCGCTACGGCGAGAGCCAGGCGGCGGGCATTCCCAACGTCGGCGTTGCCGGAACCGGCGGCCGCGGCACGCTGATCGGCTCGGCGCTCGAACAGTCGAACGTCGACATCGCGCAGGAGTTCACGCAGATGATCCTCGCGCAGCGCGGCTACCAGGCCAACTCGAAGACCATCACCGTGTCCGACGAGCTGCTGGTCGACACCCTGAATCTGAAGCGCTGAGCCGCAGGCGATGAATCTCGATCTGTCGTCGCTGCTGGGCGGCGGCGCGGCGGTTCCGGACGCGCTCGGGGGGCTCGGCGCCGCGCCGCTCCCCGCCGACACGGCGCCGGACGCCGCGGCCCTGCTCGACATGACCTTCGCCGACGCGCTCGCCGCGGTCGGGGAAGCATTGGCCGAGACGCCCGCGCCACGTGGCGAGGGCCCGCCGCTTGACGAGGCCGTGCCATTCGACGAGGCCGCACCCCGGCAGCGTGTGCCGCTCGACCGGGCGCACCTCGTGACCGTCGACCCGGTCGCCCTGGCCGAAGCCTGGCTGATTGCCCCTGTTGCCCAGGCCCGTGTCGCCGAGTCCTCGATCGCGGTCGACGCGATGGACGAGGTCATCATCTGGGGCGAGCAACCGCCGGCACTCGCGGCCGAGACCGAAGTCTCGGGCTCCGAGCAGGCAGAGGCCAACGAGAACGCGCTGGCGACCTTGGTCGCGGCGGTCCAGGTGCCGCTCGAACCCGCGGCGCCGGTCGAAGTGGCAGCGTCCGAGAGTAAAGCCTCGGACTCCTTACTGCCTCCGACCGCCGAGACTAAAGTCTCGGGCTCCTTACTGCCTCCGACCGCCGAGACTAAAGTCTCGGGCTCCTTGCCGCCCCCGACCGCCGAGACTGAAGTCTCGGGCTCCTTCGTGCCTCCGGCTGCCGAGACTAAAGTCTCGGGCTCCTTGGTGTCTCCGATCACCGAGACTGAAGTCTCGGGCTCCGAGGAGCCTGCCTTCGCCGCTCAGGCCCTTCGTACCTCCGCACCGCCGGACCTTCGCACCTTCGCACCCCCGGACCCCCGGACCCCTGAGCGCCCCGAGTCCGCTAAGCCGGTCGACGGCGCCGCGACGTCGCTGCCGATCGACGTGAAAACGCTGCCCGCGGCGCGCCAGTTCGCCGTCGCCCTGCACAGCGCGGAGATCGCCTCGCACGAGGCCGACGTCGCTGCACTTGCGTCAGCACGCGAGGCCAACACGCAGCAGCTGGTCCAGGCCATGCGCGTGACCGGCCGTGGCACCGCGTGGGAAGCGGTCGTCCACATCCGGCCGGAACACCTGGGACCGGTCACGCTGTCGGTCCGCGTGGAAGGCACCTCGGTGTCAGCCACCGTCGACGCCGATGCGGCGGCCGTTCGCCAGTGGCTCGAGACCCAGCGCGACGACGTGCGTGCGCGTCTCGAGGAGCACGGCCTGGAACTGGATCAGTTCATCGTCCGCCGCGACGGCGACGAGCAGGGCGGACGCGAGCAGGGCGACGAACGGCCGCGCAAGCGCTCCTCGCGCAACGCACCCGCAGGCGACACGCCGCGGTTCGAAATCACGGTGTGACGTCCACGGCCTGTCGGTAAGCCGACACCTGTCGGTGTGCCGGCCGAGCGGCGTCGCGCCGGCGGTCGTTTTCCGGCGCATTTCGACGCTCCGACCCCCAGGTACCCTGCTTGCCTCATGGCTGTGCGGCGCCACGCGCGCTCCAAGCCATGTCTACAGAAAACCCGACACCGCCGGCGCCGAAGAAGCGCGGCCGCACGCTCATTCTCGTGACCGGCGTCCTCGTGTTGCTCGTTGGCGGCGGCGCGGGCGCCTACTGGAAGTTCGCGTCCGGTCAGTCGGCAGCCGCGCCCGAGGCTGAGGCCGAGCACGAGCCCGACGTCAAGCCAGGCATCGTGCCGCTCGACGCGTTCGTCGTGAACCTGGCCGATCTCGGCGGTGCCTCGTTCCTGCGCGTGACGCTCGCGCTCGTCGTCGCTGACGAAGCGCACGCCACCGAGCTCGAAGAGGATGCCGTCGTGAAGATGCAGATGCGATCGGCCATCCTCGAGCACCTCGCCGTGCAGCTGGGTACCCGGCTGGTGACGCCCGAGGGGAAGGCCGAGCTCAAGACCGCACTCGTCGAGCGGCTCGCCGCGACGGCGCCTGAGGCGAAGGTGACCGATGTCCTCTTTTCAGAATTCGTCGTCCAGTTCTAGCGCGGCGCGGCTGATTCCCGCAGCGCTGCAGGACGTGGTTTGCGGCGTCGACGTCGTGCTCGGCACGTCGAGCATGTCTGTGCGCAGCTGTCTGGCGCTGGCCCGCGGATCGATCCTCGAGCTTGCCGAAGCGGCCGGTGACGACCTGCGCATCGTCGTCAACGGCATCCCCGTGGCGGCCGGCGAAGTGATCATCGTGGACGACGGCGCGGCGGTCCGCATTACCGAGATTCTCGAACCGCCGAGCAACGAGGTCACCGAGTGGACGTAATCGGGCTGCAGGGCCTGGCCTCGGTCCTGCTCGTGCTGGCGCTCGTCGGTGCCCTCGCCTGGCTGGCGCGGCGCGGGACGTTCGCCGCGCTGCGGCGGCAGGGGCGGCCGGTCGCCATCGAGACCGCCGTTCCGCTGGGCGAGCGCCGTTCCCTGGTGATCGTGAACGTCGAGGGGCGCCGGCTGCTGCTCGGCCTCACGCCGGCCAGCGTCTCGATGGTGACGGAACTCGCCCCGGGTGCCTTCGACCAGGCGCTGGAGGCAAATCGCTGATGCCGAACGCGCTCGACATCCAGGTCGACGGCATCGGCGCGGTCTCGGCGCCGCTGCAGGTTGTTCTCCTCCTCACGCTGATCTCGTTCCTGCCGGCGATTCTCGTGACGATGACGTCGTTCACCCGCATTGCCATCGTCTTTCATTTTCTGCGGCAGGCGCTCGGCACGCAGGAGATGCCGTCGAACCAGATCCTGATCGGGCTGGCGCTCTTCCTGACGATGTTCATCATGGCGCCGGTCGGCGCGCGCATCAACGAGCTGGCGGTGGAGCCGGTGCTGGCCGGCGAGATCTCGACGACCGAGGCGCTGTCGCGCGGCGCGCCGCCGTTGCGCGAGTTCATGCTCAGGCAGACGCGCGAGACAGACCTCGCGCTGTTCGTCGAGCTCGGACGCGTGCCGAGACCGTCGACGCCGCAGGAACTGCCGATGACCGTGGTCGTCCCGGCCTATGTCATCTCGGAACTGAAGACCGGGTTCCAGATGGGCTTCTTCCTGTTCGTACCGTTCCTGCTGATCGATCTCGTCGTCTCGACGACGCTGCTGTCGATGGGCATGCTGCAGCTGCCGCCGGTGATGGTGTCGCTGCCGTTCAAGGTGCTGCTGTTCGTGATGATCGACGGCTGGAACCTGGTGGTCGGCTCGGTCGTGCGGAGCTTTGCGTAGCGATGCCGGAAGCCATGGTGGTCGGCGTCGTGCGGCAGGCGCTGGAAGTGGCGGTCGTCGTCAGCCTGCCGATGCTCGTCGCCGGGCTGATCGCGGGCGTGGTCGTCAGCATCTTCCAGACGGTGACGTCGATTCAGGACAACGTGCTCTCGTTCATCCCGCGCGCGGCGGCGATCTTCGTGGTGTTCGGGCTGACGTTCCCCTGGATCCTGCGCGTCCTGACCGGGTTCTCCGCCGACTTGATCCGGCGGCTGCCAGAGTTCATCCGCTGATGGATCCCGATCTGGCGCTGCGCTTCGGCCTGCTGCTCGTGCGTCCGGGCATGGTGGTGGCGGTGGCGCCCGGCGTCGGCGGCAACTACATCCCGGGGCCGGCGCGTGTTGGCTTCCTGGCGCTGCTGGCCATCGGGCTGTTGCCGAACGTCGAGTTTCCCGCGGCGGCGGCCGCTGTGCCTGTCTCGGTCGTCATCGCCCGCGAAGCCGCGATCGGGCTGGCGATCGCGCTTGTCGTGCGCGCGCTGATTGCCGGCGCCGAGTTCGCCGGCCATCTGGCCGGTTATCAAATCGGCTTCTCCTACGGCGCGACGATCGACCCGCAGAGCGGCGTCAACAACACGATGCTGGCGACCTTCTACGGGCTGCTGGCGACGGTCGGCTTCTTTGCCGTGAACGGCCATCATGCCGTCCTGCGCGCGCTCGCCGCCTCCTACGCCGCGCTGCCGATCGGCGCGGGGCAGGTCAACGTGTCGCTCGTCGCCGGCGTCCGCGACATCCTTGGCCTGGTCTTCGTCGTGGCGGTGCGGCTGGCGGCTCCCGTCGTCGTCGTGCTGCTCATCGTCGAGCTCGCCCTGGGGCTGATTTCGCGCGTCTCGCCGGCGCTCAGCTCGATGGTGATCGGCGCGCCGATCCGCATTGTCGTCGGGCTGCTCGTCCTCGCGCTGACGCTGCCCACCATCCCGCGGGTGACCGCGTCGCTCGTGCAGACGGCGCTGCGCATCGGCGCGCAGACGGCGGGGGCGTTCCGCTGAGATGTCGCAGGACCGCACCGAAGAACCGACAGCGAAGCGCCTCAAGGACGCGCGCGAAAAGGGACAAGTTGCCCGCAGCCGCGACCTTGGTACCGCCGCCGCACTCCTGGCCGCGACGCTGGCGATGGAGTGGTTCGGCGCGCGTCTCATCGGTGGACTGAGCGATCGGCTGGCCGGCGACCTCGCGCGCTTCGGCGACAACCCGCTTGGCGTGCTCACCGAGGGCGACCTCACGCAGCTGTTGCTGGGCGGCGGCATCCTGCTCGCGCTCCTGGTGACACCGATCGCGCTGGCCGCTGCGCTCGTTGGCGCCGGCGTCCAGGCCTTCCAGGGTGGCTTCTCGTTCGCGCCCGCGGCGATGGAACTGAAATGGACGCGCCTCAACCCGGCGGAGGGGTTCAAGCGCTTCAAGCTGACCGAGTCCGGCGCCGACACGCTGAAGACCTTCATCGCCGTGGCGGCCATCGTGTTTGTCGGCTGGCAGCCGCTGCGCGCGGCGGTCGTCGACGGTGGTCGTCTCGCCTGGTTGGCGCCGGCGGACGTGGGGCGCGCCGCGTGGCAGGCGACCGACTCGCTGCTGTGGCGCGTCGCGCTCGCGCTCGGCCTGGTCGGCCTCGCCGACTATGGGCTGCAGCGCTACCGACTGCTGTCATCGCTGCGCATGACGAAGCAGGAGATCAAGGACGAGTTCCGCCAGACCGAGGGCAGCCCCGAGATCAAGGCGCGCATCCGCCGCCTGCAGCGGACGATGGCCCAGCGCCGCATGCTGAGCGACGTGCCGAAAGCGACCGTGGTCGTCACCAACCCGACGCACTTCGCCGTCGCGCTCGAGTATCGGCGCGGGGCCATGGCGGCGCCGCTGGTGCTGGCCAAGGGGAGCGACCACATGGCCGCGCGCATCCGCGAGAGGGCGCGCCAGCACGGCATTCCGATCGTCGAGAACAAGCCGCTGGCTCAGGCCCTGTACAAGACCGCCGACGTCGGCGACGCCATTCCGGCGGCGCTGTTCTCGGCGGTGGCGGAAGTGCTCGCGCAATTGATTCGCCTGAAGCAACTGGTGCTGTAAGACCGGCACCCCGTAAAGAGGTGCCCTACGTGTAGGCCACCCCTTCACGGGGTGGCGAGGAACCAACGATGGCCGCACACAAACCGTCCACCGCCGCCGCACTGCTGGCGCCTGCCGCCGTCATCGCCGTCGTCCTGCTGATGGTGGTGCCGCTGCCGCCGATCCTGCTCGACCTGCTGTTGTCGGTCGACATCGGACTGGCAGTGGTGCTGCTGTTGACGGCGATCTACGTCAGGCAACCGGTGGAGTTCTCGGTCTTTCCGTCGCTGCTCCTCGTGCTCACGCTGCTGCGCCTGTCGCTCAACGTCGCGTCCACGCGGCTGGTGCTGATGCACGGCGGCGAGGGCGTGCAGGCGGCCGGCAACGTCATCATGGCGTTCGGCCAGTTCGTCGTCGGCGGCAACTTCGTCGTCGGCGTCGTCGTCTTCCTCGTCCTCATCGCCATTCAGTACATCGTCATCAATCACGGCGCGGTGCGTATTTCGGAAGTGACCGCGCGGTTCACCCTGGACGCCATGCCCGGACGGCAGATGGCGATCGACGCCGATCTCAACGCCGGGCTCATCGACGAGCGGGAAGCGCGCCAGCGGCGCGAGCGGGTTCGGCGCGAGGCCGATTTCTACGGCGCGATGGACGGCGCCATCCGGTTCACGCAGCGCGATGCGCTTGCCGCCGTGCTGATCACCGGCGTCAACATCGTCGCCGGCCTGATCATCGGCATCGTCCAGCACGACCTCGACGTCGCGACGGCTGCGGAGACCTACACCATCCTCACGGTCGGTGAAGGCCTGGTCACCGCGATTCCCGCGCTGCTGGTGTCGATGGCCGGCGGCCTGATCACCACGCGCGCCGCCTCGGAGTCGAACCTCGGCGAAGAAGTGGCCGGCCAGCTGCTGGCGCGGCCGAAGCCGCTGGCGTTTGCCGCCGGCGTGCTGCTGATGCTCGGCCTGCTCCCGGGCCTTCCGACCTTCGCGTTTCTCAGCGTCGCCTCGGTGCTGGGTTTTGCTGCATGGTCCGTGCGCAACCAGCCGGCCGCAGCGGGCGCGGATGTCCCGGCGACAGCCGCGACCGATCAGGCCGATCCGGTTACCGGCGTGGATCCACTGGCCGTCGAGGTCGGGTATGCCCTCGTATCGCTGGTGGACGAGTCCCAGGGGGGGACGCTGCTGGCGCGGGTGCGTTCCATTCGCCGCCAGATCGCCGGCGAGACCGGCGTCGTCGTCGCGCCGGTGCGCATTGCCGACAACCTGCAGCTCGGGCCGCGCGGCTACTCGATTCTCGTGAAGGGCGTCGAAGTCGCGCGCGGCGAACTGCACGCCGAACGCCTGCTGGCCATCAATCCCGGCACGGCGGCGCGCACACTCGACGGTTTGCCGACGCAGGAGCCGGCCTTCGGCCTGCCGGCGACCTGGATTACCACCGAGCTCCGCGATGTCGCCACCGCAGCCGGGTACACGGTGGTCGACCCGACCACGGCGTTGTCGACGCACCTGTCCGAGACCATCCGCGCGTTCCTGCCGGACCTCCTCAGCCGGCAGCAGGTGAAGGAGATGCTCGACGAGGTCGGCAAGGCGTCGCCGAAGTTGATCGAGGAGCTCGTCCCGAAGGTCGTGTCCGTCGGCGAGGTCCAGCGGGTGCTCCGGCAGCTGCTGCGCGAGCGCGTGCCGGTGCGCGACCTGGTCACGATTCTCGAAGCGGTCGCCGATGCCGCCGGCGTCACCAAGGACATGGATGCCATCGCCGAAGCGGTGCGCGCGGCGCTCGGCCGGGCGATCTGCCGTCCGTACCAGAACGACAAGGGCGAGCTCACCGTCATTGGCGTCGCGCCGACGCTCGAGGAGCGGTTGATCGCCTCGATCGTCCGCACCGACCAGGGCGCGGTGCTGGCGCTGGAGCCGCAGCAGGCGCAGTCGATTGCGTCGCGCATTGCCAAGGCGCTCGAACAGGCCGTGGCACAGCCCGTGCTGCTGTGCTCGCCGGCGTTGCGGCCGCACCTGTGGCGGCTGTTCGCCAGAGTATTGCCGCACCTGGGCGTGCTGTCGCACGCCGAGGTGCCGCCCAACGTTCACATCGTTCCCGTAGCCACGCTGGACTGAGATGTTTTTGCAGCGATTTCATGGGGAAACCGTGCAGGACGCCCTCAAGGCGGTCCGCCACTCGCTCGGCGGCGACGCGTTCGTGCTGTCCACGCGCGTGGTCCCGGCCGCCGGCTGGCGCGGCCTGATCGGCCGCCGGGTGGTCGAAGTGATGGCGGCGGCGCAGCGACTCCCCGTGTCGGCGAACCGACACGTGCCGGCGGCGCCGGAGGCTCCTGATCCCCGGGAGCTGCGCGCCCAGACCGAAGTGGCCGCCCGCCTTGAAGCGACCGGACTCGATGCCGCGGTAGCTCGCGCTGTCGCCGACGCGCTGCCGCGCGGTCGCCGGCGCGGCACGTCGACGACGGGGCTGCGCCGCACCCTGCAGGCGCAACTCGCGCCGCTTTCCGCCGCTCCCGCGTCGCAGCGCCCGATCGAAGTGTTCGTCGGGCCCCCCGGTGTCGGAAAGACCACCACCATCGCCAAGATTGCGGCGCGCGCCCGGGCGGCCAGTGACGCCAGGCGGTTCGGGCTGGTCGCCGCCGATGGCTTCCGTGTTGGCGCGGTCGAGCAGCTGCGGCTGTTTGCCGAGATCATCGGCTCGCCGCTCACCATCGCGCGGACGCCACGCGACCTCGAACGCGCGCTGGCCGCTCCCGGACGGCGTCTGCTGGTGGATACCGCGGGACGTTCACCGAAGGACGATGCCTCGCGGGAAATGCTTCGCGTGCTCGCCCGCCATCCGCAGGTACGGACGCACCTCGTGCTCGCCGCGGGCACCTCACCGGCGGCGGCGCGGCGCATCCTCGATCGCTTCTCTGAAGCGGCGGCCTCGAGCCTGGTGCTCACCAAGCTCGATGAGGCCGAGACCATCGCCCCGCTCGTGTCGGTCATTCGCGACCGCGGCCTGCGGGTGGAGTACCTGGGGACGGGGCAGAGCGTGCCCGACGACCTCGAGGTGGCGACGCCCGCTGCCCTGGCCGCATGGGTGGCCGGCGATCGCCAGCGTGAGGCGGTGGCATGACGATGGCCGCGCGCGCCGACGCGCTCGACGCCCGCAACGACCTGGTGCTCCAGCACGCGGCGCTGGTGCGCTCCATGGCGCTGCGGCTGGCGCGGCGCCTGCCGTCGCAGGTCGACGTGTCGGAGCTGGTGAGCGTCGGCATGCTCGGGCTGATTGATGCCGCCGGGCGCTACAAGAACTCCCTTGGCGTGCCGTTCGATGCGTTTGCGCGGCGGCGCGTGCACGGGGCCATGCTCGACGCGCTCCGCGATCTCGACTGGGCGCCGCGGTCGCTGCGCCGGCTGCGCCGCGACGTCGATGCAGCCTTCGCCATGCTGCGCCGCGAACATGGACGTGAGCCGGAAGAGGCGGAGATTGCCGCGGCGATGGGGCTCACGCTCGAGGAATACGAGCAGGCGCTCGAGCAGCTGCGGACCCTCGACATCGGTCAGGCGCGTCAGGTCGACGCGACGCGCGAGGACGGCAGCTCGCGTCTCGAGCTGACCATCGACCCTTCAGATGGACCCGGCGTGCAGCTGGAGCGGCGCGAGCTGCGCGATCACCTTGCCCGCGCCATCCAGCAGCTGCCCGAACGGGAGCGCCAGGTCATTGCCCTCTACTACGACCAGGAACTGACGCTGGCCGAGGCAGGCGCGGTCATCGGCGTCAGCGAATCGCGCGTGTCGCAGCTGCGGTCGCAGGCGATTGCCCGGCTCCGCACCCAACTGCGCGAGTCGCTTGCCGACCGGGAGGCCGGGCGGTGAGCACGGTGACCGCCTACAACTTCCGCCGACCAGACCGCGTGTCGAAGGAGCAGCTCTGGTCGCTGCACTTCGTGCACGAGCGGTTCGCGCTCAATCTCTCGACGTCGCTGTCGGCATTTCTGCGCGCGGTCACGGAGGTGACCATCGTCGGCGTCGATCAGCGCTCCTATGCCGAGTTCCTGTTCGTCACGCCGGACCCGACGGCGTTCTACGCGATCAGCATGGCGCCGATCGACGGCTTCGCCGCCCTGGAGATCAACCCGTCGGTCGCGTTTCCGATTGTCGATCGCATGCTCGGTGGCAGCGGCAACACGACGCTGCCGGAGCGCAGCCTGACCGAGATCGAACAGAACGTGCTCGACGGTGCGGTCGCGCTGATCCTGCAGCAGCTGACCGACACCTGGAAGGCGATTGCCGACGTACAGTTCAAGGTCCACGGCCGGGAGACGCGGCCGCAGATGCTGCAGGTCACCGGCTCGAGCGAGATCGTCATCGTCCTGGCGTTCGACGTACGGGTCGGCGAGGCGCTGGGCCGCGTCAACGTCTGCATTCCCGCGGCGGCAATCGATTCGCGCCACGGCCGCTTCGTGCAGGGCTGGCACCACACGACCAAACCGCCCGCCCCGGAGGAAGAGAGGAATCTCGTGACCAACCTTGGCCGTGTGCCGCTGCCGCTCACGGTGCGGCTGGAGACACGGCTCAATGCGCGCGACGTGATGCTGCTGCGCCCTGGTGACGTGATTGCCCTCGGCCACCCGGCGACGGCGGCGGTCGACGTGCACATCGGACGCATTCCCCGCTTTGCCGGCCGCCTCATGCGCGGCGCCGGCGGTGCGGCGGTCGTCATCGACGACGCCCCGGACGCGGCACCGGCCGCTGGAGACCCACGGTGACCTTGAGGCTTCCTGAACTGCTCGCCGCGATCGGCGACGACCTGACCGCCGCGATCGGCGCCCGGGCCGGTGCGGCGCCGACCGCTATCGAGGCCGCGGCGCCTGGCGAACCGCACTGGGTGGCGTCGTTCACGACGCGCGGCATTCCGGCAGTCGCCGGCGAGATCGCCATGCCGCGAAGCGCGGCGACCGCCCTGGCGGCGCTGTCGCAGGCGCGCCCGGGTGGAGACGTGCCCGATGCCGCCGTCGCGGCGACGCTGCGAGACCTGTTCACGACCGTGCTGCTCGCCGTCAACGCGCGGGCGATGACGCCGGCGCTCGAGCTCGCCGAGCTGGTGCCCGAGCCGGGCCCCCGCGCGCGGGCCGTGGTGCGGGCGTTCGAGGTGGCAACGCTGACCGTGCCCGTCGTGATCGGCATCGACGTCATGGCCGGGGGCGTCACGGCCGGCGCCGCGGCGCCCGCGGCATCAGCGCCCGAACCGGCGCCGCGACTGGACGTGCTGCTCGACATCGACCTGCCGGTCGTCGTGCGCTTCGGCCATACCGACATGCCGCTGCGCGCGCTCACCAAGCTGGGACCTGGCTCGATTGTCGACCTCGGACGCTCGCCGGACGACCCGGTGGAGGTGCTCGTCAGCAACCGGGTCGTGGCCCACGGCGAGGTGGTCGTGGTGGGTGGCAACTACGGAGTACGCATCGTCGACGTGGTCAGCCCGTCGGAGCGGATGCGCTCGATGGAGGGATGAAGGTGACGATCGAACTGCTCGTATTCGGCCTGGCGCTCCTGGTGGTCCTCGCGGCCGTGGCCTGGACCCACGCCCGCAACCAGGCGGCGCTCGCGCGTGTGGACGACCGAATGTCGCACCTGCTGGCCGGCGTCTCGCTGCTCACCGACACCATGGAAGGGGGCCTGCGGGACGTGGCCGTCGAGATGGGACGGATGGCCGGCGCGCAGGCGGCGCCGCGCAAGCCGAAGGCCACCGCCCAGCGCCGCGTCACGACGGCCGCGCGCCGCGGCCGTTCGGTTCAGGAGATCGCCGCCAGCGAGGACGTGTCGGAAGGTGAAGTGCGGCTGCGGCTGAACATGGATCGGTCGCAGAAGGAGCGGGCCCATCATGCCGCGCTGCGCTGACACGGCCTGCGGCCGCTGGCGCCCCGAACGCCTCGTGCCGGGCTGGTCCACCGGGCTCCGCTACAACGGCCATTGGTTCTGCTCCCGGACCTGCGTCGAGAATGCGGCGCGCACCGGGTTCGAGCGCCCCGCGATCATGCCGCCGGCCATGTCGGCGCTGCCGCCGCTGCGGCTGGGCGTGCTGCTGCGCCATGTCGGCGCGGTCACCGAGGCGCACGTGACCGCCGCGCTCGATGCGCAGCGCGCCTCCGGCCGGCGCCTCGGCCGCGAGCTCTGCTCGCTTCGGGTCGTCGAGCCCGACGCCGTGTTGCGCGCGCTGGCCACGCAGGCCGGTGTCAGCTACATGGCGTCGTTCGACGTCAGACGGGTGCGCCGCGACACCAGCGGGCTGGCGCCAGAGACCGTTCGCGCCCTCGGCCTCATTCCATTCGAGGCTGACGAGGCGAAGCGGCTGCTGAAGGTGATTTGCGTGGCGCCCGTGCCGCGGATCGCGCTGCGCGCCCTGCACCAGCTCACCGGGTGGACGCCGGAGCCGTTCCTCGTCGACGACGCCACCTGGGAACAGGCGGCGCGGTTGTACCGGACCGATCGCCCCGTAGACGCCGCGACCGTTGGCACGGTCGACGCCGTCGCGTCGCGCGTGGCCGATGCCGCCGCCGCCCAGCGCTCGATCACCGTCAAGAGCGCGGCGGTCGACAACTTCACCTGGGTGCGCATCGAAGGCGCGCGCCAGGTGTCCGACCTGCTGGTGGAGGAGCCATGCCTGGCGGCGCCTATAGCGCGCTGAGCGGCATGCGGCAGCGGCTCGAGGAGCTCGACCGCATTGCCGCCGACCTGGCCAACGCCAGCACCGCCGGCTACAAGTCCGAGCGCCGGTCGACGGTGTCGTCCGCGCGCGAGTTCGCCAGCGCCCTCGACTCGGCGGTCGATGTGGTCGCTGGCCGCACCAAGGTCGACTTCCGTCCGGGAACGATGGCGACGACCGGCCGTGACCTCGACGTGGCGATCGACGGCAAGGGGTTCTTCGTGGTCGAGACCGAGGCCGGGCCGCGCTACACGCGCAACGGCGGCTTCACCCGCCGGGCGGACGGCGTGCTGAGCACACCGCAGGGCGAGCCGATCCTCGGTGACGGCGGGCCCATCAAGCTGGCCCCGGGACCGGTGGTCATCGAGGGCGACGGCACCGTCCGCAGCGGCGCCGCCGTCGCCGGCAGGATCCAGGTCGTCGAGTTTGCCTCCGAGGCGCAGCTGCAGCGCGAGTCGGGCGCGCGCTTCATGGCCATTCCCGGCGTCACGCCCGCTGAGGCCGACACGCCGCGCCTGATCGGCGGCACGCTCGAGCAGTCGAACGTGTCGATCGTCGATGCGATGGCGGCGCTCACGGAGGTGACGCGCGGATTCGACTCGCTGCAGCGCGGCGCGTCGGTGCTGATGAACGAGCTCGATGGCCGCGCCATCAGCGAGCTGGGCAAGCGGTAACAGAGGAGCAGGCTGACATGATTCGAGCGCTCTACACGGCGGCCAGCGGCATGAACGCGCAGCAGGCCAACATCGACAACGTCGCGCACAACCTCGCCAACGTCAACACGACCGGGTTCAAGAAGAGCCGCGTCGAGTTCGAGGACCTCGTCTACCAGCAGCTCCGGGCGCCCGGGACGCCGACGTCGCAGGAGGGCGAGGCGCCGATCGGCCTCGACCAGGGACTGGGGGCGCGCGCTGTCGCGACCGCTCGCAACTTCAGCGCGGGGAACCTCCGCGCCACCAACGCGCCGCTCGACCTTGCCATCGAGGGACAGGGCTTCTTCCAGGTGTCCCTCCCCGGCGGCGAAACCGGCTATACGCGCGCGGGCGCCTTGCACCTGAATGGGCAGGGACAACTCGTCACCGCCGAAGGGCTGCCGCTCGAGCCGTCGATCACCATTCCGCCCAACGCCACGACGGTCTCTGTGTCGAAGGACGGCATCGTGTCGGTGAGCGTCGCGGGACAGACGGCGCCGCAGCAGGTCGGCACCATCGAGCTGGCCAGCTTCCAGAACGCCGCCGGGCTCGAAGCGCGCGGCGGCAACATCTTCGTGGCCACCGTCGCCTCTGGCGACCCGGCGACCGCCGTGCCGGGCGTGGATGGCCTTGGCACCATCGCGCAAGGCTTCCTCGAAGACTCCAACGTGAGCGTCGTCGAGGAGATGGTCAACATGATCCTGGGGCAGCGCGCCTACGAGGCGAACTCGCGCGTGATTCGCGCCGCCGACGAGATGCTCCAGCAGATCAACAACATGCAGCGGTGAGACTGATGCGCTGGCTTGCCGCCGTCGTCTGTGCGACCGCTGCGCTCACCGGCGCGGCACCGGCGGCCGCTGCCCGCGAGGCGCGATCGTCGCAGGCGGCGATTGCCGCCGCCGTTCGCGACCGCGTCGGCGAGGCCTTCGCCGTCGACGTCGAACTGCTCGATACCGACGTCGAGCCGGCGCCGGCGCTGACGGCCATTCCGGATCCCGGCGCCAGGACTGACCAGGTGTCGCGATTCGTGCTGGCCACCGGCCGCACGCGCATCGGCATCGTCCGCGCCATCGTGCGCATCACCGGGCGGCACGTGCGCGCGGCAAAGGCGATCGCCCGCGGCGAAACCATAGACGCCGCCTCGCTCATCGAGGTCGATGACGTCGTGCCGGATGCGACGCTGCACCGGCTGCCGTCGCTCGACGAGGCCGCCGGATTGATCGCCAGGCGCGCGGTCGCCGCCGGCGAAGTCGTCAGCGACGCCATTGTCACGGTGCCGCCGACGGTGCGTGCCGGAGCGCCGGTGTCGCTGACCGTCGTTCTCGGTGCCGTGCGCGCGACCGGCGTCGGCGTCGCGGCGTCGAGCGGCCACGAGGGCGACCTGATTTCCATCATGCCGACGCCGACACGGCGGACGCTGCGGGCCCGCATCACCGGACCCGGCGCCGCGGAGGTCATCCAGTGAAGCTTCTGTTCACCACGCTCATCCTCGCGTTCACGGCAGCGCCGCTGCACGCGCAGACATCCAAGCGCGCCAACGAGAATTACGACGACCTGTTCCACCGCTATCTGCAATCGGCAAAGGCGACCGAGGCTCCAGCCGTCGACGGGTCGTGGATGGCCGGGCTCGCGCTCGACCTCCGTGCGCGCCGCCTGAACGACCTCGTCACCGTGCAGGTGATCGAAACGATTTCGGCGCTCGGCACGGCCGACTCGAGCCTCGACAAGAACAGCTCGGCGGGCGCGGCGCTGCCGAATTTCTTCGGCATCGAGTCGAAGTACCCCGGGTGGCTGGATCCGGCCGGCCTGGCAGCGCTCAGTGCGTCGACGTCGTTCAAGGGGGGCGGGGCGACCACGCGGACGGCGTCCCTTACCGCATCGATCACCGCGCGCGTCGTCGAGGTGCTGCCGAACGGCGACCTCGTCATCGAAGGCGTCCGCGAGCTCGACATCAACGGCGATCGCCAGATCGTCGTGCTGACCGGCGCCGTGCGTCCGGCCGACATCGGCCCCGGCAACGTCGTGCCGTCGACGGCCGTGGGGCAGATGCAGATCCGGTACTTCGGCCGCGGCCTGATCAAGGACAACCTGCAGCCCGGATGGCTGATTCGCATCCTCAACAAGATCTTCTGACCATGGTGAAGCACATCCCGCTGCTGCTCGTGTGCGCGCTCGGTGTGGCGCTGCCGGTCTCTGGCCAGGACCCGCAGGCGGCCAGCGTGCGGCTGAAGGACATCGCCTCGCTGCAGGGACTGGTCGAGACGCCGGTGATCGGCTACGGCCTCGTCGTCGGCCTGAACAAGACCGGCGACCGGCGGCAGACCATCTTTTCGGCCCAGACGCTGGCCAACATGCTCGAACGCTTCGGGATTGCCGTGGCGCCGGGCGAAATCAAGATCGAGAACGTCGCCGCCGTGCTCGTCACGGCGCAGCTCGGCCCGTATGCCTCCATCGGATCGCGGCTCGACATCACCGTGTCGTCGATCGGCGATGCGCGGAGCCTGCAGGGGGGCACGCTCATGCCGGTCGCCTTGCGCGATCCCGCCGGACGGGTCGTCGCGCTGGCGCAGGGACCCCTGTCGATCGGCGGCTTCGGCGCCGGGAGCGGCGACAACGCCGTGCAGGTGAATCATCTGACCGTCGGCCGGGTGCCGAACGGCGCGCTCGTCCAGGATGCGCAGCCGGTGGCCATGGGCGGCATCGACATCCTGCGATGGTCGCTGCACGAACCCGATTTCGTGTCGGCGGGGCGCATTGCCGGCGCGATCAACGAGGAGCTCGGTCCCGACGCGGCGCGCGCCACGGACGCGGGTGCCGTCATGGTGCGCGTGCCCGATGAGTACGCCCAGCGCGTCCCCGAGCTGGTGGCCCGTCTCGAACCGCTCTCGGTATCGCTCGACGTTCCCGCGCGCGTGGTCATCAACGAGCGCACCGGCACCGTCGTCCTTGGCGGCGACGTCCGGCTGGGGCCCGCAGCAGTGGCGCACGGGAACCTCTCGGTCCGGATTGCCACGCAGTTCGACGTGTCGCAGCCGGCGCCGATGTCCGGCGGACAGACGGCCGTGGTACCGCAGACGCAGATCGATCTGGAGGAATCGCGCGCCCAGCTGGTCACGCTCGATGCCGGCGCCACCCTTGGCGACGTCGTGCGGGCGCTCAACGTGCTGGGCGCGACGCCGCGCGACATCATCGCGGTGATGCAGGCGCTCAAGGTGGCCGGCGCGTTGCGCGCGGAGCTGGTGATCCTGTGAGCGGGTCGATCGACGCCGTGCTCGCGCAGATCCGCGCTGCGGCTGCGGACCCGTCGCGCCCGCACGGCGGCGACGAGCGCGCGCGGCTGGAAGCGCTGGCCGCCGAGTTCGAGTCGATGCTGCTGGTGCAAGTGCTGCGCGACATGCGGCGCTCGGGACGGTGGGAAGACGAGCAGGACGGCGGGCTCGATGTCGAATCGCTGTTCGAGACACTCGACGTGGAGCTGGCGAGCCACCTGGCGAAGACACAGGGACTCGGGCTGTCGCGCGAACTGATCAGCGCGTTCGAGCGGATGAATGTCGAGCCCGTGGCCACGACGGAGGAGACGCACACCTCAGGAGACCCGGGACTTCAGTCCCCGCCCACAACGGACGAGACGCGCGTGCCGCCCGTGGCCGGGCAGGTCACCTCGGCCTTCGGCTGGCGGCGCGACCCGTTTACCGGTGAAGCGAAGTTCCACAAAGGCGTCGACCTGCGCGCCGCCTACGGCGAGCAGGTGGATGCGGCGAGTGCCGGACGCGTCGTGTTCAGCGGCGACCAGGGTGGCTACGGCACCACGGTGGTTCTGGAGCACGCCGATGGCACGCGGACCCGCTACGCGCACCTGTCGGCCGCGGCCGTGGCCGCCGGCGACCAGGTGCAGGCCGGGCAGCCGATCGGGCGGGCCGGCAGCAGCGGCCGGGCCACCGGCGCCCACCTGCATTTCGAGGTGCTGCTGGCCGACGGCCGCCCGGTCGCTCCCGAAGGGATTCAAGGTTTTCTGGCGGTTGCCGATTGAGGGGTCAGGATCCGTCCGCGTGGGCGGCTGACGAGGAAACACTATGAAAATCGACGGTTACGCGCAGGCGCAGGCGCAAGCGGCGGACATGGCTGCCATGGCGGCCGGTACCCGCCAGGTGAGTGGCGAGCGGCAGGCGAAGACCGAGACGGCCGGTGCCTCCGGCTCCGACCAGGTCATCGTCTCGGCCGACGCCCAGCTCCTCTCGGCGGCGCTCAAGGCGGCCGAGGGGCAGCCGGCCATCCGCACCGAGCTCGTCGAGCAGATGCGCGCCAAGCTGGCTGCAGGGGAAATCGGCAACGACCCGGTCCGACTTGCGGACCGCCTGATCGACGGCCTGCTCGAGGGGTAGATGGCCGCCGCTGAGACGTCTCCGGCCACGGAGCTGCGCGACACGCTCGAGGGGCTTGCCGACGCCCTGGCGCACGGCCGGCTGGAGCTGCTGCTGCAGCTCGACACCCGGCTCGATCGGGCGCTCGTCTCACTCAGAACGCTGCAGCTCGAACCGGACACCATGCCGCAGGTGCGGGCCGATCTCGTGGCGGCGCGCGCCGCGCTCGCACGGTGTCGCCACCTTGGCGACGGCCTGACCGCGTTCGTCTGCGATGCGCTGACTGCCCGCGGCACCGGCGTCGGCTACCAGCCGGACCTCCGGCGCGCCGCGCCGACCGGCGCGGCGATCGACGCGAGGGCCTGAGTGTCGAATCTTTTCACCTCACTGACCTCGGCGACGCGCGCTCTCGAGGCGCAGCGGTTCGGCCTCGACGTCGCCGGCCAGAACATCGCCAACGTCAACACGCCGGGCTACGCCCGCCGCGCGGTCGACCTCGTGTCATCGAAGCCGGACTCGCCGTTCAACGTCGGCCGCGGCGCCGAAGTGGCCGGTGTCCGCTCGCTGCGCGACCAGCTGCTCGATGCGCGGCTCGGGCGCGAGGTGACGGCGCAGCGGCGGGAGGCGGCCGTTGCCGAGGCACTCAGCGTCGTCGAAGCCTCGCTCGGGGAAGCCGGCTCGTCGATCGACGCTGCGCTCGTCGGATTTTTCGACGCGTTCGGTCCGCTGGCCGAGAATCCAGCGTCGGCCGTGGCCAGGCAGGATGTACTGCTCCGCGGCGCGTCGCTCGCGTCGGCCTTCGGCGACATGTCGTCCCGGTTCGAGATGGCGCGCACCGACGCCGACCGGCACGTGCGCGGCGCCGTCGCCGAGATCAACGCGCTCGCCGAACGGATCGCGTCGCTGAATGGCGCCATTGGCGCGGCGGCCACCGCCGAGGCATCGCTGCACCTTCGCGACGACCTGTCGGTCGCGCTCAGGCAGCTGTCCGAGCTGACCGATGCCGATATGCTCGTTCGTGCCGATGGCGGCGCGGATGTCAGCATCGGTCCCGGGCAGCCGCTGGTCGTGGGCGGCGCGGCCTACGCCGTGGCCGTCGAGAGCACAGCGCCCTCCGGGCTGGCGGCGCTGACGCTCGGGGGGACGCCGCTGGCCGGGACGATCGAGGGCGGCCGCCTCGGCGGCCTGATGCACGTGCGCGACACGCTCATTCCCGGCTATCAGCAGGACCTCGACACGCTGGCGTTCGAGGTCGCCGCGCAGGTCAATGCCGCGCACGAGGCGGGATTCGATCTCGATGGCGCGGCGGGCGAGCCGTTCTTCACGTTCAATGCGCCGCTCGCCGGCGTCAGCGGCGGCGCCGCCGCGGCGCTCCAGGTGACGGACACGCTGGCGGCGGACGGCCGGCTGATTGCGGCCGCTGGCACCCCGACTCCGGGCGACAACACGGCTGCCCGTGCGCTCGCCGCCCTCCGCGAGGCTCGCGTGCTCGACGGCGGATCCGCCACGCTCGTCGACGGGTGGGCGCAGCTCGTCTACGTCGTCGGCCGCGACGTGCGCACCGCCGAGGGCGCGCGAGACAGCCGGGCGGAGATCGTGCGCCAGGTCGACGCGCTCCGCGACGAGGTGTCCGGCGTCTCCCTCGACGAGGAGGCGATGATGCTGATGAAGTTCCAGCGCGCCTACGAGGCCAACGCCAAGTTCTTCACCGTCATCGATCAGGCGATCCAGACGCTGCTCAACGCGATGGCCAGGTAAACATGCGCATCACCTTCAACAGTCACTATCGCGACGCCCAGGCCGGGCTCGAGACCGCCTCCGAGCAGCTGGTCGACCTACAGCGGCAGGTGGCGACCGGCAAGCGAATCAACCGGCCGAGCGACGCTCCCGCGGATGCCGCGTCGGCCATCACCGAGCGCGCGGCGCTGGCGTCGGTCGAGCACTTCGAGCGGACCGCCGACAGCGTGGCAGCGCGGCTGGCCATCGTCGACTCCGCGCTTTCCGACATCATCGAACGGATCACCGAGGCGTCGGCCGCGGTGGCCTCGGTGCGCGGCTCCGGCAAGAGCGCGGCGCAGCAGGAAGCCGCGGCGAGCCAGCTGGCCTCGGTGCGCGACACGATCATCTCCGACCTGAACAGCTCCTTCCGCGGCGCGTATCTGTTCGGCGGTACCGAGAGCAGCGGCCGGCCATTCACGACCGATGGCACGGGGACCGCCACCTATGAGGGCAACGGCGACGAGGCGGCCGTCGACGTCAGCGGCGCGCGCGCCGTCACGGTGGCGTTTGACGGCCGCGACGTGACGCAGGGCAGCGACGCGACCGATCTCCTCGCGGTGCTCGCCGACCTGATCACCGCCGCGCGCACCGGCGACCAGGCGACGCTCGAAGACGGCGCCGCCGCCCTGACCCGTGCGCTCGAGCGGTCGACGCAGGTCCAGGCCCGGGTCGGCAGCGCCATCGCCAGCATCGACGTCGAGAAGGTGCGACTGCAGCAGGACCATCTCGCCGGCACCACCCGGGTCGCCGCGCTGGAGAACGCGAACATGGCCGAGGTGATCTCCGGCATGGCCCAGGCCGACGCGGCGTATCGGGCCGCTCTCGGCGCCATCGGCACGGCCGGCCGCGTCTCGCTGATGGATTACCTCAAGTGAGCGCGATCGGTTTTCCCGCCGGCCTGCCCGGATTCGAGGCGTGCCGCCGCTTCGTGCTGCTCGAACCGGACGCGGGCGGTCCCGTTCGCTGCCTGCAGTCGATCGACGGCCCCTCGGCGTCGTTTCTCGTCATGGACCCGCGCGCCATCGAGCCGGCCTACGATGTGCCGCTCACCGCCGCCGATCGCCAGCGGCTTGGCGAGGCGGGCACAGGGGCGCTGGTCTGGCTGGCGTTCGTCGCAACGGAATCCGACGGCGCCATTACCGCCAACCTGCGGGCGCCGGTCGTCATCAACCCGGCGACCATGACGGGCGTGCAGGTGATTCCCCACGATTCGCCGTATCCGCTGCGGCACGTGCTCGTGCCGGGAGCGTAGCCGTGCTGGTCTTCACCCGGAAACGCGGGCAGACGATTGTCATCGGCGATGGCATCGAAGTGCACGTGCTGCGCAGCGGCGGCGACGGCGTGCGCATCGGCATCGTCGCGCCGCCGGATGTGCCCGTGCACCGGCAGGAGATCTACGACGAGATCCGCCGCGCCAACCGTGACGCGGCCGCGGCGGCCGTCGACCTCGCGGCGATCTCGCGCCGCATTGCCGGCGCATGAGGCGCGTCCTCGACTGGCGCGATGCCGAGCCGTCGCTCGTGGCTGCCTGCTACGAGCGCGAGGCCAGCTACTGGCGCAACACGCTCGACTGGGACACCGCGACCACCTGGCCCGTCATCGAGGAGGCGCGGCGCGCGGGCGGGCTTGCCGGGTTCATCGTTGCGGACGGCAGCAACGTCCGCGGGTGGACGTTCCTGCATCGATCCGGCGACGCGATCTTCATCGGCGCGCTGGTGGCCGACGATGAGCGGGCCACCGGGCAGCTGGTCGACGCCATCGACTGCTGTGCCTCCAAGCGCCGGGCGACCATCACGGTAGGCCTGATTCCAGATCGGGCTGCTGCCGCCGAGCGCGCGCTGTCCGCCGCCGGCTTCGAGACCGAGCCATACCTCTACCTGTCCCGGCCCCTCACCCGTAGTGTCCGCCTTCAGCCGGACCTCCGTGAACTCTCGCTACGCCCGTGGTCGCCGAGCGATTTCGTCGAGGCGGTGGCGCTGCTGCGCTCCTCGTACGATCGAACCGCCGCGCTCGCCTTCTCACCGACCGGCAGCGGCGAGGAGTGGGTGACCTACCTCGAAGGGCTGCTCGATCGCGACGGCTGCGGCGTGTTCGATCCGGTGGCGAGCCGGGTGGCCCGCGACGAGCGGGGCCTCTGCGGACTCGTGCTGACGTCGCAAATCTCCACGGATACGCTGCACATCGCCCAGCTCGCCGTGCGGCCCGACGCGCGTCGCCGGGGCATCGCCGCTGGCCTGCTGCACGACGCGCTCGCGCACGCGGCGGCTGCGGGGCTTCGTCAGGCGACGCTGCTCGTCGGCCAGCGTAACGATCGCGCGCGGCTGCTCTACGAACGCGTCGGGTTCCGCGGTGGGTGCGCGTTCCTGGCGGCCAGGCGGCGCGAGAAGCCGGGTAAGATCTTCCTTCGTAATGGCCAAGTCGCGTAAGCAGACCCCCTCGCTCTTCGATACCCCGCTTTCAGAATCCGCAGCCGCCGCCCCGCCGCCCGGAGGCACTACCGATGGCGTTGCGCTGCACGAGGCGGCGCAGAGCCGCTACCTGAACTACGCGCTGTCGGTGATCACCTCGCGCGCGTTGCCGGACGTTCGCGACGGGCTCAAGCCGGTGCAGCGCCGCATCCTGTTCACGATGTGGCAGCAGAACCTGACCGCCGACGCCAAGCACCGTAAGTGCGCCAAGGTCGTCGGCGACGTCATGGGCAGCTACCACCCGCACGGCGACGCGGCGCTCTACGAAACGCTCGTGCGCATGGCGCAGCCTTTCTCGCTGCGGTATCCGCTGATCGACGGCTCGGGGAACTTCGGCTCGCTCGACGGCGACAGCGCCGCGGCCATGCGTTACACCGAGTGCCGGCTCGCCCGCATTTCCGACGAGATCCTCACCGAGATCGACCAGCAGACCGTGCATTTCCGCCCGAACTACGACGGCACGAAGACCGAGCCGGTCGTGCTGCCGGCGCGGATTCCGAACCTGCTGATCAACGGCACGACCGGCATCGCGGTCGGCATGGCGACCAACGTGCCGCCGCACCACCTCGGCGAGGTCTGCACGGCGCTGATCAAGCTGCTCGATAACCCGGACCTGAGCAGCGTGCAGCTCTGTCGCTACGTCAAGGGGCCCGATTTCCCGACCGGCGGCCAGATTCTCAATTCGCCAGACGAGCTGAAGGAGATCTACAAGAGCGGCTCGGGCACCGTTCGCCTTCGCGCCACCTGGGAGGAGGGGCCCGAGTCGCGCGGGTCGCGCACGCTCTTCGTCACCAGCATCCCCTACACCGTCAACAAGGCGGCGCTGGTCGAGCGCATCGCTGACGTTGTCCTGTCGCGCAAGCTGCCGCCACTCCTCGACGTCAGGGACATGTCGACCGACGATGTGCGGATTGCGCTGGAGATCAAGCGCGACGCCGATCCGCGGATGGTGATGGCGTACCTGTTCAAGAACACGCCGCTCCAGACCAACGTCATCGTCAACCTGACGTGTCTGGTGCCGACCGAGAACCCCGAGGTCGGGCGCCCCGAGCGGCTGGACCTGCACTCGATGCTGCGCTACTTCCTCAACTTCCGGCTCGAGGTGGTGACGCTGCGGCTGGAGCACGAACTCGAGGGGCTGAAGAAGCGCATCCACATCCTCGAGGGGTTCGAGAAGGTCTTCGACGCGCTCGACGAGATCATCAGGATCATCCGCAAGTCCGACGGCAAGGCGGACGCGGCGGAGAAGATCATCAAGCGGTTCGGGCTCGACGCCGAGCAGGCCGACGCCATCCTCGAGCTCAAGCTCTATCGCCTCGCCCGCCTTGAAATCCTGGTCATCCAGAACGAGCTCGGCGAGAAGCGGACGCGCGCGCGGCAGATCGCCGCGCTCCTCAAGGACGAGGACGGCCGCTGGAAGGTGGTGCGCGACGAGCTCGAGGAGATCCAGGACGAATACGGCGGCAAGACCGACAAGCGGCGCACCGCCATCGAGGCGGCGGAGGAGGTCGCCTTCACCGAGGACGACTTCATCGTCGAGGAAGACAACGTCGTGATCG
Source organism: Vicinamibacterales bacterium (assembly GCA_050247255.1). Lineage (GTDB taxonomy): Bacteria > Acidobacteriota > Vicinamibacteria > Vicinamibacterales > UBA2999 > JBFWUM01. The sequence continues at coordinate 7,882 of JBFWUM010000005.1, read as the reverse complement.
TCTCGCGCGACGGCTGGGTGAAGCGGCAGAAGGAAGTCCGCGACGTCTCGACCACGCGGCTGCGGGAGGGTGACTCGGTGCTGGCCGTGCTGCAGGGGAGCACGCGGGCGTCTGCCGTCCTCTTCAGCAACTTCGGCGCGGCCTACACCGCGCGCATCATCGACGTGCCGGCGTCGACCGGCTACGGCGAGCCGGTGCAGAAGCTGTTCAAGCTGCGCGACGGCGAGCACATCGTCGCCGCCTACAGCCTCGACCCGCGGGTGATCGGCGACATCGCGACGAAGAAGGAGGGGCAGGCGCCGCCGGTGCACGCGCTCGCCGTGACCAGCGACGGCTACAGCCTGCGCTTCAGCCTCGAGCCGTTCGTCGAGCCGAGCACGCGCGCCGGGCGCCGGTTCGCCAGGCCGTCGGAAGGCGTCCAGGTGGTCGGCGTCGCCGTGGTCAACGGGGATGAAATCGTCATCGCCGCCACGCAGGATGCGCGCGCCATCCTCTGCCGCACCGACGAGGTCAACTTCCTGTCGGGCCCGGGCAAGGGCGTGATCCTCATCAAACTGACGGGCGACGAGGATCGCGTGCTCGGCTTCATTGCCTCGTCGGGCGACCGCGACCTGATGCGCGTCGAGACCAGCCGGGGCGGCGAGCAGACCATCAGTACCGCCAAGTACGAGGTCACCGGCCGCGGCGGCAAAGGGCGCGAATTGCTGCAAAGAGGGCAGTTCACGCGCGTCATTCCCCAGGAAATCGAGACCCCGCAGCCGCTCGAAGGGTAAATACCTGGAGCCCGACACTTCAGTGTCGGCTATACTGGATACGTCCCCGGGGCGTTCGAAAGACTCCTGCGCTGCGGGTCGATTATTCCAGCGTCTTCCGCCTGAAGGCGGAAGCCACAGCAGAATCGGGTCACAACCCTTCGCATGAACATCACGACAGACACTAGAAGTACGCGTATTGCCGTCTTCATCGATTTCGACAACGTCGAGATCGGCGTCAAGAGCACCATCGGCGGCAGTTTCGACATGGGCCTCGTGCTCGAGGCCATCAAGGAGCGGGGCGAGATCGTCACCAAGATCGCCTACAGCGACTGGAAGCGCGCCGGCGACTACAGCCGCCTCCTCACGCAGCACGCCATCCGCATGGTCCAGCGCAACATGACGCCGGGCGGCGACAAGAACGGCGCCGACATCACCATGGCGCTCGACGCGCTGGAGATGTGCTTCACGCACGACCACATCAACGCCTTCGTCATCGTCGGCGGCGACAGCGATTTCATCTCGCTGGTCGAAAAGCTCAAGCAGTACGGCCGCAAGGTCATCGTCGTCGGCGGCCGGCAGTTCACCAGCCAGACGATGCAGCGGAACTGCCACGAGTTCATTGCCTACGAAAACCTCGTCCCGGCGCGCAGTCATCGCGGCGGGCGCGGCGCGGAGCGTGGGGGTCGGCCGGCGGCTCCCGCTGCCGCGTCGGACATCAGCACGGTGCTGCCGCTCGTGAGGCGGGCACTCAAGGTGTTGTCGGAGCGCGAGGTCGCGCCGCAGCTCGGGCTGCTCAAGAGCACGCTGCTGCAGCTCGATTCGACGTTCTCGGAACGCGAGTACGGCGCCAGCAGCTTCCGCGACTTCATGGAAAAGGTCGCGCAGACCGGTGCCGTCACGCTGAAGCAGGCGGGGCGCAGCATGCTCGTGGAATCGAGCGGGGATGGCGGCGACGACGACGTGCCGGCCGACGCCGAGGCACAGCCGGCCGCGACGCAGGTTGCGGCCGCCGCTGACTCGACGCCGGCGGGCACCGATGACGACGAGGAGACCCTGCCGCCGTCGCCCTTCAGCATGCAGGACGGCATTCGCGCCGTGCAGCAGGCATTCGTCAACAACACCCGCTGGCCGATGTACGTGCGCCAGGCCAAGCAGGTGCTGAAGTCGGCCATCCAGGGCTTCGACGAGCGGAAGTACGGCTTTGCCTCGGTCGTCGATCTGCTGCGCGCCGCCGGCAAGGAAGGCGTGCTGCGCATCGAGCGCGATCGCCAGGGCGCGATCCGGGTATTCCCCGGCGGCAGCCTGGCGCAGCGTGCCACGCCACCGGAGGTGCTCGACGTCGAGCCCGAGGTCGACGGCAACGTCGCCGAGCCGATCGTTGACGTGGTCGATCAGGCCGTCGAAGAGGTCGAAGAGGTCGAGGAGACGCCGATCGTCGAAGCAGAACTGACGCCGGAGACGTCGCTGGAAACGATCGACGAGCCGCAGGACGAGAAGCCGAGGAAGGCGACCCGCGCCCGGAAGGGCGCGGCGAAGACGCCGAAGGCGAAGGCCACGAAGACGGCCAGGCCGCGCGCAAAAAAGGCCAAAGCCTAGCCCTACTCGATCGTCAGCTCGGTGAACCCGGTCTGCGGCGTCCAGTCGACGCGCCGCACGGCCGGGTCCGCTTCCGAGTCGACGGCGTGGACGTAGATCAGGATCTCGCGGTACTTGTCCTGCACCGGCAGGACGATCTGCCGCGCGATCTCCAACGCGTCCTCCCCGGGACGCTCGGCGATCACTTCCACGACCATCTCTGTCAGGAACCCGGCCGATTTCGCGACCGTCCAGCGGTCGCGTGCCGGGTGCTTTGAGAGGAGGCGCGCGTCGTTCAAGGCGCGCGACAGCCGGTCGACGCCGGCCATCCCGGACGTCACCCGCGGCGGCGCCGTGCCCGCCCATTGCAGCAGCGCCCCGAGCGCCAGCAACGCAGCCAGCCACGCGATGCCGCCAAGCAGGAGACGGGCGAACACGCGGGTTATCCTAATACCTCGTGGCCACCAACTACACCGCGAAAGACATCACCGTTCTCGAGGGACTGGAGCCCGTTCGCAAGCGGCCCGGCATGTACATCGGCGGCGTCGGCAGCGCCGGCCTGCATCACCTGGTATGGGAGATCCTCGACAACGCCGTCGACGAGGCGATGAACGGCTACGCCTCGAACATCACGGTGACGCTCCACGCCGACGGCAGCTCGATCACCATCGCCGACGACGGGCGCGGCATGCCGGTGGACAAGCACCCGGCGACGAAGAAGAGCGCGGTGGAGGTGATCTTCACGGTGCTCCACGCCGGCGGCAAGTTCGAGCAGGGGAATTACAAGACGGCCGGCGGCCTCCACGGCGTCGGCGCCAGCGTCGTCAACGCGCTGTCGACCGAGCTGCGCGCCAGTATCAAGCGCGACGGAGCGCTCTGGGAGATGGTCTTCAAGCGGGGCAAGCCGGCGGGGCCGCTGAAGAAGGCGGGCCCCGCCCGCGGCACCGGAACGACGGTCTACTTCCATCCGGACCCGACGATTTTTCCGAAGGTCGAGTTCGACCCTGCGCTGATCCGCGAGCGGCTCGAGGTCGTCAGCTACATCCACAAGGGCGTCCGCGTTGTCTTCGAGAACGAGGCTGACGGCACGAAGGCGGTCTTCCAGCACGACGAAGGGCTGGCGGATTACCTCAAGAAGATCGTCGGCGAGCGCAGCGCCAAGCCGGTCCACGAGACGGCATTCGTGCTGGGGCGCGACACCGGTCCGCGCATGGACCTGGTGCTGCAGTGGACCGAGGCGACCGACGAGCACGTCCGCAGCTACGTCAACGGCATCCCCACCGCGTCAGGCGGCACCCACGAGAACGGGCTGCGCGCCGGGCTCGGCAAGGCGGTGCGCAACTACATCGACACGCACAGCCTGTCGCCCAAGGGCGTGACGCTGGCCGCGGAAGACATCCGCGAAGGGCTCACCGGCGTGGTCAGCATCTTCATCGCCGAGCCGCAGTTCCAGGGGCAGACGAAGGACCGGCTGAACAACCCGGAGATGATGTCGGTCGTCGATTCGGCGGTGCGGCCGGCGCTCGAACACTGGCTCAACACCAATCGATCGATTGCCGAATCGATCGTCGGTCGCATCATCCTCGCGGCCCGGGCCCGCGAGGCCAGCCGCGCGGCGCAGGCGGAGGTGACGCGCAAGACGGCGACGACCGGCCGCCTGAACCTGCCTGGCAAGCTCAGTGACTGCAGCCAGTCCGGCCGCGATGACAGCGAGCTGTTCGTGGTCGAGGGCGATTCGGCCGGCGGGTCGGCGAAGCAGGGGCGTGACCGGGCGAAGCAGGCCATCCTGCCGCTGCGCGGCAAGGTGATGAACACCGAGGGGATGACGCTCGCCAAGGTGCTCGAGAACAAGGAGCTGGCCGATCTCGTGACCGCGCTCGGCTGCGGCATGGGCAAGAGCTTCGACCTGGGCCGGCTGCGTTACGGCCGCATCATCATCCTCGCCGACGCCGACTCCGACGGCCATCACATCGCCACCCTGCTCCTGACGTTCCTCTACCGCCACCTGCCGCAGCTGATCGCCGCCGGCAAGGTCTTCCTGGCCCAGCCGCCGCTCTATCGCATCGACATCGGCAAGGACACCTACTGGGCGCTGGACGATGCGCACCGCGATCGGATCCTGAAGCTGCACGGCAACGGGCGCGCGCACGCCGACATCACCCGGTTCAAGGGGCTGGGCGAGATGATGCCCAAGGTGCTGTGGGAAACGACGCTGAACCCGAGGACGCGCCGCCTGTTGCGCGTCGAGATTGCCGACCAGATCGTCACCGACCGCGTGATCAACGAGCTGATGGGGAAGGACGCCTCGGCCCGCTTCCGGTTCATCATGGACCGCGCCGACGAGGCGCAGGAGCTGGACGTCTAATCAGGATTGCGCGATTTGCGATCTGCGCGCTCGCACGAAGAAGTTTGCAGTTGATGTCCTGAAGTTCGCGAAAACGCAGATCTCGAAAGACGCGGTCCATGACGAGATCGGCGTTCAGCTCACCCGCTCCGCCTGCGCAGTGGCCTCAGGCTACCGGGCCGTCTGTCGTGCCCGCTCCCGGGAGACTGCGCGGGCCAATCATCAATCTCCAGCGATTCACAATTCGCGAATCCCCAATCGCCAATGCCGTAGTACACTCCCCCGTTCCGGTGTCACAGGTCACGGCGAAACCCAGCAAGTTCGATCGCTCGATCATCGAGGGGCCCATCGGCGGCGCCGTCTGGAAGCTGGCGTGGCCGACGATGCTGCAGAACGTCATCGCGGGGCTGCAGGGGATCATTGATCATGCGATGGTCGGGCACTTCGTCGGCTTCACCGCCAATGCCGCGATCGGCGTCAGCTGGCAGATCTTCCTCGTCGTCATCGTCTTCGTCAGCTCGCTGTTCACCGGGATGGCGGTGCTGGTCGCCCGGTTCGCGGGGGCGAACGAGCCCGAGAAGGTCAACCGCGTCGTCTACCAGGCCTTCCTGACCGCCTTCGGTTTGTCGTTCGTCCTGGCGGCGATCGGCTATGTCGCCGCGCCCGCGCTGCTCGACCTGATCAACGCGGCGCCTGAGGTGCAGGCGGAAGCGCTGCCGTTCCTGCGGATGATGTTCATCGGCATCATCGGCATGGTCCTCTTCTTCATGCTGAGCGGCGCCTTCCGCGCCGCCGGCGATCCGCAGACGCCGCTGCGGCTCGGCATTGCGATGACCGTGCTGACGGTCGTCTTCAACGTCATCCTGATTCCTGCCTTCGGGACCGTCGGCGCCGCCTACGGCACCATTGCCAGCAGCACGTCGGTCGGCATCTACGGCGTCTGGCGGCTGTTCCGCCCCGACTCGGTGATCCATTTCGAGCCGGGCATGAGCCGGAAGTTCGACTTCACGATCGTGAAGTCGCTCTTCCGTTTCGGGCTGCCCACCGGCGTGCAGGGCATTGCGATGAACGTGGCCGGCGTGCTGCTGCTCCGGTTCATCGGTTCGCTCGAGCACAGCGCGGCGGCCCAGGCCGCCTACGCGGTCAGCTACACCGAGCTGTTCTCGCTGATCACGTGGACCTCGGTCGGGTTGATGGGGGCGTCGGCCACGTTTGCCGGCCAGAACCTCGGCGCCGGCAATATGGAGCGCGCCGGCGAAGGCGTGCGCGTCGCCGCGCGGATCGGGCTGGGGGTTGCGGTGGCGGTGGGGTCGATGTTCGTGCTGATCCCAGGCTACCTGCTGGCGGTGTTCGGCATGACCGACCCGGACGTCCTGGCCATCGGGCGGAGCCTCCTCGCCTACCTGAGCGTGTCAGGCCTGTTCGTGACCATCGCGCTCTGTTACACGGGCGCGCTGCAGGGCACGGGCGACACGCGAAGCCCGCTGGTCATCTCGATCGTGTCGCAGATCGTCGTGCCGCTCGGCCTCTGCACCATCTTCCAGGCCACGCGCGGGCTGCAGCCGAACGACATCTGGCTGGCCATCGTCCTCGGCCACCTCACGCGATGCATCCTGAGCTACGGCCGCTTCCGGCAGCAGAAGTGGCGGAACATCACGGTCGATATCGAGCCGGCGAGGCCGTAGCAATTCAGAATTCAGAATTCAGAATTCAGAATTGAACTACGAGCGAGTCTTCGAGCGAAGGACGATGGTCGTCAGGATGCGGACGATCTGGTCTGTCTCGTCGCGGAGGGATCCACACTCCGGCGGCAGCAGTGATACCGTTAGGCAGACCCGCAGCCAATAGAGCGACTCCCGTGCCTCCCGCAGCGAGATCTCGCAGTAGCGGATGAACTCCCTCCGCGAGGACGCTGCCTTCGCCTCTTCGAGATTCGCCCCAACCGACGTGGCGCTTGCCACCAATTGATCAAACACCCGCCAGGCTCCGGGCCTGGTGAACGTCAGCGACGCACCTACGACCTTGCATCCAAAGTCAAAGGACCGCCTACGGATGTCGTCGCCGTTGCTGGTGGACATGCATCGATCATGAGCAGGTATGATGCCGCCTTGAACGTGCGTGTTTTTCGAGAACCTCCAGCGCGACGTCGCAAAATCCGCTTCGTGAACCTCTTCGGATCATTCTGCATTCTGCATTCTGAATTCTGAATTAGGATCGCCAGCATGTCCCTCTCCGGCGCGCCCCGCGTCCCACCGCCTGTTAACGAGCCAAACCTTTCGTATCTGCCTGGATCGCCCGAACGCGCCGAGCTGAAGGCCACGCTCGCGCGGTTAGCGTCCGAGCGTGTCGATATCCCGCTCATCATCGGCGGACGTGAGATTCGCACGGGCACGACGCAGCGCGCCGTCATGCCTCACGATCATGCGCGCGTGCTCGCCGACTGGCACGTCGCCGGGCCGGAGCACGTGCAGCAGGCGATCGATGCGGCTGCCGCGGCGAGTCGTGAGTGGGGATCGTGGCGATGGGAGGATCGGGCGGCGGTGTTCCTGCGCGCCGCCGAGCTGCTGACCACCTCGTGGCGCGCGACGCTCAACGCCGCCACCATGCTCGGACAGTCGAAGACGGCGTTCCAGGCGGAGATCGATTCGGCCTGTGAACTGATCGACTTCTGGCGCTTCAACGCGGCCTACGCCCAGGAGCTGTACGCGGAGCAGCCGCTCTCGACCCACGCGGTCTGGAACCAGGTCGAGTACCGGCCGCTCGAGGGCTTCGTCTACGCGGTGACGCCCTTCAACTTCACCGCCATCGCCGGCAACCTGCCGACGGCACCGGCGCTGATGGGCAACACCGTGGTCTGGAAACCGGCCTCCAGCGCCATGGTGAGCGCCTATTACGTCATGCGGCTGCTCGAAGCCGCGGGGCTGCCTCCCGGCGTCATCAACTTCGTCCCTGGCGATGCCGCCCAGATCTCCGCAGCGCTCCTCGACTCGCCCTCGCTGGCCGGCATTCACTTCACGGGAAGCACCGCGGTCTTCAACAGCATGTGGAAGACCGTCGGGGCCAATACCGGGCGGTATCGCAGCTACCCGCGCATCGTCGGCGAAACCGGCGGCAAGGACTTCATCGTCGCGCATCCATCGGCAGACGTGCAGGCGCTGGCTGTCGCCATCGTCCGCGGCGGGTTCGAGTACCAGGGGCAGAAGTGTTC
>JBFWUM010000004.1:111591-114006 GCA_050247255.1 Vicinamibacterales bacterium | reverse complement strand
GTGGCGGAACAGGCGGCGGGGCGGTGGGGCGTGGCGCTGCCGCGGGTGCTGGCCGGCCAGGCGCGCGTGGGCGCGCCGTTCTCCTTCAGCGTCGTGCGCACGGAGATGGCCGGCGGCATTGCGACGATCACCATCAACCGTCCGGACAAGCTCAACGCGTTGAACGAGGCGGTCGTCTCGCAGCTTGGCAGCGCCCTTCGCGATGCGCTCGCCAACCCCGACGTCCGCGGGGTCGTGATTGCCGGGCGCGGACGCGCCTTCATTGCCGGCGCCGACATCGGGTTCTTCATTGCCAACATCGACAAGGGCCGGCTCGATCGGACCACGGGCTTCACCCGCCGGGGCCACGAGCTGCTGGCACTGATCGCGTCCGCCCCGAAACCGGTCATCGCGCGCGTCGAAGGGCTGACGCTGGGCGGCGGGCTGGAACTGGCGCTCGCCTGTCACCTGATCGTGGCCACGCCGGACGCGTCATTCGCCTTTCCCGAAACCGGCATCGGCATCTATCCCGGCCTCGGCGGCACGCAGCGCACGACGCGGCGCATCGGCGTTGGACTGGCGAAGTGGCTGGTGCTCACCGGCGAACGGCTCGACGCCGAGCGCGCGCAGGCCATCGGGCTGATCGATCAGGTCGTGGCGCCGGCGCAGCTCGATGCCGCGATTGCGCGCGCGGTGGCTCACCTTGGCGACGGCCGGCGACAGCCCCGCGCCGTGCCGCCCGAACTCACCGCGCTGGCCGCCTGGTTCGAGGCCAGCCGGGTGGATGCCTGGCTGGCGGGGAAGACGCGTGGCAGCGAACCGGCGGCGGGCATCGGCGAGGCGCTGGCCGCAAAGGCGCCGATCGCGCTGCGCATGGCCGAGGAACTGATCGAGCGCGGCGCCAGCCTGCCGCTTGCAGAGGCGCTCGAGCTCGAGCTCGGCGGCCTCGAAATGATCTTCTCGACACGGGACGCGTATGAGGGGCTGACGACCATCGGCCGCCGGCCACCGCACTTCATCGGCAGCTGAGGCCATCGCACCTGAATGGAGGCGCACCGGAGTGTGGCAACACGACTATGAGCCTGTCGCGGCGAGCCTGGGCGGCTCCGCGATCGCCGCGGCGGTGCCGATCGTCGTGCTGTTCATCATGCTGGGCGTGTTGCGCCGCCAGGCATGGCAGGCCGCCCTGGCCGCGCTCTTGTCGGCGCTGATCGTCGCCGTCGGCATCTACGGGATGCCGGTCTCGCTCGCGCTCATCGCCGCGACCTACGGCGCGGCGTATGGCATGTTTCCGATTGCGTGGATCGTGTTCGCGTCGATCATGCTGTACCGGCTGGCCGTCGATGCCGGGAAGTTCGAGATCATCAAGCAGTCCGTTGCCAGCCTGACCGACGACCGCCGCCTGCAGGCGCTCTTCATCGCGTTCTCGTTCGGCGCCTTCATCGAAGGCGCGGCCGGATTCGGCGCGCCCGTCGCGGTCGCCGGTGCCATGCTGGCGGGCCTCGGCTTCTCGCCCTTCTACGCGGCCGGCATCTGCCTGCTGGCCAACACCGCTCCCGTGGCCTTCGGCTCGATCGGCATTCCGGTCGTCACGCTCGCCAACGTCACCGGGTTGCCGTTGCTGTCGCTGAGCGCGATGGTCGGCCGCCTGTGCGCCGCGATCTCCGTGGTCATCCCCGCCTACCTGGTCGTGGTGATGGCCGGCTGGCGGCGCGCGCGGGAGGTATGGCCGGCGATTCTGGCGTGCGGCGTGTCGTTTGCCGCCGTCCAGCTCTATGTCTCGAACACCATGGGGCCCGAGCTGACCGACATTCTCAGCTCGTTGACCTGCATCGTCGTGATGGCCTTCGTCCTGAAGTACTGGACGCCGGCCGCGATCATGCGGCATGAGACGCCGCCCACCGAGCGCAAGGCGGCCTGTCAGCCCGGTGACGTGGTCATGGCCTGGATGCCGTACCTGCTGCTCGTCGTGTTCGTGCTCGCCTGGGGAGAGCCCTCGATCAAGGGCGCCATCGATCGCTGGACCGACGGGCTCATGCCGTCGTTCGTGCCGAGGGCGCCGACCGGACTGAACGGCATGATCGTGCCGGGGCTGCACAACGCGATTCTGCGGATGCCTCCCGTGGTCGCCGACGCATCCCCGTACGCGGCCACCTTCACGCTCAACTGGTTGAGCGCGTCAGGCACGGCCTGCTTCCTGGCGATCCTGGCCACCGCGGTGGTCCTCAGGCTGAGGCCGTCGCGCGTGGTGCGTGCCTACGTCGTGACCCTCCAGCAGTTGAAGTTCGCCCTGGTGACGACGGCGGCAATGCTGGCCGTGGCGTACCTGATGAACTACTCGGGCATGACGTCGACGCTCGGCCTGGCCCTCGCCGGCACCGGAAGCGCGTTCCCGTTCTTCAGCGCCGTCGTCGGCTGGATGGGCGTGTTCCTCAC